>CAZYSM010000112.1:0-2500 GCA_964649975.1 uncultured Bacteroidales bacterium | reverse complement strand
GTCCATCACACCTGGCAGAATGTCCGCAGGTGTAAGGGTGTTAATCAACTCACGGTAGCGTCGGTTTTTCCTGTCTGCCAGACGTTGTTTTTCCTGTTCATCAGCTTGTATTCCGCCTATTTCAAGGAGGATTTCCAGTGAACGCATACGGCTAACGCCTTTGAGACGTTCATTGTCTTTTTCCGTGAAGTCAAAGCCCAGATCTCTGGCAAGTTCTTTCCATGCCTGATAATGGAATTTTGCAGTGTCCACGATAACGCCGTCCAGGTCAAATATGCATCCTTTAATCATTGCTAATCAGTGTTTGAGTTTATCTTCCACGAATAAAACAGCTATTGCAGCGATAAAGAATGAAATTCCGCCCAGTACCAGGGCATAGATTGGCTGCTCATTAAACACGTGTTTGACCAGGAAACCCAGGATACTGGCTGCCAGTATTTGCGGAATAACAATAAAAAAGTTAAATATTCCCATGTATGTACCCATCTTATTAGCAGGCAGGGCACCTGTGAGGATAGCATAAGGCATAGCCAGGATACTGGCCCATACCAGACCAATGCCCACAAACGGTAACAATAGTGTGTATTTGTCGTGGATGAAATAGATGGAAATCAGACTTATTGCCCCCACAGTCAGGGCAATGGCGTGTGTAATCTTACGGTTGGTCTTGCGTGCTATCCACATTATAAAGAAGGCAAATATAGCTGCAAATCCGTTATATACGGCAAAAGCAATACCTACCCAGTTGCCGGCAGCCTGGAACTCTGCTGAAGCCGGGTCAAAAGCATGAAATACATGACGAGCTACTGCTGGAGTGGTATAAATCCACATGGCAAACAGTGCAAACCAGGAGAAAAATTGTACCACTGCCAGCTCTTGCATAGTTCTGGGCATATTGTTTAAATCCGTCATTATTTGCACAAAACCGTTAGTGTTTTTATATTTCAGATAAAGTGCTGTTATGAATTCCAGCAGGGCAAAGACAATCAGACCAAAAGCAAAAATATAAACCTCGCCTTCGGCTCCGGCATGGTAAAGAATGATGCTGGTAATAATGCCCAGTATGAGTGAGACAATACCAATGATTAGCGAATGGCGGATTTCTTTCGGGAAGTCTTTAATTTCCTCTTTTGGCGAGACTTTATAGTCCGAATCCTCAAACTCAGCCAGTTCCTCCGGAGAATACTCCTTTGTGGTAAACACTGTCCAGGCTACAGATCCAAAGAAGACTGCTGCGCCGATATAAAATGACAGTTTTACGGACATTGGTATGTGTCCTTCGGGAGCTGTGTTTGGTACGCCCAGAGCTGTAAGCAGATAGGGAAGAGCAGAAGCGATAACAGCGCCCGTTCCTATAAAAAAGCTTTGCATAGAAAAACCAACGGTGCGTTGTTCATCCGGAAGCATATCACCGACAAAAGCACGGAACGGTTCCATAGAGATATTAATGGAAGCATCCATTATCCAGAGCATTCCGGCTGCTACCCACAGAGCAGGGGAGTTAGGCATGGCAATGAGTGCCAGGGAAGCCAGTATAGCCCCTACAAGGAAGTAAGGCCGACGACGGCCCAGACGCGTCCAGGTGCGGTCGCTCAGGTGTCCGATAATGGGCTGGATAATCAATCCTGTAACGGGGGCAGCTACCCATAGTATAGGTATGCTTTCTATCCGTGCGCCAAGGGTTTCAAATATACGGCTGACATTGGCATTCTGCAGGGCAAATCCGAATTGTATACCGAAAAATCCAAAGCTCATATTCCAGATTTGCCAGAAACTCAATTTAGGCTTTTTCATAATCGTAATTTTCTCATTTTTCCGCTGAATAAAATTAGATAAAAAATTAACACATTATAAATATATTGTCATAAAAAGGAGCAAACGTTTGCGGTTTTTTGATGTCATTCGTGCATTAGTGGCATTTGAATTAGCCACGAATAACACCAATGGGCACGGATAAAATAATCAATATTAGAACATTCCCGCCAGAGTTTTCTCTGGTGGGAAAACGAAACTTGGCAGACGGAAGTCTGCCTATGGATTACGCTGCGTCATCCCTGGCGGGATTTTTTACGGGCTGGCGCCCGTTTTCCACGGTTGAAACCATGGGCTAAATATGCGTCATCCCTAATGGGATTTGGTTTTTGCCTTGCGGCAAAAAGAGTTTTGCGGAGCAAAACGACGCAGAATTAGCCCATAAATTTATTATTTATGGGAGCGGAGCAAAACGACGCAGGGTTAACCCATAAATTTATTTATGGGGGGTGTCGGGCACGCCAAAATATCAGTCCCGCGGAGCGGGACGACGTATAGACGTTTCACGATTTATATATGAAACACGAGCCCGCAGGGCGAGGGAAAAATTTGCATTAAAATAGCAGTCTTATCCTAAAACATATTGATATTAAACAAATTCATTTCATTAGGCTTTGCTGAGCCGGTATGCCTGTCGGCACCGATTTATCTATGATACGTGAACCCACGGGCGTAAGGGAAATTTTTT
>CAZYSM010000111.1:0-2582 GCA_964649975.1 uncultured Bacteroidales bacterium | reverse complement strand
CTTACGCCGTCCTGACGGACTAATTTTGTGGCTCTCGCCACAATAAAAACCCATTCGTGCATTCGTGACATTATCTTTTGTGCCGTCCTTGCTCTCCACGGTTGAAACCGTGGGCTATTCTGCGTCGTCCTAAGGACTGGATTTGTGGCTGCCGACAAAATACCCACGAATAAATTATCAATCCTCCCGGCCTCCTTTTCTAAGGAGGAGCTGCGTCATATCTGACAGGCTTGGTTTTATGTCATCTACCACGCTTTTTTACCCTGCGTTAGGGCGGAGGCGGAGGATGATCCGTGGCTGAGGCCACAGCGGCACGGCTGGCAGGGCGATCAGAGTAAGCCACTGCCAGCCGTTATGAAATTACCGTCCATCCCCCCACCTCTGCCAATAAAAATAGCCCCAAGCACAAAAACAATATCAATCAATATCAATGCCCTGCCGGTGTGAGACGAAGCCAGGTGAAGCCGCAGCCGTAGACCGACCCGAGGCCACAGGCCGAGGGGAACGCCCAAAACAATAAAACAAAGAACCTGAAAAACAACAGATTAACGCAGCTTCTTTATTGCTGCAATGTTCTCAATATATGCCGATGCCGTGGCAATAGCCACCTCGTTGACTGTCTTCTTCTGATCCTGAGCCTGACGCAACAAATCAAGCGTGATGTTATAAATATCTCCAAGCTGGTTCTGCGTCACATCAGGTCCCAGACCGCTCAACTCATTGTCAAAGAGGATAATTTCGCCACCATTGACAACATACCCCGGAATATGGAGAATGCCACGATCAGCCAGAAGCTGCTCAACCTCAGCAGAATAAACAACATTATTCACACTACTGGTCAAAATCTTGGTATTGAGCTGCTTAGCCTCCTCGCCGGAAATGGCATTGTCAAAAGTGCAGCTGATGAACACATCACAAGCCTGCTTGTAAATCTCGCCCGGACGCACAACCTTGACCTCAGGCACGCGGTCCTGGATAGCCTTGATACGGTCGTAAACACGGTCGGTGATAATCACGTTAACATCCTGATTTTGCAGGAGTTGCTCCACAATGTAATAGCCAACACCGTCAATCCCCTGGACGACAAAGGTGAGGCCGGAAATCTCATCACGTCCGAATTTATGTTTAACAGCGGCACGGATACCATTGATAATGCCCAATGCCGTAGCCTTGGATGGGGTGAGATCATTCATCAGATATTCCTCGTCAGCGCCCAGCACAAACTCGGTCTCACGCAACAAATACTTCATATCCTCGTCCGTGAGGTCAGCACTGCGGGCAATGAACAGGTTTCCGCCAAACTTGTTAATATAAATACCCAGAGCGCGAAGGAAAAACTCATTCTTGACCTTGCGTGGGTCTCCGCACAGGACAATGCTGCCCCCGCCAAAAGGCCTACGCAACAACGCAGAACGGAAAGTGTTGTAATAAGCCATTCGCAGAGCCACCTGCGTGGCACGGTCAACATCCCCGAAATCAAAAATCTTTGTGCTGGCCAGCACCGGACCAAGCACAGTGTTGTTAATGGCTATTATGGCGCGCAACGATACCGACGGCTCCTCGTAAAAGGTTAGCTCGTAATTATTGGTTGTGCGCATAAAATCAAAAATATCAAGTGCCATAATTCTGTGGATTTTTTATTGTGTTTGTATGTTTTCAAGCAGCTGCTGTTTGGTGGTGGTGATGATGTCCAGAAGGCGTTTACGGTTATCAAAGAAACGACGTAATTTTTCATCCTGGTCAAAGTGCAAGCCTATCAGTCCGCCCATTACTACATGGCCGCTGACCATTTCAATATCCCGTCTGTTCACGGTGAGCACCATCACGCCTTTGTCATTTACATATCCCCGATAAAAACGGGGGCGGGAAAAAGCAAATGAGGACTGTATTTTCACAGGTTTAAGTTCTATATTACCGAGATAGTCAATATGCCCAAGGAACTTGCTCACAAAATCATACTTAGACAAAGGATAAACAGCAATATTTGTCCTGCTGAGTTCCAGATGCGCATATCCGTCCGGGAAAAGCTTACCACGAAAATAAGCGGAATATGTTCCGACAGGGCTGTATTGAAGCGTTTTAACTTTATAGATAACCTCCTGACGTTCAAGCAGTTTAAGGTTTTCCTGCGCCAGCTGTGCGAATTCCTCGTTATTCTTCTCCAACCATTTTCTAAGATCCCTGTCCAGATCCGCCTGTTTTTCTTGCAAACGTTTCCTGGCACGAGACAAAGAAAAAATCCGCTTCCACCATGCGGATTTTTCCAGGCTGTTTACCCGTTGCTCAAAATCCTTTACTTCCCTGGCAATAGTCTGTAATTCGTCCTTTGTCATTAACCCTACCTATGTTTTTGCTATCAAAGATAAAAAAATATCCGTATTTTGCTAATGATTAAAAACATTATACGGCAGATTTGGCTTTTCTGCCACGAATAACACAAATGGACGCGAATAATAAAAAATCAATCTTAGAACATTATCGCCAGAGTTTTATCTGGTGAGATACAAAAAAAGCAGACTTTCGTCTGCTGTGCAGGTCAAAAGACCTGCAAATTTCCTTCCCACAAGTCAAAAGACCTGCGG
>CAZYSM010000110.1:0-2743 GCA_964649975.1 uncultured Bacteroidales bacterium | reverse complement strand
TTTGTACAAAAAACTATGCATCAAGCTGCTGTCAGGGCTTTATCTTTTCTTGAGAATTCTTTGCATCCTAATAATCTTTATCCTGTCTTTATTGCTTCTGACCCGGCTATTTCCAGGCCTCAGAGGAGGTTATATGATTATTTTTCCACGGCTGTTATTACTTATCTTTTACCACATGGCAGGTTGAAAAAACGGCTTCTTGATAATTTTTTCTCTCTGACGGATAAGCATTTACTTTTTACTTTTTCGCCTGATATGGATTATCCGCCCGATACCGACACTAATTCTTTCATTTACAGCTTATTATTATCCGAAGGGTATCCTGTTACTCAGCAGGCGCATCTGGTCATGGATGAGATTGTCCGTTATTCCCGTGATGGAGTTGTGCAGGTATGGCTTGATACCAGCCGGAAAAATCATTTTGATCCTGTAGTGGCTGTCAATGCCCAGGTGCTGGCTTGTTTGTTACACCGGCAAAAGGATTTAACTGGGAATTTAGAGTTTATTCGTAATCATTTGATTTCTGGCAGGTTCCGCAGTGGAACGCGTTATTATCACGACCCGCGCACTTTTTTATTTTTCCTTGCCAGATTGGCATTAATAGACCATAACTTTAGCCAGTTAATAATTAGTAGGTTTCAGGATATTTCATCGTATTTGCAACCGACATCTTGTCAGCCAATAGCTCTGGCACAAAGTGTGATTTTATCTAAAATGATGAATTTAAATTTTGATATGCTAATGCAAAAATTATTATCTTTACAACGGGAGGATGGTTCGTTGCCGTCCGGTGCCCTGTTCCGTTTCGGTAATAGGGCAGGATATTTTGGTAGCGAATTTATCTCCACGGCTTTTTTCATTTATGCTCTAAATTTTAAAATTAAATAACTATGAGACTGGACAGAACTTCTAATCCTGTTTTTAATAGTGCTCTTTTCAAGGATGCTACTGCTGGTGCTACGCAGGAGGTTATGACTATTGGCAGCACGGTTAACAAGGCTATTTTGCTGGCTCTGATTACTTTTTTCACTGCTATTTTTTCCTGGAAACTGGCTATGGTTGGCCGTGGCGCTGGATTGGTTTGGGTAGGTGTTATCGGGGGACTCATTACCGGTATGATTACGGTTTTCAAGATGGACTGGGCGCATATCACTGGCCCCCTTTACGCTGCTTTTGAGGGACTTTTCCTCGGTTACATCTCATTTATTTTCAATGCTGCTTTTCATGGAATTGTCATCAAGGCTGTTTTGCTTACTTTTGGTGTGATGTTCACTGTGTTGTTCCTTTATCGTTTGGGTGTGCTCAGGGCTACTCCGGGATTTGTTAAATGGCTTATCGTGGCTACTGGTGGGATTGCTGTTTATTACCTTATTGCCATTATCTTGAGCTTTTTCCATATCAACATCGGAACCGAGGCACTTGGCGGATGGGGCATTGGTATTCAGCTGTTTATTGTAGCTATCGCTGCTCTCAATTTCGTCCTGGATTTCAATATGATAGAGCAGGGATCTGCCCAGGGAGCACCTAAACAACTGGAATGGTATGCTGCTTTTGGCCTGATGGTCACTCTGATATGGTTGTATATTGAAATTTTACGTCTGCTGGCCATTTTGTCAAATCGCAATTGATTTTAAGGATGCTTTAATAGGCCCCCTTTCTGCTTTCAAGCGGAAGGGGGTTTTTTGTATAAAGTCCTGTATATTAAACTTAAAGGTGTCCTGTTAATTTTTTAGGGTATTCCTTTGTAAATCAATATATTGTGTATTTAATGATTTTTTTCTTTTTCTTTCTTTTGGGCGTTGGCCTGCCTGCTTTGTTGCATAAGTTCTTGTAAATGGCGCAGTTTGTTTTGTGGCTATTGGGGTTGCTTATGGACGTCAGGCCACGGGTGCTCCGCTCGCATCGGGCTTTGCCTCACTGGTGCGGGCGATAACTGTTTATCTGTGAAATGATACAAAAACTTTTTTGAATCTTTTTCTTGTTTTATTGTGCTGATTATCATTGTCATAGCCGTGGCTTACTCTGCTCGCCCCGGCTATGACTGCCCGCACTACCTTCGGCGGCAGCCCGCTGACCCGCTTCGCCCCCTAACGCATTTTTTTGTCTAAGATTTGATATTTTGGCACAATTTTTATTTGCCCCAAATCTGCTTTTTTCTCTAATTTCCATTCTCTTTTTGTGATAATTTTTTGTGATTGTTTTGTAATCCTTTGTAATACAGATTTGTGTCTATTTTTATAGAATTATTTTTTTAGCTTTAGCAATTTGCACCTGCCTTAATAATTTAAAAAGTATATTTTTTTGTCACTATTGTTATTATTTTGTTTTTATCTTTTGGTTTGTTTTTTATTTGGTGTTTCATTTTATGGCTTTATGTGACGATTTTGTAGATATTGATAACAAAAGGAAATAAAAAATTTGCAAATCCAGATTTTTTTCACTATCTTTATAATGACTTTTGGTTCTTTGACCTGCTGAATAGGTGTATTTGATATAAAATTTTAGTGCTATTTTTTTGAATAGTAAAAGTTAAAAAGTTTTATTAAAAAGTTAAATTGTTTTAAAATTAAATTGTAAGTTGTTGAAAATTAAGCTTTTGTAAAAATACCTGTAGGACACAGATTCCACACACAACAAGGATTGCGACTGTGTTGAGAAAATATTTCCCATAATATATATTCTTTTCAGTAGGACACAGATTCCACACACAACAAGGATTGCGACCTATACATCCCCAACTTCG
>CAZYSM010000109.1:0-2802 GCA_964649975.1 uncultured Bacteroidales bacterium | reverse complement strand
TACCTGATAAAAATCCGCATGCACCACTCCAACCTCTGGCGAACAGCAAAGGTTTTGGTGGAGTGAAAAATAAATAACCCCCGCCTCGGCTTTTGGCTTTGGCGGAGGGATTGGTTAGAAAACCTCCTTTTTATTTTTTCGCGTTAGACTTTGTTTTTTCGCGTATTGTGTCCAGATAACCAAAGACTATGCGGTCTATTTCTGGTACAGGACCAGCCAGTTCAAGACTGAACGGATGATCTGGTACAAAGGAGCTTTCGTTAGCTACCAGCGGAACGTTCACTGCCAGCAAGTTCGGATTAACTTTCTTACGATAGGCATCTATTACCTCAATAGGATGCGACCATCCTGCCCATGTCTCTGAGTCTGTGAATACTACAATTGCGTCGTAGTATTTCCTTTTTCCCAGAGCGTATTTGAATGGCAGAGCAACATCGGTTCCGCCACCGTCAGGATTACGTTCAAGTGCTTCTCCAAGGTTTTTCGGAGCTTTGCCTATGCGGTGCAGTTGTGTGTCAAATTCCAGAAAATCCGCTCCGTAGCGTGCTGCCAGATAGCCAGCAAATACCAGAGCATAATGATACGCTGAAACGGTGCCTTCTTTTGTTCCTACGTTTGTTCCCCAAGTCATACTTCCTGAGCTGTCCACTGCTACCAGCAAGCGGTATTTGTCAGTTCCTGACACCTTTTCAAAATAACTTGCCAGCCATTTTTCCAGACGTTTACGCACTTTTTTGTCGCCGTTCCGCAATGCCAGATACGCGTAAAATATCTGATAGAAACGGAAACGTTCCAGATTTTTCTCCACTTTGTCAAGCACTGCATCTACGTATTTACGCTTAATATCAAGTTTTGTCAACCTTCCCACCTGACGCAATCCAGCTTCCACAGGGAGCAAACCGTTGTCTATCAGAGTTTTCCACAATACAGGACTGTTCAGATATTCCGTAGGCACAACGTCCCATGTCAGACGGTATTCTGCAACGATTTTAGCAATTTTTTCCGCAGATGCATCATTGTCCGAAGTAAAGTATTCCTCGTTTTCTTTTACATTTATGGCACGGTAGAGTTCCCGCAATCCGTCTGTAAAACGGCTCAATCCTTCGTCTATTTCAGTAAGTTTTCTGTTGCCTTTGTTCACTTCTACGATGTTGCGAAGTATTGCGTTTACTTTCTCGTCCTCAGCCTTTACGTGTCCTATGAGCAATGCATCGCGGTGGCTCCATCCGTCACGCTGACGATATTTAAACAGCTGATATGCCAGTTTATCCGCTTCACGCGAGAGATACCACCGCTGGATGAATTTCCGCACACTACGTCCTGTTCCACGCACAGCCCTGATATAGCCAAGGATACGGAACAGGTTAAACGGTGTAGTTGCCACTTCCAGCAAAGCATCCCACGCGCCTTTGCGCACCTCAGGCTCAGCCGCTTCTGTCAGCAATACCAGAGTGAAAAATATCGCATAAGGACGCAGATACCAACGCCGTTTGATGTGGTCACGCACTATTTCCAGTACAGTTGCGCTGTTGCGTTTTATCATTTCGCTGACAAAAGCAACATTGTCGCGTGTAAGTGCTTCTGGCGACTGATAGTAAGACCCTGCTTCTGTTCCCAGAAGCAAGAAACGCCTCAACCTGAATTCCTCTGCCACAAGAAAACTATATCCACCTGCAAGGTTGCGTTTTTGTTGTTCCTCATATCCGCGTGCAGGTTGTGTCTGTGGCGTCCCAACACCCATAAATTGATAGATGCGGGAAAATACATCTCTTCTTCTCATCGCTAATAAATTTTAAGTTAATAACTAAATAAATTCCGCAGTCTGCTCTGTGGCAGTGAGAGAGGATAAGGAACGGGATAATATCCCGTGACCCTATGTATTATTTTTTTTATTTTCTGGGCGTGTCCTTCCGCCGTTGCAAAAAAACTTTCAAATTAACAGAAAATAATATTTTAACATTTCCAAATAGATTTTTCCGAAAAACATAAAATCATCACGGCGTCAGGTCGGGCTTTTCGCTCATATTCGGCTCGGCTCGTGGTATAGCCCTAATGCAGTGCGTGGGGCTTCGCTCGTCGCTCAGCCTCCGCCTGCAAGGGCTATAAACCTCTCGCCTTCGCCTCATATCCGCTTCAATCCCTCACGCATTTTGTGGCAAAGCCACAAATAATTTTTTTGATTTAATCCGCATTCCCGTTCTCCATTCCCGCAAGCCGTTTTGACTTGTGGGATAAAAATTCGCCAGTCTTTTTGACTTGTTAAACTCCCCCCACATTCCCAGCAAGTCTTTTGACTTGTGGGATGCAAACTTGCAAGTCTCTGACTTGCACAGCAGGACAAGTATTTCAGATTGACAAAGAACGACAAAGAAAAGGCGGATAAGGAGCGGATTAGCGCGTTTTTTACTCTACCAGTTGAGCTACACTACCCAAAAGATGTGGGCAGTGGCGGGGCTCGAACCCGCAACCTCCTAATTATGAGTTAGGCGATAACGCTAATCCTGCGACCCGCCTGTTCTTTCCTGTGATCCGGGCAGGACTCGAACCTGCGACCTTCTGATTAAAAATCAGACGCTCTAAACCAGCTGAGCTACCGAATCAATCCTTATAAATCCTGTCAAGGAACGAAAATTGCTATTATCAGCACGTTTCCACCTACATTCTGCAAGTCTTTTGACTTGTGGGATGCAAACTTGCAAGTCTCTGACTTGCACAGCAGGACAAGTATTTCAGATTGACAAAGAACCTCAAAGAAAAGGCGGATAAGGGGCGGATTAGCGCGTTTGTGCGTGAACTACGTTG
>CAZYSM010000108.1:0-2815 GCA_964649975.1 uncultured Bacteroidales bacterium | reverse complement strand
TTTTTGCGGATTATGTGCGTTTTGCCCTGCGTGTCAATCAATACCACGTTGGGGCGATACATAATGAATTGTAGCCATTGTGTCATGTTGTATGCACCAGTGCGGATAACTGCCACGTGGTCGCCAGGGTTCATTGGCGGAAATTGTATTGCAGGGTGTATGACGTCAATGTTCATACACAGTGGTCCGTAAATAGTGGTGTCCTCGGTGAACTCGCTGGGCGGGTCCACTGGCAGGATGTCGTGATTGTACCAGAAGGACGTAAACAGGTTGTTCAGTCCGATGTCAATAATCATGGCACGGCGTCCGTTGGCAAGGCGTTTGTTAGCCACCACAGTGCCAAGAATATAGCCAGCGTCGTCAATCAGTGCGCGTCCTGTTTCCAGCACAAGCGTGGGCAGGTTGTTCAGGTCGGCATATTCGGAATTGAGAATGGCATTTGTGATGTTTTCGGCATATTCGTCAAAGCTCGGACAGGTGTCTTTTCCGGGCAGGTATGCGCCTTTGAGAGTGTTTTTGGAAGCAAAGCCTCCGCCAAGGTCAATGTATTTAATTTTATGTCCGAACTTTTGTTCCAGGTCATAGGCAAGGCGTAGCAGTTTGGATACAGCCACGGCGTAAGGATTAGGGCTCATAATGTATGTTCCGATGTGCGTATGCAGTCCGACCAGTTCCAGTTTTCCGGAAATCATAATTTTTGTCAGTGCCTGCCATGCCTCGCCATTATCGTAGTTAAAGCCAAAGCGGTCCCATTGCGGATAAATTCCAGTGTCCATATTCACGCGTATAGCCACGCGTGGGCGTTTGGGCAGGCTGTCTGCCATGCGGATAAGGGTGTAAAGTTCGTCAAAGTGGTCAATGTGAATAAGGCTTTCGTTTTCCACTGCGCGGCGAAGGTCTGCCTCGGGCTTGTATGGACCGTTGAAAATGATATTTTTTCCGTCCACTCCGTTTTGCAGTGCTTTTTCGTATTCAAATCCGGATACTACCTCTGCCCACCAGCCGTGGCGGTGAAATATACGGCATACAGCGTCCAGATAGTTTGTCTTGTAGGACCAGGCAAATACTACTTTCGGATAACGCGTTTCAAAGGCTGTTTTGAAGCGGTTTAAAGTATCTACCAGAGTTTGCTCGGATACCACATAAAGCGGTGAACCGTATTGTTTAAGCAAGTCCTTGATTTTCAATCCATCAATTTCGGAAATGGTTTGTATGCGTGGCACCATTCCGTATTTATTGTTAGTGATAACAATTTTGCTGATTATTGGTTTTTCATATATTAATTTTCCCATTGTTCAAGATTTTTGAGTTTTAGAAAATTTTGTTATTTATCGTTTATCAAAGGATTTTCGTCGGAATAACCTGCAAATTTTTGCGGGTCATATTCCCCGTTGACTGTCAGATATTCAAACTGGCTGATGTCTCCAATCATATCCCATGAATAGCGTATAAACATTGTTCCGATTTTATATTCGGTCATAGGTTCAACTTTTTCGCCCAGAGCGAGCTTTACCAGAGCTTCGGGCAGGTTTTGTCCTGCTCCCACAGCCAGATATACCCATGCGGGCAGGCGTGGATTGATTTCAATCATGTAATAACGTCCGTCGTCGGTTTTTATCATTTCCAGTTCCATGCCACCACGCCAGCGGGTTTTACGGATAATGTCGCGGGTAATTTCCAGCATTTTTTCGTCGGCAAGGGTTATTCCGCCCCAGGCTTTTCCCTTGTCAGTGATATAGGTTTTACGCATGGGCACAGCGCCAATGGTGTTGCCCTGTCCGTCGCCCAGTGCAACAACGTTTACCTCGGTTCCGCGGACAAATTCCTGCACAATAACAGGCAAGCCCCATTTTGCGGAAATCTTTGTAAAATAATTCATTACTTGGTCAAGGTTGTAAGCAATGTAAGCATCGTAGAATTTACCTTTTACCAGGACAGGAAAATCAAAATCCTTTGTTATTTCCAGAATATCCTGATAGCTGGTAATATTTTTGCTGCGTGGCACCAGAATGCCGTATTTCTTGCCAAATTCTGGCAGGTTGGACTTGTGTCGTTCCTCAAAAGTCTCCAGACGTGGCAAAAAAGTTTTTATTCCGCGTTTTTCCAGTTCCTCCTGTCCTTTCATAAAAGTGTAAAGCTCGGCGTCGTAGTTTGGGATAAGCACGTCAATTTTTTCGCGCTGATGTATTTCCAGCACGCGGTTGAGCAGTTCCTCACTACCTGTTTTTGGATATGGCACTTGATAGACGTAGTCGGTCAGTCCGGGCAGATAAATTCCCGGGTCCAGGTTTTCGTAAGCCAGTCCGATGATACGTGCGTCAATGTCCTTGCTCTGGCGTATTCCGCGGATAACAGGTACACCTGGTCCGGGGTTGTCCGTATTGTTCAGCCCTGTGATGGCAATTGTGATTTTCTTTTTCATTTGTTTACGATTTTTTAGTCTATCATTTGATACATACGCAGCATACTCAGAAAATCTGTAATGTGCTGGTCCAGTGTTATTTCATCCACATCGTAGCGTTCCAGCAGGAAGTTTTTCAATTCCTCCTCGCTATGGTCATTTTTGAGATATTCCAGAATTTCCACGCCTATGGGATTAACCTTGAAAGTGTCGCCTGTGTTGGCATTGAAAACAAAGCCATTGGAACTGATGGAAATATTAGGTTTTAGTTTCATAGTTCTTTGGTTTTTAGGTTTTTATTTTAGATAACTTAATCCTTCCAGAGCGGACTGGTCTTTTGGATTGATTAACAAAACTTTGTGGAACAAGACTTTTGCCTCGCGTGCTTTTCCGAGCTGATAATTTGTCCATGCC
>CAZYSM010000107.1:0-2874 GCA_964649975.1 uncultured Bacteroidales bacterium | reverse complement strand
CCAATACTATTGAGGAACACAAGGAATATTGCCACTGGCACAACAAAACGCACAAGGAAAAGGAAAACGTCAAACATTCGTCCTTTCATCAAGCCTTCGTTGGTAAGCTCAGCCTTAGTGTGATTTTTATTCAATACCCAACCAACAAATATCACAATGAAAAATCCTCCCAGCGGAAGCAGGATATTTGCCGTGAGATTATCCAGAAAATCAAAAATTGTGCGTCCGAAAATATGTAAATCTTTGAGCAGACCAAAAGACAGTGTTGCCGGAATACCCAGAAGCGCCACCACCAGACTGGCCGTAATAGTAGCTGCTTTACGGGACATTTTAAATTCCTCGGTCATAAATGCCACGGTCACTTCCAGCAGCGAAATAGTTGAGGTCAGTGCAGCAACTACCAACAAAAGGAAAAATATTACAGCAAAGAAATATCCACCAGGCATTTGTTCAAAAATTCCGGGCAGTGTAAGAAAAACCAGTCCGGGACCAGCTTCGGGTTTAAGCCCAAAAGCAAATACTGCCGGGAAAATAGCTACCCCAGCCATTATGGCCACCAATGTATCAAAGAATGCTACTTCGGAAGCAACATCTGTGAGGTTTTCGTGTTTCTGAATATATGACCCATAAGTGATGAGCACGCCCATACCCAGGCTGAGCGAAAAGAATGCCTGTCCCATAGCTTCAAGGATAGTCTTACCTGTAACCTTGGAGAAATCAGGTTTGAAAAGGAATTCCAGCCCTTTGCCAGCGTTGGGTAGCGTAACAGCACGGACAATAAGAACAATCAGGATGAGGAAAAGGATGGGCATAAGGATTTTTGTGTATCGTTCAATACCTTTTTCTATACCTGCAATAACAATGGCAGCGGTGAGGATAAGAAAAATAATCTGCCAGAATACAGGCATTAGGGCAGAAGTATGGAATTGCTGGAAAACCCTGGCAAGGTCCTGCTCACTCATTCCGTGGAAAGCATTAGTTATGGCAAGGTAGGTATAATGCAGTGTCCATCCGGCTACAGTGGAATAAAACGCAAAAATGAGGAAACCTGTTAATACGCCAGCAGCACCTACAAGCCACCAGGGCGTGCCGGGTTTGAGCTTACGGAAAGAACCAACAGCATTACTCATTGAACTGCGCCCTATGATTAGCTCCGATAACATTGCAGGAACGCCAATCAATATCACCATTAAAACATAAATTATCAAAAAAGCTCCTCCTCCGTTCTCACCCGTAACATACGGAAAACGCCAGATATTACCCAGCCCCACGGCAGAACCTGCTGCAGCTGCTATAATACCAAACTTACTGACAAAGCTTTCGCGCTTTTGCTTTTTGCTCATAACAAAATATTTTTACATAGTTTTGTCAAAATTAGCTTTAAGAAAATTTATAACAAAATTGCTTTACAAAACAAAATTATGCCTGTAAGCGGAATTCTACTGGCCGGCGGAAAAAGCACGCGGATGGGACGTGACAAACGTTTTATACTCCTGGGCGACAAGAAAATACCACTATGGCAAAACGCTGTTAACCTGCTGGAACAATTTACCACTGACATAATCATCAGCGCACCACACGGAAGCTTGCCCGCTTCCTACCCTGTTATCCAGGATATTATCCCGGACATAGGCCCAATGGGCGGACTTTATACCTGTCTGCCCAAAATTAAACACCAGGCAGCAATAGTTATCCCCGTGGATATGCCTCTGCTATCCCAGGAAATATTATCAGATTTGTTAAAAAACTATGACCAAAAAAGTATCACAATTGCACGTCACGGCGGAAAAATTGAACCTCTGGTGGGTATATATCCTGCCGAAACATATAAAACTATCGCCCAGCTAATCCAGCAAGGAAATTACAAAATCCGTGATTTGTTTGCATATATGCCTGTGAGATTTGTGGATTTTCCGGACACAAAGGAATTCCTTAACCTAAACCGTCCATCTGACCTGAAAGAAATAAACAAACACATCACACTCTTATAACACCACGACGCCGCAGCTCAAAAAAACACCGTGCCGTAGCCCGGACATCGGCCATTGCATTATGGGCATCCTCAAAATCACGGCCGAACAAAAAACGGTAAAGCTCCGATAGCTTCGGATATTTATAACGTGTAAAGCTCTTGGCTGGTGGCAGCTTCACATAATCCACCGAGGCCTTCATCGTATCAATCTTTTTCTTGGCCATAATCAGGTTAAACATCCGCATCCGGAAAAACTCATCGTGCACAACCTTAATGTCATACTCAATATTGTGGCCCACAACATAGTCCGCCTGGTGCAGGGCTTTGCGGAACTCCCGCAGCACCGTCCGCAGAGGTAGCCCCTTCGCCGTTGCCATTTCCGTGGTGATTCCGTGGATAGCTACAACCTCCCGCGGAATAGTAAAACCATAAGGCTTTACCAGAAAATCCTTTTCCTCCACAAGTTCGTCCTCGCGGTATAATTGCCAGGCCAGCTGAACCAGACGGTTACGCGCCTTAAACCCCGTGGTCTCGGTATCAAATACAAGGAAATACATAGTCCAATTAGTTCATTTAAGCAAATATAGAAAATTATGACAAAAATAGACTAAGCCGCCCGACATCCTACACGGGGCAAAGCCTTCAGGGTGGAATTGTCAGAATTTATAACCACAGGGCTTCACATAGATTTCCATTCGTGCTCATTCGTGTTATTCGTGGCTGAAATAAATAATTTCCCCACAACGATTTGCTAAAAAAAGCATATTTTTTTATCTTTCAACGTATAAAAATTTCAAAACTATCGGCTATGGAACTTCCACCTGAAATGATTTCTGCTGCCGCAAGTTTTATTACATCACAAATCTTGCAGAGCAAAGGCTATAAAACTGCAAGGGATGAAA
>CAZYSM010000106.1:0-2920 GCA_964649975.1 uncultured Bacteroidales bacterium | reverse complement strand
GGAAAAACGCTTGATATTTCTTTCAGAATCAAGCAATTAAAAAAGCTATACGCTGCGGTTAAGAAATACGAAAAACAGATTACTCAGGCTCTATACAAGGATTTGCACAAGTCCGAATTTGAGGCTTATGCCACGGAAATAGGTTTTGTCCTGGAGGAAATTTCCCTGATGGTGCGCAAACTCCGTCGCTGGGCAAAGCCACGGCGCAGGTCCACCCCTCTGACAGCTTTCAGCGGAAAAAGTTATATCCTATACGAGCCTTACGGAACTGTGCTTATCATTGCTCCGTGGAATTATCCGTTCCAGCTGATGTTTGCCCCGCTGGTGGGCGCCATTGCCGCCGGTAATACCGTGGTCCTCAAACCTTCGCCATATTCCGCTAATACTGCTGCGGTGATGGAAAAGATTATTACAGAAACTTTTGAACCAGATTATATTGCTATTTTTCAAGGACATCGTGATGTTAATCAGGCACTTCTGCAGCAGAAATTTGACTTTATATTTTTTACTGGCAGTCCAAATACAGGCAAAGTGGTTATGAGCTATGCTGCCAAAAATCTTACGCCTGTTATCCTTGAACTGGGCGGAAAGAGTCCTACCATTGTAGATAAAGACGCTAACCTCAAGCTGGCAGCAAAATCAATTGTCTTTGGCAAGCTCACTAATGCCGGGCAGACCTGCATTGCCCCGGATTATCTTTTTGTCCACAAGGACGTGAAAGACCAACTGCTTAAACTGCTTGTCCATTACATTGAGCGTTTTTACGGAAAAGACCAGCGTCAGGCGCCGCATTATCCGCGGATAATAACCCAGCAGAACGTTGACCGTTTGTATCAATACCTACGCTGCGGAAAAATCTACTACGGCGGACAGGTGGACAGGGCTGACCGCTACGTCCAGCCCACTATCCTCACGGACGTGAATACAGACTGCGAGGTTATGCAATACGAAATTTTCGGACCAATCCTGCCTGTGCTGGAATTTGAGGATATTCAGGAGGTTATTGACTTTGTCAATTCACGTCCAAAGCCTCTGGCATTTTACTATTTCTCGCGGAATAAGAGAAAAATCAGCTACGTGCTGAGCCGCACCACTTCGGGCGGTGCCTCTGTCAATGACACACTTATGCACTTTGTTAACCCCCGCATTCCGTTCGGAGGCGTGGGAAACAGCGGAATGGGACGCTATCACGGATGGTATAGTTTTGACGCCTTTTCCAACAAGCGTTCGGTTTACAGCAAAAATCTCTGGATAGACCTTCCGTTCCGCTATCCACCTGCAAATAATTTCAAACTCAAAATAGTTAAAAAACTACTGAAATGAAACGACTTACAGCTTTATTGATTGCTTTGCTTTTTGGCTTTGGCTTGATGGCTCAACATCTGTTTATGCCATTGGAATTTCAACAGGCATATCAGAAAGGAACGCGTTCAACCGACGGACGCCCTGGACCAAACTACTGGATTAACCACTCGGATTACAACATCAAAGCCGACTTTGACCCGCAGACAGGATTGCTAAAAGGACACGAGACCATTACCTATTACAACAACAGTCCGGATACCCTCAAAAAGCTGGTTTTCCGCCTGTATCAGAACTATTTTATGAAAGGTGCCCAGCGTGATTTTCCGGCTAATCCCAAGGATGTTAATGACGGCGAGATAGTTAAATCCGTGAAAATCAACGGTCAGGAATATGACGCAAAAGCCTACCGTATTTACTTCACTATAATGACTGTGCCTTTGAAAAAGCCTATCCTTCCGCACAGTACCGCAACAGTGGAAATCAGCTGGGAGACCCAGATGCCGCTTAACCGTCCTATCCGCTACGGAAAGTATGGCGACCGCACCTTTTTCGTGGGCTACTGGTATCCGGAAATTGCTGTGTATGACGATGTTTTTGGCTGGGATAGCCGTGTATTCACTGGCGCTCAGGAGTTTTATAACGACCACAATAATTTCCACGTGGAGCTGACAATTCCCGCTCCTAATGTTGTCTGGGGAGCTGGTATCCTGCTAAATGCGGATAAGATTTTCAGCAAGAAAATTTACAAACGAATTGTTCAGGCAAAGAATTCCGACGAAATTGTCCATATCATTACTGCCAGGGATGTAAAAAAACGTGATATATTACGCCAGAAACAGGGCAAGATCACCTGGATATTTGAGGGCAAAAAGATTGAGGAATTTGCTTTTGCCACTTCTGACCATTATCTATGGGACGGCTCCGGGCTGAAAATGCCGGACGGACGCCGTGTATTTATCAGTTCTGCTTATGACCCACAGCATAAGGAATTTGCTGGCAAAGCACTACTGGCACGGAAAATCATAGAGAACTATTCTTACAAAACCCTTAAAGTGCCGTTTCCATATCCGAAAATGACTGTGTTTAACGGCGGAGGCGCTATGGAATATCCTATGATGGTCAACGAAGCCAACTTCCCGGATAGCTGCGGTGATGCTTATGTAACAGCTCACGAGATAGGACATACTTATTTCCCGTTTTTCACCGGTGCCAACGAAACCTTTTATCCATTTATGGACGAGGGTATAATCAATTACATTCCGCGTTTTACTGCTCAGGACATTTATCCGGATAAATGTAAGGGTATTTTCCGCTCAATGGTTAAGCGTTATGCCGAATTAGCAGGTTCTTTTGCTGATTTGCCCATTATGGCAAGCACCGCAGTGGTTTATCAGCAGGCATACCGCCACGTGGCATATAACCGTCCGGCCTTTGCTTACTGGCAACTGACAAAATACGTGGGCGATTCCGCATTCTTTGCTGCCCTGCGTGAATACGCCAACCGCTGGGCTTATCATCATCCATATCCGTTTGATTTGTTCTATACCTTTAACGACGTATTGGGGCAGGATCTGAGCTGGTTCTGGAAACCATATTTCTTTGACTTTGTCTATCC
>CAZYSM010000105.1:0-2992 GCA_964649975.1 uncultured Bacteroidales bacterium | reverse complement strand
TTATATCTGTATTGGCAGCACGTATTTATAGATGCACAGGAAGAACAGTCCGGCAGCTGCCAGCACGAACAGGTGCCAGATAAGATGGTGGAATTTCAATCTATGCCAGCGGAAAAAGATAACGCCAACGGAATACATAACTCCTGCCAGTAAAATCAGCCGGAAGCCAGCAGGAGTAATAGCGCGGTAAATTGCTCCGGGAGCTATGAGAAAAAGCCAGCCCATAATAAGATATAGCACCACAAAGATGGTTTTTGTGCGGTCTTCAAGTCCTTGTTTGTCAAATAGTTTTAATCCTATGCCTGTAAGTGCCAGAGCCCATTCCAGGCCAAACATTATCCATCCCGTAGTTCCGTGGATGGCAATGAGGGTAAACGGGGTATATGTGCCGGCAATCATCAGGAAGATACCGATTTCGTCAAGGTAGGAAAATATTATTTTAGCTTTGCCCGGAGGTAAGATATGTGTCATTCCGGAGAAGGTGAACAACAGGAACATAGAACCTCCGTATATTGCAGAAGCAACAATATGCCAGGTGGTTCCGTGGATAACGGAATATTTTATCATAATGAAAGTAGCGATGGCAGCTGCCACAGATCCTGTCAGATGCGAGATAGCATTGGCCTGTTCCTCTGCCGGAGTATATTTGCTGATGGTTTGCATAGTTTTTTATAATTTTCTGTCCGGGCAAATTTATCAATTTGGTAGAATAAAATTTTATTATTGGACGGAAAATTTTTCCATGGTGCGTGAGGGGGCGGAGTGGATACGAGGGGCAGGCTGCTGCCAGGTTTTTGGACGGTGTGAAAGTGTTTATTGTGTTGGTAATTAGTAGGATAGGTTGAAGAGCGGTATGT
The DNA here is from genome assembly GCA_964649975.1 of uncultured Bacteroidales bacterium. GTDB lineage: Bacteria > Bacteroidota > Bacteroidia > Bacteroidales > S143-33 > S143-33. The sequence goes on along the minus strand of CAZYSM010000105.1, from coordinate 2,135 downwards.
GGTAGGTTAAAATGGGGAAGTTTGTCTATACAATATGGATGTGTCGGTTTATGGTGCGGATGGAAGATTGATAATCTCATACAGGCATAGCAGGTGGAGGCGATCAGAGTAAGCCCCACGCACTGCTTTATGCCTGTGGCAGCAGCCAAGCCGAGTATGAGCGGAGCACCCGACCCGAGCCAGCACTGTTTCTGCTTATTTATTGGATTTTTGTTTGATTAGATGGTTAGATGTTTATACAGTTAGGTTATAGTAGTTGTGGCGAGGGGCACGCCCAAAAAATAAAAAATAATAAAAAAGGGCTGTAGAGTGTTAACCCTCAGCCCCTTTGTGCAGTAGTGAGTGGCAGTTTTTTAGTGGACGTGCCCGTGTTCCAGTTCTTCTGGGGTAGCATCGCGCACGTCAATTACCTGTCCGATGAAATACAAGTCCTTACCGGCCATAGGGTGGTTGAAGTCCATTTTGACAGTATTTTCACCGATTTCCTTAATCTCGCCGTAGAACTGGTTTCCCTGGTTGTCCTGCATAGGGATAACGTTACCAACTTTGAGTAGGTCATCCTGGCGCTGCCCGTTGACTTCAAAAGCCTGAATAGGAATGTCCAGGATGTTCTCGTCAGATGGCTGTCCATACGCCTCGTCAGCTGATAGCTTAAACTGGAAAGAATCTCCGGGTTCAAGGCCTTTGAGGTTTTCTTCAAAAGCCGGCAACATCATGCCAATACCGAATATAAAAGTCAAAGGATTTTCTTTTGTTGCAGTTTCAATGATTTCACTGTCAAAACTTTCGGTGCGGAGAACATAGGTTACTGAAACCACTTTGTTGTTATCAATTTTCATAATGAGAAAAAATTTAAGTGTTTATAATTTACAAAGGTAAGCTTTTTTCTGGAATAAAATGGGATTTATTATTTTTTAAGGATTGTCAAATTTGTATAATAAAAAAATAATGCTCTTGGATGAAGAAATTTTTGTATGGCATATTTTGTTAGATAATTATATTCCTTTTTTGGTTTATTAAGATTGAGTTTTTTGGTATTCTGTTACTTTTGTCAAAACTATTTTATGTGCTATGGTGAAGATTAGTTCACTGACGTCCAGGGAGAAACATACTTTTTGTTGCCATTTGATATTTTCAGCCATAGATGGGATTTTCTATGGGGTAATGGCTTTGAATGAGTTTATTTTGTTAAAAAGTTTGCGAGGCACAGATTACCAGGTTGGAATATTGTTTGAAATCCCTGCAGTAGTCTTACTCTTTGGGATAATTATTAACGAAATTATCCGGCGTACACACAATAAAAAAAGATTCTTGCGTATAAGCGCGCTAATTACACGTTTGCCTTTGCTGCTGTTGATATTTTTTCCGTCCACTCCGGAGGAGATAATGCCTCTGCATCAGTATCTGTTTCTGTTAATTCTGTTTGTGTATTATTTATCCAGTCCAATCTTTTTGCCCGTAATTAATTTGTTTTTAAAGAATTCATATACGCACGAGAATTTTGGCAAGCTATATAGCTATGCTACAAGCATTAGTAAGATTTTTGCTCTGATAGCTACTTTTGTTACAGGTTGGTTGCTGGATGTGGATTATTATTATTTCCGATATATATTTTTTGGTTTAGGTATTGCAGGCATAATTGCGGTTTATGTTTTATCAGAAATTGATTATAAGGATGAGAAAATTGATGTAAAAATCACGTTTTTTAAGTCCATTAGAGAGGCAGTAAAACGTATGATGAATATTTTGCGTATCAATAAGCCGTTTTTGCATTTTGAAATAGCTTTCTTTTTGTATGGAATAGCTTATTTGTCAACATCTGGCGTTATTTCCTTGTTGTTGAACGACGTGCTGCATCTGAATTATTCATCTCTGGCTTTTTATAAAAATGCATACAACCTGCTAAATATCCTGCTATTACCGGTTTTTGGCCACTCCATAGGGAAAGTAGACCCCAGACGTTTTGGAATAAAAACTTTTTTCTCAATGGCAATGTTTCTGTTTTTCCTTTTTCTTACATATTTCTTTGATTATCACGTCCAACTGTGGAATATAAAGTTGTATTTCACGCTTATGGTGGCATATATCTTTTACGGTATTTTTGCCGCAAGGATGGGGCTGTTGTGGTATATAGG
>CAZYSM010000104.1:0-3070 GCA_964649975.1 uncultured Bacteroidales bacterium | reverse complement strand
TGAAATTACCGTCCTGGTCCAGCACCTCTGGGAATTCAAACCTCCACTCAAAAGCATCCTTGTATCTGTCATTGAGTTTTTGTTCAAGATCCTGTATTTGCTGCGCGGTCTGGCGGGCCATGATTTCAAAGTCCTTAGCATCAAAGCGTGCGGAAATTTCATTAAGTTTTGCGCGTAGCCGTTTAAGTCTTTTATAATCCGGGTCTTTTGGGTCAAAGGTCTGAGAAAAACGCTGGATAATCTGGCGGATATTATCACGTGTTTGGTGGCGCACCTGTCTGTCGTCAGTAGCTTTATAGAGGGCGACCTGATCGCGCAGTTGTGCAATAGCCTGTTTGATTTTTTCACGGTATCCCGGCGCCAGAGTTTCAATATTCAGGCTAATATCAAACCTGGAAATCAGAGCATCTCCCTGCTTGATGTTAATATCAATGTTTGGCAAGGTTTGCATAGGCGGCACAGTGTCAAAATCAGTGTCAAAGATGTAATACATATTTTTCAGCAGCTCAATCCACAGGCGCAGCCGGCTGATTTTAACAGAATTAGGATTGATATCCACACCAAAGAGGCAGTTTTCAATCAAACGGCGTTTTGTTTCAAACACAGCTTGCTGCACACGTTGCAGTGTGTCAATGGGCTTAAAATCCCTGACACGGTAAAGGAAAAATTCTCCGGAAGCTTTTTCCCTGATAATGAGTTCGTCATTTTCCACAGCAAAATCATAGTCAATAACCGGATTACCAGCTTTATCCAGTATCAGTCCGATTTGTCCTTTGATAGCTACCAATACATTAAGAGCCGAGACCAGGAAATGTCCACTACCCACAGCCGGGTCCACAATACGGATGGAATAAAACACCTGTTCAGCCTGACGCAAGTCCTCTGGCTCATACACATTACGGGCAATGTAATTAGCCAGCCCCTGCAATGATTTGAATTCTTTACCAAAGAAGTCAGAATATTTCTGTAAAACAACAGGTTCAATAGTCTTTTGGGCAATAAATTGTGTAATAGATCCGGGCGTAAAATACGACCCGTCTTTATAACCATTTATGCGTTCAAAAATCAGTCCCAGCACAGCAGCATTGATGAGTGTACGCCTGTCCTGCTGGATTTTAGCAGTGCCTTCGGTGCCAAAATCATAAGCCGAAAGGAAATCCAATAGATATTTAAGCACAGGCAAATCCGTATTTTTTAATTGACGTCCCTGACTGTCTTTCAGCACAGTAGATTGATATACCTTGATGGTCAAGTTATCTTCCAATGCTGAGATGCGGATATATTTTTCCTCTGGCGTAGGTTCAAAAAGTGAACTGTTGAGGAAAGGAATAAAATAAAACTTGTCTTGTTCTGCCTTGCGCCTGTCTTGTGGCTTTTTTGCCAGAACAGAGAAAAATAAAGTGTTCAAATCGTCAAATCCAGTGATTTTATCACTTGAAAGAAAAGCAAAATCTTTATTATTATTGAAATTTACCAACTGGTTTTCAAGAAGTTTCAGGAATAGGATACGGTTTATCCACGTAATAACCAGCGATAGGGCAATGTCAAAAATTTTTTCTTCATCAATATCCATTACAGATTTCAATTGCCAGATAGTTTGCTCAATGAGGCTGGCTTCCTGACGTTTATCCTCTGGTAAACGTGTAATGGTATGGTCTTTTTGCTCTTCCAGTCCCAGGATATATAGCAGCTCGGAATAAAAATTCCTGTCCAGGGAGTTATTATCATTGGCAAAAGGCAGTTTTAGCAGATGTACAGGTGAGAAAAATTTGAACAAATCAATAAGCGCGTCCTGATAATGTGGCTGGTCTGTGTTATTTGCAAAATCCCGCAGGTTGAAATAAGTATAAGGCAGTGTCTGGTCAGAATTGGTGATAAAATCCCGGATAATCTCATAAATCTTTGTAGTGGTATCGTCCACCAGAACGCCTCGTAGCCATTGCTGATAGTCTTTTTTCAAAGCGGAATTATTATAAAAGGTACGTTCAAAATCCACAGCATCAAAAACAAACCAGTTGTCTATATCGGTAATTACCAGATATTTGATGTAATTATTTTTATTTTCAATCCTTTCGTAAAGAAAATAATGGACAATTTCGTGGAGAGCCTTACGGTTCATATCCTCTGCACTGATCATCTCGGCGGTGTTGTCCGCACGTTTGACCTCTATCAGCACTGCTGCATTAGAGCGGTGGGCAACCTCGCCGTCGTATATCACAAGGTCAATCCTGCCGCGGGTATTGATATCATATTTCTGATAAAAAGTATTTTTGAGGAATTCTTTGAGATAATTTTTCTGGTTTTCCTCGCTCTCATGCGGATTAACTTTGCGGAAAAGATTTTTCAGCTCACCGGTAAACCTGTCAAACTCGCTACGAAGGATACTCTGGCGGAGATAAGCTGCACGTATGGAGAATTTCAGATTTTTCTGCTCAAAGTTCATGGACAAAATTTTTTCTTTAAAAGTATAAAAAAATTTAATCCACAACAATGCATGGGATTGCCGAGCCCCAGCGAAACAGGGCAAAACATTGATTTTTGGAATATCAGATAAACCTGATTGCCGCAAGGCAAAACCCAAATCCCATCAGGGATGACGCAAATTTAGCCCACGGTTTCAACCGTGGGGAGAAGGATGACGCATATTCAACCCACGATGGTAATCGTGGGACACGGGCGCCCAGCACGTAAAAAATTCCCATCAGGGGTGCCGACGGGCACACCGGCTCAGAGCAAAGCATGGATTGATGGAATATCCGATAAACCCATTTTGCCGCAAGGCAAAACCCAAATCCCGCCAGGGATGACGCAAGATTAGCCCACGATGGGAATTGTGGCGACCAACCATAACCCAGTCCCGTGAGGGACGACCTATTCCTAACCCATGATGACAATCATGGGAATTGCCGTGAGGCAAAACCCAAATCCCGTCAGGGATGACGCATATTTAGCCCATGATGGAAATCGTGGGAAACGTGGCGGATGCCACAAACCCCAAACGGGCGCCCAGCACGTAAAAATTCCCATCAGGGGTGCCGACGGGCACACCGGCTCAGAGCAAAGCATGGAT
>CAZYSM010000103.1:0-3202 GCA_964649975.1 uncultured Bacteroidales bacterium | reverse complement strand
CTTTTCATTCTTTTCTGTCAGGATTATGATTGCTGGCAAAAGGGTCATAGCAGAGAAACCTGCTACGAACATGCTGAGCGTCATTAATATAGCGAACTGCTGCAAAGGCACGAGCTGCGAGAGAACAAAGACGAAAAATCCTGCGGATACCGCCAGAAGGTTGATGAAAATAGCGTTTCCACTGGTGCGGATAGTCTCGTGCAGAGCAGTCATCACGTCGCCAGTCTCCTGCTTGTAAGCCTTGTAGTGCGAAACAATATGCACGGCATAATCAATGCCTACACCGAGGGTGATGCTCGCCACAAGCACAGTAGCCATATTGAGAGTTATTCCCGTCAGTCCCATAAATCCGTAGCTTATGGTGATTGTCAGAAGCAACGGAATGAGCGAGAGCGATCCGTATCGCAGAGACCAGAGCGTTAGGGACACAATGATGAGCATCAGGACAATAGCCAGAGCAAGCGAGGTGAACTGACTTTTGACCAGGCTGTCATCCATGTGGCTGTAAATATGCGGCATACCAGTAATTTCTATCTTTATGTCGTGGGTGGAATTGCGGCGGATGTAATCGTCCATCATTGCGATGAAATCCTTGAATGCCTTACTTTCCACCTTTGAGAAACGTGCGTGCAGGACTGCTTCGTCCATATCCGGGCTAACGAGCTGCTGCATAATGTCTTCGCTTTCAATGAGCATCCATAGCTGTTCAATTTTGGCGCGGTCGTTGGGGATTTCTTCCTTTCCGCCCATTGCCTTGTTCATCTGTGCGACAAGGTCTGCCACGGACAGGGTGTAAGAGATGTAGGGACTGTGGGATTTCATATATTTCTCGGTCTGATACATCTTTTTGAGGAATGCAGGGTCCTGCACATCGCCACGGAAACGCACATATATCTCGCTTGTTCCACCGAGCTTACTGTCCACAATGTGCTGTGCAATGGCAATAGTGCTGTTATCCCGGAAATAGCTTGACATAGAGACTTCACGTTTTATCAGGAAAATACCACTTCCAAAGATGATGGTAGCCAGTATCCAGAAAGTTATGACGCGCCGCGGGTGGCGTGTGACATTCATTGCCATTGGGATAAGTAACTTGCGGACAATGACTGTATCCGTAGGCTTTTTGGTCGTAGGTTTGCGATAAGCATGGAACAGGCTAATAACCGCTGGCGTGAAAATTATTGCCAGAAGGAATGAAAAAGTAATGCCCAGAGCCGTGAAAATTCCGAACTCCTTAATCATTGTCAGATACGATCCAAAGATGAATGACATAAATCCGAAAGCCGTAGTGATATAAGCCAGAAATACCGGCACAGTGATAAATGCCATAGCTTTGACCAGGGCTTTTTGCCTATCCGAGAGTTCTATCTCGTTAAGGCGGTTAAGCACGTGTATGGTATAAGCACTTCCCAGAGCAAGGATAATTCCCGGGATAACGTCTGAGATGATAGTGAATTTATGTCCTGTCAGTTGCATCAGTCCGATAGTCCATACAATAGCAATACCTACGTTAAGCAGGGGCAAAACCACTCCGCGCACTGAACCAAATCCAAAAGCCAGTATGATGATAATAATCAGGGCGGTAAGAGGAATTAAAATGCTCATATCACGCAGGATGATGTGGTTCATATCCACCATCATCATAGGGATGCCAGTGAAGTAAATTTTTTCGTTATGGCGGAGTTTTATTGCTTTGACTTTGCTTTCTATGACCTGTGATAGCGAGTCTTCGCGCACGTCAGGTGAGTATGTGGCAACAATGATGGTGGTAGTGCTGTCGTCGGATACCAGGCTTCCGTGATACATATCTTTTGAGAATACGCGGTCGCGCAGTTGTTTGAGCTGTGCGGGTGTGTGTGGTAGGTCGTATTCGTCCACCAGGCGCCCCACTTCAATGCCCCAGTTTGAGGAACGTATGTCTATGATATTGGTCAGGCTGGACACGCTGGTCACTCCGGCAGTGTTCATTACTGTGTCGGTGATGTCACGGATGTCTTCCAGAACATCAGTGCGGAAAATATTGTCGGTTTTCAGGACAATTATTCCGGTTGCTGTTCCTTCGTATTTTTTACCGATTTCTTTGTAAAGTTTGGCTGCCGGGTCAGTGTCAGGTAGTGAGTTGATGATGTTTGCGTCAATCTGGATTTTTGAGGCATAATATCCGAGAAAAATAGTCAGGCCGATAACAATTAGAACTATTAGAAGTCGCAGACGGATAACAATTTCGGCCAGTTTTTGCAGAAATTTGTTGAGTTTGTTTTCCATATTTATCCTGTTTGAATTTTAGACTAAAAATGTTTTTTGTTCTAATAAAGGTTAAAAAATTTTTATTTTTTCGCCAGTCCGTCAAAGAAAATGTCAATCATAGTATCAATTTGATTTTCCAGGGAAGCGGCTGTGGTGTCCAGGATAATAGGCGCTTCCAATCCGCGCATAGCAGCAGTGATAGCAATAGCCACAGGGTCCACCTGTTCCAGTGTGATCTTAAGTTCATCTGCAGCAATACCTTTGAGCAGGATTTGTTTTATAAGCTGCACTTCGTATTCATCGTGCTTGCGGCGGAAGCGGGCAATCATTGGATAATACTTGTAATAGTCGTCGTTTTTGATAACGTGGTAATAGTTGTAAACCTGACGTGCAAGATCAAAGCGTCGCCGGGCATACTGTTTCAGAGTGCTGCGGGCATCTTTTCCGCTGTCAATGATTTTAATGAGTTCGCTCAATACGTAATTAGCTTCCTTCTGGACTACTGCCTGAAAAAGATCTTCCTTGTTTTTGAAATAGTAATACAATGTGCTTTTACCTTTGCGGGCTTCTTTGGCAATGATGTCCATAGTTGTGCGGTCAAAGCCCAGACGCGAGAAAATTTTTTCCGCTGTGTCAATGATATAACGTCGTATTTCTTCCTTGTTTTTCACAAGCAAATTAAAGTTTTAGACTAAAATCGTTTTTCGTTCCAAAAATAGGTTTAGTTTTTGGAAAAGTCAAATAATTTTGAAAATATTTTTTATTTAGGCTTTTAATTGGTTGTGTGATTGGTGATTTTGGAATATTTTGCGTGATTGGTCTAAAAGATGAAATTTAGAAATTAAAGGATGTGGGCTGTCCCCTGCGAGTGGTTGCCGAACCGTGCTACAGGCACGGCGCCACAGGGCGATGTCGTTAAAATATTATATATCCGGTTGTTAAACCACAGAGTAAA
>CAZYSM010000102.1:0-3282 GCA_964649975.1 uncultured Bacteroidales bacterium | reverse complement strand
GTTGTTTTAGTTGTAACAGATTAATTCCTGTCGGCTTTTTTTTCAATGAATAAAAATGCTCCATACAATTCACACCTCTCAATAAACCGGAAACTTTCAATGAAGGAATAAATTTTTTATTTCATACAATGTAATTACTCAGCCTGTTTTTCAACCAAACAAATTAAGTATCAGCTACTTATGCCATAAGTAACCAATAGTTAAACCGGCTAAATAGTTACCATAAAATTAACTTAAGTTAATTTTTAATATAAAAAGATAGGTTAAACTACCAGCAAAGCTTAGATGTTAGGCTAAAGCGGTCATACAATTCTATAAGGAAAAGAGAATGTCTGATGACATAGAAAATCAAAACTCATTTTCCCAATCACCTGCGGGTATCTCAGAAAATGCGACATCCAAAAATATAGAGACGCCTTCTATCTCATTGCCTAAAGGTGGTGGGGCCATAAAAGGTATTGATGAAAAGTTTTCGGTTAACCCGGCCAATGGCACCTCATCTTTTAGTCTGCCTTTGCCTTTTTCTGCTGCACGCGCATTAACGCCATCATTAAATCTTACTTATGACTCGGGTGCTGGTAACAGCATTTTTGGCTTGGGATGGTCGCTGAGTCTTTCTTCGATTAAGCGTAAAACAGACAAACAGCTTCCACAATATGATGATGCCATTGATTCTGATATTTTCCTTTTTTCAGAAGCAGAAGACTTGGTTCCCGAGTATAAAAGTGAGGACGATGGCAGCTACATTGTTTATGATATTGACTCTCCGGATAATTTATTCACCATACGTTTATATAAACCCAGAATTGAAGGCCTGTTTGCTCGCATAGAACGATGGATGAGCAAAGAAAATAGCGAAATAAAATGGCGCATCATTAGTCATGACAATATAACCACTTTATTCGGCTGGACAAAACAAGCCAGAATTCATCACCCACAAAATAAAAACAAAGTCTTTAATTGGTTACCTGAGTTTGTTTTTGATGACAAAGGAAATTGTGTCCATTATCTTTATAAAAAAGAAGATAGCAGTGGCTTTGACCCTCGTCTCCCGCATCATCAGAACCGTATCAAAACAGGGAACATCACTTATACCAATCGTTATCTTGAAAAAATTTTATACGGTAATAAAACACCCTATAAAAAATTTAATGACTCATTTCCTGATATTTCCGATTACATGTTTCAGGCCATTTTTGATTATGGCGAATATGATACTCATGCGCCTTATGCCAAGACTGGAGAATGGGCGTTTAGAAATGACGCTTTTTCAAATTACAAGTCTGGATTCGAAATACGTACTACACGCTTATGCAAAAGAGTCTTGTTTTTTCATCACTTTGAAGAGTATGACGGTCTAGTAAAATCAGTCAATTTTGAATACCAACAAGAAGCCCAGCAATCGTTTACATTTTTAAAATCTGTCACATCTTTTAGTTATCAAAAACATACAGAGGGCTCTTATCAATACAAATCACTACCCCCAATAGAATTTAATTATCAACAGCATCAGTGGAACAGTGATATTAAAACGATTGCTTCTGAAGACATTGTCCATGCCCCATCAGGACTCGCCACAGCAAAGTTCCAGTTTACCGACCTGTATAGCGAAGGCATATCCGGCATACTGACTGAACAGGCAGAAGCTTGGTATTACAAGCATAATTTAGGTAAGGGCCATTTCACACATGCCAAACCAGTTGCACCTAAACCTTCTTTTTCTGGATTAGCCTCCACACTGCAATTAATTGATTTGGATGCTGACGGTAGCAAACAATTAGTCAGCCTAAACACTAACCCTAAAGGCTATTTTAATCTCACTGAACAAGGTCAATGGGAAACTTTCAGAACATTTAATAAGTTACCCAATATCGATTTTAATGATGCGAATACTCGCCTGCTTGACCTTAATGGAAACGGTCAAGCGGATTTACTGATTACAGAAGATAATGTCTTTACCTGGTACGAATCACAAGGTAAAAAAGGCTACAGTTCGGCCTACAAAACATCAATTCCTTGGGAGGAAGAACAAGGGCCTCATATTATTTTTGCCGACAGTACCCAAAGTATTTTTCTAGCAGATATGAGTGGTGACAGCCTGTCTGATATAGTCCGTATCCGTAATGGTGAAACCTGCTATTGGCCTAATCTTGGTTATGGACGATTTGGTGCAAAAATTACAATGGATAATGCCCCGGTTTTTGATCACTCAGATCACTATAACCCTGCATTTATCCGTATCACAGATATTGATGGTTCTGGAACTGCCGATATTATTTATCTCGGACAAGATAAAGTTAGCTGTTGGATGAATCTCAACGGTAATAGCTTTTCCAACACACCCTTTGAAATCACGTCCTTTCCTAAAATAGATAACCAAATCCATATCACAATTGTTGATTTGTTAGGTAATGGTATGCCCTGCATTGTCTGGTCAAGCCCTTTACCAAATGACTCACCTACCCCCATGAAATATATTGACCTGATGGGAAGTAAAAAACCCCATATCATGGTCAATTACAAAAACAACCTGGGTAAAGAAGTCTCTTTTACATATGCCCCGTCGACAAAGTTCTATCTGCAGGACAAATGCGACGGCAACCCCTGGATCACCCGCCTGCCCTTCCCGGTACATGTGGTCGAGCGTGTTGAGACCTATGACCATATCAGCCGCAATCGTTTTGTCAGCCGCTATGCCTACCATCATGGCTATTTCGACGGCAGAGAACGCGAATTTCGCGGCTTCGGCATGGTGGAACAATGGGATACGGAAGAAATCGGCGCCCTGACCGAAAGCGGTACATTCCCAACCAGAGACAACTGGGATGAAGCCTCGCAGGTACCGCCGGTCTATACAAAGACCTGGTTTCACACGGGCGTCTATCTGAACGGCGCCCGGGTATCCCGCCACTATGAAAAGGAGTATTACCGGGAGCCTGGACTCACCGACGACGAGGCCCAGGCACTGCTTTTGCCGGACACCGTGCTTCCCGAAAATCTCTCCGTGGAGGAAGAGCAGGAGGCCTGCCGCGCCCTTAAAGGAGGAATGCTCCGTCAGGAGGTCTATGCCCTGGATGGCACGGACAAAGCTGTACACCCCTATACCGTGGTAGAGCAGAATTTCACCGCGCAACTGCTTCAGCCGCGCGGCGGTAACCGTCATGCTGTCTTTTTCACCCATCCGCGGGAAAGCATTACCTATCACTATGAGCGCAACCCGGCCGATCCCTATAGTGGTCTAATAAACCTGTACAAACTGATAGGAGTTTATAATACCTTTTC
>CAZYSM010000101.1:0-3456 GCA_964649975.1 uncultured Bacteroidales bacterium | reverse complement strand
TGGCGGAGTAATTCGCTATGCGAACCTTGCTCAATGACTTGTCCGTTTTTGATAACGTAAATCCTGTGCATCTTGTCCATACCAACGAGGCGGTGGGTAATCATCAGTGTGGTGCGTCCGTGCATAAGTGTCTCAATGGCGGATAGGATTTGACGTTCGGTTATGGCGTCCAGATTGGCGGTTGCTTCGTCAAGGATGAGTATGGGCGCGTCTTTGAGCAGGGCGCGGGCTATTGCCAGACGTTGACGCTCGCCTCCGCTGATAGCCATACCGTATTCGCCAACGTAGGTTTGCAGTCCTTGCGGAAGGCTCATCACAAAGTCGTATAGCTGAGCCTGACGGAGTGCTTCAAGGATTTGTTCCTCTGTGGCGTCGGGGCGAGCCAGACGCAGATTTGCCTCAATGGTGGTGTTGAACAGGTAAGTATCCTGCGAAACCACGGCAAAGTAGCGTTTTATGTCCTCGGGGTGGAAGTCTTTTATTTCGTGTCCGCCCAGACGGATAGAACCTTGCTGGTAGTCCCAGAACCGCATAAGCAGGTTTACGATTGTGCTTTTCCCTGCGCCGCTGGGTCCTACAATGGCAATGCGTTGTCCTTGTTCCACTGTCAGGCTGAGGTTTTTCAGGACTGGTTTGCCGGGTTCATAGCCAAAGGTCAGATTGCGGATTTCTATTCCGTAGTGCTGGGGCTGTGGCGAGGGGCTGGCTGGCGGAGTTATTTCTGGCTCAGCGTCAATGATTTCAAACAGACGGCGTGCGGACTGTTTTATCTTTTCCAGAAACAGAAAAGCCTGCGGAAGGGCAAGGGTAGCCTCAAAACTGGATAGCGTAGCCATTGCAATGACTGCCAGAAATACGCCGTCAAACTGTGATTTTTCCGCCAGAGGGATAGCCACCACGAGCGTTGCCACCATTCCGAGGTTGGCAAGCAGGACGCCCAGTCCGTTGTGCAGGGCATTTATCCACGAGAGGCGGAGCTGCACATCTGTCAGTTCTTTGTTGAGGTTGCGGATGTTTTCCTTGTGGCGGTTAAGTTGCTGATATACTGTCAGGTCTGCCAGTCCTTGTATTCCGTCAATTATTGCCGAGTGGAGGTGGCTGCGGAGTTCCACGAGTTTTTTTCCGATCTGGCGTCCTGAGGCATTGGCAATCAAGGGCGAAAGCACGCCTGTGATAGTGTAGAACAGAAGGAACATCAGGGCGATGCGGTTGTCAAAATATCCGAGCAGGGCATACATAGCCGCGGCAATGAGGATTGCCACCAGTGGCGGCGCCAGAACATTGACGTAGAAATGGTCCAGGGTTTCAATGTCCGAGACTATGCGGCTCATCAGGTCGCCACGGCGGTAGCGGGCAAGACGTGCCGGTGCCAGAGGTTCAAGACGTTCGTAGAACCACACACGCAGGCGTGCCAGAAGTTTAAACGTGGTGTTGTGCGAGGTTATGCGTTCGGCATAGCGGAACACTCCGCGGGATATTCCGAAAAACCGCACGCCAGTAATGGGCACCATCAGGCTACCGAGTGCAGGATGCAGAGCTGCCGCGGCAATGATAAACGCGGCTGTTCCCATCAGTCCTACGCTACTGCCTACGGTGAGAAATCCGAGCATTACTGCAAGAAGGATTTGCCACTTGAAAGGCAAGACGAGTTTTATTAGTCGTAGGAAAATATTTTGTTGCTTTTTTACTGCCATTGTTCAATTTTTTGTGAATAATTTTTTACCAGTTGTGCGTAGAAACCGTTCAGTTGCATAAGCTGCGCGTGCGTTCCTTGTTCAATTACGCTTCCGTGTTTAAGGACGATTATTTTGTCTGCATTTTGCACGGTTGAAAGGCGATGTGCTATGATCAGAACAGTGCGGTTTTTCATCAGATTTTCAATACCTTTTTGCACCTGTGCTTCAATTTCCGGGTCAAGGTTTGATGTGGCTTCGTCAAGGATAATGAACGGGGCATTTTTGAGCAAAGCACGGGCAATGGCGAGGCGTTGAGCCTGTCCGCCGCTCAGACGTGAACCGCGTTCGCCGATAATTGTTTCCAGTCCTTGCGGAAGTTGTTGCACAAACTCGTAGGCGTTTGCCTGACGGAGTGCCTCAATAACCTGCTCACGTGTGGCATCCGGACGGGAGAGCTTGACGTTGTCCTCCACTGTGCCATTGAAAAGATACGGACTTTGCGGCACCCACGCCACAAGCGAGAGCCATTTTTGTTTGTCAATATCTGACAGGTCAATGCCGTTTACAAGGATTTGTCCGCTGTCGGGCGAAATAAACCGCAAGAGCAGGGTTGCCACAGTGCTTTTGCCTGATCCTGTCGGTCCTACCAGAGCAATTTTTTGTCCTTTTTCAATGGTAAAAGAAACATCACGGATTGCGGGGCGGTCTCCCTGCTGATAGGCAAAACTTACATTGTTGAATTTTATGCTTTCAATGTCCTGAATATCTGCTGGTTTATTCGCTGTGCGTTCCTCAACTGGCGTGTTGAGAATTTGGAAAATGCGGTCTGCGGCGGCAACGCCAGACATTCCTGCGTGAAAACGCGCTCCAAGCTGGCGGAAGGGTAAATAAAATTCCGGGGCAAGCACAAGCACGAAAAATGCCAGACGGAAGTCAATATATCCGTAAAGCAGACGCAGACCTATTTCCACGGCAATAACCGCAGTGCTGAGCGTGGCAAGCAGTTCCAGAGCCAGAGCCGAAATAAAGGCTATCCGCAATACACCCATTGTAGCCTCGCGGAAGCGTTCGCTAATTTCGGCGATTGTTTTGAGCTGATCGCGTGAGCGTCCGAAAATTTTTAGCAATTTCAAGCCCTGCAACACGTCAAGGAAATGTGCACTCATACGGCTGAGTGTAGTCCATTGCTTTTTGGTTTTTCGTTCGGCAATGTAGCCAATGAGCATCATTATCACAGGGATAATCGGAGCAGTCAGGAGCATAACCACGCCAGAGATAGTGTCAATGGGAAAGACAAATGCCAGAATGGTAAGCGGTATCATTGCGGTAATAGCCAGTTGCGGAATGTATTGACTGAAATAAGCGTCCAGTTCCTCAATGCCTGCGATGGTGGTATTTGTCAGTTCGCCTGTTTTTTCTGATGTTGCGTGTATTGGTCCCAGCCGTGCGATGTGGTCGTAAAGACGGTTGCGGAGGTAGAATTTAACCTTTGCTGCCATTCTGCCAGCGAATCCTTCGCTGAGCCAGGACATCAAAGCCCGTCCGAGAATAAGTGCCGAAAGCAGGGCTATGGTAGTCCACAGCTGTGATAGCGGAGTTTTTTTCAAAAAGGCAAGGTCTAAAACTTTGCTCAGATACCAGGATTGAAGCACAATGAAAAATCCGCCGGCAAAAGCCGTGAAAATAGTCAGGTAGAATTCCTTTTTTGCTTTTTTAGCGCTGGATATAAGGCGTTTATCAACTTTCATAATTTTTCGTAATAAAGAAAAATTTTAAAATT
>CAZYSM010000100.1:0-3490 GCA_964649975.1 uncultured Bacteroidales bacterium | reverse complement strand
AAAAAATCCCGCACTGTGGCGGGATTGGTGGCTTTCCTGTGCCCAGGGTCGGACTCGAACCGACACGGGCATTGCTGCCCACAGGATTTTAAGTCCTGCGCGTCTACCAGTTCCGCCACCTGGGCACAATAAAAAAAAGGTGGAGCGAGTGACGGGACTCGAACCCGCGGCCCCAACCTTGGCAAGGTTGTGCTCTACCAACTGAGCTACACTCGCTTCCCACAACCTTGATTGCGTTTGCAAATATATATTATTGGAAAATTCCATGCAAATTTTTTTCAGATTTTTTTTCTTTGCATTGCACTATTAACTGAAAATTGATTATGTTACAGGAAGATAAATTCATATTATTCACCGACATAGACGGAACATTACTTGATAAAGAAAGACTTATTTCCCAGAAAAATGTTTATGCACTGGCACAACTGCGTAATACTTTCAGAGTAGCTATATCAGGACGTAATATGGTCAGTGCCCACAGGGTGTTACCTGAAAATTTACCTATTGATTATTTGGTATTTTCTAATGGTGCAGGTGTGGAACATTGGCAAAGTGGTGAAATCATATATAAGAAACATATTGAGGATCGCATTTTTATGCCCATTGTGGATTTTTTAATTAGCAGGAAAATAACTTTTACTGTGCATCGTCCTATTCCTGATATGCACTATTATATGTATTACATCGGTTCGTATAAGCCAGCAGATTTATCCATGCGTAATGATTATTATCGTGATTTTGTAACACAGCTTTCTATAGAGGATTTGCGTTCCTGGAAAGAAGCTACATGTATAATTTGTATGTTACCACAGGAGGAAGTTTTTTTTGAACAGCTTAAACAGGATTTGATGAGCTTTTCCGATGAAATTTCTATTACACGCACTACTTCGCCTTTTACGCATAAAAATATCTGGCTGGAGATATATCATAAGCAGGTTAATAAAGGCCGGACAGCTGAGTTTTTATGTAAATATCTGGATATTCCTGTAAAAAATACTGTTGGGATAGGTAACGACTATAATGATCTGTCTTTATTGGAATTTGTAAACAGTCCTTTTGTAGTGGATAATGCACCTGATGAATTGAAAAAACAGTTTCCTGCTACCGTTGACCATAACAATAGTGCGGTGGCAAAAGTAATTGAATTAGCCAGACTTACTTAATCTTAGCAAAATATTGTTGATAATATCCGGATTCAGATTTTTCTCCAGCATTTGTGCCATGGATATTATCAGGATATTACGCTGCCCCGGGATGATTTGATAGTTTATGTCGTTGAACTGTAACAGGGAAGAGAGTTTGTTGGTGTCAATTGTTTTGGGAATATAATGGCTGGATATTAGAGGAAAAATCTTTGAACAGACAGGAATAAAGCCATAGTCTGTTAGTATTTTATTTATCTGTGTATAAATTTCATTGATAGAAGTGTATAATTTTTGTTTTTCTTCAAAGTTTATTTCTGGTGCACTGAAAGACCAATGTTTTATTGTCCCTGTGAGATATTTTAAATCAAATTCTTTATGGAAAATTACTACTGGTGAAGAGTAGGAATTAAATCTGTCCATGGAAAAGATAGCATATTTTACAGGTGTCTTGTATAAATCATAACCCAGCCAGTAGAACGATAGACTAATGTCAAATATTACGTTGAAATTATTTTTCTCCGCCAAGCGGGCTATTCTTTTTAAAGGCACCATACAGCTAAGAGGAAATACAGGATTTCCGATAATCAAAAGGTCGTCTTCCCTGACATTTTGCCTGATCTCATTTATTGTTGGTAGAAGTGATATTTTGTTGGTAGATAGATTCAGTAATTTTGCAATTTTTAAAATATCATGTTCATGTTCACTATTGGAGGAATAAACGATTTTTTTTATCTTGTCTCTATCTTTAAGATACCAGCTAAGGGATAAAAGAGCGTCAAATTTATTCCAGACAAAGGAAAAATTTTCAGGTCCGGTAGATAGATACGCAGAAATTTTGTTTTTTAGGATTTCTATTTCAGGAATAAAGTTGTATAAAGGCATAAAAATTTCGTCTAAATTATTATTGTGTTTATATTTGCAGGTAAAGATTTGTTCAAAAATAAGATAAATGGCAGACATTGAAAAATTAAAGGATATTGCTACTCAGGTAAGACGTGATGTTATCCGTATGGTGGCTGATGCAGCCTCAGGACATCCGGGTGGAGCATTGGGATGTGCGGATTATTTTGTTGCATTATATTTTGAAGTATTAAGGCATGACCCTAAGAATTTCCGCATGGACGGCAAAGGACAGGATGTATTTTTCCTGTCCAATGGACATATTTCCGCTGTGTGGTATAGTGTCTTGGCCCGTAGCGGATATTTTCCACTCAAGGAGCTTGCTACTTTCCGTAAGATAGATTCCCGTTTGCAGGGGCATCCTGCTACTGCCGAAGGATTGCCAGGTGTGAGGATTGCTTCCGGTTCTCTGGGACAGGGGCTATCGGCTGCTGTCGGAATGGCTCTGGCAAAGAAAATGGACAAAGACCCTTATCTGGTATATGTGCTAATGGGTGATGGCGAGATTGAGGAAGGACAGATATGGGAAGCTGCAATGTTCGCAGCTGCCAAGAAGGTGGACAACCTCATTGCCACAATTGACTATAACGACAAGCAAATTGACGGGCCTGTGCATGAAGTCCTTTATCAGGGCGACCTGGAAGCCAAATGGCGCGCTTTTGGCTGGGATGTGTTACACGCCGACGGAAACGATATGCAGGACATCGTAGATACTCTTTATCAGGCTAAGGAACGTACAGGTAAAGGCAAACCCGTAATGATACTTATGCGCACTGTTATGGGTAAAGGCGTGGACTTTATGGAAGATGACCATAACTGGCATGGAAAACCACCTACACAGGATCAAAAGGAAATTGCTCTGGCACAATTACCCGAAACTCTCGGAGACTATTAATTAAAAATATATATCTATGGCAGACAAAGTTCTTTATCAGTCAGATATTTTAACCGTCAAATATGACGAGGAAAATAAAATTTTGTTCATTATCCTGAAAATAGAGTTTGGACAGGTGGATAATGAGTATTTCTTTGAGGAAATGGCAAAGACTATTCCTTTGCTTGATCAGGTGCAGGTAAAAGGCGTTTTGTTTGACCTCAAAGATATGGCTTTCCCGTTTACTGATGAAGTTACCGATTGGCTTATTAAAAATCTTGGCTACAACTTCTGGATACATCACATTCAATATTTCTCTTATGTTTATCCTCAGGATTATGCTGCAAAATTAGGATTTGATATGTTTTATTCTGAGATGATGAGCCGTGAAGCTAATATGCTTAAGGAAGCTGGAAAAGAAGATCTTATAAAGGTGCAACGCCGCCAGTTTTTTGATAACTTTGAACAGGCTTATAATTGGTTAAAAGAAAAAGTCAACGCATAAATTAATTTATCTATGGCTGAAATTGTACTGAATAGTAAGAATCTTGTTATTGAATACGAGCCTGAG
>CAZYSM010000099.1:0-3506 GCA_964649975.1 uncultured Bacteroidales bacterium | reverse complement strand
AAGATACCGATGGCGTGATAGAAAGAGCTACTATACTAAAAAATGGTCAACTGACTGATCGTTTCAAATATCTGGAAGATTGGGTTAATAGTTAAAAAAAGCGAGGCCTGAGCCTCGCTTTTTTCTTAATCTTCTGTTGGGTCAAATTCAAATGTTTGTGTCTGTCCATCAACCGTTACAGTGTAAATACGATCGCAGCTGCCATCGCCAAAATCTATCAGATAAGTGCGTCCATCATCAAAGGAAATAGTCTTGGTGCCAGATACTGGGAAGAAATAATTGCAATCACGCTTGATTATTAAATCATTGCTAACTGATACAAAATGTTCTCCATTACGGTTAGTTCCTTCAATATTTGCATTAATCTTCAGGATATCATCTGATTTATCCCAGAAAGTAAAGAAGCCACTAACATACTCAATAGTCCTTGTTCCACTAATAGTAAATGTGGTGCTATCCGGGAAAGTAATAGAGAAGTTACGCATATTAGCAGTTAATACAACTGCCAGCGAATCAGCATTTGTTGTATCTACAACTACATCGGCAGTATAAGAGATTGTTCCGTTGAATATACGCCTTCCGCGGGTGAAGTTTTCATAAGTAATAGTAAGTCCCTTACCATCAGGATGTAATCTCCAGCCCAGGTCCCATACAATAATCATTTTTCCGGAACGGGGAATACCATCCTCACAATCTCCATTGAATTCAATTACCAGGGTTCCTTTCATGCTGTCCAGGTCAATAGTACGGGTGATTGTTCTACATCCGTTAGTTATCATCAAATCCTTTGTCTGTGTTGCATTTTCCTGGGCCAGGACAACACCTTCGGCAGAGGCATTGTCGGCATCAATCACGGCTTCTACTGTTTCTTTGTCAATTTTGCTTTCCTTTTTGCAAGAGGTGAAAAACAGGAAGGAGGAAATAGTTAAAATGGTAATCAAACCTAAAATTGTCTTTTTCATAGCTCCAAATTTTTTGTTTCTATCTTTTAAACACTCAACCTGATATTATCCCTTACAACTTTTAATCTTTTTAACAAAATAAAAAAACATCTGCATATAAAATTTATTTTGTACTTTTGTAAAGAAATTAAAACTTTAATCATTATGACCGAAGAAGTGCAAATGTTCATAGATGAGGCTAAGGAAAAGATGGAAAAAACAATCAAACATCTGGAAGAAGATCTTGCAAAAATCCATACCGGGAAAGCCTCTCCTGCTATGTTAAGTGAAATCACCGTGGAATATTACGGAAGCCGTGTTCCGTTAAATCAAGTAGCTGCTGTTGGCGTGAAAGACCCACGTACTATTGTTGTACAACCCTGGGAAAAATCTATGCTTGCTGTTATAGAAAAAGAAATATTAAAGGCTAATCTGGGGTTCAACCCAACAAATAATGGAGAAGTTATTTTTATCAATGTTCCAGAACTTACCGAAGAGCGTCGTAAACAGCTGGTAAAGGTAGTGAAACAGGAAGGTGAACAGGCCAAAATCGCTATCCGTAACATACGCCGTGATGCCCTGAAAGATATTAAAAAATTAGAAAAAGGTGATAATGACCTTGATATAAAAATATCTGAGGACGAATCAAAGGAAGCTCAGGAAAAAGTCCAGAAACTCACTGACGAATACATTGAAAAGATTGATAAAGCCATTGATGCTAAATCAAAAGATTTGATGACAGTTTAGAATTGCGGTTTTTTATACATAAAAGCTCCGCTACTGTGGCGGGGCTTTTTATTTTTCTAAAAAACAGAAAAAAAAGATATTATGGCTAATAAAAGATTACAGAAATTTTACAGGGACAAGGTTATCATAATAACTGGCGCATCATCCGGAATAGGTAAAGGTCTGGCTTTGGAAGCTGGACGTATGGGCGCCAAAGTGGTCATTGCTGCCAGAAATGAGGAAAAACTCCTTGAAGTTGCCAGGGAAATAGAAAAACTCGGCGGCAAGGCTCTGGCTGTAAAAACAGATGTTACCAACCGTCAGGACTGCCTTAACCTCGTGGATAAGGCTCTGGAAACTTTTGGAAAAATAGACATTCTGATTAACAACGCCGGAATATCTATGCGCGCACTCTTTGATGAAATGAAAATTGAAGTGTTTGAGCAAGTTATGAACATTAATTTTATGGGAACTGTTTACTGCACTCACGCTGCTATAAAAGAAATACTCAAGCAAAAAGGCACTGTGGTGGGTGTTTCTTCAATAGCAGGAGTAGCGCCTTTGCCAGCACGCACTGCTTACAGCGCCTCCAAATTTGCTATGTATGGATTTTTGACCACGCTCCGCGCCGAGAATATCCACCGCGGATTGCATACCCTTGTTGTTCATCCTGGATTTACAGCTTCCAATATCCGTAAGGTAGCCCTTACTGCTGATGGCAGCCCGCAAGGCGAGACACCACGGAAAGAGGAAAAAATGATGACACCAGATCAGGTGGCAAAACGTGTCTATCGTGCTATTTACCGCAAAAAACTTATCCTTGTCCTTTCGGCCGAAGGGAAATTCACTTATTTATTGCACAAAATTTCGCCTAAGCTGACTGCCTACATTACATATCTGGCAATGAAAAAAGAACCTAACTCTCCACTGAAATAAAGGTACAGAGCTGCCCTGTGGATAAGCTTCAATCCGGGGCAGCTTTCCCTTTAATTCCTGTCTTTTTATATTTCCTTGATTGACTAAATCGTCCAAAGCTGGCTTTTCGGAAGGTATCCGCTTTTTACCACGGATGAATATTAATAAATTATTCGTGCATTCGTGGCTTATTATTCCCGCCAGAGTTTTCTCTGGTGGGAAACAAATCATCTTTCCGCAGGTCTTTTGACTTGTGGGACAAAAACTGGACAGACTTCCGTCTGCCTCGGACTGCGCCGTCCTGACGGACTGGATTTTTACGGGCTACTCGCCCGTGTCCCACAGATTTATCTGTGGGACATATCTGCGTCATCCCTGACGGGATTTTTTACGGGTTGGACGCACGTTTCCCACGGTTGAAACCGTGGGCTGAGGATAGGTCGTCCTCGCACGGCTCGGACTGGTTTTGCCTCGCGGCAATTCCCACGATTGCCATCGTGGGTTAGGGATAGGTCGTCCCATGCGGGACTGATCTTGTGGCTATCGCCACAATTAAAATCATTCGTGCATTAGTGGCTTTTCTATTAGCCACGAATTACACGAATGGGCACGAATAAAAAAACTCTGTGAAACTCCGGGAAAAAACTCTGTGCCACCCTGTGGTTAAAAAACATCCATCGTGGCATATTAATATAATCAATCCTCCCGGACTCCTTCTCCAAGGAGGAGTTTGGCAGACTTCCGTCTACCTCGGACTACGTCGTCCTGACGGACTGGTTTTGCCTCGCGGCAATTTAGCTTCCACAGTTGCAACCGTGAACTATGCTGCACCGTCCTGACGGCCTGGATTTTCCACACGGTAAAAAGAGTTTTGCGGAGCAAAACGACGCAGATTAGCCCATAAATTTATTTATGAGGTTTGGC
>CAZYSM010000098.1:0-3671 GCA_964649975.1 uncultured Bacteroidales bacterium | reverse complement strand
TTTCCGAAGCCAATTTCTTTTAAATAATAAAAAAATAAACATATAAAAATTATATTTTTTTATTTATTTTTTGTTTTTTAAGTATTAAAAAAGGGACTGCCTTGCAGAAGACAGTCCCTTAAAAAGTAAAGCGTTTTTACTTATAATTTGTCTTTAACGTGCTTATATACCCATTATGATTTTTGGCGGATTTTAACAAGATAATAACGCCCCATCTTTCCATTACGGCGTCTGTATAATTGCTTAAAGCCAAGTTTTTTTAATGCTATTCCTATAGAACGGACATCTGTATTAGAAACTATTGAAGTATTGACGCCCAGTTCGGATAATAAAACTAATATTTCTGCGCTGGTTAACATTTGCCCGTTTTCTGGTGTTCCTGGCTCTAAATATTTCTGTATCCAGAATTCAATAGAGCTGGTTTTGTAATATTTGATGTTATAAGCCTCAAATTCTCTGAAGTCTTTTTGTGTCCACAAAAGTTTGTCATAAGCATTATTTTTCACATAGAAGTAAGCCTCAGCCCATATCATGCGAAAGTCAATGTTTTGAGAGTATTTGAAGTCAATATTTTCTATTTCAATGATAGCAAAACGACGGGAACCGCTGACGTCAAAAAGCAGTTCGGACGTGTCGGCTGTACCGATAAAGTTGGCTATGCGAGGCTTTCGGTAAATGATTTGAAATTTGCGGTATTCTATAGTGTCGGCGCTGATTATTGTTTTAAAAAGCAACAGTTCATTTTCTTTTTTCAAACCTTTCATTTCGTCATAAAGAATAAAAGGATAAAAAGCTGAGGCTTCCGGGAGATTTTCAATATTTTTCAGGAGTGATTGTCCTGTCTGGATATAATCCATAAATGAGAGCAGATTTTTGACTAAAATGGTTTTTCCAATGCCCTGTTTTTGGTTGCTAACAAGGATTAGCATAACGTCATTTAATCCTTTTCCGAGTATTTGCAGAATGCTGTTAATAGTCCATTTATACAGGATATTAATAAAGCGTGCTTTGTCATCTGTATGGATGTAATCAGCTAATTTCCGGAGGTGGCTTACATCCTTTGGTGTCCATTCTGGAAGCGATTTAATTATTTCCTCGTAAGGTGAAAATTCCTGTATTATGCTTGACTTGAGCAGGTAATCTATTTTCTTCATTGAAGTATTTACACCTGCTTTGTCCAGTTCCATCAGCAAGTCGTACTTGTTTATTTCTTTGTTATCTGTACGCCTCCGGATAATAATCTGGTTAGTATATCTATTGCGTTTGATCTCATAAAATTGATTTATGTATTCGTATAAATCAAAGCTCTTGGTTGTTTGCGTTGAGTCCAAAAGTTTCATTGTTCTCGTTTTTTAGTTGGTTGAATATTGTTTTAGGAGTTTCTTTTTGCAGGTTAAGAAGTTGAGGATCTAATTGCATCATTAATTTGCGGAGAATAAAATCAATATTGGTCTGTGGTAAGCGGACAATAACATCCCACAGGGCAATGGCATGAATGTAATTAATTGTCTGCTTAAATTGTTTATTAGGTGATTTCTGATATTTGATAGATAACTCAAATAAGCGTGGAAAAATTTTTTTTGTTAACCAATCGTAAACAAGAGTTAACGCAATATCATTGCGAAAATCAGATATTTCTTTTGTAAGGCCTGTAAAAAAGTTAAATAGTGCCAGCCATTCAGAACCTGGGAGATTAATTTTTACGTTCATTGTCTTTGATTTTGTATTCTAACATACGGATGTTGTATTTATAAAAAATAGGTTTTAGCATTGCTATGTTATTCTCTATGGTTTGCATAGTTGTATTATTACATTCCAGAAGCAAGCGAAAACGGTAAAGGTTGATAGGTGTTGCTTTTGAGAGTGTATGGCTTAATCCTGTTGCTTCGGAGATAATTTTTTGCCATAAATCTTTAAGGCTTGGTCCGAGGATAGTTTCTTTTGATCTTTTGTCCTCGGATATTCTGATTAATTTATCCGAAAGCAAATCCTTTTCTATGAACATTAAAGCAGTATAACCCCAGTGCCGTTTACGGATGTTTTTGCTTTCACTCCAGCTGAGGATACGCTCATAATAATGTTGGAAATCCGCTGTGAAATAGTAATCTTTTTTCCGGAAAAACCAGACAAACTCTTTGTAGTCTGCATATTTAGAATCTCGGAATAAGACGCCTTCCTTCTTTTGTGTTTCTATGTATGTAAGCAATTGAGGGGTAATGTCAGGATAGCCCAGGGCAATAGACCATTCTAATAAGTTGCGGAATTGAGTCCAGTCTTTATCGGCAAGTTCGTATATTTTTTTTATTGCTATTTCTCTGGATCGTTTAGTGTATCTTTTCCCTGAAATTTCGTAACGTTGCTGTTCAAATAGTTTCCAGAGTTCTTTTAAGTCTTTATCCTCAATAGGAATCTCGTCTTGATGGTTGAAATAGTAGTCAATATCTTTGAGTATTTCATTGTATAAGGAAACTATATCTTCTGGGAGAGGAATTTTTCCTAACCGTTCGGTTAACTGGTCTAATTTTTGCAATATTTTCATAGCTCTAATTTTTTTAGAGGTTTTATTTCCTGGTGGTCTGGCTCAGTAAGGAGCCAGGCCTTTTTATTTTGATAATAGCCTCAGTATTTCCTCATAAGTGATATAACCTTCAGCTGTAGTTTTGATTTTTCCTTGTTTTACCCAGCGGCTTATAGTGCTTGGGCTGATGTTCAGGATATGTGCAACTTCTTTTTTTGAATAGAGCTTGTTTTTCTTTTCGTTTTCCTTATAGAGTTCTATTCCTCGCTGGACTGCTATTTCTATTGTATTTAGCAGTTCTTCTTTGCTGATTACTATATATCCATGCTGTTTAACTATTTTAAGAGCTTGTAAGATATCCATTGCGTTTGGCTTTTCGGTTTGTGTGTTTAGAATAAAGTTTTTTGGCTGTCTTTGTGGGTTTGTTCATAATAGTGTTTCAGACCAGTGACGTAATGATTATAATAGCCTAAGAATTTGTGTAGGTATTGCCAGAATATTGTTTTTGTTTCAGGGTGTTCTTTTTCCATCCATGCTTGAAAATCTTTTTTAAAACCGTCCAGATATTCACAGCTGAGTTTGTTTTCGTTGAGTTGTTTAGTTATGTAGCGAAGCACTGGCTCACTGATGGCTGGACGTGTCCATTCGGAAGTGTATTGCTTTTTTTGGTTTCCCATAGTTCCAAAAGTTTAATGTTTTTTGAGTATCCAAGCATTTGGGTATTTGCCCAGAACTTTGCGGGCTTCTGAGAGGGTATAAGCGGAGTCCACAACCACGCGGTACAATCCTTTATCCGGACTATATAGGACTTTTCCGGAGTAAGACCGGGCTATTGCCAGGGCATTGTCCCTGTCCCGGTAGCTCCCGGATATGATGTAATAGCTGGCAACCTTTACCGGTGCCGGTGGAGTAGAGGACGGGCTTATTTGCTGGATAGCTGGCTGAGTTTTTTCTGCCTGGGCAAACTGTGTTTTTTGGTTAGTCGTGTTGTATATTATCCCAGATAGTATCATAAAAAATGCAAGTGTGCCGGCAATGATTTTTACCTGTCTCCACAGTCGTTGTCTGCGTTGCAGTTTTTCACGGGTGCGTTGCATGTTTTTCTGTTGCTCACGTTTTCCGCGCAACTTCTCTGCTATCTGTCTGAGGTGGT
>CAZYSM010000097.1:0-3698 GCA_964649975.1 uncultured Bacteroidales bacterium | reverse complement strand
AGATAGTTCCAGATGTTTTTCTCGTAAGCATTGACCCATTTCCACTGCAAACGTGTATAGCCCCATTTGAGCGTATCCGGATAATCCGGCAGCATTGCGTCAATGAAATATTGCAAGCGTCCTTCGTAAATCATATTTGCCAGGACGTTATTGACCGAATCATTGAACGGAAATTCTGCCACTGCCCAGGCACGCATAACATCAACCGGTATCATCTGCTTGACCATGCGCCGGCGTTTGTACCGCTCAAAGCCCAGCTGCGAATATAGCGGATAATCCGCACCAAGGTATTTATCCAGACTAATGCCAATGAAATCATCCCCGGTAAAGACCGAGACGTTAAATCCGCTTATTACAGTAAAAATCCGTGGCACAGGCCGATCCGGAAAATAATACTTGTAATGGCGGAAGGCGTCCGTCAGGGTCCGGTGGATAAAGTCATCGTCCGGCGGAAAGACCTTTTGCACGTCGC
This sequence comes from uncultured Bacteroidales bacterium, assembly GCA_964649975.1. Taxonomy (GTDB): domain Bacteria; phylum Bacteroidota; class Bacteroidia; order Bacteroidales; family S143-33; genus S143-33. The sequence continues at coordinate 3,226 of CAZYSM010000097.1, read as the reverse complement.
GTTCAATTCCGTACTGATGACAGTAATCAAAAAACGCACGCGTACGCACAAGGAAGTTATAGCTTTCCGGGCTGCCCAATCCGATCAAAGGTTGGCTGTACACCTGCCAGAACTGTCCGTAATGCTCCTGCCACTGCGGAAAATAACGGTAAATACTATCCGGATCAATGGAGCAGAACTCACGGTCAAACCGCACCACCTGCAAATCCACCTTAACCCTGGACACATCCACGTCCAGCGGATTGCGATGACACGTGGAAAGGATAAAAACAACAGACAGAATTATAATGATACCAATACGCTTCATCAGTATTTTTTTGCGGAAAGATAATAAAAAATTCCTCACCCTCACTGGCAAGGATGAGGAAAATTTGAAGCTTATAACAATCCGCCTTTATCAGACATACTCCCTAAACCGGACGAACTCAAAACGGTACGTCCGCGTTCCGTCCGGATGTTCTTCTACAATACGCCTAGTAGTGCTGGCTATGCACTTTATTTCGTATTCTTTGAGCAGATTTATCATTCTGTAAACCAGGGTAAATTCCCCCTGAATATGTACGGCGAAGTTTTCTCCAGGCTCGTGGAATTCCAGAATGCATTTTAGATACTGGTCAGCCAGCTCTTTGATATATTCCTCATCTCCGTCCGGAGCGACCTCCGGAAACGGCAAGTCTTTTACTTCCTCGTATATATCCAGAGCAGCCTCCTTCTGCTTGTCTGTCCACTTATCAAACGGATGATTGGTGAAGTTGATGAGCATAGGCGGTTAGTTTTTAAAGTTCTATGTTTAATATTTGAATTATTTTTTCAAAAGATTTTTTTATTTCCTCAATAAGTTTATCAGATTTATTAGCCCCTTTCCTAAAACCAGCATGCATAATATCATTACGTAATTGACCTAGACGGTCAAATTCTTTTATAAATTCTCTATCAAACTCAAAATCAATTATTTCTTGTATAAATTCTTTATTATTTTTAGCATTTTCGTTCCAGTCATCTTCGGAATAATCCTGTATAATGATTTTAAAAGCAGATGAGACTAACTCTCGTTTTTTTTCGTCTAAAAGTAAATGCTCAAATTCCTCTGGAAAAACTTTCCACAAAACATAAGTAATAATGCCTTCCCTTAGCATTGAATATGCTTGCTGGATTAATCCAGCCTCTAAATCCCATTTAACAATACGGAAACAATTTATCGCTTCATCAGGGGCGTCAAGATTGTCCAGACGCTGATTAATTTTATCCAATAATGGCTCCAAAGGATCAAGAGTTTGTCCCTTAAGCTTAACAATATATTCCTTTAACTTTTTAGCGTTTTTCCCACTATAAATATTATACCCCCTGTTAGTAATGACATCTTTTACAAAAGCATTAAGAGTTTTATCAAAACCACTAAGAAATTTTGCTGTCTCATTTTGACCTTTGGTCTGACGTAAAATTGGTGAATATTCCTGTTTAGCTAAATCACTCAGCAATTCAGTTTGTCCAAAACGAACAAAAGCATTAGCAGCAATAGTCCAATTTTGCAATTCATTAACAGCTGTCAGGTCTATCACCGGGGCATATCCTTTTTCTCTTGCCTCCCAATTGCCATAAGTAATACGTTCAACTTTTACATTTTTCAAAGTTTTTACATAATTCATCAAAACTGTAAGAAAAATTGGTAAAGAACGGAAAGAATGAGTTATATCAATGTATAATAAATCATTATCTTGCAACTTGTTATAAATGATATCAAAAATTTGCCACAGCTCCTCTTCTGAATTTCCATCAGGTATATCAACTCCTTCATAATCCACTCCTAAATCATCTAATATTTTAGAAAGACCAGTATAAGGGCTACGTTCTTGTTTATCATTCTCCTGAGCAGGATTGACCCAATTAGCCTCCTTAGCTCTATTAGTCAGAAATATATAAACGTTGTCAAACTTAATTTTTTCTTTCTCAATATAATATTTCAACACAGCCTCCTGAATAAAACGTGTTTCAAAAAAGTTATTTTTATCATTATCAAAATAATATTTAGCCTCATTATAATAAGAGATTCCTAATATTGAAATAAAAACTTTACGAGCCATAATTTCTTGATTTTATTAATTTAAGATTACTTTACAAACTCTATAAGATTTTCCCTGAAAAGGTCATTATCAATAATTTTTCCACGGTCAAATGGACAAAAGAGATTAAGAAGCTTACAACGGACTTTGAGATGCTGCCGAGCATTTTCTCCCATCTCAAGGAAATTTGCCAGGGTCATAAGAGTAGCCCTGGCACGCAGACCGAACCTCCGATTAACAGCAGAAAGTTTTATAAGATAACTAGCAAGCGCTTTTGTATTTATTCTATCTTTACCAATTGTGGACTTTGCTTCAATTATGAAAGGATTGTTATTATAGACAAAAAATACATCTACTTGATTATCGGACTGATATAATGGATGCTGGCGCAATACATCCTTCTCGTATAACAGCACTCCTGCTGTAATATCACTATCCTCTAATTGTAAAATCTTCTTGATTTTGTAGTATAAAAATTCCTCAAACCACCGGGTAGGAAGTTGCTCTGTTTTTATGCGTTTGCCAAATCCGTATTCAAGCAACTTCTTTATAGGAAAACGGTTGAAATCAAAATTTACTTGATACATATAATTAAAAATAGATATCACTTGCTTTTCTGTGAAAACTAATTTTTGCGCTTCTGCTTTGATACCATATACACTCAGATATTCCTCCCAGGAAACTTTATATTTAATCGGATATATATCAGCTTCTTTTTCGGTAAATATCTCTTTATAAATATTTTTGCCTATAGGCACATAGAAAAAATGAGTATTCTTAAACTGACGGAAATATTCCCAGACAGAGATAGCAATCATTTTTGTTCCGCCAGTGAGGTTGACAAGGAATTTATCATCATAAGACAAATTTAGCTTGTCTAATCTATTTTTAGTAAGAAACAAAGCATCTTCTTTTACATAAATCTTGCTATATTTTTCTTTTTGTATTCCAGCAGTCTCTACTATATACTGAGTTTTATGCCTCTGCTCCATTTCTTTTGTAGTAATAAAGAGGAATATATCCACTTGCGGCTCAAGTTCCTTAATCAACAAGTAGTTGGGCAAGGTCTGTTCGCTTATGATGGAAACTAAATAAGTACGGGGCATGATTAAAGAATTTCCAATTTTACAAAGCCAAAAATATTTCCCTGTGGGTCAAGTTTACGT
>CAZYSM010000096.1:0-3721 GCA_964649975.1 uncultured Bacteroidales bacterium | reverse complement strand
AAATAAACTTTCTCATAGTGATTAATTTTAATGTTTAAATTAATGATAAAAATCACTAATCAAATATAAGAATATTTGCCAAACAAGACCAAATCCTATGTTGTAAAAAACTTAATTTTGTATTTTTTGATATTTAATTACTACTATTTGATAAGAATTCATGTAAAATACTTTCTCTATTCATAAGGAAAGAATAAAAGCTATTCAAAAAACATTTTATATCTTTGGAAAAATTAGTTTTTAGTTCATGACAGATAAGAAAATCGGACTTAAAGAAGCTATTTCAATCGGAATAGGCGGAATGGTAGGCGGTGGGATTTTCGCCGTATTAGGTCTGGCTGTCACCCTCGGAAAAGGTGGAACACCGCTGTCGTTCCTTATAGCCGGCATCATAGCACTAATTACATCTTACAGTTATGTAAAATTATCCTTGAACTTTCCGGACAGGGGCGGAACGGTTAAATTCGTTAACAAAGGTTTCGGCCGTGGAGTATTCAGCGGCGGCATTAATAATTTGCTATGGGTCAGCTATATAATAATGCTATCACTCTATGCTTCAGCATTCGGTTCCTATGCACCAAATCTTTTACCACTCACCCATATACACAAATTGGATTATCATATATACCTGAGTTTGATAATCATTATTGCAGCAATAATTAATTATTACAGCATAAAAACCGTAGGCAAGATAGAGGCTTATGCAGTAATTATCAAACTGGTTATACTTACTGCCTTTGTCTTCATAGGAGCTTACGGATTGATAGGCAATATCAATGTAAAACAATTAGCCCTGGACAACTGGGTAGCTCCTATTAAACTTATCTCTGCCGGAATGGTGATTTTCATTGCTTACGAAGGATTTGAATTAATAGCAAATGCAGCTCCAGATATTAAAAATCCAGATGTTAATATCCCAAAAGCTTATTACTACTCTGTCATAACTGTAATTATTCTTTATGTAGTCATAGCTATCATTACGGTAGGCTCCTTGCCATACAAGGACATACTCACAGCAAAAGACTATGTCCTGGCAGAAGCAGCCAAACCCATGCTCGGACAAACCGGATTTATTATAATAACAATAGCAGCTCTGATATCCACTTTTTCAGCAATTAATGCCTCACTATATGGCGGAAGCAGGGTTAACTACGAAATAGCTGAGGATGACGAGCTACCTCACGAGCTTACAAGTAAACTATGGAACCAGCCTATGGGCCTGTTAATTACAACTGTCCTTACCTTGATAATAGCCAACACCTTAAACCTGGAAAGTATTTCAACAGCTGGTAGTATTGGCTTTCTGCTTATTTTTTCCCTTGTCAACTATGTAGCATTTAAATTATCTAACCAGATTAATGCCAGTAAATTAATCCCTCTTACAGGAACAATACTGGGAGTAATGGCATTATTCGTCCTTATGGCCCAGGAATACCAAACCAATAAAACTGGTATCTTCGTGGCCATAAGTATTATTGTGTTTTGTTTCATAATTGAATACATCTATAAAAAATCTGAAAAAAAACATACCCAGACCAATGAAGCAAACACAAAATAGCTTTTCCGTCAATGATAAGGAACTGTCACGTTTTGCACGTGCACTCTCCCATCCGGCAAGGATAAAAATTCTAAAACATCTTATGCAGTGCAAATGTTGCTTCACCGGAAACATTGTGGACATCCTTCCTCTGGCTCAATCCACTGTCTCACAACACCTTAAAGAGCTAAAAAAGGCTGGACTAATCCAAGGGGAAATCTCCCATCCCAGGGTTAAATACTGCATTGATAGAGAAAATTTCCACAAGGCCCAGCAACTATTTGCTTTCTTTTTCAATTCTTTTGAAGATTAATAAAATTGCTGTTAAACATATCTACCTTTCTTGGCTGATTCCTGGATTTTATTTTTACTTATCATCGTAATTTTGCGATAAACAAAAAAGGAATGGAATTTTTGATTTTTATCTTAATTAATCCTCACAGTGTCCTTTATTTTTGCCATGTTGGGGCTGGGGGGAGGAATGGTATATGTTCCTTTATTACACTGGATGGGATTTGATTTCAAACAAATAGCACTTCCGCTGGGATTGCTCCTCAACGGTCTCAATACCATGCTGGCTCTTATTCCGTACAGCCGGAAAAAACTGGTTGACTGGAAAGGCGGAAGTTTTATGGCTGTCTCTGCCATGATTGGCTCGCCACTGGGAGCATACACTTCGCAATTTGTCAATACCCACATACTGAAGCTCATTTTTGCTTTTGTAGTAGTCTTTGCAGCAATCAGGATGCTATTTATTGCCGGAAAGGAAGCAGAAAAAATGGCCTCCCTGAGAAAAAAATTTATCGGGATAATAGTTGGATTATCAGTAGGTTTCCTCGGCGGAATGCTCGGCATTGGTGGCGGATTTATATTCGCACCTGTGCTTATGTGGCTGGGATATAAGACCAAAAATGCTGCCGCCACTACGGCTTATGTAGTCACCTTTTCCTCTTTCACAGGTTTTCTCGGACACGTTAGCGAAGGACACTTCAATCCATGGCTGACTGCTGTCGTCATCATCGCTGTTATAATAGGGTCTCAACTGGGGGCTAATTTTATGACCTCAAAAGCTAAACCCAAGACCGTAAAACAAATCTATGCACTGGTTCTCTTCGGAATAGGGCTCAAATTCATCTTAGAAATTCTTTAAATTTCCTTACAATGAAAGTACTCGCAATATATGGCAGTCCCAGAAAAAACGGAAACAGCTCACAGATGTTAGACCATTTGGTCTCCTTCCTCCCAGATTATGCCAAGGTGGAAAAACTCTTTTTATCTGAAAAGAATTTTTCCGGTTGCTGTGCCACCAGGGATTGCAAACAGCTGGGATACTGCCCTGTGCAGGATGACATGCAAGAGATATATAAAAAACTGCTGTGGGCAGAAGTGATTATTTTTGCATCCTCCTCACAATTTTCCGATGTATCAGTACCAGTAAAAAAATTAATGGAACGCACATGGTGGATGAAAGGAATACTGAAAAATAAAATCGGTGCTGCTGTAATATCCGGACGCAGATATATGGAAAGCACTATCAACACGCTCTCAGCTTTTATGTTACGGCACAAAATGATACTCGGGGCATCCCCCGCACTGGCATATACTTTTACAGAAATGGGAGAGATTGACCTTGACTACCTGGCATTTAGAGATACAGAAAAACTCGCTCAAAGAATTACAGAATTATACAATCTCATTTACAAACAATAAAATTCTACAAAATGGATGATACTCTGAAAAAACTCTCTCTGGAATTCTGCGGAAAGGGCATGCATAAAATTAAGGCAGAACAATTGTTCAAAGAAAAAGATGTTATTCTGCTGGATGTAAGGACTATGCCGGAAAGCCATGCCATAAAATTCAATCTCAGCCACTTCGGAATAACTGTGATTAATATCCCTCTGGATAAATTGCCAGAACAATGGGGCACCCTGCCAAAAGATAAATTAATCGTAACATTCTGCTCTGGTGGTACACGCGCAGCTTTCGCCTATGTATATCTTTTAAGCAAAGGTTTTGAAAAAATACGGTGGTTTGAAGGTGGATATGCCGAACTGGCTGCATCAATGGGGCCAGGGAAATTCATCAAATAATTATCTGGATAAATTAACTGCTGTGATAAATTGACATTTTATATTGACGAACAGGATGATTTTATTGATGAATAGATTTTAAGATTTAAAA
>CAZYSM010000095.1:0-3776 GCA_964649975.1 uncultured Bacteroidales bacterium | reverse complement strand
GGACCGTGCGGAAAAACATCACCGGATACCTCATATCAAAAACATGTTTTCCGTTAACATTTACTTTTTCTTTGGAATACTGGAAATTAACAGCTTCTACAGCACTATCCAATACTATCTGATTATTTATTTGTACTTCAACCTGTACTTTGGACAGAACATTATCGTCGGTTAAATATTTCCAGTAAAGGTTCTGGATATCTGAACCCTGGGAAAAAACCAGTCCAAAGGCTTCAATGAGAAACACAGTATCCGGAGGTGTTTGTCCTTTGACCAGAGATGACCAGAAAGGTCCAGACTGATGGTCTGCCTGTACCAGGTTAACATTTCCGGACAGGGCAGTGGAAAAAGCAGCTGTGTGATAAATTAAACCTTCTTGTAAATATAACTGTCCAGCCTCAATTTGTTTGCGGATGTCCAGAGGCAAGTTGTTTTTCTTTAAGAGCATATAGGCAGTTGTCCTTGTCATCAAGTCCGCCAGCAGTTTTTCCCTGGTAATAGGATTTTTCACCGCTGGAACGCCTAAGAGTCCATTTATGATTTTATCCAGTTGTTCCATGGTTATATCATTTTTTCAATTTCAGACACAGAGTTATTTTCATCAGAAACCGGAGTAGATACATCAAACTCCGGAGAAGGGAGAGCATCACTGGCAGCCTCTTCCATCAGCTGCTGCAGTTCTTCCTCTGAGAGAAAATCATCACTATCAGAGTTTTTACTCTCAGGAACATAAGGCAAAGCTTGTATGCCAGTACCTTCCAGCTCACTGGCACCAGAGAGTCCCAGTTTAGCTTTGGTAGAAGCAGGCATCATATCCATTGCCATTTCATAAGCAGCATCTGAGGCTATACCATAGCCAACACCTTCAAGGATTGGGTTTGCAGCATAGGCGGCCAAAGCTCCACCGGCTGCTATGGTTATGGTATTTCCCATTCCTTGGACAACAGCACCGCCTTTGTTAATGACTTTTTGCACCAGTCCTGAGGAGAGACGGCCCAACACAACACCGGCTCCCATTTTCAGGCGGTTGCCTATTTCTTTTTTCATTTCCTTGGATGTAAGGAATAAAGATGATTTTTTCTTTGCAGCCATCTTATTATTATTTAGAATTATTAGAATTATTATTTTTTCCACCACTTAACAGCAACAAAGCTATAACTCCAAGAGCTATAGGCATATAAGCAGCCATAGAACTACCAGAGCCTGCTGGCATAGCAGGAACATCCTGTCCACTCGGTGCAGGCAAACCAGGATCACTTTTACCTGGTCTGTCACTATATGAAGCCTCGGGTGCAGAGGATTTACTTACCATTGATATAGCTTTATTGGCAAGATCTTTCCATTTTATACCTTTAAGCCAGTCCAGGACTTTTTTCCAGAACGGAGCTGAAGCAGCAACTGCTGTAGTAGCAGCTGTCGCTGTAGCAACCGCTCCAAGTCCAAGTTTATTCTTTCCACCGGCAACAATGGCGTTTCTCAGATCTTGCACTTTTCCTCCTTTTTGTTGCCAGTATCTTTCCAGTGCAGAAACAAGCGACTTCAGCTTATCATAATCATTGCCTATATAAGGCTTAACTTTTTCAGCTGGCAAATAAGCCAGATAAAGAATAGAGGCAACGCCACGGTGATTCTTACGTAAGAGACGGAGGAATGCACTACGGGCTTTTGCAAGTTTCTGGTCAGAATTTCTTCGGATCGCCCTTTTAATATGAGTAAGTTTTACTCCCTTTTTTTTCAGCATATTCTCAACATACTGCCAGAATATTTTAGCTTTTGAAGCCACCGATCCCAGCCCACTCAGACCAAATGTCTTTTTTATCTTTTTAGCGGCACGTCCATGCTGTATGGCTTTGCGCAGGGCATCAATACGTCCACCTGCTTTAACCCAGAAACGTTCAAGCCGACGTACAGCATCACGGAGTTTGTTATACGTTGCAGTGTCAATACCCATCTGACGGGCTTTTTCCGGACTGAGGTAGCCTATATAGAGTTTAGCTGCCTGATTAAAAAGATTAAGTTTAAGAAACAGCAAGTAGGCTGCACGGGCAGGGGCAAAACCTTTTTGTTTCATGAAGTGGCCAACCTTTTTACTGGCTTTCTTTATGCCCTTACCCAGCTTTTTAGCCTGACGACGCAGCCATGAACGGATACTACCAATTTCTCCAAGAGTTGCCCCTCCCTGCAACATGTCAATATATTGCTCTACTTTTGGTAAAACTTCCTGGTCAAAAACTGGGTTCATATCTTCGTCCCAGCCTTCTATCAGATGACCGAAGTCCTGCACTGGGTCAACGCCCTCCAGAACATCTACATAAATGCCCTGCAACTCAGCATCAATATAAGAAGGAATATTACCGTCAAGTCCTACGGTAAAGGATTTGACTATTCCGGGAGGGAATTCATTAAAGGCTGTATGTACCGGATCAATAATTATATCGTCAACGCCTACGAAAATATGTTGCCAGCCAAGACCATCAAAGCTGACAATATAAAAATAAGGATCATATCCCAGGGCTTTAAGGATAGAAGCAGCAAGAATTGCAAAATCCTCACAGTCGCCCTGTCCATCTACCAGTGTGCGCTGGGGAGTGCGAATCTGTTCCTTTCCGTATTCATCTTTTACATATCTCAGCTGATTGTGAATATAATTCCATATTTTTTCAGCCGTGGTGTAAAGATCACCTGTGTCAAACTGCAGGGCAAAATCCTCTATTGCCCTGTAATTGTCGTTTACTATCCGGACAATAGTATTAATGACAAAACGCAGACTTTTTTTTCCGTAGCTGATAGTCTGCCCTTTATCTTTTATTCCGGATGTATTTAATTCCATTACCTGTGCCATAAACAATCAGATTTAAGACCACGAATAAGTGTCTTTATATGGTATGGTCTTACCGTTTACACGGATAAAACCATCAAAAAGAATCTTTTTACCGGCAGTATTGCCAGTTGCCAGTTGTTTAAAAATATCTGCGGCGGCAGACAACAGGTCAAAGGCGGACAAAGAAACCGTTATGGGCAACTTAACTGTCTGGTTCGGGACAATACGAACGGGACTTTTATAAAACTGCTTTACTGTGGTGAGAAAAACAGGGTCACTTTGTCCGTCAGTGATATAAACATCTCCGTAGATATATTCCACGGAAAAAACAGTGGTACCAGGATTGAAAAATTCTATAATGAGCTGGAAGCTAAGTTTTCCACCTGCGAATGAAAAATGCCCCACTTTTACCAGGGATGCCCTCATCTGGTAAGCATCCGTTACCATAGAGGCTCCCTTATATAAAGCAAACAAAAGACCCAGTATGACTGCCGCCTGCAGCATTGATTTTACTTTTTAGTTAGTTGTTGAGGTTTCCTCGGTGTAGCTTACAACAATGTAAATAACCTGCCCAATGTTATACGAGTTAACAATCTGGGCATTGGTATGAGTTGCCAGAAACTCATTTACCTGAGCTTCTACTTCTGACTGGAATAAAGAGGAAAAAATTTTTACTTTCATCTGTCCAGGGTTTAATAGTTTGAACATCTCAAAGATAAAACATACAATACCCTGGAGGCAAGGAGGGAAGGTTCAGTGTACCCTGACGTTTTTTATGCAGTCTCTCCGAGTTTTTCTTTTTTATACCATGAAAAAAAATCCAGAAGGTCCTGGACGTTAACCAGCTGGGCGCGACGTGCACGGAAACCATCTACAAGACCGAGGGAAACCAACCAGCCGATTTTTTGTGCGTTCCAGTACTGACCTATTTCAGGGTATTGCTCAAGGATTTCCG
>CAZYSM010000094.1:0-3957 GCA_964649975.1 uncultured Bacteroidales bacterium | reverse complement strand
CAGCCACAAGCAGACGCAAGTCTGCTAATTTACCTATTCCACCAGAGAAAACTCTGGCGGGAATAAGCTAATTTTTATTCGTGTCCATCCGTGTTATTCGTGGCAAAAAACAAAGCCACTAATGCACTAATACTCTCCTCCTTGGAGAAGGAGATCGGGAGGATTGGTGCCGCCGGGCACACCGATATATCATTAGGGTTCATTTGCGTAATTCGTGGCTCATCAAATTACTGGAGCCAGGATAAAATTCCGTCAGGGATGACGCAAAATATCAGTTACAAAAACTAAATAAGATATTACTAAAAAGAGGCGCCTTTTCAGACGCCCCTTTTAGTTTAGTTATACTCCGGATTGACTGGATAACGTGTCCAGACCTCGTAACGCGGGCCCAGGCCTTTAAGTTTTTGTTTCCACAAATCATCTGTATCTCCCAGCACTTCCTGGGGAGAAATATCATCAATAACCCAGAAGTTACGTTGTATCTCGCCTTCCAGCTGTCCTGGTGCCCATCCAGAATATCCCACATAAAACTTCACCCTGTCAAAAGAGACAGCCCCTTCTTTTATTAATTGCACTAAATCCTCAAATTTTCCGCCCCAATATAAATTAGGCATAATTTCCTCACTTCCTTCCAACACCGTTGGAGGCAGCTGATGTATATAAAACATCTGAGTTTTGCCCACAGGCCCCCCATAATACACGCGAGGCTCGGCCTCGGAACCAAAGGCTTCAAAAATCTCCGATGGATAATTATCACGTGCCATAGGTTTATTGAGGATAAACCCCATACTACCCTTAGACGGATCATACTCGGTAAGCAAGACTACCGAACGGGTGAAATAAAAATCACTGGCAAAAGGGTCTGCTATCAAAACACGCCCTCTACGTGGTGCTACATTATTGCTCCGTATTTTAAAGAAATCTATGTCAAAAAACTCTCTGTCGCCCATATAATTAATTGATTATTTGGAACAAAAATAATTTTATGTAAAGAAAAAATTGTATAATAAAAGTTATTAAAATTAAACGTGAAAAATATAATAAAGTTACTTGTTTTAAAAAAGATTTTGAATATAAATTTATCTATTTTTAAATTTGAAATAAATTTTATTAAAAGTCAAAAATATGATTAAAAAAATTTTTTGGGGATTTTTAATCCTTATCCTGGTTGTAATAATCGGGGGGCTATTGTATGTCAGACATCTGAAACAAGCTCCACAACCCGATTATAGCAAAGATATGCAGCTAAACGGCTTATATCAGCCGGTCAAAGTTATCAGGGACAAATGGGGTATGCCTCATATATACGCCAAAAATCTGGAAGATCTTTACCGGACACTCGGTTACATTATGGCACAAGACCGTTTGTGGCATATGGACCTTATCCGTCGGGCAACTCAAGGACGCCTCTCAGAAATTTTCGGTAAGGACTTTGTCCAAACTGATTTATTACTACGCAGCCTGCGTATAACTGACCATTCAAGCTATCTTTACAAGCATCTGCCGGATTCTTTAAAAAACTATTTGCTAGCTTTCTCTGACGGCGTTAACCAATACATACAACAAGCTAAAAACCTGCCTATTGAATTCCGAATACTTGGTTATAAACCTGATCTGTGGACACCGCAAAACACTCTCAACCTCATCGGATTTATGGCCTGGGATTTGACCTCTGGGTGGCGAGGTGACCTCGTGCTGTGGGAAGTTATGCAAAAAGTGGACAGCCTGCGTTTCAAGGAAGCTCTACCGAACTTTGACACCTCTCAATTTATATATGATTACCACATTCCAGAGGCGAGCCCTACGATCAATATTGTCAAAGTAATTAACCAGCTGGATAACCTGGGCATACGAGCTTTTACTGCAAGTAATAACTGGGCAGTAGGTCCGCAGAAATCCGTTTACGGAAAACCTATCCTGGCCAATGATATGCATCTTGGCTTTGGTATACCTGGCATCTGGTATCAGGTGCACTTAATTGTTCCGGGTAAACTAAACGTCACAGGTGTAGCCATACCCGGGGCTCCGGGAGTAGTATCCGGACATAATCAGCATATTGCCTGGGGTATGACTAACGTTATGCTGGATGACGTGGATTTTTATATTGAAAAAATTAACAAAGACACTACTCAATATCTTGTGGACGGAAAATGGCGGCCATTGGAGATACGGAACGAACAGATTATCACTAAAGAAGGTGATACAATTGTAAAAAAACTCTATTTCACACACCGCGGTCCAATAGTTTCTGGCTTTAAAGGGATAAAAGACAAAGTTATTTCCGCTGCATGGGTAGGTAATGACACTCTCAGCAATGAATATATGGGCGTAGTATTGCTGAACTTTGCAAAAAATTGGGATGATTTTCTGGAAGCTTGCAGATATTTCCGTTCGGTTGCTCAAAATATTGTCTATGCTGATGACAAAGGAAATTTCGGAATACATATGGGTGCGGCCATCCCCCTGAGAGTAAAACCCGGATATTTGCCATTCCCAGGAGATACAAGCCTCTACGACTGGAAAGGATATGTGCCATTTGACCAGATACCATACGTTTTCAATCCATCATGTGGATATGTAGCGTCAGCCAATAATAAATCCGCTCCAGATTATCCATATTACATAACGCAGTATTATTTCCAGGACTACCGCTATAGCCGTATAACAGAGCTGCTGCGTAGCAAGAAAAAATTATCTACTGACGACTTCAAGAAAATCCATCTTGACCAGAAATCAAAACTTGTAGAACGGACACTGCCCAAAATACTGTTTGAAATAGCTAAGATAAGAACCGATGACCAGACAGTAAAAGACGCTATTAAAGCCCTGGCAGAATGGGACGGAGTAATGCGGGCCACCCAGGCTGCACCACTTATATTTGAGGAATTCTATTTCCAATTTGTTTACGAAATTATATCCGACGAATTGGGCGAAAAAGTAACACGGGATTATATGTCTAACAAGACCTTTGCCAATACAATATTTGAAAATGTGCTTAACGACCATTTCAGTCCATGGCTGGATAATATAAACACGCCTGAAAAGGAAGACTATACCACAGATATACAAACAGCTTTTATACGTGCCGTGGATACTCTCCGGACAAAACTTGGAGACGATGTGGCTAAATGGCAATATCAAAAATTACACACTTTAACGCTGCAACATCCTCTGGGCAAAGTAAAATTATTAAACTTCCTGTTTAACCTCAACCGCGGCCCTTATGGCGTAGGCGGAAGCTCCCATACTGTCAGCCCATATTCCTATCCTCTATTCAAGCGCTACAAGGTTACTCACGGAGCATCTCAACGACATATTTTTGTTGTAGGAGACTGGGACAAAGGCTGGATGATCATACCAACAGGAAACAGCGGACTGCCGGGTAATGAATTCTACTGTAACCAAACAGAAGATTATCTAAACGGAATATACCGTCCGGATGCTTTCAGCGATTCGGCTGTGGAAGCTGTAAAAAAATACGAACGACAATTCCTGCCAAAACATTAAATAAAAAGGCTGCCTTCGGGTAGCCTTTCTTTTTTCTAAAAAATGAAATCCCAAACAATAAACAAAAAACAGAAGCGTTAAATAAAAAAGCTATCATAAACAAAAATATAGTTATCAAAAACAAATACACAAAAGACCAAAAATGCAAGACAAACGCAAACAATTAAAATTCATTTTTACTTATCTGATACTCTTAGTTACAGCAACATTAGGATTAGCAATAGGTGCTCATTTCAGCAGTCCAGAAAATGCCGAAATTATGCGAGGCATGATATTTCCCCGCAGTATTGAAGATTGGTGGAATGCTTTACGAGCCGGAATAGCCTTAGCTATAATTGCATATTTCATAGTGATAGCCAAAAACGACTAATTAACACATATTAACAAAGCAAAAAAAGCGGCCTAAAAAGGCCGCTTTTTTATTACCTCCAATTATCCTTGTTGTGTGTG
>CAZYSM010000093.1:0-4210 GCA_964649975.1 uncultured Bacteroidales bacterium | reverse complement strand
CAAACGCAATTACCCCTCTTACGCCATTGATAGCCTTTACGACGATATTATCAAATTGTATTACAGCAAATATTAAAAAACTATTAACTTTTTGCAGATATTTCCGTCTTACATAAAACCAATAAACCTTACGAGTATGAAAAAATTAGTTTTGCTTGTCAGTGTGGTTGTTCTGGGCATTTCTGCTGGATTTTCTCAGCTAAGCGTCTCTGCCAATCCCGGACTGAGTGTTTTCACTCCGCAGGACAAGTTGACTGCCAGTAGCATCAGTAATTTTGCAATGATTAAAGCGGATTACAAGCTTAATGACAGGTATTTTGTAGGGCTGGGCTTTGGCACATTTTCGCAGGCGCTGGATAGCGGATTGCAAGTCTCTTATTTAAGTATTCCTCTGAGCGTGGGCGTGGATCTGCCCGGCGAGACTATTACCCCGGTAGTAGATCTGGGCTATAATTTGCGTCTTTCTACCAAATTTGTGGGTGGAACTTCCAGCAACTTCTTTGTACATTCCTTGCACTGGCGTATGGGCGTGGAACTAAACACTGGTAAACAGACTTTTACTACCATAGGATTGTCCGGAAATTATGACCTGTCCACCAGTAGCACGCTTTCTGGTGTCAAAGGCAGCAGTATTAATCTGTTTGTGGGCTTTGGCGTGAGATTGGGCAAAAAGTGATATATAAAAACCTCCGCCTCGTCAGGCGGGGCGGAGGTGAAAGCTACACTATAAAAAGCCAGTCTTTAATTCAACATAAAACTAATTCCTACACCAAAGGAATTTATCCAGTCCTGTGTCATATCTTTCTTTCCTTGATAGAACAGGTATGCACCCAGATGGCTGGTAATATCCAATCCCGCGGAAACGTAAAATAAATAACCCCAGGTAAGATACTGATAATTAATGTATGAACCTGAGTTGAGAGTATAATTTATTCCGTTAATGGAATAGAGCTTGTCTCCGGTATTATCAGCAGCAAAACTTTTCTGCCAGAAACGTCCGAAAAGTCCGACGCCACCAGCAAAGCGGATACCGATAAGTTTAATCTCAGCGCCCCAGGTAAGATTTCCATCCAGAGCGGACTGATGTGACATTAATCCGAGGGTATCACCAATAAGGCTGGAAGCCTCAATACCAAGGCCCGGACGGAAAATGCCAAGGAAACGGGCTTGATAATTTCCGGAAATTGCATATCCAGCAGCATCGTTAGGACTGACCTGTGCCAATGCACCACTGAAATGAATAAACTGGCGCTGACCAAAAGACGGTATAAGCAACAGCAAAGCTATAATAACGACAAAAAATTTTCTCATTGTTCTCATTTTTTAATTTCATTGGTAATTTAAGATAATTGAACGATAAAATAAAAGCCAATCATCAAAATCAATGAGCCTCATACCAATTTTTCCCTTCGCCCATATCCACTACGAGCGGAACACTGAGTTTGACGGCATTTTCCATTTCGTATTTAATAATCTGGCGGACTGTTTCCAGCTCGTCCACAGGCACATCAAAGACCAGCTCGTCGTGCACCTGGATAATCATTTTGGATTTTAGTCCCTGGCGGTTAAATCTTTCAAAAATCCGTATCATAGCCAGCTTGATGATGTCAGCGGCAGATCCCTGGATGGGAGTATTAATGGCAGTGCGTTCGGCATTGGCACGCACGTTATGGTTGCGCGAATGGATGTCTGGCAGATAACGGCGGCGTCCCATAATGGTAGTAACATATCCGTCATTGCGAGCCTGTTCAATGATTTTCTGGATATATTCCTTGACCCTGGGATAAGTTTCAAAATATCCGTCAATCAATTCTTTTGCTTCTTTGCGCGAGATGTTCAGATTTTGAGCCAGTCCGAAGGCTGATGAACCATAGATAATAGCAAAGTTGGCGGTTTTGGCTTTGTAGCGCATTTCCTTGGTCACTTGCTCAGGCGGAACTTTGAAAATTTTAGCCGCTGTCTCGGTGTGGATGTCCTTTCCCTGCACAAACGCCTCAATCATATTCGGGTCCTGGCTCAGATGCGCCATCAGCCGCAGCTCAATCTGAGAATAGTCGGCATCCACTATCAGGTGATTGTCGGATGAGGCAATGAAAGCCTTGCGGATTTGTCTGCCCTCGGGCGTGCGGATAGGAATATTTTGCAGGTTCGGATTGTTGGAGCTGAGGCGTCCGGTAGCTGTAATGGTCTGGTTAAATGAAGTATGAATACGTCCGGTGTGCGGATTAACCAGCTGGGGCAAGGAATCAATATAAGCAGACAGTAATTTTTTCAGCGAACGGTATTCCAGAATCAGCTGGATAATTGGATGCTTGTCCGAGAGCTTTTGCAATTCCTGCTCACTGGTGGAATACTGCTTGGTTTTTGTCAGCTTTGGATTGTCCGTGATTTTGAGCTTTTCAAAGAGTATGTGTCCCAGCTGCTTGGTAGAGGAGATGTTGAACACTTCGCCTGCCAGATCGTAAATTTGCTTTTCAATGTCCACAATTTTATCAGTAATTTCCTTGCGGTAGCGGGCAAGGAAGTCTGTATCCAGCTTAACACCTGTAATTTCCATATCATAGAGCACGCGGAGAAGGGGCATTTCCAGTTCATAGAAAAGCTTATCCATTTCCTGGATAACAAGCTCTTTTTCAAGGATTTGCTTGAGCTGGAAAGTTATATCCGAGTCCTCGCAGGCATAATCTTTAATTTTTTCCGGCGGAAGGTTGCGCATACTGCCCTGATGTTTTCCGCGTTTGCCAATAAGCTCGTCAATGTGAATGGTCTTGTAGTTCAGGTATGTTTCCGCCAGATAATCCATATTGTGTTTAAGCTCTGGTGCCAGCAAGTAATGGGCAATCATTGTATCAAACAGCGGACCGCGGACTTCTATTCCGTAGTGGTGCAACACAATGAGGTCAAACTTAATGTTCTGACCTATTTTGAGGATGTTTTCCGCTTGCAGAGCCGGACGGAAAATTTCCAGAATTTCCCGCGTCTTTTGTTGATTATGCGGAGTTGGAATGTAAAAAGCCTGATGTTCACGGAACGAAAAAGATATTCCGACAATCTCGGACAGATGAGGGTCAAGCGAGGATGTCTCAGTGTCAAAAGTAAATTCCTTTTGCCTCAGAAGATCGTCTGTGAGCTTTCGCATATCATCCTCGGAGGTGATGAGCTGGTAATCAACGTCAAAGTCTTTGATTGTTTTATAGAGCTTTATCTCCTCTTGCACCTGTGCTGGTTGTTCGTCGCCAAACAATGTTGGCTGAGAGTGTTCCGAGAGGATACGTGCAGCAGTGGTCTTGAATTCCAGTTCTTTGAATACTTTTATTAGCCTCTGGGCATCAATGCCTTTGAATTCAATATCTTTCTCGTCAATATCCACGGGTGCATCGGTGAGGATAGTAGCCAGCTTGCGGGAAAGATATGCCTGATCTTTGTTCTCAATAAGCCTCTCTTTGAGCTTGCCTTTGATTTTGTCAATATTGGAGTAGATGTTATCCAGGTCGTGATATTCACGGATAAGTTTAAGGGCAGTTTTTTCGCCCACGCCAGGCACGCCCGGAATGTTATCCGCTGTGTCGCCAGCCAGAGCCAGCACGTCAATGAACTGTTTTGGATCGTCCAGTCCGAAATCCTGACGGAAACGTTCCAGATCAATAATATCAATATCCCTGAGCTTGGTCTTGGGTTTATAAAGTAAAACTTTTTCGTCCAGCAGTTGGAGGTAATCCTTGTCCGAGGTCATCAGATAAACATTATAGCTCTTTGGTTCAAGCTTGTAAGCAAGCGTTCCGATAACGTCGTCTGCCTCGTAATAATCCACCTGATAATACGGTATCTGGAAACCTTCCAGAATTTCCTTGATATACGGAATGGATTTTTTTATGTCCTCGGGCGTTGGCGGACGGTTAGCCTTGTACTCGGGATAAATTTCATTACGGAAAGTAGGCGTGGAAGGGTCAAATATAACGGCAATATGCGAGGGTTTTTCATTGCGGAGTATCTCGTCCAGAGTGTTGGTAAAGCCCAGAATAGCCGAAGTGTTCAGTCCTTTGGAATTATACACTGGGTTACGGATAAAAGCATAATAAGCCCTGAATATCAATGCATAAGCATCAAGCAGAAAAGTCTTTTTTTCCATTTTCAGCACTTAATAAGATTTTAGTGTAAAATTAGCAAATCTTTTTTAGATATGAGAGGAAGCAGATATCTTTTCAAAAAC
>CAZYSM010000092.1:0-4303 GCA_964649975.1 uncultured Bacteroidales bacterium | reverse complement strand
GGATATGTTTTGCCAATTCTTTGAAAAACAAGGTGTTCTGGGAATAATGGGCAATAAGCCATTTCTGGATAAAGTGATTTTCCTTGACCTTAAACACAACAGGTTCGGATTTGTGAAATTTTAATCACATAATCTCAAAGTATTTACTTCTGAACCGCTTTTATATCTTAACTCCTCCATATAAAAATTACAGGGACTGCTCTTGTTGACAGTCCCTGCCTTACTTAACTGCTTTTGGTGATTATAACATAGGATTAGTTAAATTCTTTGGCAATAACAAACTATTAAACAGAAGTTTAAAAGTAGCAGCAGTAGAGCCACGGAATTGTGGATTGAAGGACATCAATACAAGTTGTCCTTTGTTTTTCCTGATCCATACAATAGCAGGTTTCTTGGCAATGAGATTAAGCTTTTCGCCGTATCCGCTCATAAGAATATCATTTCCCGGGAAGCTGGCTATTATTCGCCTGTCCGTGTCGTATTGCGGCAGAGATGTGTTCAGCACAGGACGCCCGCGGTAGAAAACACCTGTCTGCTGAGGCATACCAAGGGTTAATAGACCTGGACGTAATTTTATCCTTACCAGTGATCCAGGTATATACAATCCTTTCTCTGCCAATGATTTGGACAGGTCAGTAAAAGGCAAAGCATATTTATCTTGTTCGGACCATTTCAACTGCCCTTTAAACAGGTTGACCGAACGTCCCCACGCCAGAATTATTCCGCCGTTGTCTATGAATTTCAGCAGTTTTTTGCGACCTTCTTCCTCCATTCCTTTGGTGTATTGCGGAGGATAAAAAGGACGGGAATAAGCATTATTGCCCCATTTATATTCGCCTTTAAGCAATACATCCGGACTGTTATCAGGAAAGACTATTACGTCAAATTTGCTCAAATCCTGTGTCTTGATGTCCGCAGGATGCAATACTGTGTATTTAATGCCATAAGTATCAAAGATGAAGCGTGTCCATCCTGCGTCCATATCATGGAAATAGGTCTCTACCAGAGCTATGCGTGGCATAGTTATCTGATGGTATTTAATCTGGGGCTTGTGGCTGACAAACACAGGGTCAATGTCAAGGTCAGAGGTAATCTGGCTCAGTTTGGCGGTACGTGGAATAATAAACGATCCTGTAGGCAGGGTGTCATTCTGGTTAATAACAGGTTCATCTGTCCTGAAAACTTTTACATTGAGGGATAGAGCTTTGAAAGCAGCTTTATAACTGTCGTTCAGATTAGCCGGGAAAATGGCAAACTTGTAATTCTGCGGGATAATGCCTTTTTTGATGGAAAAGTCCTCCTGTACTGGTTCAATATTTTGTTCCAATACGGGAATCTGGAAATTAATTTCATGCGCTGTGACACCTGTATGCAGGGGTAATGACCATGATGTAATATCATACGGCTTTATCATAGGTCCACCTTTGGTATAATGTCTGACAGGAAAGGTTTGTTTTTCCATAACTTCTTTTATGAATGAACGGAAAGGCTGGGCCAGTGGTACAACTACATCGCCTTTGTTAATCCAGTAATTACTTGCAAACATATCCATAGTGGCACGGTAAACAGTTATTCCGTGATTTTGCAACAGTCTGACCAAACGGACAGCTTCGGACAGGTCGTGTTGTTTCATTGGGATGATGTAATAATAAGGCGGTTGTGTCTGCCCTTTGACAACTTCCTTGCGGCATAGACGGTTGCGAAGGCTCAGCAGCTCACTTTTATGCAAGGCTGCGGTTTTTATCATTGACAGGGTTGAAGTGATTTCGTATTGCACAATATCGGACAGACGCCACCATCCGCCAGGCCAGGGATCAGGCATTTTTACGCTTTTATCATATTCTGCCAGACCTTTTCCGCTGACACTAAGCTCATTAGGTTCAATATAAACAGGCGTTGCATAACGGACACTGGCACATTCAGTAAGCATGGCAATCATGTTTTTCCAGTGCGCTGTCTCGGTGGATCCTGGCCAGTAATCATCAAAAACATAGTTGAAAGTCACGCCTTTGAGCCCTGCGGCTGTCATGTCCTTTTGCATGTTCAGTCCAAACACTCCGTCCCATGTCCACAGCTCAGCATCTACGTTTTGCGCTATTGGGTCATGCTTGGGCGGTACAAAATATCTGGGACCGGTCAACCCCATCTGGTGTTTTTCCACCATAACCTGCGGAAACCACTCCTTGCTATACAGACGGTTTATTGCACGGGTTTCGGATTGTGTGAGTGTGACAAAATCGCGGTTGTCATCATGACCAACATATTTATGATAAACACCTGGCATGCGGCAGCCCTCGTATTTTGTACCCAGATATTTTTTGTAATGTTCCACTACCATATCCATGCCATCCGGATTATGATTCGCCACAGCCATGTAAACAACGCTATCAAGATAAGAAAGCATCTGCGGGTCAGTAGTTGTTGCCAGTTGATATACTATCAAAGGTAAAGCCTGTGAAGGTCCTACTTCGTTAGAATGCATGGACAGGGTCATAAGCAGGAAAACCCTGCCCTGTTTAATGAAATTTTTCAACGTATCCTCAGGAATTTGTGGATTAATGGCAAGCTCACGGCTGATTTTTTTCAGTTTGTCAATATTCTGAATATTTTCTGGCGAAGATACCAGAACCATGTAAATTGGTCTGCCCATCATTGAAGTACCAATCTGTACCAGCTTCACTCGCGAAGAATTTTTTTCCACCTGTTGGAGGTATGAAATAAGCTGTTCGTAATTGAACAGATGACGGTCAGATCCTGGTTTGAAGCCAAAGAATGATTCAGGTGTTGGCACTTGCCCTGACAGAGGTAACAACCACAAAATCAAAATAATAGAAATAAAAAAACTTTTTATTTTAGTCATAGGGATAAAATTTGAGTTTATCTGAAAATGATAAAAATTGTTTTAATAGAAAAATTTTTAACAAAAAAGGAAGATAGATAGTTTTATAACCAACGTAAGTTGCCAAGCCGTTTGTTATAGGGATGCACCATATTAACAACAATGTAAAAAAAAGCAAAAAGTATTTTGTAAATAAAATCTTAACATGTCAGTCCGTCCTATGTGGATATTAATAAATTTATTTGCCGTCAGGTAAAAAACAGTCCGCAGCGGCAAGCCCATAAAAAACGAACAAAAGCGAAGATGACGCAATCCACAGGCAGACGGAAGTCTGCCGAATTTATATCCCGCAAGTCAAAAGACCTGCGGGAATGAATATATCAACTTATTTAATGACAAACGCTCATTCCTCCTCCCACAGAGACAGGAAAGCCTGTGGCAGGAAGTCAATAATATCCGAAGGGATTAGTGCCTCGTATCCGTTGAAATCTGCGGCAATGTCGCCTGCCAGTCCGTGCAGGTAAACGCCGATCATAGCAGCGTGTTCTGGCTCATAGCCCTGGGCAAGGAATGATAAAATCATACCTGTAAGGACGTCTCCGCTTCCGCCGGTAGCCATTCCGGGGTTGCCTGTGGTGTTGAAATAACAACGTCCGTCCGGTAGAGTGATGGCAGTATAGGCGCCTTTTAGCACCACAATGACGTTATATTTGCGGGAAAATTCCAGTTGCAGGCGGTTGCGCTGGTAATGATTTGGCGATGGACCGGCAATACGTTCAAATTCCTTTGGATGCGGGGTAAGTATGCTCATCGGCGGCAGTAGTTCCAGCCAGTCCTTATTCTGTCCGAGGATAGTAATTGCGTCGGCATCAATGACAAAACGCTTGTCCTTAGCTTTTATTAGCAAATCACGTAGCAAAAGGGCTGGCTCCTGCACAAGTCCAATGCCCGGACCAATACCAATGGCGTTAAATTTTTCAAGGTTCTGCACGTAAGCGGAAACCGTGTCGTTCTGCTCGTCCACCTGCACGATGGTTTCCGGCGAAGCTACCTGCATCACGTCCACACATCTGGACGGCAGGTGTGCGGTAAGCAATCCGATGCCAGTGCGGTGAGCGGCGCGTGCAGCAAGGATAGCCGCTCCCATTGTACCGTAATGTCCTGCAACGAGCAGTCCGTGTCCGTAATGTCCTTTGTGCGAGAATTTTTTGCGCGGACGCAAAAGGCGTCTAATATCCTCCTTTTCTATGGTGAAGTAATTTGTCTCAACCTGCCGGATAAATTCCGGATGAATGCCAATGGGAATTATAACAAATTCGCCAACATATTCTTCATTTTCTGCAAAAAAGAACGAGAGGAACGGAAATTCAAAAGTCAAAGTATAATCCGCTTTGACGATGTTCTGCGGCTGACGGTGGTTTTCCTCACCGAACAATCCCGAAGGAATATCAATGGAAATAACGA
>CAZYSM010000091.1:0-4362 GCA_964649975.1 uncultured Bacteroidales bacterium | reverse complement strand
TTCAATACAGAAATCGGATACAGGGGATGATCAAAAAGTCAAAAAAGAAAAAAATCGCAACACACTGATTTTAAGTAGCCTTTTTAGTTTTTTTTATTGGTATATTTTATTGATTTTCAAAGATATTTTTAGACAGCACTCTAATATGCGTCATCCCGTACAGGACTAATTCTCTCCTGAGGACCGGATAAATTTTTCGCTCCCGCCTACCTTTTTTTATTTTTTCTTCAGCAATTTGTTTCCTCGCCGAAGGCGAGTTGCTTATCTATCTTACAACCCAACTGATAACAAAATCCAGGCGGATGCAAGCCTTAGCCGCCCCAAGTGACAGAGAGGAATAGACCTTAAAAAATCCTATCAAAAAAACAATCAAAAAAATCAAATTTTTTTGAAAAAAATATTTTGCATGCAAAATATTTTTTAACTATATTTGATAGTAACGAAAAAAGAATTTAAATGAAATTAACACAAACAATAGAATTTTATATTAAAAAAACTTCTTTAGCTCTTTCCCGAATGTATAACGAATTGGCAAAAGAATATGGCCTCACCCAAACTGTTGGATATGTACTTATGTATGTACACAAAGAAGGTACGCCTACAACCCATCTGGCTCAATCTCTTGGAATGAAAGAGTCAAGTCTTACGAGACTTTTAAAAAAAATGGAAGCAAATGGATTGATACAAAGAATAAAAGATACACAAGATAAACGGATAATACGCGTGTTTTTAACTAAAAAAGGTATAGAAAAACGAAGGCTTATAAAAAAATACGTACTTGAATTTAATAAGGAAATTATGGAAAAACTGGGTGAGGAAAATTTACAAAAATTCTATGAAATATTAGATTCTATCAATGAATTAATACAAAAGCAAGTAGTTTATCAAACCACAATAAAACATTAACGTTATGATACGAAGAATTAACAAAGTTGCTGTATTGGGGGCAGGCGTGATGGGGTCAGCCATTGCCTGCCATTTTGCAAACATAGGTCTGGAGGTGCTGTTATTAGACATCGTGCCACGAGAACTGACAGAAGAAGAAAAAGCCAAAGGGTTAACGTTGGAAGATAAAGCAGTAAGAAACAGGATTGTCAATGAAGCACTGAAAAAAGCCTTAAAAACAAAACCTTCGCCTATTTACAAGCAGGAATTTGCCAAAAGGATTACCACAGGGAACTTTGAGGATGATATGCCAAAGATTAAGGATTATGACTGGGTAATTGAAGTAGTCGTGGAACGCCTGGATATTAAACAAAAGGTTTTTGAACAGGTGGATAAGTATCGCAGAGAAGGGACTATTGTATCCTCTAACACATCCGGCATATCAATCACAGAAATGGCAAAGGGAAGAAGCGAAGATTTCAGACGCCACTTTTTAGGAACGCACTTTTTCAATCCTCCTCGTTATTTACCTCTGCTGGAGATTATACCACAGCCCGACACTGACCCTGAACTTATTGAATTTATGAGTGAATATGCCTCTAAATTTTTGGGCAAAATACCTGTCATCGCAAAAGATACGCCGGCATTTATTGCTAACCGTATTGGCACTTTTGCAATAATGGAACTGTTCAATCATGTTAAAGAATACGGACTGACTATAACTGAAATTGACAAACTTACAGGAACTATCATTGGTCGCCCCAAATCTGCAACATTCAGAACGGCTGACGTTGTAGGTTTAGATACTCTGGTGCATGTTTCTGAATATATCAAAAACAGCACTAAGGACGAACGTAACGATGCTTTTGCTATTCCTGACTACCTCCAAAAAATGCTGGAAAATAAATGGTTAGGACAAAAGTCAGGACAGGGATTTTATAAAAAAGTTGTGGAAGACGGTAAAAAGAAATTCCTGAGTATTGACTTTGAAACTCTGGAATATAAAGAAGACCCAAAACCTAAATTTGATATTTTTGAAAAAGCCAAACCTATTGAAGATTTACGCAAACGATTGCCTGTTTTACTTTCTGATAAAGGTAAAGTGGGTGAATTTTACAGAAAAACCTTTTACAGCACATTTGCATACTCATCAAATCGTATCCCTGAAATTACTGATGAACTATATAAAGTTGATGACGCATTAAGAGCAGGTTTTGGATGGAAACTCGGGCCTTTTGAATCCTGGGACGCTCTCGGAGTAGAAGAGACTGTTAAAAAAATGGAAGAATACGGGTATAAACCTGCTCAGTGGGTATATGATATGTTATCTGCGGGCTTTAAATCTTTCTACAAAATAGAAAATGGTAAAAAATACTACTACGATATTCATAAAAAAGACTACGAAGTAATACCCGGACAAGAAGGCAAACTTTCCCTTGAAATTCTTAGACCTACCAATGTTATTTGGGAGAATGACGGTGCTTCAATCTTTGATTTAGGTGATGGAGTTCTTGCTATTGAGTTCCATACTAAAATGAACACTATCGGCGCTGATGTCCTCACTGCATTAAACAAAGCTCTTGACCTTGCAGAGGAAAAATATAAAGGACTGGTGATTTACAATGAAGGAGACCATTTTTCGGCAGGTGCAAACGTTGGCATGATTTATATGTTCGCAGTAGAGCAGGAATGGGAAGAATTGAATATGGCTGTCCGTTGGTTCCAGAATACCACGATGCGTTTGAGGTATTCGTCCATACCGGTAATTGCCGCACCTCACGGAATGACTCTTGGTGGTGGTACGGAAATTTGTATGCATTCCGATAAAGTTATTGCACATGCCGAAACCTATATGGGACTTGTAGAGTTTGGTGTAGGACTAATACCCGGCGGTGGAGGAACAAAAGAATTTGCACTGAGACTCAGTGATGAACTAAAACCCGGAGATGTAAGAATAAATGCTTTTCAACATCGTTATCTGACAATCGGACAGGCAAAAGTTTCTACCTCGGCATACGAAGCCTTTGACTTAGGATATTTACGTCCAGGCATTGATGAAGTTATTGTTAGCCGGGCACATCAGTTGGCTTATGCAAAACAAGTTGCTTTACTGATGTATGAAAAAGGTTATTCGCGTCCTGCACCTCGCAATGATATAAAAGTTCTGGGTAAAGAAGCGCTGGGATTTGTCTTTGTCGGCGCCAATGAATATACAGAAGCTCA
Organism: uncultured Bacteroidales bacterium; assembly: GCA_964649975.1. Classification (GTDB taxonomy): domain Bacteria; phylum Bacteroidota; class Bacteroidia; order Bacteroidales; family S143-33; genus S143-33. The sequence goes on along the minus strand of CAZYSM010000091.1, from coordinate 1,254 downwards.
TTATATGTCTGAACACGATAAATTAATAGCTCAAAAACTCGGCTGGGTAATGGCAGGTGGAGATATTTCACAGCCACTTACAGAGGTTAGCGAGCAATACCTATTAGACTTAGAAAGGCGTGCTTTTCTTGAACTCTGTATGCAGAAAAAAACTCTTGAACGTATGCAAAGCCTTATTACCAAAGGCAAAATAATAAGAAACTAAAAATTTTTAACAATAAAAAAATAATAATATGGAAGCATATATAATCGGTGGATATAGGACAGCGGTGGGCAAAGCACCGCGCGGGACATTACGTTTTACTCGTCCCGATGATATGGCTGTTGCCGTAATCAAAAAACTTTTGGAAGACTTTCCACAAATTGATAGGTCCAGAATTGACGATATCGTCGTCGGAAACGCATTCCCAGAAGCTGAACAAGGAATGAATATGGGGCGTTTGGTTTCGTTAATGGCCCTTGAACAAGTGGACGTGCCTGGATCTACTGTAAATAGGTTCTGTGCTTCTGGTCTGGAAACAATTGCTATTGCTACAGCAAAGATACGTGCAGGTTTAGCAGATATTATTATTGCCGGAGGAGCCGAAACCATGTCTTTGATTTCTATGGGAGGTTGGAGATTTGTACCAAACTATGAGGTCGCTCAAAAACATCCTGATTGGTATATGTCTATGGGCTTGACTTCTGAAATGGTAGCCCGTGAATACGGCATAAAACGCGAGGAGGTGGACGAATTCGGCTATAACTCGCACATGAAAGCCATAAAAGCTATTGACAATGGCTATTTCAAAGACCAGATAGTGCCTTTGAAGATTGTAGAAAATTATTTTGAAGACGGACAAAAGAAAACTCGTGAAATAATCTTTGATACTGACGAAGGACCGCGTCGCGATACTTCAATGGAAAAATTGGCAAAACTAAAACCTGCATTTGCTCCTGATGGAATTTCTACCGCAGGTAATTCCTCGCAGACTTCCGATGGTGCTGCTTTTGTAATGGTAGTTTCTGAACGTATTCTTAAAGAATATAACATTAAACCAATAGCAAGACTTGTTGATTATCAGGTTGCTGGCGTTGAACCATACAAAATGGGAATAGGCCCCATAAAAGCTATACCTAAGGTCTTGAAGCATTCGGGAATGAGCCTTGCAGACATTGACTTAATAGAACTTAACGAAGCTTTTGCTACGCAATCGTTGGCTGTTATTCGTGAGCTTGACCTAAATCCAGATATTGTAAACGTCAATGGTGGTG
>CAZYSM010000090.1:0-4570 GCA_964649975.1 uncultured Bacteroidales bacterium | reverse complement strand
CCATAAAAAACTCCTCCTTTGAAAAGGAGGCCGGGAGGATTGACCGATTTGCCGCCAGGCAAAACCAGTCCGAGCCGTGCGAGGACGGCCTATTCCTAACCCACGATGGCAATCGTGGGGCGCGAGGGATAGAAGCGGAGACAGGGCGCAGGCAGGGCCGTGCTATGACGCGAGCGAGGAGGCGATCAGAGTAAGCCACCACAGCCGCCTGTCATAGCCGGCCGTGACAAGCCCTGCCGCAGCGGATAGCCCGACCCGCAGCCGCTATGCGGCAAGGGACGCGCCCAGAAAAAAATAAAAAAACTCTGAAAAATAACCAGGGACAATATTAGCCCGAATACCATAAAATCGTAGATTTTTCCGCAATGGCTTAATAATTCATAAAAAATTCTTGCTATGGAAAGCTTTTTGCTATTTTAGACTAAAAATAAATTTCTTTCAAAAACATCTGCCTTATGAGAAAAGTTTTTTTTGTTTTAACCCTGTTTTTATTCAGTTTGTTTTCTTTTGGTCAACAGGCGCTATGGCTGCGCTATCCGGCCATCTCGCCCGACGGAAAATACATTGCTTTTGAATACAAAGGAAATATCTGGAAAGTCCCTGTCAGTGGCGGACAAGCTGTGCCTCTGACCATTGCACCTGGATATGAATATGCACCGGTCTGGTCGCCCGACGGAAAATACATAGCTTATGCCTCGGACGAGTTCGGCAACTTTGATATTTTTCTGATGCCGTCGTCTGGCGGCAAAGCCAAACGTCTGACTTATTACTCTGGCAACGAACGTCCCTGGACTTTCTCTCCGGATGGAAAAAGGGTGCTTTATTCCACATTTTTCCAGAAGGCCCCACAAGGACTGCAATTCCCTACTGGATGGCTAACAGAACTCTACTCCATCAGCACTGACGGAAAATCCTTTACACAGGTGCTTGCCACTCCGGCCGAATATGTCAGCTTCTTATCTGACGGTAAATCCTTTGTTTATCAGGATATTAAAGGTGTAGAAGACTACTGGCGCAAACATCACCGCAGCTCAGTTACACGCGATTTGTGGATATATAACCCGCAGACCGGTAAACATACCAAGATTACTAAATTTGTGGGTGAAGACCGTAATCCTGTGGTTTCGCCGGACGGAAAATGGATTTATTATCTGACCGAGGAATTTAACAATAACCTCAATGTTGCCAAAATGCCTGCCAATGGCAAGGGTGAACCTGTCCAGCTGACACATTTTGAAAAAAATCCTGTGCGTTTCCTCTCCATTGCCAAGGATGGAACGCTCTGCTTTGCCCAGGACGGGCGTATTTACACAATGAAAGACGGAGGACAGCCACAGGAAGTAAAAGTATTTGTCAATTACGCAGGGCTGGACCCCAAACCTCAATACAAGGTATTCACCGACGAAGCCACGGAAATGGCTGTGAGCAAGGACGGTAAATATGTAGCTATTGTTGTTCGTGGTGACGTCTATGTAACATCCGTGGAAAGCGGAACTACACGCCAGATAACCAATACACCTGAGCAGGAACGCGACGTGGATTTCAGCCCTGACGGGAAATCTATTGTCTATGCCGGCGAACGTAATGGTAGCTGGAACATCTATATCACCAAAATTGCAGATAAAGACCAGAACTCTTTTATCCTTGCCAAAAAACTCGTGGAAGAGCCTGTGGTAGCTACGCCGGCCGAGGAATTCCAGCCAAAATTCTCTCCTGACGGAAAAGAAGTGGCTTATCTGGAAAACCGCACCACGCTGAAAGTGGTAAACCTTAAATCCCACAAGACACGCAAAATCCTGGACGGAAAATATAATTACTCTTACACAGATGGAGACCAATGGTTTGACTGGTCGCCAGACGGACGCTGGTTCCTGGTCAGTTACAGCCCTCATACAATGTTCATCTCTGATGTAGGACTGGTTAAGGCTGATGGCAGTGGAGAAGTTAAAAACCTCACACAAAGCGGATACGAAGACAATATGCCTAAATGGGTGCTGGGCGGAAAAGCTATGATATGGTTCTCCGACCGTCAGGGCTACCGCAGCCACGGCAGCTGGGGAAGCGAACGCGATGTTTATATGATGTTCTTTGACCAGCAGGCTTATGATGTGTTCAAAATGACCAAAGACCAATATAAAGCCTGGAAAAATCAGCAGCAGAAAAAGAAAAAAGACACCACAAAAAAGGTCAAGCCGCTGAAACTCAATCTGAATTATCTGGAAGACCGCACAGTCCGCCTTACAAAATATTCCGGACGCATAAGTGATGCTGTGCTGGACAAAAAAGGAGAAAAACTGTTCTATGCAGCACGCTATGACGCTGGATATGGTTTGTGGATGGTAAATCTGCGCAAGCATACTACCAAGCTGGTCACCAAGCTGCCAGGCCCGGCCGAGGATATGGTGATGACAGACAACGGATTGTTCCTGTATTCCGGCGGCTCAATTATGAAGATTGACCCTGCTTCGCTTGAACAACATCCGGTTTCTTACCGCGCGGAAAAGGTCATAGACTACTATGCAGAAAAAGCTTATCTGTTTGACCACGTATGGCGCCTGATGAAAGAAAAATTCTATGACCCTAATATGCAAGGCGTTGACTGGGATTACTACGGACAGCATTACCGTCAATTCCTGCCATACATCAACAACAATTACGATTTTGCTGAGATGTTGAGCGAGATGCTCGGAGAGCTTAACGCTTCTCATACTGGTTCGGGTTACCGTCCCGACCGCGAGGACGCAGATGCCACAGCAGCTCTGGGACTGCTTTATGACCTGTCATACACTGGTCCAGGAGTTAAAATTGTGGAAGTGCTGGACAAAGGACCATTTTTTAACGAAGACACAAAAGTCAAACCTGGCGACATTATTATTTCCATTGATAATCAGCCAGTAAATAATATGCAAGACCTGTTCCGTCTGCTCAACCATAAGGCCGGAAAATTGACAGTAGTAGGCCTCAAACGCGGAGTAAAGAAATGGACAGAGACAGTCCGCCCAATCAGCCGCGGACGCGAGGTAGCTATTAAATACGACCGCTGGGTAAGACGTATGCGTGAATTGACACACAAACTATCTAACGGACAAATAGGATATGTCCACGTCAAAGCTATGAACAGCCAGAGCTTCCGTCAGGTTTATTCCGATGCCCTTGGCAAGGAAGCAGACAAAAAAGCCATTATCATTGACACCCGTTTCAATACCGGCGGATGGCTGCACGACGACCTGGTCACGCTCTTTGGTGGAAAGAAATATGCGGAATTCTGGCCACGCGGACGTTACTTTGGCGAAGAGCCATTTACTAAATGGGACAAGAAGTCCGTTGTGCTGATTAATGAAGGCAATTATTCGGATGGATACGGTTTCCCCTATGCTTATCATACCCTGGGCCTTGGCAAACTCATCGGTATGCCCATTGCCGGAACAATGACAGCTGTATGGTGGGAAACCCTTATGGACCCAACGCTTTACTTTGGTATTCCACAGGTAGGCGTCAAGGACTTGAAAGGCCACTATCTGGAAAACCAGCAGCTTAATCCGGACATCAAAGTATGGGACGACTACGACAAGATTATCCGTGGTGAGGACCAGCAGCTGGAAACAGCTGTAAAAGAACTACTGAGAGAAACAGAACAGGAAAAATAAACCTGCCAATACTTGAATTAAGCGGGGATATTCCGTAAGGATGTCCCCGCTTTTTGTTTCAAAACAGCCCGCTGGCAAGCATAACCAGAGTGCAGTTTTCCACGGTTTCTATTCCACGCTGTTCCAGTAACTGCTTGAACTCTGTATTTTCCGTTCCGGGATTGAAAATTACCCGCCTTGGAGAGAGCGACAATATCCACTCGTAATAATCCTGCTGCCGCTGCGGATTAAGATAAAGCGTCACAGTATGCACGCCTTCCACCTGTGGCTTGCCTTTGATAATAGCCTTCCCTTCAATCTCGCCTTCGCGGACGCCTACTGGCACGGGGTCGTGTCCATAACGTAAAAGCATCCGTACGGCTTTGTATGAATATCTACTGGGGTTAGGACTGGCTCCCAGGACAATAACTTTCATAGGCTTTTTTTATGTTATTGGCAAAGATAGGAATTTTATTGTAAAGATAATCCTTGTTCCTAAATGCAAACAGGGAAAGTTCTATCTGTCCAAAAGGTTATATGTCTTTGTAGCAGCTATGATTTATTTTTGAAATTCTGCGCTCTCAATACCTTGTTGTGTGTGGAAAAATACCATAAAAAAATCCTTATAATTCCGCAGCTATAAGACATTAATCTTTTTTGTGTATGGTGAAAATTGTTTTATGTAACACAGCACAACACTGGTAAAATTGTTATTAAAATACAAAGATGTTAAAAATTGATTTTTGGAATTAGAAAATACACAGAAAGGTTTTGTAAAAAATAATAGCTTTGTATCTTGTTTTTGAATTCAAAATTTTGCCTATGAAAGAACACGTAAAACACTCTGTATTAGATCATATCCGGCAATATTTTTTCATAGTGCTGGGTCTGTTTATCTTTGCTTTTGGATGGTCTGCTTTTCTCATACCATCCAAAATTATTGG
>CAZYSM010000089.1:0-4580 GCA_964649975.1 uncultured Bacteroidales bacterium | reverse complement strand
TTTAGTCTGAAAGTTCATTTTGAGGTGAGACTGTAAACTTACTTCAGGACAAAACCTAAAAAGGGGTTATCTAAAAAGTCCCCCTCTATTTGCAATTAGAGGGGGACTTAGGGGTGTAAAATCCTGAATATCAATAAAATACCTCAATAAAAATCAATACATTACATCTATTTTCATCTTTACATTCGTCTACCTGACAATAAACACATTGAAACCTTTTAATACCATCCTCTACATACGGATAATTTTCACCCTCTTGCCACCGGAATAGTCCAGAGGCGAATTCTTGCGCAAATAATTAATTGTGGCATCAGCATCAATTATCCCTGTGTTTATGTGCTTTTTCCTCATGCAAGGAATAGTGTAAGCCGCAGCAATATAATCATTAACAGCCACGCTGAAATTTCCTTTTTTTATCTCTCTGCCCTGGTAATCATACAGTTTTACCTTTTTCAAATTCTTATCCTTATCCACGTATAAAACAATTTTTATCCCTGCAACCAGAAGGTCATTTGTCTTTTCCAGATTGTAAGCATAACGGATTAAATGCTTGATCTGCCTGACGTTCAGCCTGTAAATCACATAAACGTCGTTGAAAGGCTGCATCTCATATATTTGCTTAACAGTTATCTTGCCAGCTGGCAGTCTGTGGACACGTATTCCTCCAATATTCTGGAAGGCAATATCGCAGTGCAAAGTATCAAGCATAGCATCAGTAATCAGCTCTCCCAATGCGTTTTTTCCAACAATATCCTTATTCAAATAGCCAATAACTTTATTAAACTGTGGCATATCGTCATAATGCTGGACAAGTGCGGCTATATCCTTGTCATAATTTTTGACCTGTTTAATAGATAACACTGTATCCGCCTTATACACAACACGTCCGTTATATACCTTAATTGTAAGCACGCCCAGATAACGCAGATAAGACCCTGCCTGGGTAACCAGCACATCGCCTACCCTCACACCGTCAGGCAAAAGAGTATGACTGTGTCCGCCGATAATAGCGTCAAACAGCCCGGGATATTTCCTTGCTATCAGCTTATCGGTCTCCACGCCCAGATGGGACAACAGAATAAACACATCTGCCGAATCTTTATAACTTTCATATTTCTTTACTGTCCGCACAGGGTCATAAAACTTCAATCCTTTTAATTTCAGAGGATTAGAAGCAGGATAACCATTCTTTTCCAGCTCTATCAGTCCCAGGAAACCTATTGTAACGCCCTGCGAGGTTTTGAACTTATAATACGGAAGGGGCTGGTGAAGTAATGCATGTCTGGTATTTATATTTGCACAGATAAACGGAAAGTCCGCCTGAATAAAAGCCCTGTTCAAATACTTCTGGGAAATATCAAACTCATGATTGCCTATTGCACTGAGCTGATAACCAACACGGTTCATCAAATCAATCATAGGCTCACCGGGCACGGAATATTTATCCACCACAGGATTACCAGTAAACAAATCCCCGGCAGAGACCAGATAAGCTTCGGGATAAACCTTCCGGATGGAATCCACCAGATAAGCAATGCGTGGAAAACGGTCAATCTTGGCATGCATATCATTGGTATGCATGATTACAATAGTGACAGTGTCTTGCTGGGAATAACCTTTTATGAATAGCAAAGAAAGGAAAGCAAAAAATAATAACTTCAAACGATTAATAGCCATAGGTCTTTTTTCGGGGAAAGATAAGAATATTTTACGCATTTAATAAATTGAGACATTCCTCCCAGCTGTTATTTGGACAATTTCTAATAAAACAAAAATTATCATCTAAATCCAAAGCATTGATAATAAAGCCAGAGAGCAAGCCGTTCTATTTTTTTCAACATTATCATAATTATTTCAAAAACGGATTTTTTTAGCTGATTTTAAAATAAAAAATCCCTCCTGCGGAGGGCAAGAGGGGATTGCAGAAAATATTTTTATATTGCTCATTACTTAGCTTCTGCCAGCAGGCGTTCGCCTTTTTCAATGGCTTCTTCAATGGTGCCGACCATATAGAAGGCTTCCTCAGGATATTTATCCAGTTCGCCGCTGAGTATCATCTTAAAGCCCTTGATGGTATCCTCAATCTTTACGAACACACCCGGGCGTCCTGTGAACTGCTCGGCAACGTGGAATGGCTGCGAGAGGAAACGCTGAACACGACGTGCGCGGTGTACCACGAGCTTATCCTCCTCTGTTAGCTCTTCCATACCAAGGATAGCGATGATGTCCTGCAATTCCTTATAACGCTGTAATATTTGTTTAACTTCCTGAGCCACACGGTAATGTTCCTCGCCCACGATTTCCGGGGTAAGGATTCGGGAAGTACTATCCAGTGGGTCAACAGCCGGATAAATACCCAGCTCGGCAATCTTACGGCTCAAAACCGTTGTAGCGTCCAGGTGGGCGAAGGTAGTAGCAGGTGCAGGGTCGGTCAGGTCGTCCGCCGGAACGTAAATAGCCTGTACCGAGGTGATTGAACCGTGCTTGGTAGATGTGATACGCTCCTGCAACTCACCCATTTCCGTAGCCAGTGTGGGCTGATAACCAACTGCCGATGGCATACGTCCGAGCAATGCCGATACCTCGGAACCAGCCTGAGTGAAACGGAAAATATTATCAATGAACAGCAGGATGTCGGCACCCTGTCCTTCGCCTTCACCATCACGGAAATATTCCGCCACGGTCAGAGCCGAAAGTGCCACACGTGCACGCGCTCCCGGAGGCTCGTTCATCTGTCCGAATACCATTGTTACGTTGGACTGTTTCAATGCCTCTGGGTCAACCTTGCTCAAATCCCATCCGCCTTCTTCCATAGATTTGAGGAACTCGTCCCCGTATTTCAAAACGCCGGACTCCAGCATCTCACGCAATAGGTCATTTCCTTCACGTGTACGTTCTCCTACGCCACCGAACACAGACATTCCCGAGTATGCCTTGGCAATGTTGTTAATAAGCTCCATGATGATAACCGTCTTACCAACGCCGGCACCTCCGAACAGACCAACCTTACCACCTTTGGCATAAGGCTCAATCAGGTCAATAACTTTGATACCTGTATAAAGCACCTCGGTTTCGGTGGACAGGTCCTCAAAATCCGGTGCTTCGCGGTGGATAGGATAACCTCTGGATTTGTCAACCTCGCCAATTCCGTCAATAGGATCTCCAATCACGTTGAACAAACGTCCTTTTATCTGATCGCCAATAGGCATCATAATAGGTCTGCCCGTAGCCACAACCTCTGTTCCTCTCTGCAATCCGTCCGTAGAGTCCATTGCTATGGTACGAACCGTATGCTCACCGATATGTTGCTGAACTTCCAGCACAAGTGTTTTTCCGTCCGGACGTTTCAGCTCCAGAGAGTCGTAAATATTAGGTAAGTCTTTGGCACTGTCAAATGTAACGTCCACTACAGGCCCGATAACCTGTGAAACCTTTCCAACTACTGCCATTTATAACAAAATTTTGATTAGATTTTTTAATTACTTGATTGACAAAAATAATACTTTTGAGAAATTAAAAAAATAAAATCTTTTTTACTTTACGTCCTTGTCCTTGATTGACTTCGGATTGGGCAGTTTTATTACTAACACGCGGAAAACCTTATCCTTGCTCTCGTTGTAAAGTGCGTGCGGAATATTCGCAGGGCTCTCCACCATAGCGTCCCTCTCCACACGGATTTTCTCGTCGCCAACTTCTATTGTGCCCTCACCTTCCAGAACATAAAACACAACGTCCACAGGTGTGGAATGTGGCTCAACAACTGCCAGTGGATCCAACATCAGATGCACTATCTGTGCGTGCTGTTTGTCGTACATACGCCGTCCGTCTATACCGCAAGAGGTATTAAGTTTGGGCATATCATACCATTTCATAGCCTCCATAACACAAAATTTTGAGTTTGCCTAAAACTATACTGACAAAGCTTCTTAAACAATAACAAAAATCAGTTTTGCAATTTTATTTTTTGGGCGGCTACTGCCGCATAACGTTTAACCCCAAAAAACTCAAAACCGCTCATTTTCACGTATTCACAATGATGCAACATTTTACTGGCGGCAGTACCGGGCTTTCCGCTCATATTCGGCTTGTCTCAAAAAACAGGCGTGGGGGCTGCGGTGGCTTACTCTGCTCGCCTCCTCGCCCTGCACGCCTGTAATTTTTCGTCTGCGCCTCATATCCGCTCCAATCCCTGCCGCATTTGTGGCTCCGCCACAATCCCCACAGTTAAAACTATGGGAATATTGCGTCATCCCTGCCGGGATTTTTTACGGGCCGATTGCCCGTGTCCCACAGATAAATCTGTGGGCTATGGATAGGCCGTCCCTGGCGGGACTGTGTTTTGCCTTGCGGCAATTTCCACGATTATCATCGTGGGTTAGGAATAGACCGTCCTCGCACTGCTCGGACTTGCTTTTTCAGGATGCCCTCACGAATAAAGAATCATCCGTACATCCGTGGCAATGATATAATCAATCCTCCAGCCTCCTTCACCAAGGAGGAGAATTCGTGCATTCGTGGCTTTTAGATTAACCACGAATTACGCTAATTAACACGAATGGACAAACTCTGTGAGACCCTGT
>CAZYSM010000088.1:0-4661 GCA_964649975.1 uncultured Bacteroidales bacterium | reverse complement strand
AAAGATAAACAAACGCAGAAAAACAATTAGAAACGTCGTCCTGACAGACTGGTTTGGCCTTGCGGCAAATTGTTTTATAGCCACTAACGACACGAATTATCACGAATGAAAAATAATATTACCGCCAGAGTTTTCTCCGGTGGGAAACAAAACTTAGCAGACTTTTGTCTGCCTACGGACTGCGTCGTCCTATCGGACTGGACTTTACAGGCTTTGCCAGTGTCCCACAGATAAATCCCACCTTCCCGTCAAACTCGGTCTGCCTGTAAGTCAGAGACTGGTCAATTTGTTTTCCACAAATCAAAAGACTTGCGGAAATTGAGTGTATAGAGTAAAAGCAGCAGGACACATAACTATTTCACATAACTAATCTGTAAGGTTGAGAAAAACATCCGTGCTTTCATGACTTTTATTTCTGATTAAGAATAATCATAAAAAATCACAAAATAATGATTTATGCGTAAGGGATAAACCAAAACTTTGTTTAATATATAAAAATAGAATTCGGAATGATTAAAAGCAGATTACGTTTTATCCGGGACGCTATATTGCATAGCTATTCAAAAGTATTTTTTGCCGAAAACCGCTTGCTTGGATTTATCCTTCTGGCTGTCAGCTTTATAGACCCGTGGAGCGGACTGGTGGGCGTGATTTCCGTCCTTACTGTCGTATTGCTCTCACGGTGGCTCGGATACAACTTGCAAATGATACGCAATGGAGCTTACGGATATAATGCCTTGCTCGTGGGACTGGGCATCGGTCTGTATTTCCAACCCGGATTGTATATCCTGTTTGTGGCTGTGATTTTTGCTATTTTAACGTTTTTTCTGACATTGAACATTCAAGGCGTATTGTATAAATACGGATTGCCTTTTTTGAGTATTCCGTTTCTGCTATCAATGTGGCTGGTCAGTTTAAGCATTTTTTCTCTGGAACATCTGGGACTGTCTGAGCGCTGGATTTATGTTTACAATGACCTTTACCGTCTGGGAGGAGAACCTGTGGTCAAAATCTATGAGACCATTGCTGGCGTGGATATTCCGTTTTTCTGGCGGACTTATTTCCTGTCGCTGGGAGCTATTTTCTTTCAGATGTCCACCATTGCTGGCATTATTATTGCCATTGGCTTGCTGCTTTACTCCCGTATTGTGTTTTTACTCTCTCTGGTCGGATTTACTATTGCTTTTTATTCCTTTGAACTTCTGCACATTGACCTTACGCAACTGTCTTATACCTATATTGGATTTAACTTTATCCTGACAGCTATTGCCGCAGGCGGATATTATGTTATGCCCAGCCGCACAAGTTTTTTGAGCCTGTTGTTTCTCATGCCTTTTACCGTGTTTATTTCCCTTGCAGCAATAAAGATTTTTGCACCTTATCATCTGCCGCTTTATTCCTTACCGTTCAATATCGTGGTTTTGCTATTCCTTTATGCCCTGAAAATGCGGCAGAACTACACTTCCGCGGGGCTGATAGAACCACTTTATCCCAAAGCCACACCTGAATACACCCTTTATGATTTCCAGAACAATATGGACCGTTTCCATTCCCTGACCTATTTCCCTGTATTTTTGCCTGTTCAGGGTTTCTGGTATATATCTCAGGCACATAATGGAACATACACACACAAAGGAGATTGGCGTCATGCATGGGATTTTATCCAGACAGACGAAAAAGGAAATCAGTTTAAAGGAACAGGCGATTATCCTGAGGATTATTACTGTTTTGGCAAGCCTGTTGTGGCACCTGCGGACGGAATTGTAGTAAAAGCAATTAATTCCGTGAAAGACAATCAAGTAGGTGAGATGAACATTGAGGAAAACTGGGGAAATGTCATTGTAATTAAACATACGGATTTGTTATATTCCCTTATGGCGCATCTGCAACAGGGTAGCATCAAAGTCAAGGAAGGAGATTTTGTCCGCCGCGGACAGGTTATTGCAAAAGTCGGAAATTCAGGACGTTCACCTTATCCGCATTTGCATTTTCAGTTTCAAGCGCAGCCTTATGTAGGAGCGCCCACGCTGGATTATCCTTTTGCCTATTATATGGTGAAAGAAAAAGACACATATTCGCTCAAAAAGTTTGATAAACCTGCGGAAGGACAAGCCGTTGGCAATGTAATTGTCAATGACCTTATGCACAAACGCTTTGACCTTATTCCGGGCAAACGCCTGAAAGTTAAGGTTATACACAAGGGCGAGGAAAAGGAATATCTCTGGCAGGTGGAAACAACCCCCGAGAATGTGCCCTATATCTATTGCCCGCAGACAAATTCCTATGCTTATTTCCGCAACGATGGAACAGCATTTTTTATGCTGGATTTTCACGGAGACAAACGTTCGCCTTTGTTCTATTTCTATCTGGCGGCATACAAAGTATTACTCACTTATTATCAAAATCTGGAAGTTTCCGAGCCTGTGCCGGTTTATATGATATACGACAAGCGGGCTGTAATGTTTTTACAGGATTTAATTGCGCCATTTTATCTGTTTATCCGCGGACGCTATACTTTGCGATACACAGGGCATGAACTGGATTTCAGCGATGAAGTCATAAATACAGAAACTATTGTAAATCTGGAATTTCCGCACAGGCGTTATACTTTTTTGCATTCGCGTATGCGAATAAGCGAGAAAGCCACGGAAATAACACTGGCTCATAAGAAATTTAACATGAAGCTGATAATTAATTAAAAATGAAAAAATATGAAACGACTGATTATTTTACTGGTAATTTTTCCGCTTTTGCTCAAAACAGGTTATTCACAACGGATGTCTGTGGTAGAAGCAGACAAACTCACTTATGATTATTACCTTAAAGGACAATGGCAACAGCTGATAAAAACCGCTAATGAGGCGCTGAAACAGGGAATAGATTTTTTCTACCTTCGCACGCGACTGGGAATTGCCTATTACAACCGCGGACAATACCGCCTGGCAATCAAACACTTCCGCAAAGCACTGCAATGGTATCCCAAGGACAAAGTCATTCTGGAATATCTGTATTATTCCTATCTGCTGGGCGGACAGCTGGCTGATGCCAACAAACTGATTTATGATATGCCAATTGATTTGCGAAATAAATTGCTGAAAAAAACTGATAAAAATTTACAATCATGGCAGGTTTATTATTCGGCTTTACAGGTGCGTAATCCAGACGCTTTGCGTTTTACCGATATTGACGGAGATTATAATATCAAAGGCGAACAAACCATCAGCTATGGAACAAATGTGCCAACCTTTGAAGCTTCATGGCGCACCTTTACTGGTTATAATGTTTTACAACTAAATTTTTATGCCTTTGATAACCTTTACCGTTTGCAGGAAAACGGCGGTACTGTGGAGGAAAATCCTGTGTATATCAGGGAGTTTCCCGTGAACTTTATCCGTGTCTCGTCCATTAACCACAGACTGGATTTGATGTGGAACATTGCTACTCTTGTGGGAACATCAAAGAAAACAGCAGAGGTTACTATCTCCCGCGGACGGTGGAGCCAGAGGGCGACTGTATTGCAGACAACGCCAATTTTTGACTTTGTGGCATCAGCAGGCATAAAATACAAACTGCCCAGAATGGACTTTTCTGCTGTGGCTTCTGCCCAATTATACAGCTTTCAGCCAAACCTGCAACTGACGCTTACACCTGCGTTCTATCCACTGGGAAGCACCAGCCTGTATCTTTCGCCCGGACTGACAGTCAAGCAAGACCTGAAACAAACACAGTATCTTGCTTTGATATCCGCAGGAATAGGCATTAAACAACGCCTGTGGATTAGCGCAGAATACTGGAAGGGACAAATGGGATACTTCAACACAGGTATGGGAACTTTGATTTTCAATGACGAGGAAAATATTTTGAGCAAAGCAGCTGTAAATATCACTTATCAATTCAAAAAATGGGCTATTTACGGCTCTTACAATCTCTATACAAAAGAACGTTTCATTCATTATCAGGACAATGCAGGAAACAACCTTACACGTCCTTATACCTATCAAGCCGATGTTTTTACTATTGGTTTGATTTTTTATCCAAATGTAAAATAAACTCATAAAAATTTATCACTATGAAAGCAAAAATCTTATTTGTTTCGCTGTTAATCAGTGTCGTAGCCTCTGGTCAGGATTGGCAGGCACTACAAGAGGCATTCTCACAAAGTTATGAACTGGAACGTCAGGGCGAATTTCAGAAAGCCGCTGACCAGCTGCTAAAAGTTTATGACCAGAACTCTTACGAAATCAACCTGCGTCTGGGCTGGCTAAACTACAACGCAGGCCTGTTTGACAAAGCCGCAACCTACTATCGCCGGGCTATAACCCTTCGCCCTTATTCCGAGGAAGCACGTTTTGGTCTGGCTCTGCCACTGTCAGCTCTCGGAAAATGGGACGAGATTATTAAACTCTACAACGAGATACTTCAACACTCACCGGGAAACACCACTGCTTTATACCGTTTAGGCCTGATTTACTATGGACGCAAGGATTATCAAAAGGCATTGCAGTATTTTCAGAAGCTCGTTGACCTATATCCCTTCGGACACGACGGTTTGCTTATGCTGGCATGGACAAATTATCAGCTCGGAAAAGCACGCGAGGCAAAAGTCTTGTTCCATAAAGTTTTGTTAATCAATCCAAAAGACCAGTCCGCACTGGAAGGAT
>CAZYSM010000087.1:0-4714 GCA_964649975.1 uncultured Bacteroidales bacterium | reverse complement strand
TTATTTCCTCAGGTGAACTGTACTGTTTATCATCTCTATTGACACCTGGGCTGTTCTACCAGTCTGGATAACATCATCTATTACCAGAACTTTTTTCCCTGAAAGGTCATAACGCATAGGATTGGAAAAATAATCAAGCACTACTGGAAGGGATAATGCACTGGCTATTTTCTTTGCCAACTGCAGGGAGAGACAAGAACGTGTGCGCGTACAGGCAACAGGTATAACAATATCCAGGTTAATATTGTGTTTTTCTAAACTATCTTGCATCCTACGGGCTATCTGATTAACTGCCCCCGCCTCCTGTAAAAATTTTGCTCTATATAGCAAAGCAGTATCGTTATTTATCTTTCCCGCTTGATGTATTCCATGGTATGTTGAAAGCCAAAAAACTTTCATTTTACTTCAAGTTTTACAATGCGTTCTGTCAAGGAGTTTAGCCGTTTCTCGTGTTCGGTAAGTCTTTTTTCAATGTTCACAACATCCTCATTATAAGTAAGCATTAACTGGTTTAAAACCTCAAACTTAGTGTTTAAGGCGGTCATGTTATTATCCAGCTTACTCAAACGCTCATCTGTGCCTTCCAGATAACGGCGGAAACTATAATTAAGCCAGAACAAAAGCAAAGTTATCAGACCACTATATAAAGATAATATTAATGTTGTCAGGTTCATCACACAAAGGTTTTTATAATTGCCACTGCAAGGGAAATCACAATATCTGTATCAATATCAAATCCAAAATGCTTTTTATAATATTGCTGGATGTCCTTGATAGTTATATACCCGTCCTTATCTGTGTCCAGCATAGGATTGGCAGAAGCCACATAACGGGAGCCGACGCGGTAATCTGGACGGTCAGCATATTTAGCAGCAGAAGGATAAAATACAAGCAGATAGAACTGAGGAAAAGATTTTATTTTGTCCAGATCTGTGGCTGATCGTGAGATAAGCCCACGTTCACGTGCGCGGAAAAGCAGGTATTTTTCCATCAAAGCCAGCTGTTGATAAGCATCCATATTATATATTTCACCGGGATAACGAAGTAGTCCAACCTCCACCAGGTGACGGCAAGTAGAAGGTAAACACTGGAAAAAACCATAAGCCCCGGACGCAGGATTTTTAATTCTATGGTCAAAGGTATAAGCTGTTTCTATGGCAATAGTAGCAAGTATCCATTTTGCCGGTACTTTTAAACGGTTTGCCATTTGACCGAGTTGTTCGCAAAAACGGTCAATATCATAGTTTATACGGTTATATTTGCGTTTAGCCCTTAGTATGTAGCTTTTGCATGCCATTAGTCTTCCAGGATTTCTATTCCTCCGCGGGTATGCACAACTATTTTATATACTCTACCAGTTTGAAATGCCCAGGAATGAGACACATCAGCAGCAGATGTTACCATAGACCCCCAGTCTGCCTGACCTTTTTTTACCCTTGCGAAAACATCAATAAAAGCCTGTTTCTCATCCTCTGAAGCAAAAGGATAATAAATCAAAGGTTCTCCGTCTTTGCCTGTGTAATATTTAAACAGATTTATGCCTTTGCTGGAGGCAACAGCATCTGAAAAAAGTAGCCAGGGAAATGCCAGATAGCCCTCACCGAGTTTTACCATAGCAAAATCAAAAGCAGGCTGGCTACCTGAGACTTTAAAATGTACATAGTCATAACCATTAATCCTTATAGCCGTACCATTTTTTGTCAGGAATTTTAAAGATATGATAAAATTATCTCCTGACCGGGAAATAATTTTAAACTTCAATGGCACATAATAAGATTTGAGAAACTTTATTTTATCCTCCAGACGGCGGATCGTTTCCTCTTGCTTCTGTCTCAGGTGCAAAACAAACCGCCCTGCTTTGAGCAAGGTATAAGTAAGCAGACCATATTTTACCCCACGTTTTATGTTCATATATCAGTCTTTTTAAAAAAAGACGCCCGAAGGCGTCCTTTTTCGGTCAGGATTAATATTTCTTACTTGCCTGGGCAATTATTTTCTTGCGCCGTGCCATTTCCTTTTCGTACGCTGCCAGAGCTTTTTTATATTCGTCCATACGTTTTTTATTCTCAGCCTGTACCTGACGCAAACGCTGATAATAGCGGTCCCACGCTTCCTTGCTGGCTGTCATCTTGGGCTTTTTGGGTAATGGTTTGAGTTTTGGTTTTACTGGCTTTTTCATGGCTCTATTGTTTTAAATAATTTAAAATTGTTTGTTTAATTACAGGATTAGACAGAGCTTGTGCTATTTGTTGCAACTGCTCCTCAGTGAAGATATTGAGCATAATGTACAATGCATTATGCGTCTGCGGATTCATCTGGTTTATTTTCTTTATCAGTTGATCTTTCATATTGTTTGAGTTTCTCAATAAAACTGAGTACAGCTTTGAGTTCTTTTACTGTAAAACTTTGTAGTTTATCGTTAATTACTGTTATAAGGCTTTGTTCGGCTGTTAGCTTGCCCTGCTGCCCTGGCATTCCTTGCAACTGCACAGGAGCTTTCCCTGTAAGCATGCCATAAGCCATTACTGCCTTATCCACAAGTCCTTCCCATTTTTCCGGCCCCCAGCTGAGTGCTTGTTCCTTGATTAACTGTTTTTCCTCTTCACACCGGCGTTTTAACTCTTCAATCTCACGGTCTTTCAACCTGAGCAAATATTCAAGCTCTTTCTTTTGTATCTCTGCTGCGGGAACAAAGCCAAGTTGTTGTATAACTGAAAAGTCAACACCTGCAAGTCCTGTTGTTTTCTTTTCTGTACTACCGGACTTTATAAATTCAATAGGTCCTATCCAGCTGTCTTTACCTGCTTTAGGATTGGGTTTTAAGGTCAATGCCAGTTGAGTGTCATCATCTACCAGGGACACCATCTTTTGTAACCAGGCAATTGCCCTGGATAATTTTTCCTCATCGCTGATATTATCCGGACATCCCTCACAGTCAAATACTCCAAGACGCCGCACATCAAACGGACTGCGAATAAGATCAAGTATCAAGTAAGGCTTTTTATGTTCTTTTACTATTTCTATTACCTGTGCAAATGTCATCGCGGTAAAATTTGATAATAACCCAATGCGGTTTTAAACACTGTATCCATTACAAAGGGATTGGCTTTGCTGATAACAAAGTCAGAACGTATAACAACCGGATAGTCAAGCACTATGGCATAAGCAGTGTCTATGGGATAAACCCGGGCAAAGTTCAGCAGGTTTAACTCCCGCTCAGGTTCTATCAGACGGTACCAGTCCCTTGTGAAGTCCGATACAGTCCCAAAAGTCATCAGATAATCCAGAACAAACAATCCATCATAATGATAGATTTTCTTATTCTCAAAACTGTTATCACTAAGCAACTTTTGTTCTATGGTAAAATCTTTGTAATACCTGCGGGCTATGTCTATTACCTGACTAATCATAGCGATAGACTAAGTAAAAAGTTTCTCCCGGTTGAATATTTTTTACTTCAATGTCTATAAAACGGCTGTTTATTTCCACCGGAAACAGCAAGTTTAAGAACGACTGTTTTTTCTGCGTGTAGTCTGTTGTAGCTGTGCGTTTTTCCAGGAATTTTTCATATCCGTCCGAAACGCTCCACTCTATATCACGGCTAAAACTTATCAGGTCTATTGATCTGATTTTTCCTTTTACATTTACTCTTACAGTATCACCGGCAAACTCCGAGGCGTTGAGTTTTTTTACATCAAATTTATCTTTTTCTCCCTCCTGAGTTTGTTCTATAAAAAAGAACAGTTCCAGCTCTACCGGAGCAGAGGTGTTAAAGACCAGCCTCAGATAGGTTTTTGTATCAAAACCTGTGCGAATGATATTATCCGTCCAGGCACTACCTGATACACGTCTGACAAGTGCCAGAGGCGTCAGAGGAATTACTGTTTTATCTGATGTGCGCAGTCCAACAAGTTCTGTATCGCTTCCACTGATAGAGTTAAAGATAACGCCCCGGCATTGCCCCTGAGGTAGTTTCAGGGGCAACTCTCCAGAGCCTGATATATTTGTCGTTATGCGGTATATCATACTTAACGGATTTTAGCAGATACTCCAAAGAGATTTAATCTGAACCATGCTTTACCAGAAGCAGGAGTATATGTATAACCATGTGGAAATTTTATAGTCACCTGTAGCTGGTCATCAGGTGTCAAAATAATAGGACGCCGTAAAGACAAACCCCCATTACCTATTGCATCACCGTTTAATTCTCTCCACTCGCTGAAGTGGTAAGCCTGACGGCGCAGAATCATCTTTTTATTTTTATAAAACTCCACAACCGCTCCTGTAACGATAGAAGTAATTGCAGGATTATTTACAGTCATGAACTTAGCCCCAGTTAAAGAACTGGATTCCATGTACTGCAAAGAAATAAAATCTACAACAATAAGATGATCAGAGATTTTTCCATCCAAAAAAGATGAATAACCTGGACCACTGGGGTGGTTCGGGGTAAACAGTTCTACTGACTCGGCAAGTGTTGTAAAACTGGCTGTGTGAAAGAATGCTGCTTCAGTTAAACGCAGCTGTCCTTTGTTTATCTTTTCCCTGATAGCCGGAGAGAATTCATCTTTTTTAATAGCTATCAGTTTAGAAATGTTATCAGCTATTTTGCTTATATATAAAGCTTCCATAATATTTTACTTTTTATAGGTTTGCATACCGTAAGCGTAAAAATGGAAATAAACATTATTTCCACTAGCAGGTGTATAAGATG
>CAZYSM010000086.1:0-4864 GCA_964649975.1 uncultured Bacteroidales bacterium | reverse complement strand
CTTTAATTCCGCCTCACCTCCCACAGTACTATGCCTGTAGCCATTGCCACGTTGAGGGATTCTGGCCCAGGGCCACTGTGGTAGCGCGGAATGGTTATTTTCTCTGTAATAAGTTTTTCCACTGAGGCACGGATGCCATGCGCTTCGTTGCCCATGATGATGACGCCGCCCTGGCCAAAGGAAATTTCATTGATAGGTTTGCCTTGCATAAACGTTCCGTAAACCGGACTGGTCACCTGTGCCAGGAAGCCTTCTATATCCGTGTATATCACTGGCATGCGGAAAACTGATCCCATGGCCGACTGTACGGTTTTAGGATTATAGACATCCACGGTGTCGTGGCTGCAGACAACCGCACGGATACCGAACCAATCGGCAACACGGATGATTGTTCCGAGATTACCCGGGTCCTGTACTCCGTCAAGCATCAGCAGGAAATTATTTTCTGCATCCGTGGGCGTGATTTGCCACCGGGGCATCTCTACTATTGCCATTATGCCCTGCGGAGTGGACTGAAAGCTTATCCGTCGCATTTCCTCCTCTGCTGCAATTGTCACAGGTATTGTCTGTGGAATATTAAGTTTTTCTATGATTTCTGCCTGTCCGATTATTTCTCTTATCCGCAGCTTGGATTGCAACAGATCACGGATTATTTTAATGCCTTCTGCTACAAAAACCTGATTCTCATATCGGTATTTCTTTTTTTCCAGCTTATGGATAAATTTTATTTTATTCTTTGACAGTCCCATTTCACAAAAATTTTTCCTTTCAAATATCGTAAATTTTTATTACTCACGGAACATAAATTTTTATTTTATTGCATAATTTTTGTTGTATTTCCCCATAAATCAAAAACCCTTCTTTATGACAATTGTCTTGAATTCTTATGGTGCTGCCCTTTTGCGCAAGGATAACATGTTGGTCCTGCGCCAGGACGGCAAAACCCATCCTATTGACCCAAACAAAGTGGAAGCTATTGTTATTTACAAAGGAACACTCATCAGCTCGGATGCCATTGCTCTGGCCGTGGAAAATTCCATTGACATCGTGGTCATGGACAAGCGCGGAAGCGTAAAGGCCCGCATGTGGAGCCCTAAAATAGGATCTATTGCTACTATCCGCCGTAAGCAGCTGGAATTCACTTTTTCGCCTAAGGCTGTGGAATGGATTAAAGAGATTTTGCAGGAAAAGATTACTAATCAGATAGCTCTGTTGATGGCTTTTTATCCTGAGGAGGGTAAGGAAGCAACTATCTTTGACACTACTATTAACAAACTGGCTGATTACAGGAAAAAGATTGAGACCGTCAAGGGCGATTTAATCCCCGAGGTAGCTCCTTCGCTCCGTGGTTGGGAGGGAATGGCTAATAAGCAGTACTTTGCTGCTATTAATTTGATTTTGCCTGATGAGTATAAATTCAATGGACGTTCGCAGCATCCTGCCCGCGATATTTTTAACGCCATGCTAAATTATGCCTATGGTATTTTGTATGGTAAGATTGAGGCGGCTCTCATCAGGGCGGGTATTGACCCATATATTGGCATACTGCACCGCGAGGAATATAACCGTCCTGTCCTCACTTTTGACGTTATTGAAAAATACAGGGTGTGGGCTGATTTTGTCGTTATTCATCTATTGCGCCAGCATGCTATTGATGAGGACTGCTATTCCGTAGGCGAGGACGGTTCTTATTGGCTGGAACAGATGGGACGCAGAATCCTTATTCAATCAATGTATGATTATCTGGATGATACAGTTGTTTATAAGAGCAAAAAGGTCAAGCGTGAGGATTTGATTAACAAATTTGCTTTTGATCTGGCTAAAAAATTCTTAACATTCAAAAACTTTAAACCTTCCAACAATGCTGATGTACGGAAAAAAGATAGTTCAAGCAGCTGACCCTCTGGTCAAAATGCAAGTCAAACAGCTGGCCGATAAGGTCAGAAATCCTGACCAGGAATTATTCAATCTCCTGGATGCCCTTTCAGCTATGATTTTTATTGACCCTGAGGGCTACCGCCAGAGAAAGAAATTTTTGCCTTATGTGGTGCCTTCTATCTTTGCTCCACCTGTAAGGCGTACGGATAATTTCCGTTACAGCGAGCATATTATCCTGGATATTGATCATCTGGAGGAAAAACAGCTGGACCCTGAGCGGCTGAAGGATAAACTGGCTAAGGACCCTCGCGTGGAACTCATTTTTGTTTCTCCTAGTAAGCAAGGACTGAAAGTATTTTTCCGCCTCAAACAGCGCATTACTGACCCGCACATTTATTCGGCTTTTTATAAGACTTTTGCACAAAATTTTGCCCGTTCCTACGAAATCACGCAGAATGTGGACAATCGCACCAGTGATGTTACACGTGCTTGTTTCCTTAGTTTTGACCCTAATGTATATTATAACGAGAACCCAGAACTCGTGGATATTGAACCATTTTTGTCTAATATTAAATCTTTGCCAGTGCAGACCGATAATTCCCAGCCTGAGAAAAAGACCCTTGAACAGAAAGAAAATAATCAGGTGATAATTACACCTAAGAAAAAAGAGAAAAAAGATATTCCTGTTGATGTTTTCCAGCAGATTAAACAAAAACTTAATCCTGATTACCGTCCGCCTCAGCCTAAACGCAAGGTTATTTTTGTCCCTAAGCATCTGGAACTAATCCAGCAAAAAGTAATGGAAAAATTAAAGCAGCAATTCCCTGAGATTGAGATTGAACAGGTTAAAGATATTAATTATGGAAAGCAGTTTTTGTTCAAATATCAGCTTTTTTATGCTGAGCTGAATGTATTTTTTGGCAAGCGCGGACTAACTGTTGTCAAAACCACTAAGAAAATTAATAATCCTGAGTTTCAGGAGATTGTTTATCAAATCTTTCATCAAATAATTTATAACGATGAGGAAATACAAAAGATCGCCAGAGGCAATTCTCCGCAGCCGCCTCAAATATCTCCGAAAGGCGGGCATCAAACCAATAAAGAAAACCAAAAAGATTGACCCCCTTGAACCTATTGAGGTCAGGGTGAAAAAACTTTTTGATATTACCAAACAAACCAAACACGACCCTACTAAAATGTTATTCCTGGTTATGTATGACATAGAAAATGACAAGGTCCGAAACGAAATTGCTAAATATCTTATCCGTAAAGGATGCATCAGAATTCAAAAATCTGTGTATATTGCAAACCTCAAACGTCCGGTTTTTGATGAAATTCATAAAACACTCAGACAGGTGCAGCAGATGTACGAAAATAACGACTCTATTTTGCTTATTCCTGTCTCTACCGACGAGGTGAAGGCGATGAAAATTATTGGACAAAATGTGGATGTGGACCTTATTCTGGGTAATAAAAATGTACAGTTTTTCTAATTTCAAACTTTAAACTTGGGAAATATGCCTGATTTCTCCGAACTTAAACAACAGGCCGAAAAACTCGCTAAACAACGTCAGTGGAAACAAGCTTTTGATACTTATAAAATCATGTTCACTAACTATCCCGACCATGTGGAATTCTCGGCTTGGGATAATTATTGGTATGCCCGCTGTGCCTTTGAAACTGGCAGAATTGACTTTGCTTTAAAACTTTCCCATCGCCTAAAAAAACTTTATCCACAGTTCACTTATAACAACAATCTATTGACCCAGATAAAACTATCTATATTGCAAAGAAAGGCTAAAATAATGCAGTCTGAAGAAATTGTTGCTGAATATCAAGAAATTATGCAAATTATTGATGATGACTATTGGGCTTCCAAAATCGTTATTAATGTGGCAAGAATTTTAATGTCTAAAGAACAACACAAACTGGCTCTGGAAATTTTGGTGGATTTTGATAAGAAAAGACTATCTGATAAACTGTTGAAAACCCCTGAAGGTAAAACTATCCCTTCGCAGCAAGAGAGTTTTTATTTGCTTATGGCCAAACTGCTTGTTATTAATAAACTTTATGAGAAGGCTGTGGAAATTATTGATTGGGTACTGGAAAATATTAAGCTTACTGGTAATAACCGTAAATGGTTTATCCTTTATAAAGCTGATGCGCTGGCTAATATGGCTGAATATGAAAAAGCTATAGAACAATATATGCAGATTAACAAAAGGCCTGTATGGTTTATTGACTTCAGAGTTGCCAGGGTGCTTTATAATATGGAAAAATATAAACCTGCTCTTTCTTTCCTCTGTAGATCTGCTCTTAGCCACGACCAGAGTACATGGTTCAAGATAGGGGTTTTTAAATATTTCCTGAAAAATTTTGCGGATAGATTTTCTAAAGAACAATTAAATAACCTTGTTTTGATGATTATAGCATTGTATAAAGAAAATGGACATGCTAATAGTGATTTTGTTCAACAGCTTTCTCAACGTTTTGGCATAAAAATTGATGCCCCAATTGACCTTAAATCAGTGGAAAAACAAACCTACCACACTATTAAAAAAATATACTACGGAAGAACTTTTAATGGTCGTATTATCAGAATTTTAAGGAATTCTGGCTTTATCCAGGGAGGACAAAAAAATATATATTTCCGTTTTGATGATGTTAGGTTTGATAAAAAATTATTACGTCAGGGATTGGCTGTAAAATATAATGTAGTCTGGGATTATGATTATGGAAAAAAACGTTTGGCTGAAAAAGCAGTGAATATCAGATTATTAAATGAAAAATAATTTTTTGAACTTTCAAAAATATTTTTTATCTTTACAGAAAATTACTCCCGTTCTTTGACTTGCTGATTTGGTGTTGTAATATAAAAATATTTCTTTTAGATCATGAAAATTGTGTTAAAAAGTTTTATCAAAAAGTTAAATTGTTTTAAATTTAAATTCTAATCAATTGAAAATAAAAGCTTTACAAAAATACC
>CAZYSM010000085.1:0-4865 GCA_964649975.1 uncultured Bacteroidales bacterium | reverse complement strand
CTTTGCTTAGCCACTCTATATATAACTTCCGTCTAACAAAAAAGCCGGCCTGCAAGCAGACCGGCTTAAATTTTATCCATAAAATCCACGGTAATCACGGGAATGCCGCTTCAAAAACTCCCTTTCCTTCTTAGTAAGGCTATTATAACCTTTACGGCTGATTTTATCCAGAATACGGTTTAATTCCTCTTCTATCTCACGCTG
The DNA here is from genome assembly GCA_964649975.1 of uncultured Bacteroidales bacterium. Lineage (GTDB taxonomy): Bacteria > Bacteroidota > Bacteroidia > Bacteroidales > S143-33 > S143-33. Next base: position 4,661 of record CAZYSM010000085.1, on the reverse strand, counting down.
CGAACGGTTCCACTCATAATCATCCGGGCGGTAATCATTCTTATGTACCCTCATCCTGGGCTTTTTCCTCAAAGACAACCTATCCATAAATGCAGTTATATCCTTGCCCTTATGATAAGCAAGGCCAAACCACAGGCCAAATAAAGCTCCGCCCAGATGAGCCAGATGACCACCTGGATTATCCACTGTTAACATAGACACATCATACAGCACATAAAGAACACCCAGAAGCCACATAGGCATAGGCAAAATACCAAAAATCAATATTGTCTCCTGCGGGCGGTAAGCTGCCACAGCAATAACTATCCCACTCACAGCAGCCGAAGCCCCCAAGAGATAGGCATAGTTTTTCACTCCCCAGAATACCGGAAAAATATTGTATGCAATAAAAAAGAACAATCCTCCGATTAATCCGCTAATGAGATAAACCCTCCATAATTGTTTTTCAGAAAAATATTGAATAAAAATCAATCCCAGAAAATACAACCACAGCATATTTGCAAAAATATGCCAGAAACCCTCGTGCAAAAACATATAAGTAAACAAAGTCCAGGGCTTTATCAATAGCTTAACAGGGGCTGCTGGCAAACTGAAAAACCGTACAACAGCCTGGATCACCTGTGGCATTCCAAGCAAAAAAGTAATTAGCTTAATGAGAATTATTGTCAGAAAAACTGCCACATTGACAACCAAAAGCTTATATAAAACATTTAATTGTCTCCAATACAATTTATTCATAATCATACATTTACACTATTCCATCCTCCATACCGGGGCTTACCTTTTCTGTCCCAGTATTTTATCAGTATATAGCCAAAAATCATACCACCCAGGTGAGCAAAATGGGCAATATGGTCTCCAGGAATATTAGATATTCCGTTGATAAGCTCCAATAATCCGTATCCTATAACAAAATACTTTGCTTTGATGGGAATAGGAATAAATATAATGAACAGTGGCACTTCAGGGAAAAGCATACCAAAGGCCAGCAATAATCCGAATATAGCCCCAGAAGCTCCAACTATAGGAATATTAATTTTTATTTCCAGAGCTTGATGTATAACCGGAATAACCTGACTGGCAAAAGCAGTACTATTGGGTGCTGCCTCCCATTTCTCCAGCAAAGCACTAATTCCCTGAGGATTAAAATATTCAGGATACCTGGAATAAAAACGCATAAAATGTTCCAGGTCAGGCTGGGATAAAAAAGCCTGTGCAGCTGCGACAAAACGATGTATCTCCCACCAGCTCACAGCTGTATGCAACAGAGCTGCCCCAAAACCTGTTACCAGATAAAAAATAAGAAAACGTTTAGGTCCCCACAGACGCTCCAGAATAGTGCCAAAGAGCCACAAAGCATACATATTAAAAAGCAGATGCACAAAATTAGCGTGCATAAACATATGTGTGAAAAACTGATACCACCGGAAATGCGGAGATGCTGGATAATGAAGCCCCAGAATATCAATGAGGTTTATTCCCATAGGCGCCAATATCCACGATAAAACTAACATCCCGGTGTTTATAATCAACAAATCCCTGACAACTGGTGTTAATCTCATACCGGTAAATTTAAGTTAAATCGGAATAATCACGGAAATTTTCACGTCTGCGTCGCTGGAAAGGCTTGTGTTTTCTTTTATTATCATTATCGTGGTTGTTACCCTCCTGCGCAGTTTGATCCTGCCCCATAGGTTCATCAATTTCCATCTCGTGTGTAGTGTCAGTAACAACATCTTCATCACCAGGCAAGTGCACATCTTCCTCCTCAATAGTAACCTCCTGATTTTCTTCTGCCGGAGGATCTGTCTCCTGTTCGCTCTCTACCGATGTGGCTATCTTTTTCTCACTAATGCTTTCGGATTTATCAGGTTTCACCTCATCAGCTTTGTCTTCTTTCTGTATGGTCTCAATTTCCTGCAATTCGGCAGTTTTTGCAGGTTTAAGGGTATGTATCAATTCCTCCATATTTTGTTTTTCCAGAGGCTCAATATCTCCCAGCAACTCACGGTTTTTGTATATAGTGCGAGCAAGAAACAAAGCATTAACAAAGGAAGTAGCATCAGCTTTGTTCAAGCCCACAATATCGTATGCCACCCCGTGGTCGGGCGAAGTGCGTATCACCGGCAAACCAGCAGTATAGTTAACCCCCTGTCCCTGGCTCAGGACCTTGAAAGGAATCAAACCCTGGTCGTGATACATTGCCAGGATACCATCAAAATTGCGATAATTACCAGAAGCAAAAAATCCATCGGCAGGATAAGGCCCAAGAACATTTATGCCCTCATCCTTGGCTTTTTCTATAGCAGGGATAATGACTTTTTCCTCCTCATCACCAATTAACCCTCCGTCTCCGGAATGCGGATTGAGCCCCAACACAGCAATAAGTGGTCCATCAACAGCAAAATCAGTTTTCAAGCTTTCATTCAATAATCTAAGCTTGGACAAAATTAATTCCTCCGTCAAAGCTGCAGAAACATCCTTCAACGGAATATGGTCAGTAGCTACAGCAATACGCAAATCCTCGTGGACCATTAACATCAAAACATCCTCTGCCCCAAATTCGTTAGCCAGATACCAGGTATGTCCCTTAAAATTAAACTTCTCACCGTAAACCGCTTCCTTACTGATAGGGGCAGTGACCAACACATCTATTTTACCTTCTTTGAGGTCTCTTACAGCAGCCTGCAAAGCAGTAATAGCTGCCTCGCCCGAAACTTCTGTAGCCTGGCCCAGCTCTACTCTAACCTTGTTGCTGACACAATTAATTATATTCACTGCCCTGGCATCGGCTTTTTCCGCACTCTTAATATGATTGAGCGTTAACTGCGGAATTTTCAGCATTTTCTTGTAATAAGCAGCAACCTTGGGCGAACCATAAATCACAGGCGTGAAAAATTCCAGCATACGATGGTCACGAAAAGCTTTGAGGATAACCTCATAGCTAATGCCATTTATATCTCCGTGGGTGATGCCCACTTTTATCTTACGGATTTTTATATCGTTCTTTTCGGTAAACATTGCTTTGTTATTTTCTGATTATGATAACTTCATTATTTTTTCCGAGCTTAATGACAGATGAAGCTCTGGCACGACGATGGTCATTCTGACGCCAGCGCACAATATAATCCACAGCATTTTTTATTTCCTCGGAAATTTCCGAAAAATTAGCCGGGCTCGGCTGCCCGGATATATTGGCAGAGGTGGATACTATCGGCTTTCCAAAAGCACGTATTAAATCCTTGCAAAAATCATCCCTGACAACACGGATGCCAATAGTGCCATCCTCGGAAATGAGATTTTTGGCCAGATGACGAGCCTGAGGATAAATTATGGTCAAAGGACGGTTAGTAACACGTATTAGCTCCCAGGCCATAGACGGAACATAGGCATATTCCTTCAAACGGGAAGTGTCGTCCAGCAAAATGAGCATACTCTTTGTGTTATCCCGCTGCTTGATTTTATAAATTTTATCCACAGCAGCCTCATTGGTGGCATCACATCCAAGCCCCCAAATTGTATCCGTAGGATAAAGGATTACACCTCCATTTTTGAGCACTTCTACTGCCCGCTGTATATCTTTTTCGTAGGGTTTCATAAATTTACTTTGTATTTTTCTGGTGCAAAGTTAACAAAAAGAAATTGTAAAATTATATTTCCTTTCATTTATTGCATCATCGTGTTATTTTTGGGAAAATCTAAAATCTCATATACTATGACAAGACTGTGGCTTATTCTGATGATTAGTTTTGCCTGCATTAGTGCACAAGCCCAGCAGAAATACATATTTGAAAACCGCCTTGTATATACCGGACAGGCTTACACCGACGGACTGGTAAAACGTGGAAAATACATTGTTTATTGGTCCTTTGATAACCCTGCCGTAGCTATAGAAACCTTTGACGGCGAAGGTGCCTTTTCCAGCCTAACTATCCTTGACCCTCTGCATAATAAAATTATTGCCCTGGACAAGCGAGAATACAAAGGATTTATCGTTCCCTGGAAAATGTATGCCACTAATACCGATACGGCTTATACACTTGACTCTACTGCCCTCACCGGAGAGACACAAAAAATATCTCAATGGACAAGCCGGGAATATAAATACTCTTTCCACGACGGAATGACGGCTGATATATGGATTGCTGAGGCACTGTTTGACAGTAAAACACTTAAAACCTTGCAGAAAGCTAATTTCTACTTTATGCGTCTGCCTTTTGGTTTCAAAGGTGTAATTACTAAATACACTCTACTGAATAAAAATGGAAATACCTTAGCAAACCTCAACCTCAAAGAAATGAACCTCTCTAAATACTATGTCTTTGACCTGAAAAAATATAAACTTACCTCATATTAAACAGTTTGGAATTATGACTTTTATTTTTAGCCACTAATTACCACAAACAAAAAACATTCTTGAATTCGTGGCTTCTATTTAACTACGAATTACCCAAATAAAAATTATTCGTGCATTCGTGGCTTATTTACTCTGTGAGACCCTGTGACAAAACTCTGTTTTACTCTGTGGTTTAACAACCGGATATATAATATTTTAACGACATCGCCCTGTGACAGAGTGCCCGAGGCACAGTGCATTAGTGGCTGGCAAAATTCCCCCGCTGTTTGAAATCAGAGGGGGCCAGGGGGAGTAAAAATCTGAA
>CAZYSM010000084.1:0-5091 GCA_964649975.1 uncultured Bacteroidales bacterium | reverse complement strand
GCGAACAGTAGAGCTACCCTTGACCATTGCGGTTGCACCTGCATTAATATCCCGGCAATGGAAAATAAAACCAATACCATAGCAAAGATTTTAAACCTGTATCCTAACAATAAATTGATTTTCATATAATTAAATTTTAAGATTTATAAACGCTTACCTTTGCGGGCGATATTTTTATCTTTAATCTGTCCCCATAGCCAGCCCAGGATAAACCCCACGCCCAGCATAGAGACCATAGCAGCATAGGTAGATAGCCAATGCAACTTACTGATAATCCAGCCCAGTATTCCGCCAAGAGTAATACCCAGCAAAGAATAAAGGCCAGTGAAATAACCTTTTGGATAAATTTTATGATCCACTCTCAAATGTTTAAGGATACTATCCAGACGGTTGGTAAAATCACGTCTGCCATCAATAGTATCAAGCATTTGCGGAAAATCACGGCTTAATGCCAGTAATTCGTCCTTGTTCAATTCACACTGCTGGCACTGCTTAATATGGTCCAAGGTATGTTTGGCAGCTTTTTCAATTAATTCCACATTGAAAAAAGTAATATCCCGCGGATTCACTTTTTCCTTGCCCTCCAAGATATTACGATGTATCTGCACAATCCAGCTATCTCCCAGATTTACAATCATTTTTCCGGAATTTAGTTTAAGTTAAAGATATATTTTTTTTAGTTTTTCTTAAATACCATACTAAACTAACAAAAAATCCAGCTATCCACCCCACAGGTTCAGCCCACCATAAGCCCAAGACATTTTGCGGAATAAAAGTGAAGGGACGAAAAGCCGAAAAATAAGCTACAGGCAACTGCACAGCAAGGATATAAAACCATGTTATACGCATAGGAACAGCTGTATTGCCCAATCCTTTAAGCAATCCGAAGAAAACCTGCATAAGGTAAAAAAGCAGAAAAAAACGGGCAACAATTACCAGATAATTGCTTCCGTGAGCTATAACATTAGCGTCATTTGTAAAAATCCTCATAATAAAATTTGGAAAAGATATAAACATCAGGGAAAAAGCAAGTGCCAGGAATATTGCCAGAAAAATACTTCTACCAAATCCCCGTTTAATTCGTCCATTTAGGCCAGCTCCATAGTTCTGTCCCACAAAAGCTGTAATGGCAATGGACAAAATAAAAGCCGGCGACAGAGCCAGGCTCACTGTTCTACTGGCTACAGCATAGGAAGTAAAAACTTCTTTTCCAAATCTACCGACCAAAATGAAAAAGACAAAAATACTTATTGCCTTGATAGAACGTGCCATAGCATTGGGCAGACCCAGAGAAAAGACTTCAGTAATTATTCCAGGATTTATTTGTCCAGCAATGGCAGGCAGCAAATTGTTTAATTTCCGGGACAAAATTATTATTGAGGCAAAAAAGACAACAACGAAAGCCATATCTGTAGCCAGAGCCACTCCCCAAATTCCAAAATGTAAATAACGTACAAAAACAATATCCATCATCAGGTTCAGCAAATTAGAGACGATGCCGAGATAAAGAGGTGTTTCGCTATCTCCCAGCCCGCGCATAATGGCTACCAGAGAAAAATAGCCTGACATAAAAAAACTGCCATAAAGCAAAATCTCGTAATATTCCATGGTCATAGGCAGTAGTGTTCCCTTGATGCCCATCAAATTAAAAGCCGGATAAGCACTGATAAGTCCCAGAAAAATTATAACCAGCCCCATGACCACACTAATAAGCAATGAATTAAACAACAAATCGGGTAATGCCATGAAGTTCTTTTTTCCATAAAAATGCGAGCTCACAATGGTAAAAGCTGTAGCCAGGCCCTGCATAATAGCAGTCCAGAAAAACAACAGCGGAAAAGCAGCGCCCGAAGCAGCCAGGGCATCCGTGCCAATCAATTTGCCCAGCACTGCCATATCCACAACATTATACAACTGTTGAAAAACATATCCTGCAAACATCGGCAATGAAAAGGCAAGAATAGCTTTTAATTCCTTTTCCTGTGTCAAATCACGAAAAGACAATTTCCCTTGATATATTTGCGTATTTCAAAACAAATTTGATAATTTTAAATGCAATCTAAAAAAACAAGAACCATGAAACGACTGACAAGTTTATTACTGGCTATGATGTTTGTAGCTGCCGGCTTTGCCCAGCAGCCCCAGAAAGATGTTCTGATATTCCAGAAACCAGGCTTTAGCTATTACTATGACGTGATAATGAAAAGCCTAAACGATTACTACAAAAAGCAGGAAGTAAAAAAGCCACACAAGTATCCCAAAGTGGATATGAGCAAATACGACCTGCCCAATAAGAAAAAATTATACAAATATGCCTGGCATAATCCGCCTATCTCACAGGGTAATGCTGGCACTTGCTGGGACTTTTCTACCACATCGTTTCTGGAATCTGAAATTTATCGCCAGACAGGAAAGAAAGTTAAGCTAAGCGAGATGTATACGGCCTATTGGGAATATGTAGAAAAAGCAAAGGAATTTGTGCGCACCCGCGGAAAATCACTTTTTGACGAAGGATCGGAATCCAATGCTGTAACCCGCATCTACAAAAAATATGGAATAGTTCCCGAAAGCGTGTATCCGGGCAAACCCAAGGATATGCCTTTCTATGACCATAGCAAAATGGTTGCCGAGATGAAAGCTTTTCTTAAAGGCGTTAAAGATAATAATCTGTGGAACGAAAAATTTGTCCTTGAAGGCATACGCGAAATACTGAACAAATACATGGGGGTGCCGCCTACAAAATTCACTGTGGACGGAAAAGAATATACTCCAAAGACCTATCTTACCGACTATCTCAAGCTCAATCCGGATGATTATGTAGATATTATGTCACTCAAACAGTTTCCTTACTGGACACAGCAGGAATATCCTGTGCCGGATAACTGGTGGCACAGCCATGATTATTACAATGTTCCGCTGGATGCTTTTATGCAAATCCTGCACTATGCCGTCAAGCATGGATATACAGTTTGCATAGGCGGTGATGTATCCGAGCCAGGCTTTGACCGCAATACACAGTGCGCAATTGTTCCAACTTTTGATATTCCCCCGCAATATATTGACGAGAATGCCCGTCAGTTCCGTTTTAGCAATGGCACTACCACCGACGACCACGGAATGCATCTGGTAGGATGGACCAATTACAAAGGCCAGATGTGGTATCTGGTAAAAGATTCCGGCAGCGGTTCCAGAAATAATGATCCTAAGGCACCGGAATTCGGTTATTATTTCTTCCGCGAAGATTACATTAAGCTTAAGATAATGGACTTTATGGTCCATAAAGATGCCATTCCAAAGGACATCCGTAAAAAAATGGGATTGTAAAAAACTTGCTTACAATAAATAAGACAAAAAACCTCCCGCTGACAGGCCGGGAGGTTTTTTATTTTTAATACCAGGACGATTTTTTATTTTTACCTAAAAAAATGCCGATTGAAATCCGTTATACCACCTGTCCGCGTGATTGCTATGACACCTGCGCGATGCAGGCGGAATATTCCACAGAGGACAACGATATTATCCGCATAAAGGCTGACCCGGCCAATCCTATGACCGGGAAAGTGCTTTGTCCGCGTGGGGCAAAAGACCATATCCGCCGGAAAAAAGGCAGGATAATCAATCCACTACTCAGACAGGGCAATGAATTTGTGCCAATTTCTTTTGACAAGGCTTTTGATATAATTGCAGAAAAAATCAAATACATCCGGGAAAATTACAGCTCAAAAGCTATTCTTTACTACGATTATGCTGGTAATCAAGGAGCTTTTACCACCGTTTATACCAAACGGCTATGGTATGCCCTGGGCGCAACTCTGACCGACTGGTCATTATGCACCGGGGCGGGTAATGCTGCGATAGCCCTGCACTACGGAAAAAAATACGGTATCCATCCCGAAGAACTGCCACAACACAAGTTAATATTCCTGTGGGGAATGAACGTAGCTGATAATGGCCCGCATATATGGCGCTTTGTCCGTCAAGCCCAGAAACAAGGAACCAAAGTGATATACATAGACGTAAGGAAGACCCGCACAGCCAAAATGGCTGATGTATTTATACAAATCCGCCCGCATACTGATATTGTGCTGGCTTATGCCATAATCAACCGTTTAATAGCAACTGATGCCATAGACAAGGACTTCATCAGCCGATATACTGTGGGTTTTGATTATCTGGCAGAAGCTGCAAGGCAATGGTCTATAGAGAGCGCCAGCCGGATAACAGGAATTAACCCGCAAACCATCGTCCACCTCTCGGACTTATATGCTAATCTGCGGCCATCAGCCACGATGATAGGTGTTGCCCTGCAAAAAAGCCGCAACGGATGGGAAGCAGTGCGTCTGCTATCCTTGCTGCCAGCAGTGCTGGGACAGCACCGCGGATTTTTCTACTCCTTCAGTTCGGCTCTGGACATTGATGACGACTATCTCAGTGGTTATTCCTTTGTGCAAGACCACAACATTATCCCTCAGGTAACAGCTGCCCATCTATTGGCACAGGGACAGTTCAAAATGGTCTTTGTCAGCAGCGCTAATCCGGCTGTTACAATTCCCAATGCCCGGGCTTTTGTAAAAGGCATGAGGCGCCCGGATGTATTGAGCGTGGTGCAGGACACTCATATGAGCGAGACAGCACGCGAGGCCGATTTAATCCTGCCGGCACCGAACTTTCTGGAAAAGGAAGATGTTATCTTTCCGTGGGGACATAATTATCTGCGTTATAATCAAAAAATTGTGCGCACAGATATTCCTACAGAAATAGATCAGATGTGGGCCATAGCTGAACGTCTGGGAATGCAACAAACCTGGATAAAAGAAAATCCGCAGCAGGCTCTATTGCACAGCTTACGGAAAGTGCTGGACAATCCGCAAGAAATGATTGATAATCCGCACAAAGTTTATAAATGCAAAATCCTGCCCAGGGATGCTTATCAAACTCCCAGCGGAAAAATTGAATTTCACTCGTCAACAGCCCCCGAAGGAATAAATCCGGTTCCGCAATACAGAGAAGAGACCAGGCAGGCAGACGAGTATTTTCTTATTTCCTCTGCCATAGCACAATATACCAATTCACAGTTTCAGGAAATTTATG
>CAZYSM010000083.1:0-5157 GCA_964649975.1 uncultured Bacteroidales bacterium | reverse complement strand
CACGCCCAAAAAAATCATAAAAATTTATTTAACAGTAGTGGAAAACATTGTTTTTTTCGGCTTTATGTATGTATATTTGGAAAAAGCAAAATACACTGTTATGAGGGAATATGAGGTTTTGATGAATCCTAATCCGCTGGTCAAGTATCTGCGCAAGCCAGCCAGGGAATTTACGCGTTATGACATTATTCGTTTTATTGAAGAAAACGGCATTGAACAGGTTAATTTTCACTATGTTGGCGAGGACGGAAAGTTGAAGACTTTGAATTTTGTTGTCACATCGCGGCATTATCTTGAAAGCATTTTTGCCACGGGCGAGAGGGTGGACGGATCCAGCTTGTTTACCTTTATTGAAGCTGGCACGAGCGATTTGTATGTTATACCGCGTTTTCGCACGGCTTTTGTCAATCCTTTTTCGGAAGTGCCCACGCTGGATTTGCTATGCTCGTATTACACCAAGGATGGTAAGCCTCTGGAAAGCGCACCAGAACACATTTTGCGTAAAGCACATGAACGTTTTAAGAAAAAGACCGGATACAAAATCAAAGCCCTGGGCGAGCTGGAATACTACGTTATTGCACCTGCCGAGGCTAATGAACAGTTCCCGAACACCGACCAGAAGGGCTATCACGCGTCTATGCCATTTGCCAAATTTGAACAACTGCGTGTGGAAGCTATGCGTCTGATAGCCCAGTGCGGCGGAAAAATTAAATACGCACATTCGGAAGTGGGTAATTTTACGACTAACCATCATTATTACGAGCAACACGAAATAGAATTTAATCCTGTGGACATAGAAGACGCTGCTGACCAGCTGTTGATAGCCAAATGGATATTGCGTAACCTGGCGTATAAATACGGTGTGAATATCAGTTTTGCGCCGAAAATCTCGCAGGGTAAGGCCGGAAGCGGCTTGCACATCCATTATATGATAGCAGACCAGCACGATGATAATCTGATGGTCGGCCCTGACGGCAACCTGAGTGTTGTGGCGCTCAAATCCATTGCGGGTCTATTGATGCATGCCAAGAGCCTTACAGCCTTTGGTAATACCATTCCGCTGTCCTACCTGCGTCTGGTTCCTAACCAGGAAGCCCCCACGCGTATATGCTGGGGTGAAACCAACCGTTCGGCTCTTATCCGTGTGCCTCTGGGCTGGACAAAGAAAACGCAGATGATACGCGATGCTAATCCGTATGAGACAGCAGAAGTGCCATATATCCCTGGTAAACAGACTGTTGAATTCCGTGTGCCAGACGGATCCGCAGATGTATATCATTTGCTGGCCGCAATGGTTATGGCCATTGAGGACGGATTTGAGCATAAAGATGCGTTGAAAGTAGCCAAGGACCTGCACGTGGAAGTGGATATTTTCAAGCCTGAGAATGATCATATCAAGAATCGTCTGGAGTCCTTGCCGCGTTCGTGTGAGGAGTCGGCCGATTATCTGGAGGCGGACAGGACTGTTTATGAGCGCGATGGGGTATTTCCTAAGGGCACAATTGACCGATTTATTAACCAGCTACGTGCCTATAAAGACAGGGATTTGAGCGAGCGTCTCTATGGCAAGCCACAGCAAATCATTGAGTTAGTTCAGCAATACTTGCATTATATGTAAAAAAAATTTGCGGTTTAAATTTTTTTTGCATTAATTCGTAGAAATAAGCTTTCAGTAAGGTCAGATCAATGCAGCATTTAGTTTATACATATTATTACGCATATTATACCAGCTTCCCATCGGAGCCGGCATGATATGCTATTGTCATTTTGTAAACAAATGGAAGGCCGGCTTAATGCCGGCCTTTTTTATTATAAAAACTTTTATACAATGCTTATTCGTGGTTCGGACATTTTATCTACTGTTAATGAATACTATTTTTCTACCAAACTGCGTCAGGTGGCAGCACTTGAGCGCCAGGGCAAGGAAATAATTAACCTGGGAGTGGGTAATCCTTCGGATAATCCGCACACAAGTGTTATAGAAACATTAAAGATATGGGCAGATCGTCCTGTGCATGGTTATCAGTCGTATAAAGGTAGTGATGAGCTATTGGAGGCCATGGAATTGTGGTATAAGAGATTTTTTGGTATTGAGTTGAAAGGCGATGAGAATTTTTTACCGCTTTTTGGGTCCAAGGAAGGAATAAATTATGTTGTTCATGCTTTTGTCAATCCCGGAGAGGAAGTATTAGTACCTGATCCTGGTTATCCTGCTTACCGGTCTGTTGCCTTATTATATGGGGCAAAAGTGAAAAAGTATGATTTGACAGAAGAAAATGATTTTTATCCGGATTTTGATCAGCTGGAGGAATTGATTAGTCCTGCTACAAAGTTGATTTTTGTGAATTATCCGAATATGCCGACCGGAACTAAAGCTCACAAGCAGGTATTTGATCGTTTTGTAGATATAGCTTTGAGACATAAAGTTCTGTTGGTTCATGATAATCCTTACAGTTTTTTGCAAGATGATCAGCTGTCTATTTTTTCTGTTCCACGGGCTATGGAAGTTGCTATAGAGCTCAATTCCTTAAGTAAGTCTCATAATATGGCTGGATGGCGTATAGGGATGGCAGTTGGCTTGCGGGAATATATTGATAATCTGCTTGTAATAAAGAGTAATGCTAATACAGGATATTTTTTCCCTGTGCAAAAAGCTGTTATACGCGCACTTTATCTGGACAAGGAATGGTATGATAATCTGAGGAAAAAATATTCACAAAAAAGGTTATTGGCAGAGGAAAAATTAAGTGAGATGGGATTTACTGTGCCAGTAGGCCAGGCAGGGATGTTTGTTTGGGCGCGCGTCCCCTCTGTATTTGTTTCAGGTGTGGAAGCGTCAGATTATTTCCTTGAGAGATCAGGTGTTTTTATAACTCCAGGTAGAGTTTTTGGTAAAAATGGGGATAAATACGTGCGTGTGTCCTTGTCTGTAGATTTTCCGGTGCTTAAGCTGGCTCTGGAGAGGATGTTTTTTTCAATGAATAAATTAAAAAATCCAGGATAAATGAATGTTACCATTATTGGAATCGGTCTAATAGGCGGATCATTAGCTATTGATATGCGCCGCAGAGGTATTGCTGAACATATTTTTGGGGTGGATAATAACCCTGATAATGCAATACAAGCTAAGGCCCTGGGGCTGGTGGATGAAATAGTGGATTTACAGACCGGGGTGGAAAAGGCTGATGTAGTTGTTTTGTCTGTGCCAGTGGATGCCGCGGTGTATTTGGCTCCTAAGGTGTTGGATATGATAGATAGTCAGGTAGTATTTGATACTACTTCGGTGAAATTGCCTTTGATTAAAACTATTGCCTCTCATCCTAAGAGGAAAAATTTTGTTGCTGTTCATCCCATGGCTGGTACAGAGTATAGCGGTCCTCAGGCTGCACAGGCAGGCTTGTTTGATAACAAGACACTTATTATCTGTGATGCAGAGTTCTCGGATAAAAAATCCATTGCTGTGGTAGAGGATGTTTTTGGCAAATTCAATATGCGTATAATCCAGATGGATGCCTATAGTCATGATGTTCATGCTGCTTATGTGTCTCATATATCTCATATTAGCTCTTTTGCTCTGGCTCTTAGCGTGTTGTATAAGGAAAAAGATGAGAAAAACATTTTTGATATGGCAGGTGGTGGCTTTGCTTCTACTGTGAGATTAGCCAAAAGTGCAGCTTCTATGTGGGTTCCGATTTTCCTTCAAAATAAACAGAATGTGCTGGAAGTGCTGGATACGTATATAAATTTTTTGTATGATTTCAAGCTTGCCATATTTAACGACGACCGTCAGCGGCTTGAAATATTGATTAAGCGGGCAAATAAAGTCCGTGATATTCTGGAGACTTCTATGGAACAGAATTCTATGCATAAAGAAAAAATAAAAATTTCATGATATGCCACGAAAAGAATTAATTAAACAATGGGGCGGCAAAGGCGATATCTTTGTTATTGCCGGTCCGTGTAGTGCCGAGACGCCCGATCAGGTTATGTCCACTGCAATGGCTATGGATGTCGGGAAAGTAGATTTATTCAGGGCTGGTATCTGGAAACCCCGTACACGTCCTGCTTCCTTTGAAGGGGTGGGGACAGAAGGCTTACAATGGCTCAAGCAAGTGCGTGATAGGACGGGTATGAGGATTACTACTGAGGTGGCTAATGTGAAGCACGTTTATGAAGCTCTCAAGGCTGGTGTAGATGTGTTATGGATAGGAGCCCGTACCACTGCTAATCCGTTTGCCGTGCAGGAGATTGCAGATGCCCTCAGGGGGGTGGATATACCTGTATTGGTGAAAAATCCAGTAAGTCCGGATTTGAATTTGTGGATTGGTGCAATTGAAAGATTGTATAAAGCAGGTGTAAGGCTTATAGGAGCTGTTCATCGGGGTTTTTCGTTTTATGGAAAAAGTAAATACAGAAACACTCCTCATTGGCAGATAGCTCTGGATTTGAAAAGGGAAATGCTTGATATACTTATGGTTAACGACCCTTCCCATATTAGTGGAAGATCTGACCTGGTGCCGTGGGTAGCTCAAAAAGCAATGGATTTGAATTTTGATGGATTAATGATTGAAGTACATATTAATCCACCACAGGCATGGAGCGATGCCAAACAACAGCTTACTCCGCAGGAATTTAATAATATGATTGATAGTTTGATTATTAGAAAAGAGGATTTGCCTGATGATAATCAGTGTGTTGAAACGCTTGAAGAATTAAGGGCTCAGATTGATTTGCTTGATAATGAATTGATTAATATAGTAGCTAATAGAATGGAAGTTGTAAAAAAAATAGGTGAATGGAAGAAAAAGAATAATGTTTCTGTATATCAATCATCACGTTTTGAGAAGATTTTGGATTATGTCAGGGATAAAGCCAGGCAATATAATTTGAGTGAACGTTTTATTGAAACTGTTTTTAAAGCTATACACGAGGAATCTATCAATAAACAATCTAAAATTGTTAATAACCAGGATGTTAGAGAGGGTATTGAATCTTAGTGGTATAGGATAAAAATGTAGAAGCATTAATAAAAAATATGAGATTGAAAAAGCTTCACACAATGCTTTTATATGGAAAATAGTGCCTTTTCTCATATCTCCGGGTGATAAAAATCATAGAATTCTATTTGTCAGCCTTTTATATTGCTATTGAAAATGA
>CAZYSM010000082.1:0-5441 GCA_964649975.1 uncultured Bacteroidales bacterium | reverse complement strand
CATTGGAGGTGATGATACTCTTAGTTATGCAGTTAGACTTTTTCAGGAAGGGGTGAAAATTGTCGCTTTACCTAAAACTATGGATAATGATGTCCCCGGTACTGATTATTGTATCGGTTTTTCTACCTGTGTGACGAGAACTATAAATATGATAAATCTTTTGCGAACCAGTGCAGGTTCTCATGAACGTTTTCTTGTTGTTGAAGTTTTTGGACGTTATGCCGGATATACAGCTATGTTGCCTACAATGGCAGGGGCTGCTAATAGATGTGTCATACCTGAATATAAGTTTAATATAGAGCATTTAGCCGAACTTTTAAGTGAGGATAGACGAAAAAATCCTAGTAATTATTCTGTAGTTCTTGTATCTGAGGGAGCAAGCTTTGAAGGTGGCGAAATGATATTTGAATCTAATGAAATGGATATGTTCGGGCATAAAAAACTGGGTGGTATCGGTGATATTGTTAGTAAAGCACTTAAAGAATTATCTCCGAAGTTTAATAATGGCAAAAGAGTAAATGTGATAAATCAAAAGCTGGGTTATTTGGTACGGAGTGGCGATCCTGATGCCATAGATTCAATAGTACCAATGGCATATGGGAATCTTGCTCTTGATTTAATTATGCGGGGGATACATGGTCGCCTTGTAGTCCTGAAAAACGGACGATATGATAATGTACCAATAGAAGTTGTCACAAGTACTGTAAAAAGGGTTAATGTAGAAAAGTTCTATAATACAGAGCGACTAAGACCTTACTATAAGAGCTTCGAGATGCAACCTCTTTTTATTATGACCAGCGAGCCCTGATGAGGCTATTATATTGGAAAAATACTATTGCCTTGTATTTATCGGATTTTATTTTTTAGGCTTAAATATTTGTAATTCTGAGACTTGAATGCTCTTAAGAAAAGCTATTTTAATTATATTTTTGAAATTTTACTAAAAATCAAAACTTTATTTTTATATTTGCGCAAAAATTTTAAACAATGTTTGAAAGTCTTACTGAACGCATAGATCGTGCTTTTAAAGTATTAGAAGGAACACACAAGATTACAGAATTAAATATTGCTGATAGCCTAAAAGAAATAAGACGTGCACTGGTAGATGCTGATGTTAACTATAAAATAGCTAAGGAATTTACAGAAAAGGTAAAAAACAAAGCTCTTGGTCAAAAGGTATTGATTTCTGTTCATCCTGGTCAGTTAATGGTAAAGATTGTTTATGATGAACTTGTGGAGCTTATGGGAGGTCAAGCTGCTGGTGTTGACCTCTCCGGCAACCCATCAGTAATACTTTTAGCAGGATTGCAAGGTTCCGGTAAAACTACTTTTGCTGCAAAATTGGCTAATTTTTTACGTAAGAAAAAAAATAAAATACCATTACTGGTTGCGGCAGATGTTTATAGACCTGCTGCTATTGAACAATTGAAAACCTTAGCAGAAAAAATACAAGTACCTGTATATTCTGAGGAAAACAATAAAAATCCCGTTGAGATAGCTAAAAATGCAGTAAAATATGCTAAGGAACACGGATATGATCTCGTCATAATTGATACAGCAGGACGTCTGGCTATTGATCAAGAAATGATGGACGAAATCGCTAATATCAAAAAAGCTGTAAATCCTAATGAAATACTTTTCGTCGTAGATTCTATGACAGGGCAAGATGCTGTAAATACTGCAAAAGAGTTTAATAAAGTATTAGATTTTGACGGGGTTGTTCTTACTAAACTTGACGGTGATACCAGAGGTGGTGCTGCTTTGAGTGTAAAATATGTGGTTCAGAAACCTATAAAATTTATAAGTAAAGGTGAGAAAATTGAGGATATAGATATATTCTATCCCGATAGAATGGCAAGTCGTATATTGGGGATGGGCGATATCCGTTCAATAGTAGAAAAAGCCCAAGAACAATATGACCAAGAACAAGCCCGAAAATTGCAGAAAAAAATAGCCCAAGAAAAATTCGATTTTAATGACTTTTTAGATCAAATACAAAAAATTAAAAAAATGGGCTCACTTAAAGAGCTCATTTCTATGATCCCCGGTATGGGAAAAGCTGTAAAAGATTTAGATATAGACGAAGATTCTTTCAAATCTATCGAAGCTATTATATACTCTATGACACCAGAGGAGAGAGAAAATCCTCAGATCCTTAATGGAAGTCGTAAGAAAAGAATTGCTATGGGGAGTGGTACCTCTGTTCAGGAGGTTAATAATTTGATAAAGCAATTTATGCAGATGAGAAAAATGATGAAAAATATTACTTCTGTAAAAAATAAACCTCATATTCCTAAAAAAAAGAAAAAGAAAAAACGTAAAAGGTGATTTTTGTGCCTTGACAATAACCTTAAATCTTAAACGGACGAAATGCAAAACCTGCTTTCGTCCGTTTTTTTTACTTCGGCTTGTTTGCTATTTTAGATACTCTGGCACAACTTCCTGACGATTGAAGGTTTCAATAGTTTCCTTTTTGCGGATAATGTGCGTGTTGCCTTGCGTGTTTAGCAATATAGTTGCTTTCCCATAGAACTGTCTTTCCTTTTTTATCAAAAATTTATAACTTTAATCCGAATAAAACTATAAAAATCTGGGCAATGGCAAAAGTAGAAAAACTCATCAATATTGAATGTTCCAATTGTGGGCATATTTTCATTGAAAAAGTGGAAATTAAAACCGGGACCGAAGGCACAGAGCAAAGTGAAATTGATATTCGTTGTCCCAAGTGTAATGCTTTGCTAACCGTGACCATTGAAGGCAAACTTGCTCTGAACGAAATTTCTCTGCGTAAATTTTCTGGCAAAATTAAAAAGCTTTGATTATGAACTGGATAGACGTTGACCTAAATCTTTCACCAGAGCAAAAGCGGGATTTAATCCGCAATTTCCAGCAGATTGTGTATTATCTGGAAGGCACGCTAAACATTGGCACTATTGGCAAATATTATGACGAATTAGAAAAGGCTCTGACACAAGCTCTGGAAAATCTGAATATTCAACTGCCTACGGATAAACAAACTATCCTTAATCTGCGGACTTCGGACAACCAGATTTTGAACCTGCCATGGCGTATTGCACAATACAGGGGACGGCAATTGCAGGAATTGGATAATGTTTATCTTTGTCGCAGCCTGCCACATAAAGAGCTAAAAAGCTACAAACCGTCTGCTCCGCCATTGCGTATTCTGGTTGTATTTTCCGCACCAACGGACGTAACGCGTCTGTCCTACGAGGAGGAACGGTTCATGCTTACCGAAGCTCTGGATAGCTTGCTTGGTCCTGGCACGGTAGAGGTTGAATTTGCCCCGGATGCAATGCTTTCCACAGTGCAGGCTTATTTGAATGAACGTCCGTTTCACATTTTGCATTTTTCAGGGCATTCGGTATTTGACAAGGAGAGCGGCAAAGCTTTTCTGGCAATGGAGGATGAATATTTGCAGGTAAAGAATGTTGAAGCTCAGGATTTTGCCAGAGTAGTAGCGCAGGCTAAATATCCGCCGGGACTTGTAGTGCTTTCGTCATGCCAGTCCGCACAGGGAAACGTGGCAGATACTGAAAAATTACAGCAACTGGAACAGGGTCTGGCAGGCTTGACCAATAACTTACTTATGGCAGGTATCCCTGCGGTTATTGGGATGAGTATGTCCATAACTGACGAATATGCCACGCTTTTTGCCAAAGAGTTTTATCACCAGCTCGGGGAGAAACAGGATTTACACTCTGCTTTTAAAACTGCTATTAGTTATATTAAAGTTCAGCAGTTCAATGAGTTAAAAGCACAGGCAGAGAAAGGCAAAAATGTTGAGCTCTTGCCCTTGCAGTGGATTATTCCGCAGTTATATGTTTCGGCACGCATTGAAAATGTTGTGGATTGGAGCTTGCCTGTAAAAAAGTATTATTCAAAGCCTATCCATGAATATAAAAACTTCATAATTGCCAGAGACAAAGAATTCCGTTTCATAGGCAGGCGTATTGAGCTACGCAAGGCACTAAATGCTCTGCGTGAGAAAAAGACTGTGATTATCACAGGACAGGGCGGATTGGGTAAGACCACTCTGGCAGAGCAGATTTTTTATCAGCTATCTTTCAGCCAAGACCTGCACGTCTTTGTTTTCCGCCATACCGATAGACTTCCGCAATATATTAACCATGCATTAACGGAGTTCCTAAAAGCCCATAAACCTGATCAGTTAAAATGGCTAAATGAAACTCTGAAAGATAAGACCACTGAGCCAGAAAAATTATTTTTCCTGCGGCTTAATGCTTATCTATCACTGTTAAAAGAGTGCCAAAAACCTATTTATTTTCTTTTTGACAATCTTGAAACTTTTCTGGATATAAAAACGCATAAAATTAATAATCACGAACTGGAACAGGCTATTGATTTGATTACGCAGAATTTTCCTACGGTTATTACTTGCCGTTATCCTGTGCCTGATAAATCATGGTTAGAGCTTAATTTGAATACTGTTGGGAAATTTGATTTTTACGAAAAAATTAAACAAACAGATATTCAGACGATTATAATGCATGCTTTACTTGTGCAGAATAAAGACTTTATTTCTGCAAAGGATTTAAGAGAGTTGTTTTACAATTTAACAGGCGGCAATTACCGTATGTTGGAGATGATAAATGCCATTATGGTTAAAAATTTCAACAGGGAAAAATTAGAAAAGACTTTAACTGATAAGCAGGAATTTATCCGGAAATTTTTAAAGATTGAGCTGGCACTGGAACGAATTAATGAAAATCTGTTGTTTGATAAATTGTATGGACTTTTGAGCCAGGAACAAAAACAGATTTTGCAGACGCTTTCGTATTTTGTAGCACCTGTGCCTGTGGAGGCTATTGCTATGCAACTGGATTTGTCTGACGAAAAAATAAATAATGAACTGGAATATCTACGCTCTGCAACTTTGTGTGAAAAAATTGATTATCCTGCTCAGGGCTATCAGGTAAATGAACTTGTAAAACAATTATTAAAGGATAAGCCACTGTTAATTGATTTTTCTCACCAAAAAGCCGCAGAATATTTTGAACAAAATAATGAACTTATCTCTGCCTTTGAGCATTACCTTAAAGCTAAAAACGAACAAAAAGTAGCAGAACTGGGTTTAGCCCTTGCAAATCTTTTTTATAATGCAAATGAGTATGAAATTTCTCATGAGTTTGCTGAGCGAGCGTATAAATTACTTGGTGATAAGGCAGATTGGAAACTATTAACAAGGATTGGACAAAATTATGACAGTCTGGACGATTATGAAAAAGCCCTGGAATTTTATGAAAAAGCTCTGGATAGAGCAAAACAATACGAGGATAAAAAAGGAGAAGGCGCTACTTTGAATAATATAGGGCAGATATATCATGCCCGTGGGGATTACGACACTGCTCTGAAATACTTAAAGCAGTCACTGGAAATCTCTTGGCAAATCGGAGATAAAG
>CAZYSM010000081.1:0-5458 GCA_964649975.1 uncultured Bacteroidales bacterium | reverse complement strand
ATCCCTACGTGTCCTTTTATGGCACTATGATACTATATCTTTTAACAGCAGGATGGACAGATTTAGACACAAAAAAGGCGGGCGAGGGGCACGCCCAAAATCAAAATAAAAACTAAATTTCTTTCCCCTCACTCGCCAGTTAAAAATATCGTTCCGGACAGGTTTTTATCCCAGAGCCACGTCCAGAATCATCATGATGACAAAGCCGAAAATCAGGCCAAAAGTTGAATGATGGCTGTTTCCGCTGAGCTGGGATTCGGGTATAAGCTCCTCCACGGTGACGTAAATCATTGCGCCAGCGGCAAAAGCCAAAGCATAAGGCAACAATCCGGAAATGATTGTCATCAGCCACGCGCCAAAGACAGCAGCAATAGGCTCAACCAGTCCGGAATACTGCCCTGCCATAAAGCTTTTGAAGGGTTTTGCGCCCGAAGCACGCAGAGCAGCCGAGACGGCAAATCCTTCGGGAAAATCCTGTATGCCAATGCCGATAGCAAGAGCCAGAGCGCCAATGATTGCCTCCTGAGTACCAATCATATGTGCCGAACCAAAAGCCACGCCAATAGCAAGACCCTCAGGAATATTATGCAAGGTTATGGCAAAGATTATCAGAAAGGTCTTTTGCAGCTTAGTCTTTGGTCCCTCTGCCTGGCTCTCGTCATATCCCAGATGCAAATGCGGAGTGATTTTGTCCATAATCCACAGGAAAAATGCACCAAGGACAAAGCCAATAGCCGGAGGTATCCACGGAATAAGTCCGGCTTTCTCGGACAGCTCTATGGACGGACTGAGCAAAGACCAGAAGCTGGCAGCAATCATCACCCCGGCAGCAAAGCCAAGGAAAACTTCCATCAAGCCCTGCCGCACTTTGGCGAAAAAGAAAATCAGGGCTGCTCCCAGCGAGGTCATTATCCATGCAAAACCGCTTCCGATGAGTGTCTGGATAATATAATGTTGCTGAAAAATAAACTCCTTCATAGCCTTAGTTTTTGTTGTTTACAAGATTCTGCATAAAGAACTCATAAATCCTGCGATATTCGTCGTACCAGGCATCCGCATGTTTGAAACTGTGGCGTTCCATAGGATACGGAGTAATTGTCCAGCCTGTTTTGTGCAGTTCAATCAGGCGTTGAGTAAGCTGGACAACGTCCTGATAATGCACGTTATCGTCAATCATTCCGTGCAAAATTAATAATTTTCCTTTAAATCCGCTGGCATAGTATATTGGCGAGCTAATGCGGTAAGCAGTGGAGTCATACAGCGGCACGTTAAGGATGTTAGACGTGTATCCGTGGTTGTAGTTAGCCCAGTTGGTAACGGCACGCAGAGCTGCCCCGCAGCAGAACACATCCGGATATTTGAACATTGCCATGAGTGTGATAAATCCGCCGTAGGAACCGCCATAAATGCCGATGCGATGCGGGTCTATTCCGTATTTTTTAACGATCCAACGGGCGCCGTCCACCTGGTCGTCAAGGTCTTTTCCACCCATGTGGCGGTAAATAGCAGTACGCCAATCCCTGCCATATCCAGCGCTTCCGCGGTAGTCAATGTCCATTACGGTGAAGCCCTTATCAACCAGCAAGTTGTGGAACATAAACTCGCGATAATAGTATGACCACCAACGATGGGCGTTTTGCAGGTATCCGGCACCGTGGACAAAGATAATTGCTGCGTTGTTTTTCACGCTGTCAGCAGGCAAATAGAGGCGGGCGTGGACTTTTGCGCCATCGCGGGCAGTGAAAGTGATAATCTGCGGATCGCGCCACGGATAAGCTTCAAACTCCGGTGTAGTGGAATGGGTGATGCGCCGGGCGGTGTCCTGCGGATTGTTCGGTTTGAGGTACAACTCCCACGGACGGTTAGAGTAGGAATAACGAATGGCAATATATTTTTTGTCCGGGGAGAAGTAAATTTCGTTATTGCCGGTGCGGTGCGTCATTTTAATCATTTTTCCGCCACGGATAGGCATACGGTATAGCTGGCGTTGTCCGGGATCATCCTTGTTAGTAAGCAGATACCAGTATTTTTCCGTAGGCCAGACTTTATAAACTTCCCAGTTGCCGTGGGTTAGCTGGCGAGTTTTTCCGGTGCTCAGGTCATAGACGTAGAGATGTGAGTATCCGTCGCGCTCCCACTGGAACCATACCTTGTGCTGTCCGGGTACCCAGCCAAAATTTCCGCCAGCCCACCACTCGCTGATGCCGGGTCCGCCAATCCATGCTGTGTCGGTCTGACGGTTGATGACCTTTGGAAGGCCTTTTTCAAGGTCAAGGATGAGAAACCAACGGTCTTTGTTATCCTGACTACGCACCAGTAGCAGCGCGAGTTTACCGTCGTCTGACCACTTGATACGGCTGTAAGTAAGCCCTCGCAGGCCTGTAAGATGTCCGCGGTATGGACGTGGCCAGTCCTTAATTCCGTCAATATGGCTGATGTCCAGCTGATAGACAGTATCACGTTTGCGGTCGTATATCCACAGCTGGAAATGGTCGCGCGGAAATCCTACCTTGGCCCGGGATTGTTCGTTGTAGATAAATCCGTTCTTAGTAATGAAGTGCGGAACAGTAGTGTAGCGGGTATGCGGCGGAATGTCTTTTATAAACGTGATAAACCGTTCGTCCGGGCTGAGCTGGATGTTAAAAATCCTGGCTTGATTTATAGCAATAGCCCGAGGATAATGTGGTGCAAGCTTTTTCCGCAGTTGTTCCTGTGCCTGACTTTTTTGCTGATCATAACGCAGGGTCTTGAACAGAGCGAGGTTCTCATTAATTAGCCATTGTTCCTGTGCGGAAGGCTTTTTCCTGTCTGACGCGTGTTTTACAAAATTGGTCAGCTGTTCAATTGTGCCAGAACTAATGTTCCATGCAAAAAGGTTATTGTCTTTTTCAAAGAGTATTTTGTCGCCTTTGAAGTTGAAACGTGGATTTGTTTCATAATCAGTGGTAAATGTAATCTGTTTAGTCTGATGGGTTTGCAAGTTATAAAGGAAAATATCTCCGTATTTTGCGTAAACAATTAAATTTCCGTGGCGGTCGTAATCCTGCGGAATACGTTTTTTAAGTTCGTCTGTGGTAAGTTTGTGGATTTTTTTGCTGGTGAGGTCGTAATAATACCAGTGAAGTATAATATCTTTATCCGGGTTCCACTGGAAATATATTTTATCCGAAGCAGGCGACCAGTAGATGTTTTCTGGCCAGTATCCAACAAAGTCCTCGCCTTGCATAATTTTTTGCAGGTCAAGGCTCTGGCTCATTCCGCTGAGGAATAGAGCAAGCAGGAGAGTTAATAGAAATAGGCGTTTCATAACAGATTTTTTGTTTTTTAAAATAAGAAAGTTTTTGGAAAAGGCAAGGATTAGCTAAGAATAACATTGGTAGATTTTGATTTAGCCACGGGTAAAAACATTCGTACATTAGTGGCTTTGTTTTTTGCCACGAATTACACTAATAGACACGAATAAAAAAATCATTCCCGCCAGAGTTTTCTCTGGTGGGAAATTCAAATCCTCCCCGCTTCCTTTTCCAAGGAGGAGTTCGGCAGACTTTTGTCTGTAAGCAGGTCAAAAGACCTGCAAGTTTGTGTTCCACAAGTCAAAAGACTTGCGGAAAATGTAAAATATCATCGTCCTAACGGACTGGATTTTACGGGCTACTCACCCGTTTCCCACAGATAAATATAAATGTTTTCTTGCGTCATCCCATTCGGGACTTGTATTGTGGCTCTCGCCACAAACCTCACGGTTGAAACCGTAGGCTATGATAGGTCGTCCTCGCATGGCTCGGACTGCATCTTGCCTTGCGGCAATTCCCATGATTGTCATCATGGGTTAGGGATAGGTCGTCCCTGGCGGGACTACTTTTGTGGCTCTCGCCACAATAAAAATAATTCGTGCATTAGTGGCTTTTAAATAAACTACGAATTACATGGATGGACACGAATAAAAAATTTTGCTCTGTGCCGCTGGGTTCGGCAACCACTTGTAATTACAATTTTTAAAACAGATCTGGCCTGGAATATGCTGACGAAAATTACCCACGCTTGCACAATAAAATCATTCCACTGGATTGAATTTTTTCAGATAAAACAGCTGACCAATATTAAAATATAATCCGTAATAAGAACTCATGTATCCGCGAATATCATAATAGAATCCTGTGCCAAGACGTCCCATTACAAATTTATCTATTTTGAACTTCCAGGCGATTTTAACAACGAATTCCAATCTATGATCTTGCTTAGCAACAGGATAACCAGTAAGCAAGTATCCCCGACTGATATTTAAGAAATTAGCTTCGCCTCGTGGAGCAAAAAAACGCGTTCCCAGCCATGTCCCACTCATAAAATAGAAGCTGGGGGATTCAAAAATTAATTTAAAATAAAATCCATGTCCCTGTTTGTAAGGTAAACTGTTAAATACTGAATCGGTAGCACTTAATTCCCTATAATATAAAAACAAAGGAACTAAACTCATCTGTAAGTTACCTTGTTTGTTAATCAAATTCATGCCTATCATGGAGTTAAATGTAGATAGTATAGGTAAGTTACCACGATTAAAGTTCCCTAAGTGAAAAAAATATAATTGTAACGGTAAAGTTAATTTGGTGTTTGAAATGTCAAAAATAGTAATATCATTGCTTATTCCAGCTTCAACATTTTCCTGAAAAAGCGAATTAAAGTGCATCAAGCTCTGCCAGTCAATCCACATATCAGACTTAACCCCCTTGTTTCTGTATAATAGCTGAATTCCGTATTCCATTGGACTGATAATTGAATTATCAAAACTATACAAAGGTTCGGCAAGACCGTGATTTAAAGTTCCATAAATTTGTCCTAATACCAGATCAAAATTCTTTGTAATTTTTTGTTGTATAGAGATGTAAGGAATACTCTTGAAAGTATCAATACCAAAAAACTGCTGGGCAAACAAGCCCACTGACAGCCGGGTTTTTGGGGTAATATAATACTCAAAGCTCGGCACAATAAAATATCCAGGATATGTATAACTAACTGTGTAAGGCGTATTATAATCATTGTCTTTGAAATATGTAGAAACATTGATTCTGAAAAACAAATCCTTGTCAGAGGTATCAGGCAGAAGCTGGGCATTAGAAACAATCTGCCCAACGGCAGGAAAAGAAAACCATAATGCAAAAGCAATAAGAATAAATTTTACAGTTTTCATAATTTAAATTTTTATAATTAAAAAACTGCAAATCATTTATTTCCAAAAAGATACATAAAAAACATAAATTCAAAAATGATTTTTTTTATTCTGTATTTTTTATTGAAATTTCATGTAGATAGTTTTGATTTTTAGTAATTTACTGTTTAAAAACTCATCCTAAGCCCGTTTCCCACGGTTGAAACCGTGGGCTGTGGATAGGTCGTCCTCGCACGGCTCGGACTGCATCTTGCCTTGCGGCAATTCCCATGATTGTCATCATGGGTTAGGAAT
>CAZYSM010000080.1:0-5458 GCA_964649975.1 uncultured Bacteroidales bacterium | reverse complement strand
AATAATAAAAAAACGCCGCAGCACCTGCGGCGTTTTTTTATTTGATAACAAAATCTGTAAAATGTTGCACAGGCAAGTCGTTTACCTGATATTTATCCACTCTGGCCAGGGCAGGACCTTGCTTAAGGTATTCTATAAAAATGTTCATTGTTTTTTCGTCCGGAGCTTCGGCTTCAATGTAAACCGTTCCGTCAGGTTCATTTCTGACAAATCCTTTGATGTTAAGTTTATGTGCTTTTTGCAAAATGTAATATCTG
The DNA here is from genome assembly GCA_964649975.1 of uncultured Bacteroidales bacterium. Classification (GTDB taxonomy): domain Bacteria; phylum Bacteroidota; class Bacteroidia; order Bacteroidales; family S143-33; genus S143-33. The sequence goes on along the minus strand of CAZYSM010000080.1, from coordinate 5,201 downwards.
AAACCTACTCCCTGCACACGGCCAAACAAGCGGATTTGTTTTGCAATCATTTTGAGACTTTTTCTGTTTCTGCTTCAAAGAAGAATTTGTCGGCAAAAGCCGGTTTGAGTTCATCCAGCCACAGGGCTTTCTCGTCATATTGTGCAAAGAACGGGCGACCTACCCAGTCGGGATTACGGCCCTGGATAAACTGCAAGCTAATATATTTATTTCCGTTGATTTCCACAACACCATTTATCAAAACTTTTCCAGGGGTAGCAGACATACTTGGTCCGCGGACAGTGCGGGCTATTCCGCTTACCCTGTTATATGCATTACGGAATATTTGCCAGGCTTCTACTATTGGCACTCCGAAATAGTGTTGAGCACCTGTATCCCGTGCCATAAACATATAGTAAGGAATGATGTTAAGTTCAACTTCCATTTGCCATTTTTTAGCCCAGTCCTGGCTATTGTCGTTTATGTGTCGCATCAGTGGTGACTGTGATCGCAGGATGGCGCCAGTGGAGAGTATGCGTTCAATAGCCAGCTGGGTTTCCTTTGGTACAAGTTCTTTCCAGTGGTTAATGTGCAGAGGTAGTGTCAGATGCAGGCCAGCCTCTCTGATTTCTTTGAACAGATTGAGTAAGTCCTCTGCATCAGGGTCGGTCAGATATCTATATGGCCAGTAAAGCACGGATTTTGTACCAAAACGTATTGTGCGCAGATGCGGAATAATTCCATTTTTCTTTGCTTCCAGGATTGGTTCAATATATCTGCGTAATACATTTGTCCTCATAATCAGCGGATCGCCTCCAGTGAAAAGGATGTCTGTAATAGTTGTATGGCGGCGGATATATTCAATTAGCACATCCACCTCTTTGGAGGCAAATTTCAGGCTGTCTATGCCAATGAATTGCGGCCAGCGGAAGCAGAAACTACAATAGGCGTGGCAGGTCTGTCCCTGACGGGGGAAAAACAGGATTGTTTCACGGTATTTGTGCTGGGAACCAGCCAGTTTATGTCCGTCAATTTCTGGAACATTCTTATCCAGTTGGCCAGCAGGATGAGGGTTATGGTTCCAGCGGATTTCGTTGACAGTTTTAAGCAGATCGTCTCTGGAGGCATTTTTTCTCAGTAGGCTGGCAACTTTTTCGTATTCATCTTCATATAACATTCCGCGGTTGGGAAAAACAATGTTGAAGATAGGGTCGTTTTTGTAATTATCCCAATCAATGGATTTTTCAATGAGGAAATTATTGACTTTGAAAGGGAAGACATGGCCGACCACCTCTATATCAAAGATTTCTTCCTCGCTGAGGTGGTCTCTCAACTGGGGAATTTTTTTGAAGTTTGCAAGTGTGAAACTTTTGTATTCCATAGGCAGATTATTTTGGGGTTTAGTAGTTTTAGTGCTTCCGTCTTTTTAATATAAAAAATTTTGTGAATTTTCAAAATGGTTAACTTTGTTTTGAAATGAAAAAGCTTGGATTTATGAATAAAAAATTGCTAATAGTGTTGTTATTACTGTTTTTTTTGATAGGTTGCCAGCAGCGTCCTAATCATATTAGTAGTTCCCGTGTGCCTGAGTATGACACCATTACTTATAGTTTGTTTAAATCAGGCGACGGCTGGGGATATGATATTCTGGTTAATGAAAAAGTGTTTATCCACCAGCCTTTTATTCCAGCAGTACAAGGACGTTTTGCTTTTAAGAGCAAGGAAGATGCCCGGCGTGCTGCGATATTTGTGATAAAAAAGATGATGCACTCTGGCACCTTCCCATCTGTAAAAGTAAAAGAGTTAGACAGTTTGGGAGTATTGTATGATACTGTTGTGCGTTATCAAGATTATATGAAGCGTCTCAATAGCCGTAAACGATAGTTTAAGGAAATTCGCGGTAGTCACTGTCAATAATATTAAAATCATCCCTGTCTTTAAGAACAGGGAATTTTTTGCGCATTTTCATCAATACTTCTTTGTCCAGCTCAATAGTATATATGGCCAGGGAGTTTTCTGGAGCCAGGTAGATAATTTCCCCTTTTGGTGATAATACCATGGATTTTCCGCTGTAATGGAAATTATTTCCATCAATTCCTATACGGTTGACTGCTACGACGTAAGCCTGGTTTTCAATGGATCTTGCCATAAGGAGTTTTTCCCATTGGTCTATGCGTGAGCTGGGCCAGTTTGCTACATATATTAGAAGGTCATAATCCTCGGTGTTGCGTGCCCATACCGGAAAACGCAGGTCATAGCATATAAGGGGTTTTATTTTCCAGCCATTGTAATTTATAACGACCCTGGTGTTGCCCGGAGAGAAATATTTGTTTTCCTCGGCCATGGAAAAGGAATGCCTTTTGTCGTAATATGCCCAATTTCCGTTAGGCTGCATAAAAATGAAACGGTTGTAGAATTTTTGTTTTTCCTGCCAGATGATAGATCCGCAAATGGCAGAACCAGTTTCTGCTGCTATATTTTTCATCCAGCGGAAGGTGATGCCGTCGGAGTTTTCTGCCAGATTATGAGGAAGAATATTAAATCCGGTATTGAACATTTCCGGGAGGACAATTACCTGGGTATCAAGTTTTTTTATTTTTTCTGTTAGCAGGGATAGATTTTCTTCTTTTTTTTGCCAGGCAATATCAAATTGTATCAAAGATATTTTCAAACTTTTCATTTTATAAAACTTTTAATAAATTTGTGTACGTAGAGACCTCTAAAATAATGATAATGATTAAATTTTTGAAAACTTTATTAGCACCAATATGGGATTTTTTACTCAGGTATAAAGTGATTATTGCTCTGGTATTTTTTGTACTTTATATTTTGTTTTGGGACCATTATAATGTTTTTTATTTGTTTTCCCTCAAGCATCAGATTAAACTTTTGGATCAGGAGAAACGTAAAGAGACCGATCAATTAAAGAAAGATATGGAATATTTGAATTTGTTGAAAGATGATGATGCTACTTTTGAAAAATATATCAGGGAAAATTATTATTTCCATTATCCTAAGGAAGAGGTTTTTATTATCAAATACAAATAATTAAAATTAACTTCTATGTTGTTGAATTTCAATGGTGATGATTTAAATCTGCTGAAGAAAAAGGGAATTAAAATAGAGGAAATACTGCGCCAGATTAGTTTGTTTAAGAGTGGTGTTCCGCCAGTAAAAATTGTAGAACCAGCTACTATTGCCAATGGTGGTATAAAAACTTTTTCAGGTAACGAATTACAGCATTATATTCAGATTTATAATAACATTAAGCGTTCAAAGGTCGTCTATAAATTTACGCCTGCATCCGGAGCAGCTACCAGGATGTTTAAAAAGCTATATGCTTTTCTTTCTGCTGATGAGACTGAACCTTCTGATGATGAGGTAAGAATGCTTTTTGCCGAGGGAGAGAAACTGGCTTTCTGGCAGGAATGGAATGATGCCTGTAAACGTCTGTATAACCAGGATATTAAAGCCCTTGTTGCCAGAGGTGAATATACTAATGTTATCAAGGCTTTGCTTTTTCCTGAGGGATTGAATTATGGCAGTTTACCCAAGGCTCTGATAAAATTTCATAAATATTCCGACCGTTCCCGTACTTCTATGGAAGAGCATCTGGTTGAAGGCATGCGTTATGCTGTTGGTGCCGATGATGTGTTGGAATTACATTTTACTGTTTCGCCAGAGCATAAGCAGCTGTTTGAAGATCACGCGCAAAAACTTATTAAGTTATACAAGGATTATGAGTTAATGGTGCATTTTTCTTTTTCCATACAGGACCCTGCCACTGATACCATTGCTGTTACTCCTGATAATGAGCCTTTCCGCAAGGAAGACGGTAGTCTGCTTTTCCGGCCCGGGGGCCATGGCACACTTATTTATAATTTGAATAATCTGGAGGCTGACTTCATTTTTGTTAAAAATATTGATAATGTTGCTCCTGACCGTCTGAAGCCGGATACAGAAAAATATTTCCAGGCTCTGGCCGGATACCTTTATACCCTCAAGAGTAAGATTGATGCTTATATGGATTTGCTGGACATTGGTCCCACGGAAAAAGATCTGGAAGATATTTACAGCTTTATTTATAATGTGTTAAATATCAGGATTAAAAAACAATTCGCTTCTGTAGCCGAAAAAATTGAGTTTGCCAAAGAGATATTTAACCGTCCTTTGCGCGTGGCAGGTATGGTTAAGAATCTGGGGCAGGAAGGAGGAGGTCCTTTCCTCGTGGAATATGATGATTATATTAGTCCGCAAATTGTGGAGAAAGCACAGATAGATTTAAATAATCCGCTTAATGTCAGTTTGTTAAAGAAATCAACACATTTCAATCCTTCTTTTATGGTGCTTTCGGTAAAAGATTATCAGGGCAAAAAGTTTGATTTGCTTAATTATGTTGACCATAATGCTTCCTTTATCACGACAAAGACCTATCAGGGACGTCCTATAAAGGCACTGGAGCGTCCTGGTTTGTGGAACGGTGCAATGGCTTTCTGGAATACTGTTTTTGTAGAAGTGCCTCTGACTGTTTTTAATCCGGTGAAAACTGTTTTTGATTTGTTAAAACCTAATCATCAATGAGTTTACGTAAAATCCTTTTCCTGGTTCTATTATTGTTTTCGTTTGGATGCTCTCAAAGACATGCTTTAATGTTGGACGATGATACCGGAGATTGTGATTATTCTGGATGTAACTCGGTAGAACCACGTATGGCTGTATTGGAAGTGAAATTTACCCGAACATTTTTCCAGCCTAATCCGTTAATATTTTTATATCTGGGACGATATGAAGAACATACTATCTTGGATACTATTGCTACTGATACTGTTCCGGAATACAGGGATTTTGCCCTGATACCTGTTAATATCGGACATTATTACACTGTGGTGGCTAAATATATCCGGGATAAAGACACTATCTATGCTGTAGACGGATCGTATGTTACCAAGACTTTTTATTATGTCTGCGATTCTATATGCTGGGAAATTAAAGGTAATCATCTGAATATCAAACTGAAAAACTGAATAAATATGAAATCTTACCGCAAAGAGTTATGGTTTAATACACCAACTCGCAGGGCTTTTATTAACATTACGCCGGAAGTAGAAAAAGCTGTGGCTGAGAGTGGAATTAAGGAAGGTTTATGCCTGGTTAATGCTATGCATATTACTGCCAGTGTATTTATCAATGACGATGAACCCGGCTTACACGAAGATTTTGAG
>CAZYSM010000079.1:0-5741 GCA_964649975.1 uncultured Bacteroidales bacterium | reverse complement strand
CCGATTGGTGAATGTGGCAAACCGGTCTGAATAATAAAGAAGCGGACTGCCACAATGACAGCCCGTCATCTAAAATCACTTGAATGCAGGTTCGCAGGAATAAATCCATATTTTCACGAACTGATAAGGGCGGTATTTGTAGAAATTTTCGGGGTCGCCTTCATATTCGGGGCCTTCCACAATGTAACGTTTGTCAAAAAATACTCGCGAAGGGTCAATGCCTTTTTCTTTGAGATACTGAATAATGCGTTTCTCGGGCTCCTGGGCACGCAAACGCGCCAGCTCAAAGTTGGAACAATAGGAAGTAGGCACCTTGGAAGCGCTGGCCAGGATATACACATTCACGTTGTGATACATAGCCAGGGCGGTATCCAGCACTCTCAGCAAATTGCGGAAACGTTCCTCGTTGATGGAAATATCGGTCTGGTTATAGTCAAACTCCTTGTAATAAACCGAATCCAGGCGTTTGATGATGAAAGGCTCTTTCTCGTCGCCTGTGTGCATAAATCCATAAAGGATGCCGCGGTGATAGACCACAGGGCAGCCAATAGTATCAATGAGCATCTTACCCACAACGAGCACCTCCAGCTGTGGCGGCTTTTGTTTTGGTGCTGGTGGTGGTGTTTCCTCCTTTTTCCGGGTGGTATCCACAGGTTTTTGCTGTGCAATCTCTGGTTGAAGAGGGCCAGAAGGCTTTTCTCCCAGCAGGTAAAGGTCCTGGTCAATATCATAGTTCCACTGCCCCGGACGGATATCCAGCTTGAGGAAAGGAATAGGTTTTCCGTTTTCGTCACACTGTTGCTTATCGTCCTTGCGAGCAATCAGAGCCAGGTCGTGCATACGAGAAGCATCAACAAAACGATGTATAGTCACGTCATACTTACCCCAGTCATTGGAACGCAGCTTGATGAATTTATCCGGATAAACAGTATCACCGCGCACGGAAATGAGGCTAACATCCACATTGGGATAATAAATACCTCCGGCCGTGTAATTACGCGTGGTTCCGTGAAGATGAATGGTGACTGGCTGGGCCATTTTAACCGTGTATATATCGCTCTGACGGCGACAGTTAGCTGTTTGTATATCCGAGACAAAATAGGCATTGCGGTCGGCAGCGCTAATAGCGAAATTCAGCTCATTACCCCAGGTATTGACCACACGCCCCAGATTAAGAGGTTTGGACCAATGCAACCAGGTATCGTCCAGTCGGAAGGACACAAAAATGTCATATCCGCCAAAGCCCGGATGGCCGTTGCTGGCAAAATAAAGTGTGCGTCCGTCACCATCAAGGAAAGGCGAAGACTCATCACCAATGGAATTAAGCGGAAAATCCAGATTTTGTGGCGGCGTCCATTTACCTGTAGCTTTATTGTAGAAACTAATGTAAAGGTCTCTTTGTCCGTGGCTGTGTCCGTCATCAATAGCCAGTATCATAACCGAATCAGGCATCCATACAGTATAGCCAATCAGATTGCTTTTGTTGACAAAATGGTCAATAACCATATTTCTGGGCTTAGCCCAGTGAATTTCCGAAACCTGATGCAGGGAATCATCCGGACGTACCACAAGCCACAATGGCCTGTTGTCATAAGTAAGATAATATTTTCCTGGCTTGAATGGGGCAATTTTCTGTGGTTTAAACCATTGCTTATGCTTTTTGTCATAACTAAGCATAAAAATAGCACGATAGCCAGTATCAATAACAAAAAGCAGATTTTTATCCTTATAAAAATAATTTTCCGCAATCTGGGGATAAAGAACGGTATCCAGGTGCATTTTCCCGAATAGAGTGGCCGAGTCCAGCTTTTCAAATAAAGTAGTATCCAGATGGCTCACAGAAACACCACCATAACCTCTGTCAATCAAAGATTTTAAATCCTTAGTTATTTTTTCTGGATAAAGATTTGCCAGGAAAATATATTGTCCATCAGCGGAAAAACCAGCCACAGCATTGGGCAAAGGATTATTAAAAGGCCAGGGGGTATGTCCCACCGAAAGCCAATATTGTGTAGTATCGGGATGAACCCTTTTACGGAAAAGGCATCCGCGGTCTATAAGACTGTCAATGACGCCATAATAAATATTCTGAGTGAAAAAGTGCAGGTCTTTGAGATATTCTTTTTTTGAATAATACAAAATTCCGTTTGGCGAGATACGAGGTGCCGTTTCAAAAGTATTACTATTGAGGGCATATCCCAGAGATGTGCGTCTATCGCTGATCACCAGTCCATCTCCTATTTGCGGGGGGAGGGGAAACTTGATTGGAATAGTATCGGAAGAAACACCAATTGCATCAATCTGGTTCCAGCCGTCAATAGCTTGAGTATTTATAACCACCCTTACGTTTTTAATTACCCGTGGCTGGTCAAAGAATATATGCAGAACATCGTATGCTTTTACAGGTTTGAAGCGTTTATCAGCTTTCCAGAATTTGAGTTTAATTTTCTTTCTCTGTTTTTTTCCGGCAATTTGCTGCAATTTGGCATCCGCTGGCATACCGTCAAATTGAGGCAGGCCAGTACGCTCAATAACAGCAGTATCAGCATAAACAATGTCATAAATTCTGCCATCATAAGAAACAAGTATCAAGGAAATAGCACCAGGATTAAAATTCTGGAACACAGCTATCTGGCGGGCATCAGTAATTGTCTTTGCGAATATCACATCAATGAAAGCCCAGGCCACGCCTTCCTTGCCTATCTCGTTAGGCTGTACAGCCCAGGCGGAATTACTCCACGATCCATAAGGATCAGCATTAGGTAATCCGAGAACTTGCTGAGCCGAGGCAATAGTCTGGCTATACTGCGAGGTTACTGTATCCACCTGTGTAGCCCAGTAAACCTGCGCATAAGTAAAAGTAACAGAGAGAGTTAAGATTATTGCAAGTAATTTTCTCATTGTCAATATATTTTACTGTACATCTGGTAATTCAACAGGATAAAAAGTTGGATAAGAATCTTTTCCGCTGCGGCGGCGTGTCATACCCGGAGGGCATTCTCCGGGGATAAACTGCTGAGTATCGTATCCGGGATATTTTCTTTTTCCGTTATATTTAAGGTTATTCGGGCAATCAGTAATGCGGCGGTTAGCAAAATGCAAAATCACGGAAAATTCATGAGTGATAAACAAAGGGGTATTGTTCAGTATTGAAGAACCGAAATCCACGCTATACATAAATTGAGCACTGAAATAATGTGCAAAAGCCTTTTCCACACCGATGTTCAGGATAATCTGTGCCTTATTATACAAGCTGACAGTGCTATAATACTGTCCTGAAAGGCCTATCATAAAAGGATGACGGTAGAGCAACAGTCCTCCGCTAAAAAGAGTAAAATTAGGATAAGAAGTTATTTTAACATTTGGATAAGCATAAAGCCCCTTATATTCCGGGAGCATCACTCCACGCTTTTTTGTAGCAACAGGTATAAGCAGTCCGGCATGATATACTCTTTTTCCAGAAAAATAATAAGGGCTGTGCGAGGAAAGATTAAGCCTCAACTCAGGAATATGAAAATAAGCATATCCGAAATTGAACCACCAGGGACGCACAGTATGCAGATCAATAGGCAATTGAAAAACAAAGCCTGCGCTGGCATCCAGCATATGTACGCTGTGGAATTCCAGAGTGGCAGCCGAAGGCGCAGCAATACCATCATAAACACTGAGCTGGTCATAAAAGATAAGTTGATTGGTATTAAGATAAAATCCATTGTATTCCAGCTCAATAGCAGGAATAAAAGTAAATTTTCCGAGTATCTTTATCCTGTATGCTCCAGCCAGCTGAATACCGGAATTTACGAAGCCGGGAGAAAGCGTGTTATAAGAAGTTAGCAGCCCGAGCCCAAAGTTGCGGTATGGCAAATCCACGCTAAAGGTATTGTATGCGGTCTTGTGAGTGATATTATACCATCTGAGCTGGTTATTAATAGATACCCGCCACATATTTTTACTACCAGCAAAAGCTGGATTATAAGCAAAATAATTAGTGACATTGGCAGGATTTGCCACTTCTTGGGCTGTAGCCACAAAGGATATTTGCAATAAAACAAAAGATAAAAGTAGAATTTTTTTCATAACAACAGCAATTTAAAGTGTTATCTGATAAGAACAAAGGTACCTGTAGTAGCCCGTTTTTCCTTATCTCCTTTACGTTTATAGACCTGTCCTTCCCAAATTTTTGTACCAAACTGCCCCAGGTCCATAACAGCATGAATTTTCCATATATAAGTACCTGCGGGGCATGGTCTGCCTTTATAAGTACCATCCCATCCCTCAGCGGGCGAACCGTCATCATTAAGAGCCGTAGAGGACCACAGATGCCGTCCGTGCAAATCATAAATATCTATACGGTATTCAATAAGGTCCTTAGCCTTGGGGCGGAAAGTATTAAGCAAAGGATTGGAGCTACCAGGAATAAAAGCATTAGGCACATAAATGTCCTGGCACTGGCGGTCTAAGGTAATCACTGAATCGTATTCGCTCACACAGTAACCATCATCCCCCCACAGACGCACCTTATAATCACCCTTTTCTGTATAGGCCCATTGATAAGCCTCGGTATAAGAGCTATCCACAATGACCTTAGAGCTATCACCTGTAAAATCCCAGATATAGACATTAAGGTCGGTTTGCGAGGTATTGAGAAAAGTCACATTAGTAGGATAGCAATAAGCCATTTCTGACACCATAAAACCGACCTGTGGTGGCTTACGAACAGTAAAATAACGGTCTATCTGTGAAGTTCCACAAACATTTTGCTGCGAGAGTATAACATGATAAGTTCCGTGCCCGTATAAAGGTGCTGTAATACCCTGTTTACTTGTATCAGTCAAAATCAAGTTTCCATCAGGGTCATAAACTTGCCAACGGACATTTGTCACATTAAGGCAATTGTTCTGCCCATACGCTTTGTTCTTTACGCTAATAAGCCCCGAATCGCAGAAATAATAAGTATTGGTCAAACTATCCAATCTGATGTTAAGAGTATCGGAAAACTCAAAGTCAGCAACTGGCTTGGATTTAATATCCGCAGTTTTTACAGTAATAGTAGGCGCCACATCACTACAAACATTAGTGGCACTTAAAATAATCAAATATTGATCGTGGACAGTATTTCCACCAATAGTAGCAGTTCGTCCGCAGGAAGTTTCATGATAAGCATGGGAAAAAGCCTTACCCAGAGAATTAATATCTCCATTATCTGATGTGCCATCCCCCCAATTAATAGTAAAATGCAGGGAAGGGTGCTCAAAAGAAGCAGGAGTAACAATGACCTTCACAGAATCCTCTGGTGCACATACCACACTTGGTGCATGATATGTCAGAACAAGATTGGGCTTATCATAGACAGTAATATTAAGATTGGCCTGTGCATTAGTGTTTAAATTGCGGGCCTGAACAGTATAGTTTCCTTGAACGAAATAAGTATGACTAATCTGAGGCCCCTGCGAGGTATCAATATTTCCGTCCCCAAAATCCCACCTGACAAGGTCGGAAGATGCAGCAGGCGAAAAAGTGAATACAATAGAAGTAGCCTTGGCACATATAGCCGAAGTAGAATAAGTAGCTTGAATATTCTGTGAAAAAAGATTAATAACTAATAACAGATTGATAAACAAAAAGATGATATATTTCCTGATCATTTTATCGGTATTAAAAATATTCAAAGCATATTATTAACTTTTTTTAAATCTTAAAATCTATTCATCAATAAAATCATCCTGTTCGTCAATATAAAA
>CAZYSM010000078.1:0-6506 GCA_964649975.1 uncultured Bacteroidales bacterium | reverse complement strand
CGTATATGGGCTGGAGGAAGCATTCATAATGGTAATGCTATATTCTGGATTGTTGGAAGCAGGAATGAGGTTCGGGAACAATCCGGCAAATACCATTATTGTAGCAAAAACAATTGTAACAGCACCAGACCAGAAAGCAGCCCTGGAATTATCCTTTTTGATGAAATATCCGACCAGTATCAAAGCAACTGCTGCGATAAGAGCAGCAATATAAGTCAGGACAGGAGCTTTGTTCGGGAATGTTTTCAGTCCGAACAGGGCCCACAGAACAAAGATAACAGTCAGAACGAGGGTGATAATCCACAGTGTCCAGGCTGTTTTCTTGGCACGGCTCATAATCGGGTCAGTAGTCTTAATAGCCAGGAAATTAGCACCGTGCAGGGCAAACAGAAATACAAATACCAATCCGCTCAGGATAGTAAAAGGACTGAGCAATCCGAGCAAGCCGCCATGATAATATACATAAGGTGCAGTAGCATCAGCCGGGAATGGTTCCAGCGGAATACCTTTCATCAGGTTTCCGACAGCAACGCCCCACAACAGAGCGATTACAAAGCTGGCGATAGCAAAACCCCAGTCCCAAGTATTACGTCCTTTTTGTGTCTCGGCTTTACTACGGTATTCAAATACTACGGCACGGAAAATCAAACCTAATAGCATCAATACCAGAGCAACATAGAAGCCGCTGAAAAGCGTAGCATAAAAGTGCGGGAAAGCGGCAAAAGAAGCACCGCCAGCAGTGAGCAACCACACTTCGTTTCCGTCCCAGAAAGGACCAATAGAGTTAAGTATAGCTCTTCTTTCGTTATCCTCTTTGCCGAGGAATGGATGGAGCATACCTACTCCATAATCAAATCCTTCAAGGAAGAAGAAACCAATGAATAATACGGTAATAAGGATAAACCATATAATTTGTAAAGCTGTTGGTTCCATATTCATAGTTTTTTTAGTTTTTTAATTAATTAAAAATTAAGCAACCTGAGCAGCTGGTTCGTTTGTAGTAGTTTCCTCAGGAACTTTTTTAGCATATTTAATCATCAAGCCAACTTCTATAACTATCAGAACAGCGTAGAGAATTCCCATAGAAATCAATGAGAACCAAACATCACTTGGATGCAGGTTAGGCGATACTGCATTTTCTACCAGATATAATCCGTAAACTATGAATGGCTGACGTCCTACCTCTGCCATTATCCAACCAAAAGAGGTAGCGATAAAAGGCAGGAACAATGTCCAGAAAGCAAGTTTGAGGAACCATTTTTTATCCATAAACTTGTTGAACAGAGCCAGAAAACCTACAAGCAACATAATCATACCGGCATAAACCATAATACGGAAACTCCAATAAGTAAGACCAACCATCGGGATCCAGTTAACTTTTCCGTTATACAAATGTCCATATTTCTGCTGATATTCCTTCTCAAGCTCATTAATACCTTTAACAGGTTTTCCCCATTTGTCATAAGATAGCAAGCCCAGCATTCCTGGCACTTTCAATTCGGCAGTATTCATCCTCTTGTCCATGTGAGGAATAGCAAAGAAAGTAAAATCAGAAGTAGTCTCCCAGGCAGCTTCGGCAGCAGCCATTTTCATAGGCTGATGTTTAACCAAGTATTGTCCTTGATAGTGACCAATAAGAATAACGAAAACAATACCAATAAATCCATATACAGCGGCCATCTTGAAGGATGTACGGAAAATATCCGAATTTTTGTTCTTGATCAAATGATAGGCACTGATACCCAGAACAAAGAAACCAGCAGTAGTCAATGCGCTAAAGAATACATGAGGCCACTGATAGAGGAAGTTAGGATTGGTAATGAGTTTACCAAAATTAGTCATAATTACATGACTACCGTCCTCGGCCAGTTTGTATCCAACTGGTTCCTGCATGAAAGAATTAGCAATCAGAATCCAGATAGCAGAAAGGTTAGAACCAATAGCTACCAACCAGATAACAGCAGCATGTAATTTCTTTGAAAGTTTCTCCCATCCAAAAATCCATACACCCAATAGAGTAGATTCCAGATAGAATGCCAACAGAGCCTCAATAGCCAACGGTGCACCAAAGATATCACCCATAAAACGGGAATAACCAGCCCAGTTAAGACCAAACTGGAACTCCTGAACAATACCAGTAGCTACACCCAGAGCAAAGTTAATGAGGAACAATGTTCCCCAATACTTTGCCATCTTTTTGTACTTCTCGTCCCCAGTCTTAACGTATTTACTCTCAATGATTGCAACAAAAATAGACAATCCTAAAGTCAATGGGACAAATAAGAAGTGATAAACCGTGGTGATTGCAAACTGCCAACGCGACAGTGCAACAACAGCAGGATTTAAGTCCATAGGCCAAATTTTTTAATATTTTTTTTCTTTAAGCCTTGCTAATATAATAATTTTTCTAAAAAAAAGAAAAAAGAATCTAATTTTTTCTTTTACAGATTTTTCTACCCTACATAAATTTAAATTTCACAAAAGCATTTTCTATTTTCATCAAAAAACATATAACTTTTAGCAATTAAGAATTTTATTATTTTCCTATTTATTTTAATTTTGAAATTTAGACTTAAAGGTAAAAGGTATGAGCATAAAAAAGCTCGCCAGAGCATTAATATACAACGGAATAGACGAAAGCTATTCTGACGAACTCAAACGACAGATAGAAATAGCTAATTTTTTAGGGTTATTATATATCCTTTTTACTATTCCCTTTCTAATAATGAATCTGAAAGACAAAGACCTTGCAATCCTGGCAGTCAGGTCTCAACCTATTTTTGCTGGTCTAACAATTATTCTGTTACTTTATTGGCGCAAACACCGGCTGGCACGTTTAGTTGCCTCCATATCTTTTCCGATTCTTATTTATATAATGGGAGTTTTATTGCTTATAGATGACGGGACATTCGGAATGGCTCCCAAATTCTGGATTATAGGTAGTATTGCCATACCTTTTTTGCTATTTGATTATACTGATTGGAAATACATCATTACCAGCGTAATCATTGATATTATACTTTATCTGAGCTTTGATAAAGTAAATTTGATGTTCAATCTACCCGGATTAACAGAAAATCTGGACAAGCCCCAGATGCGTATCATAGCAGGGATGGGAGCAATGACAATGATAGCCCTTATAAGCTTTTATGTAAAAAAACAATTATATGAAAGAAACAAACGTCTGGCTACACAAGCAACAGATCTGTTGGAAATTAATCAGGAACTGAAAACAGCCGAAGAAGAATTGAGACAAAATAACGAGGAACTCATTACTCTAAATGAAGCACTTACCGAACAAAAGGAAATAGTTGCCCAGGCTCTGGAAGATGTCCGTGCAAGCCTTAATTATGCGAAATCTATCCAGAAGGCAGCTCTTATGCCAATGATACCTGTTCTGGAAAAATATTTCAAAGAATACTTCATTATTTTCAAACCACGGGAACAAGTTGGAGGTGATTTTTACTACTTTGACGAAAAAGAAGGGGTAATTATTCTGGCTGTTGGCGATGCAACTGGCCATGGTATTCCTGGTGCAATGCTTTCAATGCTGGGAATTTCCATATTGGAAAACCTCATTCATCATAATTCACAGAACCCTGCACAGGTGCTTAATGACTTCCGCCGCAGCATTATCCGTTCACTTCATCAACAGGATCAAATTAACCAGGACACTATTGACCTTGGGCTGGCCTGTATAGAAGAAAATTTCACAAAAGTAGTATATGCCGGCGCTAATATTCCGTTATATATCCTGCGCAACGGAGAGGTTATAAGACTGGAAGGTAACCGTATGCCAATCGGCACTTATCTGAGAAAGGAAGATTTCTCGCAAATTGAATATGAACTCCAAAAAGGCGATATACTCTACTTATTTACAGACGGTTTCCGCGACCAGCTGGGAGGGGAAAACGATAGAAAACTGGGCAGACGTAATTTCATTAATATTTTAAAGGAAATAAGCTCTTTTGATTTGAAAACCCAGGAAAAATTACTTACAGACATACTCCAACAATGGCAAAAAGATAATCCCCAAACCGACGATATCACTGTGGTAGCAGTAAAAATTTAACAAGCTTCCCCTGGTACAAAACGATATCTTTAATTTATTTTTGACATTTAATTAAGATTGTCTAATTTTAGACAATTTTTTAAAAACAAAAAGTTTTGTGCCATGAGGACTTTAACTTTTCTATTTGTTTTTTTGTTTTCTTTGTCAGGTCTTTTTGGACAAATACCTGACGGATACTACGATGCTGCTGCCGGCAAAACCGGATCTGAACTCAAAACAGCCTTGCATAACATCATAAAAGGCAATGTTTTTTACCCATACAGCTCCAGTAGCACTGATGTATGGGACATCCTGAAAGAAACAGACAGGGATCCTAACAATCCAGATAACGTAATACTGATTTATTCCGGCCTCTCTGTAAACGCCGCCCAGGAATATAACAACGGAAATGGTTGGACAAGAGAGCATGTATGGGCAAAATCCAGAGGTGAACTATCCACAACCTCACCAGGTCCGGGTACTGATGTCCATAACCTCAAGCCAGCAAATCCCACTATGAACTCCCTCAGAAGTAACAGGTGGTTTGCTGAATGCTCTGACCCAGTATATCTCAACGGTGTCTTTACAGGCTGCTATTATAGTACTACCGACTGGCTATGGAAACCACGCGACCAGGTCAAAGGAGATGTGGCTCGTATCATATTTTATATGGCCGTACGTTACGAAGGTGATAATGGAGAACCCGACCTGGAAGTCATTGATTCAATTCCATCGGATAAACATACCACCCTGCCAATACACGCAAAACTCTCCGACCTGCTTAAATGGAACAGAGAAGACCCGCCAGATGACTTTGAACGTCATAGAAATGATGTAATATACAGTTACCAACATAACCGAAATCCTTTCATAGACCACCCGGAATATGCTGACATGATATGGGGAAACAACACCGGCGGAAGCGCTCCATCTGATCCAACAAATCTAACCCTCACACAAGGGAACACATCTCTGGACCTTGCCTGGTCAGACGTAAGTAATGAAACCGGATATTATGTCTTCCGATCCACAGATGCCAATTATTTTTATCCTATTGATACACTCGCAGCTAATATAACTACATACTCCGATGCTTCGGTCTCGGCCGGACAAACTTACTACTATTACGTAAAAGCTTTCAATTCCGCTGGAGTAAGCAACGCCAGCAATATGGTAAGTGGCCAACTACCAACACAAAATTATGCTTCAGAATTATTTTTCTCCGAATATGTTGAAGGTAGCAGCTATAACAAAGCTCTGGAAGTATCAAACTTCACAGGACACGATATAGATCTGTCACAATACACTATCCGGAAACAGACCAATGGTTCAGGGGACTGGTCATCCGGACTGCAACTTTCTGGAATTTTGCATCACGGCGAAAGCTTTGTCATAGCACACTCTTCAGCTTCTCAAACAGTATTGGATAAAGCAGATATGACCACTGGCGCTTCCGAAATGACATTCAACGGAAATGACGCTATCTCCCTCTGGAAAAACGGAACTTTAATTGACATTATCGGAACCTTCAACGATGGTTCATATTTTGCCAAAGATGTTACTAAAATTAGAAATGCCGACGTTGCATCTCCCAACACAACTTACACTCCTTCAGAATGGACAGATTATCCACAGGACTACTTTGACAATCTCGGCACACACACTTTTAATGGTTCGGTGTCACAACCTACACCCACATACTGCCAGCCGTCTGGATACACGTATTATGAATGGATTGACTACGTATCTCTGGCAGATATGTCTAATTATTCTGGTGCATCATCAGACGGATATGAGGATAATACAGATATGGTTGCACATCTTACCCCGGGACAGTCATACAAATTTTATTTCCGCCCTGCTTTCAGAAATCGTATCTATACTGAGTACTGGTCGGTATGGATTGATTTTAACAAAGATGGAGATTTTGAAGATAGTGACGAATTACTTGCCCAAGGCTACACTACAGATGACTATACCTATTACATGTATCTTGACATACCTTCGTATGCCTCCGGAACAACTCGTCTGCGTGTTATGATGAGTGACAACGGATACGACTCACCTTGCTATAGCCCAAGATACGGAGAAATAGAAGACTATACAGTGGATTTCTCTGGTGCCAAAAATAATGAAATAAAAACTTCTGCTATAGCTGCCAATATAGGTATGCCTCATATAAATTTGGTATATCCCAATCCTGCTCATAGCAAACTCTTCATCGGCCTGAATGATAAAAACATAACCGTCAAAATAACTACTCTCTCTGGCCGCATACTAATCAACCAAAAATTACAAAACAACTCTCTTAATATCAGTAAGCTAAATCCAGGAATATATATGATAGAAATAAATGACGGAGAAAAAGCTTACTTCTCAAAATTAATAGTCCGTTAGTTAAACTTAATATCTAAATTTCAGGGGGATGCCGTGATGGCATCTTCCTTCTTTATTA
>CAZYSM010000077.1:0-6588 GCA_964649975.1 uncultured Bacteroidales bacterium | reverse complement strand
ATTTTAAAACTGTATCAATGAAAAAGATTATCAAATTTTTTCTGGAAAACAAGCTGGTGACCTTTATTGTGCTTGCCGTGTTCATAATAGGCGGACTGGTGACCGCTCCGTTTGCGTGGAAGATCGGACCTATTCCACGCGACCCCGTGCCTGTGGACGCTATCCCGGACATAGGCGAAAATCAACAAATAGTTTTCACGGAATGGCCCGGACGTTCGCCACAGGACATTGAGGACCAGATTACCTATCCGCTGACTACGGCTCTGCTCGGTATCCCGGGCGTTAAGACTATCCGCAGTAGTTCAATGTTCGGATTTTCAAGTATTTACATAATTTTCAAGGACAATGTGGATTTTTACTGGGCACGCACGCGTATTCTGGAAAAACTCAATTCCTTGCCCGAAGGACTATTGCCCGATGGTGTCAGTCCCACGCTGGGACCTGATGCTACGGCACTGGGGCAGATTTTCTGGTACACTCTGGAAGGACGCGATAGCACAGGAAAGCCCGTTGGTGGCTGGAATTTGGACGAACTGCGTAGCATTCAGGACTTTTACGTCAAATATGCTCTTACGGCTGTGGACGGCGTGTCCGAAGTGGCGTCCATTGGCGGATTTGTCCGTGAGTATCAGATAGACCTGGACCCCGTGGCTATGCAGGGCTACGGAATAACTCTGGAACAAGTCATTAAAGCCGTGAAAAACTCCAACCTTGACGTAGGCGCCCGAACACTGGAAATCAACAAGATAGAATATTTCATCCGTGGACTGGGATACGTTAAAAATCTGAAAGACATTGAGGAGACCGTTGTTGCCACGCGTGATAACGTGCCTATCCGCATAAAAGACATTGCACACGTCAAGCTGGGACCTGCCCAACGCCGTGGAATTTTGGACAAAAACGGACAGGAAGCAGTTGGCGGTGTGGTTGTTGCCCGTTATGGTGCTAATCCGCTGGAAGTTATCAACAACGTAAAAGCCAAAATAAAGCAGATTTCCGCAGGTCTGCCCAAAAAAGTATTGCCTGATGGCACGGTCTCGCAGGTGACTATTGTTCCGTTCTACGACCGCACAGGTCTGATTAAGGAGACGCTCGGAACTCTGGACGAGGCTCTGACTTTGGAGATTATCATTACCATTATTGTGATTATCCTGATGGTGATGAACCTGCGGGCAAGTATCCTGATTTCCACACTTATTCCTATTTCGGTGCTTATGGCATTCATTGCTATGAAGCAATTTGGCGTGCAGGCTAATATTGTGGCTCTTTCAGGTATTGCCATAGCCATCGGAACCATTGTGGACGTGGGCATAGTGATTTCGGAAAATATTATCCGGTTTATGCACTTGCCCGAAAATAAAGGTAAATCCAACCTGCAAATAATTTATGAGGCTACTGTGGAAGTGGCGCCCGCTGTGATGACTGCCATTGCTACAACAATCGTCAGTTTCATACCTGTATTTGGTTTGCAGGCTTCGGAAGGAAAACTTTTCCGTCCGCTGGCTTTCACAAAGACATTTGTCTTGTTTGCTTCGCTCATCGTAGGGCTGATAATATTGCCGGCATTGGCACACATTATTTTTTCCGAAAAATTTGACCGTCGCAAATACAAAATTTTCATAAACGCTATTCTTGCTCTGGGCGGTATTTTCATTGCTGTAAAAGCGTCTGTGGTAATCGGCATTTTGATAGTGATTTTCGCGGCATTTAATATTTTCAGGGAATTTTATCCACAGAAAGAAAAAAAGAAATGGTTTGATTTGGCAAATGTTTTTCTTGTTGCACTGATTGTAATCTATCTGCTGGCAATGGAATGGCTACCGCTGACGCCTGAGCGGTCAATGTTTGTCAATTTCCTGTTTGTTGCCGCTATAATTGCCTTGCTCATAGGATTTTATCAATTAGTGATAAAATTTTACGAACCTGTAATGAGATATGTTTTGCGGCATAAATATATTTTCATCTGGGTGCCTGTATTTCTGCTTATTCTGGGATTGACAATCTGGCAAGGCTGGGATAATATTTTTGGCTGGGGCGTAGATGAGAAAAAGCCTTCAAAGGTCTATCAAGTGATGACCAAAGTTTTTCCGGGCATTTCCAGTGAGTTTATGCCTGCTCTGGACGAGGGCGCTTTTCTGCTGATGCCTACCACAATGCCGCATATAGGTATTGCCGAAAACCGCGAGATTTTGAGGCGTCTGGACCTTGCCGCTCAATCTGTGCCAGAGGTGGAAAGCGTTGTGGGAAAACTCGGACGCGTGAAATCTGCCCTTGACCCTGCCCCAATTTCAATGTTTGAAATAGAAATAAACTACAAACCTGAATATATTGTTGACGAAAACGGAAACCGTATCCGTTTCAAAGTGGACAAAAACGGAAAATTTGTCCGTGATAGTGCAGGAAATCTAATCCCTGACCCGCGCGGACAGTATTACCGTCAATGGCGGGATAATATCCATTCGCCAGACGATATCTGGAACGAAATTGTCAAAGTGGCACGTTTTCCCGGCGTGACATCCGCCCCCAAACTGCAACCTATTCAGACGCGTATTGTGATGTTGCAAACAGGTATGCGTGCACCTATTGGAATAAAAGTTTTTGGTCCCACACTGGACGCAATAGAACAGTTCGGACTGGAACTGGAAAAAATCCTGCAAGACGTACCCGGTGTGCGTGCTTCTACGGTCTATGCCGAGCGTATTGTGGGCAAACCTTATTTGAATATCCGCCTGAACCGTGAGGAAATGGGACGCTACGGACTGACAATCAAGCAAGTGCAGAACTACATTTCTGTGGCTCTGGGTGGTATCCCACTGACAAAAACCGTTGAAGGTCGCGAACGTTACGACATACGTGTCCGCTATCCGCGCGAGCTGAGAGATGACCCGCAAAAAGTGGCTAAAATTCTCATTCCTACAAAGGACGGCAAAAATATCACGCTGGATATGATTGCGGATATTAGTTTTGTCAAAGGTCCGCAAGTGATAAAAAGTGAAAATACCTTCCTTGTCAGTTATGTGACTTTCGGTCCCGAGGAAGGATATTCCGAGATTGCCGCAGTGCATAATGCACAAAAAGCCATTGAGGACAAAATCAAATCTGGTGAGTTGAAAGTGCCTTATGGTGTGACTTATGAATTTGCAGGGAACTATCAAAATCAATTGCGGGCACAAAAACGCTTGTCTGTGCTTATTCCTGTTGTTCTGGTGATAATCTTTTTGATTTTGTATTTTCAGTTTAAGCGTGTTTCGGTGACCTTTATGGTCTTTACAAGTATTTTCGTTGCCTTTTCTGGTGGATTTTTGATGTTGTGGCTCTATGCCCAACCGTGGTTTATGGACTTTTCAGTAGCTGGCATAAATATGCGGGATATTTTCAATATCCGTCCGTTTTATTTGAGTGTTGCCGTGTGGGTGGGCTTTATTGCTTTGTTTGGCATTGCCACTGACGACGGTGTATTGATAGCCACATACATACAGGATTTGTTCAAAGAACGCCAACCACGCACCAAAGAGGATATTTATTCCACCATTATTGCCGCAGGAAAAAAACGTGTGCGTCCTGCTATGATGACAATGGCTACCACATTGCTGGCTCTGTTGCCTGTGCTTTCGTCAACAGGTAAAGGCTCGGATATTATGGGACCAATGGCTATTCCGATTTTCGGAGGTATGGCTATTGCTGTGCTTACAATCTTTACAGTACCTATGCTTTACGCCATTGTTGAAACTTTGAAATTAAAAAAACAAAATAATGAAAACTAAAATTCTAACATTAGTCTTTTTGCTGGCTGGCATCTGGGCGCAATCCCAGACCGATACCACATTGACGCATTATATCAAACTGGCATTAGAGAACAATCCGCAGGTAAAAGCCGCTTATGAGGAGTATCGCAGTAGTGCCGAGCAAATCCGCATAAACCGTGCTTTGCCAGACCCTACGGTTTCGTTTGCCTATGCCATCAGTCCTGTGCAAACCCGTCTTGGTCCGCAGGTGGCAAAACTTTCGCTGATGCAGATGTTTCCGTGGTTTGGCACTCTTTCGGAAAAAGAAAAAATTGCCGCTTCCCGTGCTAAATCCAAATATGATTTATTTGTGCAAAAAGCAAATCAGGTGGCTTACGACGTGAGTAAAGTTTATTGGGATATGTTCTTTTTTCAAAAAGAATTAAAAATTATTTCCGAACAAATAAACCTGCTCAAAAGTCTTGAACGTCAGAGCGCTTCGCGATTGGAAACTTCCGAGACCAGTGCAGTTGATTTGCTCACTTTTCAGATGGCTATTGACGAACTTTCGGTTATGAAAGATAATGCCACACGCGAGTTGCAACAACGCCGCGAGCAGTTGCTTACGCTTTTATCCGCTGATAGTTTGAACCAAATTGTTTTACCTGACACTGCACAAATAGCCCTGTTTGATATTCTGCCTTTGGATAGTCTTTTGAACCGTAATGCCCTGATTTCGGCACGTAAAAATTCCATTGAAGCCGCTCAATACGGAATTACACTTGCCAACAGAATTACAAAACCTTCATTCGGAGCAGGCATTGACTATGCCTTTATTGGTGGCGGTCAGGACGCACTTATGCCTATGCTTACGGTTTCTTTGCCTATCCGTTTTGGGAAAAATAAAGCAATTAAACGCCAGGCAGATTTTAATCTGCAACAAAGCAAGCAAACTTATTATGCCACAATTGATTTAATTGAAATTCAATATGATAAATGGAAAAAAGATTATGAAAACGAAATTAGAAATTTGAAACTTTATAACCGTTTGATAGACAAGGCAAATCAGGCATTACAAATTCTCTATGCTGGATATAGCACTGGCAATGCTGATTATCTCAAAACAATCACAATGGAAAACAATCTGCTAAAATATGAAATCGGCAGATTGCGTGCTCTTTCTAACATTAAAATTCTTGAAGCTCAATATAATTTATTGTTAAGCAATTTTTCACACTAAAAAATAAATCATTATGAAAACAAAAACCATAATTTTTCTAATAGTTGCCTTTATCGTGGGGATAATTCTTGGGGCAATTATTTTCGGAGGAAAATCACAAGGCAAAACCAAAAAGAAAACTACTGCCACCGAAAGCCAACAGATTGATAGTGTGGACTATTGGACTTGCGCGATGCACCCGCAGATACATTCTGACGAACCGGGCAACTGCCCAATCTGCGGAATGGAACTTGTCCCTGCCAATAGTCTGACCAAAGCCAAACCTTCCAAACTGGAAATTACGCTTTCGGAGGACCAGGTGGCTATTGCCCGCATTCAGACGTCAAAAGTGGAACGAGCCAAGCCCGAAAAGGAAATCCTTTTGCAGGGAATTGTCAAACCAGACGAAACTGCCATTACCGATCAGGCTATACACTTTGACGCACGTATTGAACGCATCTATGTTAATTACGTAGGCGAATATGTCCGCCGAGGACAGAAAATTGCCACAGTTTACAGTCCTGACCTGATAACTGCACAACAGGAATTTCTGGACGCTGTCAAATTCAAGGATACTAATCCTTTGTTATACAATGCGGCATATAATAAACTGAAATTCTGGAAGTTATCCGACACGCAAATCAAACAAATAGAGCAAAGCAAAAAAGTTATTGACTATTTTGACATTCTGGCAGACCGCTCTGGCTATGTGTCCAAAATCAATGTGCGCGCAGGTGATTACGTCAAAGAAGGTAATGTGCTGTTTGAAATAGTGGATTTGAGCCGCGTGTGGGTAGTTTTTGACGCTTACGAACGCGATTTGCCATTTATCAAAGTGGGCGATAAAATAGAATTTACTGTCAACGCTCTTGGCAACAAAAAATTTACTTCGCGCATAACATTTGTTTCGCCATTGATAAATAACAAAACACTGACTTACGACGTGCGCACCGAAGTGGCAAATCCCAATGCACTGCTAAAACCCGGAATGTTTGCCAACGGAGTGATAAAAGCCCGCTTGAATGTTAGCAAGCCCGTGCTGATTGTTCCCAAGTCCGCAGTGCTGTGGACAGGCGAGCGTTCCGTCGTATATGTCAAAGTGCCCAATGCTTCGCAACCTACTTTCCAGTTGCGTATTGTGGAACTGGGGCTGGACCTTGGACCATACTACGAAATTAAATCAGGCTTGCAGGAAGGCGAGGAAGTGGTCACTTACGGAGCTTTCACCGTGGACGCTGCCGCAGAACTGGCTGGCAAATATTCTATGATGAACCTGCCCGAGGACCAGGTCAAAAAGCAAACCATACCAGTTGTTGAATACCAGAGCAAGACCCTGACAGACAAATTCCGCCAGATGCTTGACCATTACACCAAAATGACTGATTACCTTGTTGCGGCGTCGCCGGACCAGGTTGCCAGTGAGGCAAAACTGCTCAAACAGGCTGCCGAAAGCATAAAAATGGAGGATATGCCCGAAAACGCCCACGGCTTGTGGATGGAACAACTGAAAATCATCAAGACGCAGGCGGATAATATGGTCAAAATGAACAACATTGATATGCAACGCAAACATTACAAGGAACTATCCGCGGCAATGATAAAACTGGCAAAGAGCCTGCAAAAGGTCGGCGGAAAATACTACAT
>CAZYSM010000076.1:0-6710 GCA_964649975.1 uncultured Bacteroidales bacterium | reverse complement strand
TAATACTATTTATTTGTTCGGCAATGGTTATAGCAGGTTCTTTGTCTTTATCAATAGCATTGATAGAGACAGAAATTTCATTTTCCTTGTTCTCCTGTGGCAGTTGTTTGACTGCTTCCTCTTCCAGTCCCAGCAGTCCGTAGAGAGTTTTTTCGTCTATGCCTACGGCTTTAATCAATACAGTTCCGCCCAAAGTCAAGAGCCGTTCAAAATTTTTGTTCTTGCGTTCAACGTCTTCAAGCGTGTTTTTATGCTCACGCCTGAGCTGTTTTATATACCATTTCAGTTCCCTGATAGTGTCAGAGAGTTTCAAGTTCTTTTCTTTCAGCTCTTTGTTTTCTGACGTTAAGGCTTTTGTTTGCTCTTTTACCTCTTCCAGTTCCTTTTGCAGGCGTTCGTTTTCGGCTTTCATTGTTTCAAATCCAACCTGCTGATTAATAAAACCTGCCAATCCGCCGAATAATTCCAGACCACTGAGTTGTTCATACTCTTTTTTATCCAGAGAGATTTTTTCCTCACACTCGGGCTTTAACTTGAATTTTTTACTTGCCTTGCGAAAGCACTTGACTGTTATATCTTTTGCTCCATAGCGTCGGGCTTTTTCTACATATTCCAGAAAAATCCTTACGTTATTGTTTTCCTCTTTTAGAGGCGTAAGCATTCTTTCTCGGTAAGCACTGTCACGATACGAAATACTGAAATACAAATCACCATCTGAAAGTATTTCCTTCATACGTTCAATATCCGGGTTCATAAGGCATAACTTTTAAGAATGTCAAAGTGAATGGAGTAAAAGAATTTCCGTAATTAATGGTTTTTATATTGAGATAGCCCCGAAAGGGTCTGAGTGTGAAATTGTTGTTATAAGTGTCTTTTGTTGCAGTAAGTATGTTGTTTTGTGATTGTATTAGAAGTGTGGCGGTTGTTGGCAAGTCCAGATGTTCATTAATCAAGAAAAATAATCCTTTGCCAAGCTGTATATAAACCTGTGGCTCTTTGATATAGAATGTTTGTGTGTCTAAGCTAAGTTTATTTGTGCCAAATATTTCCTTTGCAAAATTTTTAATCTCATTATGTAAAGCGAATTCAATCATATTCCAAAGTGAGATTTAAAACACTTTCCACTGGTTCGTGAGCCTTTACCACCACAGAAATATTTTTTGTTTTTGTCCTGTATAAAACAGGTATTTTTGCCAAATCACTGGTTGATGTATAATCTGTTAACACTTCCTTGTAATTATCTGCTATTAACGTCACTAATAAAGGGGTCTGAGATTTTAGAAAAATATTTTTCAAAGTTCCTCTCTCTCCCTTCAAATGGAATACGCCACCGTATCCTGATATTTGTATCTGATAACCTTTAAGCATTGCGTTCTGCTATAATGTTTAGACTGCCTATAATATCCTCTTGTGTATTATTGATAATTGTTAGCTTGATAGAAGCGTCATTGACAGGCATATCTATTTGCCAAGCAACGTCATCAATAGACAGATATTTGGTCTTTAAAATCAAACCTGCCTGTATTTCATTGTAGCTGACAACGTTTTTATTATCTATCATAATTTGCACATAGCAATCATTAAGTAATTCCTCATCTTCGGAGCTAAGGAAAACGCCTGTTATTTTCTTGTGTTCTGGTTTTGTGCGGAATTCAAAAGTTTTACGTGTTTCATCCCTATTAAGCCTAAAAGGGTAAACAACAATCTCTTTTATTGCCTTATTTTTCTCGTCCATATCTTCTTGAATTTAAAATTTTTAGCAGGAAGGACAGCCTGCACACAGGCAGACTGCCCGTTAAGTTATGCCTTGACAGTAGTAATGCCCCGGAGGATAACTTTGATATAAGTCAGTTCCTCAGGTGTTTCGCCCAGGTCAAGGTCAAAGGAAATTTCCTGCTGTGGTTCAATAATCTTTGGTGTTTCAAGGATATCTTCCCCTGTATTGCTGGCATATCCCAGAGAATTGCCTGCATAGGTCAGTGTGCCAGAGTGGTTGAACACTTCGTTAGAAACACTGTCAAATAATACTTGCTGACCTGCACGCATAGTAAATTCACCATTAGCAATTACAGGCGAAATACGTCCATAAGAGAGCTTTTCTGGTTCGGTTGGATTGTTTTTGTCAGTTTTAGCTGAAAGCAGGGTAATTGAAAGCAACAGCATAACATTGTCCGCAGGCAACATTGCACGGTTAAGGTTAATTACGCCCTTGCGTGCGGCGTCGGCGGAAGCAAAAAGTTCAATATGGTCGCTCGTTGCCTTCTTAACCGAATAGATTGCTTTGTCCGCAATTGTCAAAAGACCATCATTGAGCTTTTCTCGTATATCCTTTGGGAGTAAGTGCAAACGCTTTTCAAACAGTGCTTTACCTGTGAGTGTGCGGTTGTCAAACGGAGCTTTCTGAATGAGTAAGCCGTGCTTTTTACGGTGAGCCTCTACAAGACGGTTAAAATGAGCAATGGCTCGCCGTGGGTCAGTTCTGCTTAAATCTCCGAGCTGACCTAAAAGTCCTGACAGTTCGCTGTCTTCAATATAAACAGCGTCAAGTTCTGTCTGTTCCATTAATCCGAGATAGTTTTTTGCCATTGTTGTTTGTTTTTTTGGTTTTAGTCAATTTCATAAATTTCTTCATAGTGGACATCCTCCACTGGTTCATTATCAAAGGCAGAGGAAACCTGTTCCTGAGCCAAGTCAGGTTCAGGCAGTGATAATTCTGGTATTGAGACAAAATCATCCCCAGCTATGGGATAAATCTGTTCAATTTCATAAGGATAGTCCTGAGCAAGCTCATCTTCCTCAGCTGTTCCCAAAAGCCCTTGTATAAAATCATTTACAACGCCTTGAAGCTGTCCGCCAGTAATAATTTTGAATGTTTTAGCAATACCATCGGAAGCCGAGCCAACAAATACATAGCTTAAATTAGGATTTACCTTTTTAGTTTGATGATACAACAGTAGTGAGGAAATAGTCGTCAAGGACGCTCTGATAAGCCCAGCAGTTTTTGGTTCCATATTGCGGAATAGCCTGCTAAGAACAAACCTATCAACGGCATTACTTACTAAATTGCCAGTAAAAACAAATATAGGTTTGTCCATATTTGCTAAAATTTGGTATGTTCCTGTCTGTTTCATTTTGATTTTATTTTAGAGTTATTCCTTTGAGTGAGTCTTTTTTGGGTTTATGAGTAAACTTGTAAAGTCCGAATGCCGTAGCTCCTGCCACAGTTAAGCCTAAGAAAATTTTCAGCCCTTTGTTTGAACCGCCTACGTTAACGCCTGCTTTTACTGGTGCAGGCTCAGACGGTAAATCAGGTCTGGGGGCAGAAGGCATTTGAGCCTGTGCCGGTGGATAGGCAGGAGTAGGAGCGGGGGTTTTTGACGGAGTTTTATCCGTTGTCTTTGTTTTTACATCCGCAGTATGATGATTGCCAGAAGGATTTACATTAATCTTTATCCCTGCTTGCTTTATCCAGTTTTTGATTTTTAACAGAAACTCACCTGCCAGAGTCAACATTCCGCCAATAGTCAGAGGCTCGCCCAAACCGTGAAAACGTGGCGGTATGCCAGGATGACGTCTATCAATTATAGGTGGACGTGATATAGGGGTTGAGGTATTATGGACAGGTGGTTTGCGTGAGCCTATCAATATAGCTTGTTCTAAGCTCCTTGTGTTTCCACCAAGCTGACGAAAAAGGTTCAATACTTTTGCTTTGAGAGAGCTATTACGTGCTATCACTGAGGCATAGCCGTAGATATTCATTTTCATAAGCTCAATAATTGCATTGAGCTTTGCCTGTTTTTCACGTTCCCTTTGACGTTCCTTTTCCTGTCTGAGAGCTTGGTCAATCCATACTTTTATTTGATTAATGAACGAGCCTGCTTGTCTTAGCAAGGTTTGGATATTTGCCCCTGCAAGTCCGTGGACAGTGCCTTTTCTGGCAAATACTGGCTTTTTCTTTGCCCCTGTGTTGATTGCCCTGAGTATGTTCTCAGGTTTACCGCCCAGGCGTTTATACAGGTTAATGACTTTTGCCTTGACTTCGGCTGACTTGCTTATAGCTGTGGCATAACCGAAAATATTAATACTTATCAAAATACGCAGGGCATTGCGAGCTGACACTGTGATAGGATTAACTCGGTTAATCTTTTGTGTCAATTTGGATAATCTGCTTCTTATACTTTGCCAGTTGATTTTGCCAAGACCTTCCAAACCTAAACCAACTAATTCCAATAAAGAGCCAAAGAAACCTACGCCATCGCCGTCCTCGTCTGGTATTATGCCACTGGCTATTAACTGACTTTCTTTTTCGGCTATTGACCGCAAGTAGTCTTCATACGGCTGTCCTGACATCATCAATTCAATGAGAGTATCCAATTCCTCTCGCAAAGGATAGTCAGGGACTTTTTCCAGCTCAACCTGTGTATTGAGCAAATAATCTAATATTTGGTTTTTGCTCATTACCATAGTTTCCATTTTGAATTATCTTTTAAAGTTTTGTAAGTGAAATAGCCCGCACCTGTGAGTGTGATTACAAAGCCCCCTATAAGCAATGGTTTTCTTATCTGTTGCCACAAAGACGGCTGAGGACTATTGCAACACATCCCATCAGGAGCAGGCTGAATATATGAAGGGGGAGCGGAAGTGCTTTGACCATTTGTATTCGCTTTATAAGGACTGACTGACTGGGTGGTCTCGTCTTTACCTTTTTGTATAAATACCTGGCTAAACCAAAAGGCAGTGTCAAGGGATTAGTCATTAATACCACATCCCAGACATCGCCAAGTCCCAGTTGTGTGTATATCTGTCGGAAAAGATTGTGTCCCTTAATAAGACCTTGCTCGCACAGACTTTTTTCCCTCTCCGCAAGGATGGTAATAGCCTTTTCTCGGTAAGGACTGTTCCAATAACGCAAGGCATAATCATACATAGGTAAGAGGTATTGCTTACCTTGTATTTTGCCAAAATATCCGCTCGCTATTGCGTTGCGGGCGTTTTGTAATAAAAGAAAAATACTATCCTGCTCTGTATTATCTGTGCCATAAAGATATTCCACTGGTATGCCGTCCAGTGCCTGAACGGTCTTTTGTTTTATATATGGCTTTTCGGCGTTGAATTGCCAATAAACTGGGTCTATGATTATCTCGTTTCCTGCCTCGTCCCAGGTTATTGTATATACGTGCTGGTAGCCACGTGCAGGATTATATGAAGCTATGCGGAAAGCATACGGAATGCCAAGATTATATAGTATGGAAGCAACAAATATTGAAATATCATCGCAGTCAACCGAATAAGCAGGATTATAATATCCGTGCTTATTGTAAAATTCTCGTGCCAAACGTTGACCTAAATGGTAGGAAACAAGCGGATTTTTCAGCTGTTCGCCCTCTTCCAGATTATACTTCAAATAATGGTATATCCAGTCATAAATCTTTTGTGCGGTCTCATAACGGGTCGGTGCTTTAAATAATTTGGAAAATTCCTTGATTAAATGGGCGTCGCTCTTTACTATCTCGTGCATTTTCTCAACCGTATCATCAACCTCGCCGTCCTTGATTACAATCCGCCTTTTTCCTTGTGGCAGAGCAAAATATTTATCAAACTCCCTCCCGTCTTTTATCGGGCGTTCTATGGCTGACATAGGTGAGTAGCCAAGTCCTTCAAGATTGCTTTCATACTTTATCTCAATGCCATTGACCTTAAAATATGCTTTATAGACAATATGTTGCCGTATCTTATCTACACTGGCACTTAACTGTTTTGCCAGTTCAAGCCATCTTTTTTGATTTGCAAGCTCGGTAATACTATTATCCACAGAAGTGGCAAGGATATTTACTATATCTGAAAGTGTGATATTAAAATCCAGATTAGTGATGGCAAGGTCTGAATAGGGGCGGAGGATATAAGTTTTGTCATACACATTGTTCTGGGCAAGGAAATTTTCCTCGCCATCTGGCTCAGTGTAATATAACATTATTAGCGGATGGGATATTTTTAACTGACGGTCTGTGGGGTTTTTCAGAATAAAATCAAGAACTATCCGCAAGCTCAAACCTTGAACTCGGAAAACTTTTATCCGAAAATCATAATCAAGTTTGACTGCTAAATCTGAAATTCCTGCTCCTGTATCAAGTAAAAAATATGTTGTCCCGCCTGCTATGAGGCTCACTAAACCTATACTTAATAAATCCATTACACACCTTAGTTGTGTTTACACCAGCAAAGAAAAATCACTGGCAAAACACTCTATCCGCTTCCTTTAAAATGTTTCCACTTCCTTTAAGATGTTTCCGCTTTTTTTATAATGCTTTCCACTTTCTTTAAGATGGTTTCCGTTTTCTTTAAGATTTGTCTAACCAGAAGGGATGTCCAAGATATTCAAACAACATTTTTACCTCGTCAATGTTTAGATAAGTATCTGTTAGGTATATTTCTCGTATGTCTTTCAGCTCAGGTATGCGTTCCAAAATACGGATAAAGGTAGGGGGAGTTGTCCTGTATATATCTAACAGCTCCTGTTTACTGTATCGCATGGGCGGGAGAAAAACTTTTTTATGTTCGTCAAGGTCAAAATACTCATCAGGCTTGCCAACATAGTCAAAAATAACTTCCATCTGTTTGGGCGTTAAAACTTTGTCATAAGGGGAGTAGCCATAATAAAGCAAAGTGTCATACAAAGGCGTGTTCCTGATAATCCAGTTTCTGAGTGTGCG
>CAZYSM010000075.1:0-6793 GCA_964649975.1 uncultured Bacteroidales bacterium | reverse complement strand
ATAACGATTTATCAGTTAAAATGTCTTATGCCAGTACAGTCCGATTTTTACATTTACTTTCGGGAATAGGAACAACAGGCTTTCCTATGGATCTGTGGCTACCTGCCGACACTTTACTTCCTCCGGAAAATGCCCGGCAATGGGCGGCAGGAATATATTTTAAATCAAAATCTTTTCAGGTTTCAGTAGAGACTTTCTACAAAACTATGGATAATCTTATCAGCTTTGCAGAAGGTGCTAATATTCTTTCGTCAATCAACAATTGGAAAAGCAGCGTGGAAAAAGAAGGACACGGATGGGCATACGGCACTGAAATCCTTGTGAAAAAAATCAGTGGAAAAACCACAGGTTGGTTATCTGTGGCATACACTCGTAGCTGGCGGAAATTTCAAAATATTAACCTTGGAAAACCATTCCCTTATAAATACGATAGACCTATTGATATAAGTTTGGTTCTCATCCATAAGCTAAAGCCAGGTGTAGTGCTATCTGCTGTATGGACCTATGGCACAGGTTATCCTTACACCAAACCCATAGGTATTGTTCCTTTAATTGATAATCTTTCGGGTACAAACTTTTACAACAATTTTATTTGGGAGCCAAGGAACTCTTCACGGATGCAAGATTATCATCGTCTGGACATTGCTTTGAAGTTTGTAAAACAAAAAAAGCATTCTAAACGTACCTGGACAATTAGTATTTATAATGCTTATAACAGAAAAAATGCTTATTTCTATGATATTGGGGGGCTTTATGACCCTGGCACAAAAAAATTTAAATATAGAATTGAAAAGTTTACTCTATTTCCTATTATCCCTTCTGTGTCATATAGTTTGACTTTTTGAGAATGTCAGAATTTTTAAAAGGAAAATTATATTATCTTGGAGTTTAAGATAATTTAATTTAAATTCTTTCTTTCTTTGACTGTGATAAACAACTAAACCTTAAGCGCCATATAAAACACAATTACAATATAAACAAGTGAAAGGACAGATTACTTATAACAGTGGTTTGTCAACAAAATATTT
This sequence comes from uncultured Bacteroidales bacterium, assembly GCA_964649975.1. GTDB lineage: Bacteria > Bacteroidota > Bacteroidia > Bacteroidales > S143-33 > S143-33. The sequence continues at coordinate 5,765 of CAZYSM010000075.1, read as the reverse complement.
TTATATTGGCAGTGCCAATTCATTAACGGATACTTATTATTTAGATAGAATTTTGTATCTGGAAAATGGTATGACAAGAGACAGAAATTATATAAATCGTTTATTGAGAGATGTCTATTTTCTTAAAGACTATGGAAAGGCAAGTTCAAGAGGTGTAGGAAATTTGTGGGCTGAAATAAATTATAATTTCTAAAATCCAGATAATATGAGAAAAGCAGTTATATTATTTATTTTCTTTTTCTCGTGTTTTACTCTGAATTCACAGAATGTATTTAGAGTTAATGTAGCTATGGGAGTAAGCAATAATTCGTATTATTCTCTCGGCAATAGGATTTCTGGTACTTTTAAGCCCTGGATTTCTTCCGAACTGGGGCTGGAAGTAGGATATAATTACAAAAAAATTGAACTGAGAACCGGGGTAAACTATATTGTTAAAAGTTTTAAAATGGTAAATGTTGGAGCAGGGGAAGGCAATTATTATTATGGTTTTTGTCAGATACCCCTTACAGTAGAATATCATAAGCGTATAGGTTTTTTACTGGGTTTTGTTAATAGTTTTTATGTAGGAAAAGATGATTTATACAGGACTTATGTTCCTGAAATTACAGCAGGTTTGACTTATCATTTGCCTCGCATAGTTTTGAATTTGCAACTAAGCCAGGAGATAATGTCTCATTTCTATTTTGAGGGAGTGGAAAACAGTGCTTATTTTACTGTTGTGATGTTTGGGGTGAGTTATTATTTGAAACATTGATGCAATATGGCTATCCGATATTTTGGACTGATTGCATTATTTGTTTTGTTTTTTCTGACAGGATGCGTTAAACCTATAGAAGTGCCTGTGCCTGAAATAGAGAAATTGCCTGTTGTAAACTGTTTATTTTCGCCAGACAGTTTGTTCAGGCTCAGGCTGACAGAAACTTCTGGATTGAACGACAGCCTTTTTGGTGTGATTGAAGGAGCAGAATGTATCTTGAGTCAGGATAACAGGGTGATTGATACTTTTGATTATGTGGGCAATGGCTTTTATTTGTCACGGATTTTTCCAGAAATAGGGAAAATGTACACTCTGGAAGTTCAGACGCCTGATGGACATCGGTTAGCAGGCTTTAGCTATATTCCGCAAGGAGTAGATATAATAAAGGTTGAACAGCAAGATTTCGCAGTGGCGGATAATAATCCGGATCTGGACGGAGATTTGATTTTGCCTTTTAACCGTGTGTCTATTACCTTTCATGATAAAGCAGGAGAAGAGAATTATTATGAGGTTCGGCTATTGGTTAAACGTTTCTGGGAAGATTCTTTGAGTAATCAGTTCTTATCTGTGCCATTGTTTAGTTATGATAATTCAATAAAAGCTGAGGATATTCTGGATTATTCCCCTGCTGTATTGCCTTTTTCCGACAGTTTGTTTGATGGACAGACCAAAACCTTAGATGTGCTTTATCACCTGCCCTGGTGGGAAATGTATCAGGAAAATGGACATAATGTTTATACTTATGGCAAATATAGAATTTTCTTGATATTCAGAGAGATAAGCAAACAATTTTATTTGTACAGAAAATCCTTGATCAAACATTTATATAATCAACAAACCGATAGTTATGAGATTCTTGGGGATCCTGTTCAGTTATTTACTAATATAGCCGGTGGGTACGGTATTTTTGCCGGTTATGTGCAATATATTGACACTATCTTTGTTTCTGGTTCATCAATAACTTATTAACAATGAAAAGGGGAGTATTATTTATTTGGCTTTTATTGCAATCATTTTTAATTAAAGCTCAGGAAAGTGTTGTTATAAACGGATATGTAGAAGATGTTCACACAGGAGAAAGATTGGTAAGTGCTGTTGTGATGGTAAAAGGAACAAGTAATGCTGTATTTACAAATGAGTTTGGGTATTTTGTAATAAGAATTAAGAAGGAAAAAGACACAGTCTTTCTCAAAGCAAGTTATCCAGGCTATCTTCCAGAAGAGAAAATTGTGATTTTAAACCAAAATCATACTGTTATTTTCAGGTTGCGCTCTGATAACAGGTTGGATACAGTCCTTGTTTATGCCCGGATACCTGAGACAAAGACTACTGATATAGGAAAATTTGATATACCTGTCAGACAGATTAATCTTATGCCCGTATTAGGATCGGAAGCTGATCCCATGAAAGCAGTGCAGATGTTACCAGGGATAGAAGGAACAGATTTAGGACGTTCTTACTTTAATGTCAGAGGAGGTTATAGTGACGAAAATATGATTTTATTGGATGGAGTACCTTTGTATTACGTAGGGCATCTTGGTGGCTTTGTTTCGGTTTTTAATATGGATGCAATAAAATCTGTGCAATTTTATAAAGGTGGCTTCCCTGCAAGATTTTATGGACGTCTCTCTTCTGTTATGGATATACGAATGAAAGATGGGGATATGTTCAATTATCATGGAAATTTTAGTCTGGGATTTTTAAGTGCAAAACTGTTATATCAAGGACCTGTAATTAAAAATAAGGCTTCTTTTCTTTTTTCTTTCAGAACTTTTCCCTGGTCAGGACTAATGAAGTTTCTTACATTACTTGGTAATCAGGGGCAAAGTCTGGGATATAATTTTTATGATTTTAATGCCAAGGTGAATTATAAGGTAAATGATAAAAACCATTTATTTTTAAGTTTTTATACCGGAGACGACAAGCTGGGCTTGAATTTTTCTCGCCTTTTTAACGATAATCAATATTTAAAAATGAGGCGAACCTGGGGAAACCGTCTGGCTGCCTTGAGATGGAATTATATTTTTTCTCATGACTTTTTTGTTAACACTACTTTTGCCTATACTCTTTACCATTTTGATGATATATTTCGGGCAAAGAATAAAGAGGAAAACAATTTTTTTGAATATAATTTTAATACAAAAATCAGTGATTTAACGCTTCAGAGTATTTTTGATTATAATGCCCTAAGGTTTTTACGCATTGTTTTTGGCTATACTTCTGCTATCCATAATTTTAATCCAGGTATTTCCTATGTAAAAATTCAACAAAGTGACACACTTGAAAATGAGCATACTTCAAGTTTTGGTACGTATCAAGCTTTTGAAAACAGAATGTTTATTGAAAACAGAATTAATTTAAAAGACATAGTCAAATTGAATTTAGGTTTTAATCTGGTTGATTATAGCATACAGGGCAAGAATTTTATTTATCTGGAACCACGTTTTGTTTCAACTATTATATTTTCCGATGACTTTTCGTTTAAAGCAGGATTGTCTAAAATGTCTCAAACAGTTCATTTATTAACAAGTAATTCCATTGGTTTAACTCCGGATATCTGGATACCTTCGGGCAAAGAGTTCAGTCCTTCTACTGCTTTGCAATATAGTTTAGGCTTTTTTTCCAGTACTAATGATAATAGGTTGGAATTTAGTATGATAGCTTATTATAAAAAATCTTCTGGATTGATTGCATATAAAGAAGGAGCTGTATTTAATGGCAATGCAGAAAACTGGCAGGATAAAATCGCCCATGGGGGCATAGGTTTGTCCTATGGAATAGAACTTTTTATAAGGAAAAAATATGGAAAAAATACTGGCTGGATTTCATACACTTATGCAAAATCTTTACGAAAATTTGAACAAATTAATTCTGGCAAGTACTATCCGTTTAAATATGATCGTCGCCATAGAATAAATATTGTTTTTATCAGAAATATTACAAGGAATTTGTCCTTTTCATTTGCTTGGACTTTTGGCTCTGGATATCCTATTACATTGCCTGTGGGATTATATGCTGTCCCTGATGACGCTTCCTTGGTTTCACAGGATATAAATGCTATTAATCCTTACGGCTTTACTTACGGCAGGGTAGCTTATATTTATTCGGACAGAAATGCATACCGTATGAAACCATATCACAGGTTGGATTTGGGGCTAAATTTCAACAAAAAAGTTAAGCATGGTGTCAGTACATGGACTATAAGTATCTACAATGCTTACAACAGGGAAAATCCATATTTTTATTATCTGAAGCAAGAAAACGGAAAAGTAAAAATATATCAGCAAAGTTTATTTCCTATTATACCTTCTGTGTCATATAGTTTGACTTTTTGAACGCATCAGGAATTTGGAAAAAGATTATATTTTTAGACGTTTATGAGGAGTTGAATAATAAAATATCCAACTAATGTATTTTTATCCATTCACTTAAAAAATAACGTTTTAAAAATACAAGCATTGTCTTAACAGTGATCTTTGGCTTTTACCTTTTTGAACACATTTCACAATTTTCGCTTCTCTTCCACATTCCCGCCAGAGTTTTCTCTGGCGGGAATATTCAATTTCATAATTCCGCATCTCTCTGTTTCACAGCTTGATATACTCAATCTGTCCGGGGCGGTCGGAAATATTTTCATTCCTGCGGTAGCCGATTGTATTGTCGTCTTTGAAAAAGAAGTCACTGTCGGGCTGGGCAAAGCAGTCGCCAGCGCAGACAAAGTTCACCGGACGGTCAAATTTCTGCTTGCGGATAACGCTGTTGTTTTTGTCTATTGTCAGGACAATAATCCGTGCAAAGCTGCGGTATCCGTGTTTTTGCTGTTGGTTGATGATTACAAACATAAGCTTATCACCGCTGGGCGACCACACTGGTCCGCTGATGCCGTCAATGTCAGGATAATTGACAAACAGAAGGGATTGTTTCTTTGTCCGCAGGTTATAGATAATTACAGAGTCCCCACGCATAAATGTCAGATTATCCCCGTGGATGTTGGCAATGTTTGCACATACCAGGGCATTGGCAATATTCCGTGGTAGGTCAACTTTTTGATACAGGGCATAATCTGTGCACGAGGCATATTCTGCCGTAGGCACAAGTTTGTATTTTTCCTGGGCTGATGTGATTATTCCTATCATAACAAGCAGGAAGGACAGGCCAAGCTTTTTCATTTTTATAATTTTTCGGTTATAGCAAATTATACAAAAAAGCATAAAAAATAAAGTTTTTCAATTTCTCAGGAATAGTTTTTTGCACTTAGTGGGGTAGGGAGTAAAAAAATAAAAAGATGAAAATCTTTGCGTTGCCGTTGTTGCTTTCGCGGTTAATTTAAATATCTATGTGCTTCCTGTGTGGTTCAATAATCTGATAGACAGGGTTTTGATAGCTTTATCTTGAATCCGAAGTTTCCGCTCTGATTTCAGCAAATCAAGAATATAACGGCGATAGATAAATTTCTATTAATTTCTAACACGCAATTAATACATTAATTGATTATATCTGCTATTTGTAATAATTAAGTAATAATTTTCATTGTCCCAAAATGCCCACGAGAATCTTATGATGAAAATTATCCTCAATATCTCATTAGAATTTTAGGGTTCTGTTAGAGTTAATAAAATACTATTTTTAGAATAATTTAAATTTTGCGAATTTTTAACTCTATATCCGTTACATTGGAAATATGTTATATATCAATAATTTGCAATATTGATGGATTTTTATTTTTCACAAAAAAGGTGATGTGTATTTTCTTATCTATCAATTAATTATAAGGACAAAAAATTCCTATCACACAATTAAGTCCTATTTTTATAAATTAATTATAAGAGAGTTAGCTGAATAGAGAGAGTTTTCTCCGACTTAAAAATACTATGGAAGTATTTTTTTTAAGTCTATTTTTCCGGAATTACTGGGTATATATCCGCTATTTATCATTATTTTGTTTTTGTTCTCTCTTTTTCTTTTCTTCTTCAATAAGTTTTTTAATTCTTGGTCCCAAATCTCCTGG
>CAZYSM010000074.1:5828-7231 GCA_964649975.1 uncultured Bacteroidales bacterium | reverse complement strand
TATTTGTGCATTTGTGGCATTAATATAATCAATCCTCCCAGCCTCCTTTTCTAAGGAGGTGAACATTCGTGCATTTGTGACTTTAATTATTCGTGTATTCGTGGCTTTAATTTCAAGGAAATTGCTACTTTTGAAAAAAAATTCAAAAAAATACTTTTCCTATGTCCGAAATATCCAACACAATAGAACAACGTGCTAATATCCTGGCCGAGTTTATGATACGCCTGATTAATGGCGAAAATGGTGCACAACTGGTCAAAGATCTGGATATCCTCAACATCAAATTCATTCCCAAGGATATTTTACCAGCCTTTGACCTAGTGATGGAACAAGTAAACTACATCCAGAAGGTCAAGGTAGTATCCAATAAGCTGTTCAATCTACTATATCAAATCCTCAAATCATATCCTGCACTTGAACCAGCAGAAAATACACTCCTCTATTTCATCCGCAAGGACAATGAAAAAATAGACGCTTTCCTGCAAGAAATCCGGCCTATACTGAAAGATTATACCAAAAATCGCAAGGACGAGACAAGACAAATCCTGCTGGAAAAATTCCGCACCCTGCAAAACCTGAACAAACATTACAGCCTTTTGCAAAACATCATCTTTCCCATTGCCGAAAAACACTGGCCTAACCACAAATGCCTGCAACTACTGTGGTATATCCAGGACATTGTTGTGGATAAACTCAAAAAACTTGTAAAAATCCTCTCTGCCACCGAACCCGACTTTGACACCATGTTCAAAATCTCCGCCGAAGTATTCTTTGACGCATATACGCTTATTTTCAGGGAAAACCACGTGCTCATCCCTGTTCTTCTGGAAACTGTGGACACCACGAAAATAGATGCCAACTTTGAACAGGCCAGCGAAATAGGATTAACCTTTGTCACTCTGCCCGAAATATCCACAACTTCCACTAAACAAACTGATATTACAGACAAAACTATTGACCTTGGCACAGGCTATCTCACACCGGAACAAATAGCACTCATTTTCCGTCATCTGCCGCTGGATATTACATACGTGGACGAAAACGACGAGGTCAAATTTTTCTCCGACTCGCCGGACCGCGCCTTCCCCCGTACCAAAGCCATCATCGGACGGAAAGTGCAAAACTGCCACCCTCCGGACAGCGTGCATATCGTTAACAAAATAGTGGACGAATTCCGCAAAGGTACACGCAACAGTGCATCCTTCTGGATACATTTCAAGGACAAATACCTCCTGATACAATACTTTGCTGTACGCGACAAACAAGGAAACTACCGCGGAGTACTGGAAGTGACCCAGGACATTGCAGATATTCAAAAAATTTCCGGAGAAAAACGCCTATTAGACTGGGAATAACATCCTGGCGTTAGAGGGCGGCGCGTTTATGATCTGCTGGCGGGCTGT
>CAZYSM010000074.1:0-5728 GCA_964649975.1 uncultured Bacteroidales bacterium | reverse complement strand
GGAATAACATCCTGGCGTTAGAGGGCGGCGCGTTTATGATCTGCTGGCGGGCTGTGATGCAAACACAAAGCTATACGCGCCATTATTAGCAAAAGCCTGGCCCCATAGAAAATCCGTGGATGCCCACATCCCAGGTATCAATAGCAGGGTATCTGCCGCCTTTAGCATATCCGTAAAATGCAAATGCTGATAACACTAAACTATAAGGAAACAGGGTCGGCCAACATTTAGCAATGTGGCCTGGCAGCAAAAATGTTAACCACTGCAAAAGCCAAGCGTTACCAGCATCTAAACACCACAACAGTACACCAAAAGTCGTGCAGGGCGGCTGGCGGAGGCGATGGAACAGATCTCCACGCACAGCCGCCCTGCACACAGCCCGCCAAAGAGAATTTGATCAATGCACCCGACCGGGACTGCCCTGACTATAATACCCGACCAAGGATGGCTAAATACACAGTACGGGCAGCCCCGGGAACGCCCAAAAACAACAAAACTCATTTAACAATTGCCCATACCGGAAAATCATGCACATTAATCCCCAACAAAGGCATCACAAGCAAAAACATCACAGCCAGAAGCACAAATACCCCGATTATATCCAGAATAATTCCAGCTTTAAGCATCTGCGGAATAGTGACCCTGCCTGTGCCAAAAATAATTATATTCGGCGGAGTAGCCACCGGAAGCATAAAGGCCAGGGAAGCAGCTATTGTAGCCGGTAACATCAATATAAGCGGATTAATATGAATACCTATTGCTATTGAAGCCAGCACTGGCAAAACCATCTGCGTGGTAGCAGTGTTGGAAGTAAACTCGGTTAATATCACCACCACAAGCGATATTATCCCCACCAATAAAACAATATTCAATCCGCTCAGAGCCTCAAAACGGTGAGCAATCCATACCGACAGACCCGACACCTCAAAGCCCTTGGCCAGAGCAAAGCCACCTCCGAATAACAAAACTATATTCCATGGCAGACGAGCCAGACTCTGGCAATCCATTATTGCCTGCGACTTATCACGCGAAGGAATGATAAACAGCACCAGAGCCACTAAAATAGCAGCTGTGCCGTCGTTAAAATATTTCGGATGCTTGAATAGCTTTGCCCATCCCGGCATGTGTAAATTCATCTTGCCCATACTAATATCAAATCCCGAACGGAAAAGCCATAAAAGAGCCAGGATTATAAAACTAATCAGCACTACAATTTCCTCATAGCTGATTTTTCCCAATTTATTATATTCCTCCATCAAGGCTTCACGTGTCTCCGCCTCAACTTTTTGCTTAGGCACAAAAAGTAAATACAAAACCAACCAGGCAAAGAACAACATTACCACCGACAAAGGTAATCCGAATAATATCCACTGGGCAAAGCCTATTTCCGGTGCCTGCGGAAAGGTCTGCGCAAATATCTGGGAAAAAGCAATATTAGGTGGGGTTCCTATCAGAGTGGCAATACCTCCGATAGAAGCACTATAAGCAACGCCTAATAGCAGAGCTATGGAATATTTCTTAACATAATCCGAACCTAACTTCTCTTCCAGATGAGCCAGCACCGATACCACTATGGGAACCATCATCATGGCTGTGGCTGTGTTGGAAATCCACATTGACAAAAATGCCGTGGCTACCATAAAACCTATTAAAATCTTATTGGGACTAACACCTATCCATAGCAATATTTTCAAGGCTATACGTCTGTGTAAATTCCACTTTTCCATTGCCAAAGCCACAACAAAGCCACCTATAAACAGAAAAATAATGTGATTAAAATAAGTGGAAGAGGCCGTTTTCCCATCCATAATCCCAAATAGCGGATAAAAAACTATGGGCAACAAAGCCGTAATGGCAATAGGCACAGCTTCGGTCATCCACCATATAGCCATTAAAACAGCTACTCCAAGCATATAGGTGGTCTGTTTATTACCTGGATTAATATCCAGGAAACTTATGAAAATAAATAATAACAAACCGCCGAGTAATCCGAGTAACTTTACTGGTGTGTATAACTTGCCGTTACTCATAACAAAATATTTTTTCTTTTAAGAAAAATATAAATTTTTATCAAAAAACTTTAGTACAAATAGCTGTTTTAAAACAACTTGCATTTTCACCAAAAAAGATTAATCTTTGGTATTGATTTTGATGTTATTATAATAAAATCATTTTATTTAAATTTTATTAACTCGCATCGGATTGTTTTTCAAGCACTTTTACAAAAATGTTAAAAACTTTTTAATAAAAAATTTGGTTTTTAATTTTCTATTAAATAATTTTGATAACAGAGAGTTAGTAAATTTTTCTCAAATTCGTTTTTTGATTTTTAATTCATAATTTTAGTAAAAATGAAAGGTTATATAATTGATTTAGACACTCTTGAAGTCAAAAAGAAAAAAATAAACATAAAAAGCTTTTTATTATCTTCCTTCCCATATCTATTTGCTTCTTTTGCAATTGCGGTTATTCTTACTGCTTATTTAATAACCACATACACCACACCAGGAGAATATAACTTATTAACGCAAAAACAGGAACTAACACATAAATTCAATCAGCTTAATCAGAAAATTAACCAGCTGGACAAAGAGCTTAACCAACTTGCGGAAAATGATGATAATATTTATAGGAATGTTTTTGGCTTACCTCAAGTTCCTCAGACCTGGCGGCACGCTGGTATAGGTGGTAGCGTAAATAAAAATTTATCGGCATCCTCTATTATCCGTGAATCTGAGAAAAAACTTAAAATACTCGCAGAAAAAGTTAGTATTCAGCAGAATTCCTATAAAGAACTTATAAACGTAATCTCCAACGAGGAACTAAGAGCTTCGTCCATACCTGCTATTAAACCTCTGGCTACCAAAGATATTATCAGGTTTTCTTCGCCTTTTGGATATAGAATTCATCCTATTTTCCACGTCCTTAAATTCCATACAGGTATTGACCTGTCAGCTCATCGTGGCAGCCACGTATATGCTACGGGGGATGGTGTTGTCGTCAGAGCTGACTACTCTTCCGGAGGATATGGAAACATTGTTGTCATATCTCACGGTTTTGGATACCAGACTTATTACGCACACCTGGAAAAAATCCTGGTAAAACCCGGACAAAAAGTTAAAAGAGGTGACCTTATAGGGCTGGTCGGTAATACAGGTCGTTCCACCGCCCCACATCTTCACTACGAAGTGCGCATTAACGGAAAACCTGTCAATCCGGTCAACTTCTACTACAATGATATTACAGACAAAGAATACGCTTTAATGATTAAACAGGCAAATGAATCCAATACATTCTTTGATTAAAATACCTTTTCACATAAAAAAAGGGAGGCAAAATTGCCTCCCTTTTTTTATATTTGAACACAAACTAAAAATCCGGAAAAATGACTGAAATCAACTACAAAAAGGCTGTGGAGAACATTCGTAATCATCTAAAAAAATATCTTACAGCCCACAAGCTCCAGGCAATGGTTCTGGGTGTATCCGGAGGCATTGACAGTGCTCTTACCGCAGCTCTGGCACACAAAGTAGCTATTGACCTGAACATACCACTAATTACCCGTAGTATAACAATTGAATCAAACAAACAGGACGAAATTGAGCGTTCTATCAAAGTGGGTAAGGCCTTTGGCACAGACTTTCGCCATGTGGACCTGACCGAAGCATACCGTCTGCTACAACCATATATCGTGGAAGACCTTGACAAAGAGGACAAAACCAGCGTGAACTTCAAAATCAGAATGGGAAATATTAAAGCCCGCATGCGAATGATATACCTCTATGACCTGGCTGCAAAAAATCGCGGAATAGTTCTGTCAACAGATAATTATACTGAACTACTGCTCGGTTTCTGGACATTACACGGAGATGTTGGCGACCTTGGAATGATACAAAATCTATGGAAAACAGAAGTTTACGAAATGGCTAAATTCATTGCCGAAACCGAAGCTAATCCCCAACAGGCACAGGCCTTATGGGACTGCATTAATGCAACTCCTACCGACGGACTGGGTATAACTAACAGTGACCTGGAACAACTCGGCGCTACTTCATATTCCGAAGTGGACAAAATTCTGAAAGAATACTTCGCAGACACTTCTAAACACAATGATCATCCTGTCATTCAACGACACCTGGCATCGCAATATAAACGCAATAATCCCTATAATTTCCCGCGGGAAATCATTTTCTCTTAATACAAAAAAGCCGCCTTTTTTTAAGGCGGTTATTTTTTTGGGTGCATCCCTTATCCCCGTGGCTCTGCCACATACTCCTGCCCAAGCTTATTCATATCCCCGAGACAAAAGGCGTGACTAAATACAACGGGACCGGGCTTTCCGCTCCAAATAGCCTTGACGTCAAAAAAGAACGATTAACGCTGCGGTGGCTTACTCTGCTCGCCTCCTCGCTGTTATCGTTCTAATTTTCCGTCTGCGGCTATTTCCGCTTCAATCCCTTGCACAAAAATTTATTCATAGTTAAGATTAACCTTGTATTTTTCAATGAGCTTACGCAAATTAATTAAGGCATAACGCATCCTGCCCAAGGCTGTATTGATGCTAACATTAGTGATTTTTGCAATTTCTTTGAAACTCAATCCTCCATAATGTCGTAACAAAACTACTTCCTTTTGTTCGCGGGGCAATTTTTCAATCAAATCACGTAAATCATTGTGCGTCTGCATCTCAACTAATAAATCCTCAATATTTTTATCCGCAAATTTAGGTGAGTTAAACAAATCATATTCAGCAGCATCATTGGAAACAGTAGGAAAATTCTTATTCCTGCGATAATAATCTATAACTAAATTATGTGCAATACGTATCACCCAATACAGGAAAGCACCCCTATCGGTATATTTTCCGTTCTTAATAGATTCAAAGACCTTGATGAAAGTCTCCTGCAGAAAATCCTTTGCAAGATCCTGATTTTTCACCATCATCAAAATGTAAGAATAAACATTGGAACTATAACGTGCCAAAAGAATGTCCAGCGAATGCTGGTCACCGTTTTTAAAATTTGCAATAAGCTGATTGTCTGACAGGTCGGATTTAAACATCATCCCCTCTTTTTAAGTTGAGGGTAAATCTACATCATAGGCGAGCTTTTTATTTTTGTTAATTATACGATAAACACACAGCAAAGGTTCAAAAAAAATGCCAGAATTTCAAAAAATTTACACAAACACCTATTACACGGAGATAAAAAGTAAGAAAAGCTTGATAAGATTATAAAAAAAGGACGCCTCAATGAGGCGTCCTTTAAATAAAGTGGGCACCGACCTACTCTCCCACCCTTTCGGGCAGTACCATCGGCCCTGGCGGTCTTAACTTCTCTGTTCGGAATGGGAAGAGGTGGGACACCGCCGGTATAGGCACCCTTGCTTTTTCTTGCAAAGAGCAAATATCTTTAGACATATTGACTTGGCGTAGGAGCAAAGCACTCGGCGAAGAAGTTTTTGGGTGATTAGTACCGCTCGGCTGAGGCCATCTCTGACCTTACACCTGCGGCCTATCAACCTGGTAGTCTCCCAGGACCCTCAAAGGAGGCCTCATCTTGGGGCGAGCTTCGCGCTTAGATGCTTTCAGCGCTTATCTCTTCCGGACATGGCTACCCTGCGGTGCCCCTGGCGGGACAACAGGTACACCAGAGGTCCGTCCACCTCGGTCCTCTCGTACTAGAGGCAGGCCCCCTCAAGTCTCCAACGCCCACAGCAGATAGGGACC
>CAZYSM010000073.1:3250-7239 GCA_964649975.1 uncultured Bacteroidales bacterium | reverse complement strand
GATGCCTGTTATCCGTATGTGGGTTGGCAATTGCCGCAGGGCGAAAAAAACAGTCCGAGCCGTGCGAGGACGACCTATTCCTAACCCACAACGGCAGTCGTGGGAATTGTGGCGAGAGCCACAAAACCAGTCCCGAATGGGACGACGCAGGGTCAGGCGAACGCAAGTCTGCCCAGTTTCGTATCCCACAAGTCAAAAGACTTGCGGGAATGTTAACTAAAAGCCACTAATGCACGAATATTTTTTTAATTTTATTGAGGAAAAACTAAATTTATTGTTCCAAAAGGAAAAATTAAAACAATAAAGATATGAAACGGTTATTTTTCACCTTAATGGCACTGCTATTAATTTTCTCTGCGTGCCAGAAAAAGCATCAAGATTTAACCATTAACATCCTGGAAACCACGGATGTGCACGGACAACTTTTCCCCTACAATTTTGTTTACAACGATACTGCTGACCACTCGTTAGCCCAGGCTTATACTTACATCAAACACATCCGTGCCAACACTGACCAGGCCACTATCCTGCTGGATAACGGCGATATTATACAGGGTGACCCTTCGGTTTATTATTACAATTTTGTTGACACCACGGACCAGCATATTGTCTCGCGTATGTTCAATTATATGGGTTATGATGCTGCAACCGTGGGCAATCACGACATAGAAGCCGGACACAAAGTCTATGACCGTCTGGTTAAGGAATTTGATTTCCCCTGGCTTTCGGCCAATACTGTATCCACTGCAACAGGCAAACCATATTTTCAGCCTTATGTCATACTCCACCGGGGCGACATCAAAATAGCTGTATTGGGCCTGACCACTCCGGGTATTCCAAACTGGCTTCCGCCCGTGCTATACAAAGGAATGCGTTTTGACGATATGATACAAACTGCACGTCACTGGGTAAAAATCATCAAAGAAAAGGAACACCCCGACCTGATTATCGGTCTGTTCCACGCTGGTCACGACTGGACTTACGACGGCCAGGACAGCTCCCAGTGCTGCAACGAAAACGCTACGTTACTGGTGGCTAAAAAAGTCCCTGGATTTGACCTCATCCTGTGCGGACACGACCACGACGTATTTATGCAATATGTCAAAACTGATTGGGGCGACAGCGTCCTGGTCATTGACCCAGGTTCCAAAGCCCGTTATGTTGGCCACGCTACTATCAAACTTACCTGGGACCCGGACAAAAAAGTTTATAAAAAATTAGTAACTGGTAAAATTATTGCTACCGACACCATCAAGCCTGACCCGGATTTCATACATAAATTCTGGCCTGATTTCCTCAAAGTGAAAAAATATGTTTCCGACACCATTGGCATCCTCACCGACACTCTGGACGGACGCAAGGCTTATTTCGGCGATAACACCTTCATTGACCTGATACACCGCGTTCAGCTGAAAGTATCCGGTGCCCAGTTGTCATTTGCTGCTCCCCTGGGCTACAAACCCATAATACCTGCCGGTCCCGTGACTGTTGGACAAATGTTTGCCCTCTACCGCTACGAAAATATGCTTTACACAATGCGCCTCAAAGGCAGCGAGATAAAAAAATATCTGGAATACTCTTACTCACTCTGGGCCAACACTATGCACTCACCCAACGACCACCTGCTGCTAATGGACGACAAAGGACACCTGAAAAACCGCTATTACAATTTTGACAACGCACAGGGCATCAACTACACTGTTGATGTGACCAAACCTGCTGGCCAACGCATCACTATCACCGGATTGAGCAACGGACAGCCCTTTGACACAGCTGCTTACTACACTGTGGCCATCAACTCTTACCGCGGAAATGGCGGCGGAGGACACCTCGTCCGTGGCGCCGGAATACCCAAAGACAGCTTGCAAGCACGACTGATACACTCTACCGACCGCGACATCCGCTATTACATTATGCAATATTTCCGCCAAAAAAAGGTCGTCACCCCGACCAAAGACAACAACTGGCGCTTTATCCCGCAGGACTGGGCTAACAAAGCCGCTCTGCGCGACTACTCATTACTCTTTGCCAATAACTGATTTTACCACGGGCGCATCTAATATTTATTTTGGGTGCGCCCCTCGCCCGCCTTTGTCTGGAACATTCAATCCGTAGAACTAAACAAAATTCCACTTTTTATGGCTTACGGGCGAGGGTCGGGCTATCCGCTGCGGCAGGGCTTGTCACGGCCGGCTATGACAGGCGGCTGTGGTGGCTTACTCTGATCGCCTCCTCGCTCGCGTCATAGCACGGCCCTGCCTGCGCCCTGTCTCCGCTCCTATCCCTCGCACATCACAAGGAAGTTTGGTTTTTATCACAAAAATTTATTAAATTATTATGTCGTTAAAATCAAGCCTGATATGACTACAACCTTTGTTATCCTACTGATTTACTTTGTATTGCTCTTTGCTGTAGCCTGGTATTTTTCACGCCGTCAGGACATAGAGGATTACTTTGCCAACCGACGTGGCACAAGCCTGTGGCTGTTGACTTTTTCCACTGTTGCCACAGTGGTGGGCGCAGGCGGAACAGTCGGAATAGTGGCCGAAGTATATAATACTGGAATTTCCTACGGACTGGCACTGCCAGCTGCTTATATTTTCGGAATGATTATCCTTGCCATCACTGCAAAGAAAATCAAGCAGATGGGCGATGAGTATAAAGCCTATACTGTGGTAGATTTTTTTGCTGCACGTTTTGACCGTAAAAATGAAATCCTTGCAGCTGTGCTGCAAATATTCCTGCTTGTGGTGTGGATTGGCGCACAGGCGGTTGCTATTGCCTCGCTCACAAGTGTATTGACTAAAATGGAATACACCTGGGCTCTGCTGCTTACTGCCTTTATCACAGTGCTTTATACCACTATGGGCGGACTGAAAATTGACATTATCACGGACTTTATCCAGTTCTGGATTATCCTCATTGTGTTTTCCGTGCTGGCATTAATGGGCAACCGCCTCACTGGCGGATTGCACGGATTGCTACGTGCCCTTCCACCCGGACATCTTGATCCGTTTGCCTTTGGCGGTGTGGGATGGTTTGTGGGCATAGTACTGCTGAGCGGATTTCTTTTCCTGGGCAATACTTCGCACTGGCAGCGGATTTTTTCTGCACAGAGTCCACAGGTGGCACGCCGTTCCTTCCTTCTGACAATTCCGTTTGTGATTATCATATCGCTGATAATCTTATGGATAGGATTACAGGCAGCAGCTTTACTGCACATAGCAGACAAAAATCAAGCAATCTTTGCGTTTATGGAAAAGGTGCTGCCACCACACTGGCAAGGAATTGGTTATGCTGCCATCCTTGCCGTGATAATGTCCTCCATAGATAGCTATGTAGTAGGTGGTTCGGCGATTCTATTCAAGATATTTTTTCCGTCGGCAGATAAAAGAAATATGTTTTTGGCACGTGGAATAACAATTGGCTTTGGACTGCTGGGCTTTGTTGTTGCCTGGCTTATCCCGGATATTGTCCGTCTGTCGCTATTGATAACTTATCAGGCGTTGATTTTTGTTCCGGCAATTTTTGCAGGGCTGTATAGCAAACATACCTCGTCTGATGCAGCTTTTTATTCCATACTCATTCCTACGCTTGTATTGTTGCTTTTGTTTTGGAAAATGCCCAGGTCCGTATTTCTGATAACCACACTGCTGAGCGTGCTGATAATTTTGCTGTGGGATAAGATATTCAAAAAATAATCCTGCATAGGACTTTTTCAATCTTTAATGCTACGAATGCGCGAATGATTTTTACCACAGGGTATCACAGAGGTTTTCACAGAGTCTCACAGAGTACTTATTCGTGCCCATTCGTGTTATTCGTGGCTGAAATAAACGAATACTCCTCCTTAGAAAAGGAGGCCGGGAGGACTGATTTTTCCGTGGCTAAAAATAAATACTAAGAATGCACAATTTTTTATTCGTGTCCATTTGTGTTATTCGTGGCTGAAATAAACGAATACTCCTCCTTAGAAAAGGAGGCCGGGA
>CAZYSM010000073.1:0-3150 GCA_964649975.1 uncultured Bacteroidales bacterium | reverse complement strand
GTGTTATTCGTGGCTGAAATAAACGAATACTCCTCCTTAGAAAAGGAGGCCGGGAGGATTGATTTTTTCCGTGGCTGAAAAACATCAATTCACCTGCAAAATTTTCCCATTATCCGCGATATATTCAATAAAATCCCTGATCAACGGATCGGACGAAAGAGTAGTAGCATCGCCTACAATTATTAACTTGCGCTTTGCCCGTGTGATAGCAACATTTATCCTGCGATGGTCTTTGAGGAAACCTATCTGTTCCTCTGCATTGGATCGCACAAGGCTTATTATGATAACCTGCTTTTCCCGCCCCTGGAAACCATCCACGGATTTCACTTCAACCTCCGAAATATATTTCTTGATATATTCCTCGTGATCCTTATACGGCGTAATAATTCCAATATCCTGTGGCAAAAGCCCTATTTTTAGCAATTCACGAGCCAGCTGCACAGTAAAAAGGGCTTCCTGCGGATTATATCTTGACGGACTTCCGGCTTTCTGTTTCTCTTGCCATTGTCCCGCTGTATCATAAAAAACAATTGGCACATCTCCTGCGAGCATATCACTAACCGTGGAAGCTACATCACTCAAAACAATGTTTTTAACCGAACTATGACTGGTCAAACGACATTCATAAAATGCACACGAAGGAAAACGGCAAATTATATCATTCATACGGTATTGGACAGTGATCATCTCTGTAGCCTCAGGATAAAGTCTGGTAAAACGCTCAAAAAGCGTGAAAGCCAAATTCCTCGCATCTCTGGCAAGGATTGTAGGCGGCAGCTGCTTATGGTCGCCTGCCATTATTACACGTTTTCCACGGATTAGCGGAATAAGAGCTGAAGGCTCTGTGGCCTGTGCTGCCTCGTCAAGGAACACTGCATCAAAATTACGCTGGGCAAGGAATTCGCTCCCTGCACCGGAATTAGTAGCAAAGATTATTTCTGCCTTGTCCAGAATCTCATCCGCTATTTGCCGTGTAAGCTTCTCACGTTTATCATACAAGGAATTGATTTTCTCCTGTAACTTGATCCAGTGGGACATCTTGACCATTGTCTTTGCCGAGAGGCCACGTCCGGATTTTCCACGTTCCCCCATACGGATAATTTCCTCGTCAGAGTATCCACGACGTTTACTCGGCGATGGTTTGATATAGCGCTCCTCCTGATCACGTCGCAGCTGTTCTATCTGACGTGTCAGTTTCTCAATTTTCTTATATGATGGATGCCTGCGGATGCGCACATCCAGGCTGTAACGCATAAGGCTCTGGTCAATCCGTGCCGGATGGCCTATCCGTACAATGTCCCGATCAGTGAATTTCTCCACCAGATTATCCACTGCCACGTTGCTATCAGCACAAACAAGGATTTTTTGTCCTATACTGGCACGTATGATTTCCGCCAGAGTTGTTGTTTTGCCTGTTCCTGGCGGTCCGTGCACAAGGAACAGTTCACTACCCAGAGCGCGCGAAAGAGCCTTATTTTGTGATGGATTGAGCTTTTCTGAAAGGACTTGTGAGTTGCCCAGTTTCGGCGATTTTTTTCCAAGTAGAATATCCACGGGGAAAAGCGATTCTGGCAGATGTTCCAATGCTTGTAGCATCCGCTGGTATGTAATATCATTAACAAACAAATCCAGACGGTATTCAGGATATTTAAACAGGCGTCCACTAAGCATTACCTCTATGAAACGATTTCCTACAGCGCTGACCGTGCCCTCCAGATTAAACCGCAGCGGATTTCCACCGCTGACAAGCACAATATCGCCTACGCTGATTTGATGTTCAGGCATTTTACTGCGTCCGAAACGGTAAATCTTATAATCAAGGAATTGTCCTACCAATTTTGCGTTAAGATGCAATATGGCACGTCCGCGGCGTTCGCGCTCCTGTCCGTGGAGGCGTTTTATTTCGTCAAGATGAAATTGTTTTTCTGCAATCCGCTCCTTTTCTATCAATTTGCGGAAATAGTCCTGATATTCTTTTATGTTTGAAAATCGTTCAAGCATAATTTTTTATCATTTCAGGCTTGCAAAATAACAAAATAAAACTTGAAATTTATATAAGCAAACCGAAAAATCATAAATATGGATAAGCGGAAGATATTAAACAATTTACAAAGTTATGTATGGATAAGTTTAGGCCTGTTTATTTATGCTTTCGGATGGACAGCTTTTCTCATTCCGTCAAAAATTATTGGAGGTGGTGTAGCTGGTATATCCACACTGCTGTATTATATTACGGGCTTGCCTGTGGGATTGTGGATTTTTGGGATAAATATCTTGTTTATTTTGATAGGATACAGACATCTGGGACTGCGTTTTGTAGTCAACACATTAATAGGCATAAGTCTGAACTCGCTGTTTTTCACGTTATTACAAAAAGAATTTCCACATCCTCTGGTGCAGGACCAATTTATGGCGGCATTAGTAGGCGCAGGAATAGCAGGTGCGGGCCTTGGCATAACATTTTCGGCAGGAGGTAATTCTGGTGGATTTGATATTCTCGCTCTGGTAATAAGCAAATACCGGAGTATCAGCCCAGGATCTATCATTCTTGTATTAAATGTGTTTGTTATTTCCTCATCATATCTGGTTTTTCACTCTGCCGAGAAAGTGGTTTATGGTTTTGTCGTAATGGCCGTTAATTCTTATGCACTGGATGTAGTGCTCAATGGTATAAAACAGTCATATCAGATTATGATTTTCTCGCGTCGTTCGGACGCTATAGCCGAAGCAGTTAGTAAACGGCTGCACCGCGGAGTAACAATGTTCAAAGGTTATGGATGGTATTCCAAGCAACCGTTTGATATTATCCTGACAATAGCCCACCGGGAGGATAAAGCACATATCCTGCGGATAATCAAAGAGATAG
The DNA here is from genome assembly GCA_964649975.1 of uncultured Bacteroidales bacterium. GTDB lineage: Bacteria > Bacteroidota > Bacteroidia > Bacteroidales > S143-33 > S143-33. Next base: position 284 of record CAZYSM010000073.1, on the reverse strand, counting down.
ACGACCAGGCTTTTGTTTCTATATCACGGGTGCAGGGTGTTTTCGGTTCCAATTTTGAACGTCTGAAAGTCTAAAATATTCGTAATATCTAAATTAAACACCACCAATCCACGAATGAATTTTTAACTACAGTGTAACACAGGTTTTTCGCAGGGGATCACAGAGGTTATTATTCGTGCCTATTAATGTAATTTTGGGCAGAATAAAAATATACGAATGCACGAATACTCCTCCTTTGAAAAGGAGGCTGGGAGGATTGGTGCCGCCGGGCACACCGACACACG
>CAZYSM010000072.1:5496-7324 GCA_964649975.1 uncultured Bacteroidales bacterium | reverse complement strand
TTATTTACATAGCCATTATTGCCACCTGGGGCACGGATTACCTTCCGGCAAAGGAAGTGAAACAAATTGCCGTTGACAGCCTGGGACAGGAGCTGGGGCTTCGCAATGGCGATTATATTCTGTTGGTCAACGGAAAAGAAGTAGAACGCTTCCGTGATATTTTTACTAATCTTATTCTGGACGAACCACACAGCTTGCAGGTTGTGCGCGGACAGGATACCGTGAACATTGTTCTGACTAATGATGACCTGGCAAAAGTTCTGGACCACGGTCCGTTTTTCTCACCGCGGTTGCCTTTTGTTATTGGAGGATTTATGGATAGCACTTCCGTGGCCCAAAAGGCCGGATTAAAAATTGGTGACCGCATCATTGCCATCAATGGGCAAAAAGTAGAGTTTTTTGACCAGGCTCGTCCGATTTTGCAAAGGTATAAGGACAGCACTATCAGCCTGACTGTCCTGCGGAGCGGGGATACTCTGGCTTTCAGCCTGCATCTGCCCCAGTCCGGACTGCTCGGCGTGTATGCGGATACGGATTTGTCAAAATTCTATCCTATCCGCACAAAGCATTATTCACTCAGCGAGGCTATACCGGCAGGAATAAAACTGACATTCACGCAGATAGATTCGTACCTCAAACAGTTTAAGTTGATTTTTAATCCGCAGACCAAGGCCTATAAATCCGTAGGAACGTTTATCACCATCGGAAACCTGTTCCCAAACGCCTGGGATTGGCATTATTTCTGGAACATAACAGCTTTTCTGTCAATCGTTCTGGCTATTATTAACCTTTTGCCTATTCCGGGGCTTGACGGCGGACACGCTTTGTTTGCCCTGTGGGAGATTATCACCGGACGAAAGCCCAGCGACAAGTTCCTTGAATATGCCCAGATGGTTGGTCTGGCAATAATTTTTATGTTGTTCCTTCTGGCAATGTGGAACGACCTGGCAAGATTTGTATTTAAAATCCGGTAAATAGTTAATTCCTTATTTCCAGTTTGTTTTGTTCCCTTCTGCTTGCAGCCAGAAGGGGATTTTTTTATGGCAGATTTTTTATTGAAATTTTCTTTAAGGCAAGTGAATAAAGTTTTACATTTGACGGAAAAAGCATTTTTTCTAATGGATCGGATAAAAGGAAAAGTTTTTTTGCTTAATGGACAGGTTTTGCCCATAACGGAATTTAATCCGGATATTATCAATCACGGAACAACTATTTACGAACTGATAAAGATTAAGGACTGCGTTCCGCTATGGTTGGAAAAATATCTCAAACGAACGGAAAACAGCCTTGAGATAATCGGACGCCGGGCGTGGTTCTCGCCGCAGGAACTGATTGAACAAATCCGAAGGATTATCCGTTTGAATTGCGTCAAAGACGAGGACCATCTGAAAATACTTATTTCCTTTGATAATGACCTGTTCTCGCAGCCGCAAAATATTCTGACGCTTTTCTTTACCACAGTTCCTATTCCTTCGCAGGAGTCATACCGTAAAGGTGTGCGCACGGTCAGCCTGAATGCCCGGCGGATAAATCCTAATGCCAAGGTATATCAACCAATGCTTCGCAGTCGTTCCGAGGAGCTTATCCGTTCACTGAAAATTTACGAGGTTATCCTTCTGACAGAGGATAATTTTATTACCGAAGGCAGCCGTTCCAATGTGTTTTTTATTACGCCACAGGGGCGGATAATTACGCCATCTCTGGCGGATGTGCTTCCGGGTATAACGCGTAGCAATGTCATTGATCTTGCCCGGGATAATGGCATACCATTAGAGGAAAAGCGAGTGCATTATGAGGAGCTATCCGGCTTTGATGCAGCCTTCCTGAC
>CAZYSM010000072.1:0-5396 GCA_964649975.1 uncultured Bacteroidales bacterium | reverse complement strand
AGTGGTTGCCAGAGGTGTTCACGGCGTATGACAAACACGGAGTAGGTTAGCAGCAAAGCAGTGGCAATGACCATTCTTACCACAAAGGAAGGATTTAGAAAATGTTTTATTGCCACAAATCCGAGGAATAAAACAGTGGCAAAGCCGATGTAAATCAGTATGCTACGGAAATCATATTTTATGGGCAGATATTTCCTTCCCCACAGATAGGAGATAATGACCATCAGCAGGTAGGTAGTCATACTGGTAATGGCACATCCCATATATCCTATGCGAGGAATGAGCAGGTAGTTCATCACAATGGTGTTAACAGCACCGATAAAGAAAATAACCATTCCGTAGTGGGTGCGGTCCGTGAGCTTATACCAGAAGGAGAGCAGGAAAAATATTCCCACAAACATACGACTCAATAGCAGCGGAAGCACAACTTTCAGTCCTTCAAAGTAGCGCGGACTGATGAAGTATTTGACCACGTCCAGATACAGCTCAACGAACAGGAATATTGCCAGGGCAAAAATCAGGTAGTATTTCATAACATCGGCAAATACCTGGTGAGCGTCTTTTTCCTTGGCGTAGGAGAAAAAGAACGGTTCTGCCGCATAGCGGAATGCCTGGACAAAGAGCATCATAATGACGGCAATCTTGGCGTTAGCACCGTAGATGCCAATCTGATACATTACAAAGTCGTGCGGGTCCGCAGTGCCGGGTGGCACCACGGTAAGGAATTTAAGCATAATACGGTCAGCCACTTCGTTGATAGCGCCAGTCAGCCCCGTGATAAGCAGCGGAAGGGAATAGCTAAGAAGCGCCAGCCACAGCCGGAAATTGAATTTATAACGGATTTTTACGAGTGTGGGCAGGAACAACACAAACGTGACGGCACTGGCAATGAGGTTTGAGATAAAGATATATCCCACGCCTACCTGCGGATTGTAAAAAGTGCATAACCACGCGTCCGGATTTTTGGCATACACGTGCGGACACAGCAGGATAAAGAACAGATTAAATCCGATGTTCAGCGAGATGTTGAGGATTTTGAAAAAAGCGAATTTCCAGACCTTGTTCAGTTGTCGCAGGCGTGCAAAGAATATGGCAGAAACCGCATCCAGTCCGAGGATAAGGGCAAAGTAAATTATGTATTCCACGTGGTTGGCGTATCCCAGCGCCGAGGCAATATTGTCGGAAAACAGGAAAACTATCAGCACAAATAGCGAGGACGTGGATATGAGCGAGGTAAATGCGGTGGAAAAGACCTCGTCCTTTGAGTAGTTTTTTTCGGAAAAGCGGAAAAATCCGGTTTCCATTCCGTAGGTCAGCAGGATTTGCAATAAAACGGCATAAGCGTATAATTCCGTGACCACGCCGTATTGGTCCGGTGCAAAAGTGTAGGTATAGAGCGGAACCAGAAAATAGTTCAGCAGGCGTCCGAGGATAGTAGTTACACCGTAAACTGCTGTTTGTCCAAAAAGTCGCTTAATCGGATTAGTAGCCATAGAAGTTTATTTCTTTCCGAAAATCCGTGAAATGAGCGATTTCCTTGATTTTTCGTCGCGTTGATACACCATTTTGTAGTGGTCAGTTCCGGCTTCCTGGAATTTTTCGCCTTCAATTTCAAAACCGTTCCAGCGGAAAAAGTCCACCAGAAAATCCGGGGTCAGCAGATAAATTTTCTTTTTGGAAGGGAGGACGTCTTTTACTACGTATCTGATCAGGAGCGTTCCCAGTCCCAGTCCGCGGTATTTTTTTACGATGCTCAAACGTTCAATGACCACGCCTTCCTTTGTTTCCCGCCAGCGGGCAGCGCCTGCTGGGTGTTCGTCCACTGTAAGGAGAAAATGCACTGCCTCATCGTCCAATCCGTCAAAGTCATATTCAGGTTCAAGCCCAATTTCTTCCACAAAGACCTGTCGGCGCACCTGCATTACTTGTTTATATAGCGGATTAGATATGCCAAAAGAAGCCAGCTTTATAACCATATACAAAAACTTAAAATATTATGAGATTGTTTTCCAAAATTAATTAATTTTGAAAAATGAAACAGGATTAAAAACAATTTTTGCCATCTTACGTTATTGTTAAAAACATTTATTTTTTGAGATATGAAAAAATTTCTATTTGCATTAATAGGAATCTTTATAGGTTTTGTTGCTAATAGTCAGAGTTTTACAGGTTTTGTTGTAGGTAGTAATATGGCTTTGCTCACCGGAGACAGCACTGATATGAATATGAAATCTCCGCGTTTTGGGCTTTATACAGGCGTTATGTGGGATATACCTATGGATTTGTCAACTTATATACAGGTTGGGGTTTACTATTCTCAGCAGGGCGCAATTTATAAATCAGAATATTATTATCAGGGGCTTTTTTACAGGGATTCTAAGATTTTCCACGTGAATTATATTCATATTCCGGTTGTATGGAAACAACGTTGGGACTGGATATATACTGAGCTTGGAGGTTATGTAGGCATAGTTCCGGGCACTGCCAAAGCTCTGTGGCGTGAGGAAATATATAATGCCGAAGATGTTGACACCTTGCAGGGGTATTATCCGAGTTTTCCCCGTAATATTGTTTTTTATGATGTAGGAGCTGTTCTTGGGTTGGGTATTCAGTTTAAAGTTAACGAGACTTTTGATATGTTTTTTAATCTGCGTTTTAAGCCAGGCCTGATTAAGCTATATAAAGGATATGTTCCTTATCCGGAATTTGCCAGTAAAAATATGGTGTTTACTCTATCCACTGGTATTATCAACATTGGTAGAGCAGCGCGCCACCGTAAGTATATCCGAAAATTAAAGCGCCGATGATCAGGTTTTACACGTTTATTTTTATGTTTTTTCTCTCTTTTAATCTTGCGGCTCAGGCCTTTGTTCTGCCTCTGTGGGATGTCGGAAACAGTAATTTTGCAGCGCAAAAACGCTTTTCCTTTAACACCTCTTTTACAAGCAGGTATAATTTTAATGACAAAGTTCAACTGGCTTCCAATATTTTAGTATTGCCGTTGTTCCCTAATTTGCAGGCCAAGCTGCGATGGTGGAATCATTATGATAATAATCATAAAAAAGGCTTTTTTTCTAATTTAAAGTTTTCCATAGTGTCTGTGCATACCCTTGTGTATGCTGGTTATGGATGGAACCTATTGAGCCGGCATAATATCCTGCCGCCTGTTAATCCGCGTCTGCCAGGTGGAATGACTATGCAAAACGATTTGTTTTTGACTTTTCCTACTAATGCCAGTAAGGTTTGTCATTATTCTGGAGATAAGCTGACAATAAAAGCAGGTTTCAGATACAGTTTTAATGCCGATACTACGCTTATATTGCCGCAAACAGCTTTCTGGTTTCTTAATACTTCTACTTTTGCCAGCCGATATTTTTATTATGCAGGGATAAGTTATGATGCAAAAATTTTCAATAATCTTAATTTTTCAACCTCTCTGAAGTTTTATAATATCCACAAGTCAGGACAGGTGCTGGAGAATTATAGTTTTCTTTATTTTGGTTTTGGTATGAAAAAAAGTGCCACAATAGCCATTGGTTATATATTTGATTTTTGGGGACAAACAAAAAATTATTCCATCTTACCGGCTTTTAATATTGCTTACAAATTCCAAAGGCGTAACAAAAGTGATATGGACAAATATTTACGGATTTATCAGTAAGCACAGGCTTTCGTTGCTGTGGACGATTATTATACTTGTTCTTTCGTTCATTAAATTACCAGAGGCTACTGGTCCGGAGTTAATTCCGTATGCCGATAAATTGGTGCATTTCTTTTTGTATTTTGTGCTGGCTTTTCTGTTGGTAAGAGAGGGAGCCGGGAAGTTAGTTACCGTGATAATCCTGATATTGCTGGGAGGAGGTGTGGAAATATTGCAGGGTATATTGACGACCTACCGTTCGGCAGATTTTTTTGATTTTTTGTCAGATTTAGCAGGTGGCTTACTTGGTTTATATCATAAAAACATCATCCAGCTTTTCAAGTGAGTTAACGATTTTTCCAACCGAGGTAGTGCTTAAATAATCGTTTATTCTTGCTACACATACGTCAATGTCTTTGGCAAATGGGCAATCGTCCTTGTTGAAATTTTCGTTGTTGCAAAGATGCAAGCCAAGCAGGCAGGTATGGAAAACATCATCTCCGTCAAATATACGCACTATGTCAATTAGGTAAATATCATTAATGTCACGGTTAAAGCTAAAGCCACCGTTGGGGCCTTTGTAAGAAGTCAGGATTTTATTTTTTGCCAGGGTTTGCATTATCTTTCCCAGAAAATAGCTTGGTATTTTCAGGTCTTCGGCCAGTTTCTTAATCCCAACCTTGAACTCTTTATTTTCCTCTTTGTTTTTTTTCTGAAGTAATCCCAGATATAATACTGCCCTGATGGCATATTTGCTTGTTGCAGAAAACATTACGGTAATTTTTTATCTGATGCAAAGATAACGACTTAATCGGAATTTCAAATAAAAAACTCTTTTTTTCCAGATTTTTAGTTTGAAATTTGTTAAAAAATAAAAAAAAAATTGTTTATTATTTTTATTATTTAATAATAATTCTTATTTTGTAATTGCTTTAAAAAAGCGTTTTCTAAACTTTAAATTTTATTACTATGGCTAAAGTTGCAAGAGAGATGGTAGAACGTGCAGGAGTTGATGTTGACAAGCTCCTGGAATTGTTAATTATGAATGCCTCGGCAGAATTGACAACATATTACTATTACACAATTCTGCGGGCTAATCTTATCGGACTGGAAGGCGAGTCTCTGAAAGAGATAGCTGAAGCTGCCCGTATTGAGGACCGTAATCATTTTGAGGCTCTTGTTCCTCGTATTTATGAGCTGGGAGGTAGTTTGCCGGATGACATGAAAGCTTTTCATGATATTTCTGCTTGTCCTCCAGCCCGTTTGCCTGAGGAATTAACAGTTGAGAATATCCTCAAAGTTCTGGTAGAGGCAGAACGCTGTGCTGTGCGTGGATATACGCAGATATGCAACATGACTTTCGGAAAAGATCATCGTACTTACGACCTGGCTCTGGCTATTCTCCACGAGGAAATAGAGCACGAATCGTGGTTCTCCGAGTTCCTTGGCGAAGGGCCATCCGGACATTTTATGCGTAGTGACCAGACCTCGCCATTTGTTTCCAAATTCCTGAAATAATCCTATGGAGAAGCGCTACTTCACATTGGAGGAGATCAGGCAGTATGACGGTAAAGAAGGCCGTCCGGCATATATTGCCTACAAGGGTAAGGTGTATGATGTTACCAAAAGTTTCCTCTGGCCTGGCGGTCGTCATATGGCATTGCATCAGGCCGGAGAGGACTTGACAGAGGCTTTATCGGAAGCACCACACGGAGAGGAATTTATTTTCCGTTTCCCGGTTGTGGGATATTTGAAA
>CAZYSM010000071.1:0-7491 GCA_964649975.1 uncultured Bacteroidales bacterium | reverse complement strand
GTCAGTTGACCATTTTTTAGTATAGTAGCTCTTTCTATCACGCCATCGGTATCTTCACCCAGTAGGTACGGAAAAACATTTTCCACCAGCACTGCGCTGAAAGCTTCACTGGAATCGCGAGCCAGCTCACCCGGAAGGTTATCAACAGCCATAACTGTAATGTTTTCCGGACGGCTAAATGGAGGTTCTTCCTTGCCTGTCTGAGGATTAAAGTCATAGAACGGGTCAGCTATGGTAGAAGCTCGCAAAGTTGTTCCAACAGGTCCATTATCCACGTCACAACTAATGTCGGCAACAACTTTTATGTTGAAACGCGGATGACGTGTGTCTTCGGCAGTGAAAAATTTTGGTGCACGCGGATCCCAATAGTGGGCTGCAATATACATATCTGCTATCCACGTATAAGGACGGAAGGTGGATTCAAACTCCTCGGGATGCTGGAAAAAGTATTTTAGTTCAAATTCCTTTCCCTGCTTATGACGCACATAATGGCATGGGTCCAGGCGTGTAAATACCGGATAATCAAAATTTTCTATAAGAAAGTCCTCTGGTATAACTTCCTTGATGCCAAATGCATTGAGGGTATCAGTAGCTCCGCGGGCCACACGTCCTCCGCCAGTAATAACGATTTTAAAAGGACGCGTTAGCTTAATGTTCTCTTTAATATACTCATACATTTTCTGCTGAGAACCAAAGGTATGAGCCGGAGGTAAATCAAATTCGTTATATTTTTTTCCCCATGCACGCAATCCGTTATAAGCCCCCACAACACCAGCCCAATATCCAAAAGCAACCATGCGGACACCATTGGGCCGGGTAAGATATTCATAATCAATAAGAGTTATTTTCTTTTCCATCAGGGCTTTAAGCAAAGGCTTGTTATGATCCTGTTTTTTAGCCACATGAGCAAAAAACATATAAGTTTTTTCCGGGATAAGTGTCTCAATCTTTACTTCTTTGACCCCCAGGAGGATATCGCAATCGGTTAAATCTTCCTTAAGTGGTAGGCCAGCTGCAATATATTCTTCATCTTTGAATGCTCTTATATCACTTGGTTGTATGCAAACCTGTGCATTAGGATAAAGCTCCAGAAGTTCTTTGGCAGTAGTAGGGGTGAGAGCAGCACGCCAGTCCGGTGGAGTCTTAGTTTCTTTTAACAGTCCGATTTTTACTTTTTCCATGTCCTCAGGATTTTTAATATTTGAAACCAAAGTTAATGAATGTTGACATTAAGAGGAAATTTTTTTAATTTTGTGAGCCCAATAGTATTAGGTTATTTGACAATATGGGGCTGACGTGGTTTTGACGGCAGATAGGCGGGTCTGCCTGCACGCCGGGGAGGTAGCGTAACCCCGTTAACAATCGCTACGAACCAATAAGTGCCAACAACACTTCTTACGCTCTCGCTGCCTAATATAGGCCATAGCTGATCCGCAGGAGGCGGACAGAGCGAGCACCCCGCACCAAGGGTTTTGTGGAACCGTTTTTTCCCGAGGTGCAATGGGGTGTCAGACCAAAAAACGGTTCCCCGGATGGCTTGCCCGGGGCTATCTGGGTACTTCAATCCGGGCTGTGGCAACAGGAGCCCGGTCCCGAGGCATTACCTGTTGCCGAGAAACAATATCGGGACTAAGCGTGTAGAGGGCAGGCTGGCCGTCTGTCCGGACCCGGGTTCGACTCCCGGCAGCTCCACTATTAAGCAATGGCTTCCGGTAAAAAGTTATTCATACTCTTAATAAAAAAAGCGCTCTGGAACAAACCTCCAGAGCGCTTTTTTCAATGAGCAAAAATATCTTCCTTACACCTTCTGATTTTTGTATTTTTCATCCTGGAAAAGTCCGTAAAGGATAGAATCCACTTTGTCCACCACGTAGCTGAAGTCTTTGGGATTTTCCACAAAATCCACTTCATCCACATTGATAATCAGCAACTCACCCAGGTTATAATTAGAAATCCAGGCTTCATAGCGCTCATTAAGCTTGGTAAGGTATTCAATGCTAATAGTGTTTTCAAAATCACGTCCGCGTTTCTGGATATGCTCCACGAGTTTGGGCACCGAAGCACGCAGATAAATCAGCAAATCAGGTGGTTCTACAAGTGTGGTCATCAAATGGAACAAACTTACATAATTTTCGTAATCACGTGTGCTCATCAGTCCGAGAGAATGCAGATTAGGCGCAAAAATATAAGCGTCTTCGTAAATGGTACGGTCCTGGATAATAGTTTTACCCGAACGGCGGATTTCAATAATCTGCTTGAAACGATTGCTCAGGAAATAAATCTGCAAGTTAAAAGCCCAGCGCTCCATATCTTCATAGAAATCACTAAGATACGGGTTGTCATCAACAGATTCAAAATATGGCTCCCATTTGTAATGTTTTGCCAGCATATTTGTCAGGCTGGTCTTACCCGCACCAATATTTCCTGCAATGGCAATATGGCGCCCTTTCTGCCTTTTTGTTGTTTCCTCCATAGAAAATTATTTTTTTAATAATTCGTCTATTCGTTCAAGGTAATCAAGAGTATCGTCGTGGAAAAATTTTAAATCCGGTATGCGGCGGATATGGCTCATTCTCTGGCCCAAGCGGTAACGTATCTCTCCTTTCATCTCCTTGATTTGTTCCAGCACTTCCTGGGCATTTTCCGAGGGGAAAATACTAAGATAAGCCCTGGCTTCCAGCAGGTCAGGAGTCATATTAACCATAGTCACAGAGATAAACTTATCACGGAATTGTTCGTTATCACGCGTCAACTCAAGGAAAATCTCGCCCAGCTGACGCTGTATCTCTCTCCCTAAGCGCTCGGTTCTCTTTGGTTTCATAGGCCAGAGTTTTTTATTTAGACAAAGTTAAAAAAATTATGCCTTTTTCCAATTGACAGTCTTGTCCAGCTCTTTTTGCATCTCTGCAACAAAATTCTCTTTTTGCTGGGGTGTCCAGTTAAGTTCTGATGCCATAAAATCCGCTGCATCCTGAAGCACAGGCGGAATAGTATCACGCCAGAAATAAATCAGGTTAGTACGACGCATAAAGAAATCCGTCAAAGTATAAGCCATCTCGTGTTCAATGGAATAACGCAGCTCGGCTTTAAGCCAGGCTTTAGCAGTATCCTTGTCTTGATTGAAAAATTCATAAGCCAGATTGGTAACTTTATCAATATTAGTACCATAGCGATAGAACAGAACTTTGAAATCCTCGGCAGAAATACCAGTCTGCTTGGCCTCATCATATTTGGAATCAGCGTAATCCATGAGTTTTTCGGGCGAATAGTCAAAATCAAATTCTCCACCAGAGAGGCGGATATTTTTTGTTTTGCACTTGCCAATGTCCACGCCACGGTCTTTTATCATAAGTTTGCGGATAAGGTCCACTACTTTTTTAGCCATAACGCGGTACCCTGTGAGCTTTCCGCCGGCAATGGAGATAAGCCCGGATTTGGAAAGGAAAATTTCGTCACGGCGCGAGAGTTCAGAAGGTGATTTTCCGTCCTGATGTATAAGCGGCCGCAATCCGCTCCAGGCGGAAAGCACATCATCCGGACTGATCTGCACCGAAGGAGCAATGAAAGACACAGCATTAAGCAGATATTCCACATCCTCGCGCGTGATGTCCGGATTATCCAGGTCTCCTTTGTAATCCGTGTCTGTGGTACCAATATAAATTTTGTCATAACGCGGAATGGCAAAGACCATACGTCCGTCTCCCACGTCAAAATACCAGGAATGGGAAATAGGTAATTTCTCCCGTGGAATAACAATGTGGATACCTTTGGTTATGTGCAGACGTTTTCCGAACAAAGAGTTGTCCTTGTCGCGCAGGCGGTCAATCCATATACCAGTAGCATTAACCACGTATTGTCCGAATACTTCAAACTCGCTGTTGTCAAGTTTATCCGTGACTTTAACGCCAGTTAATTTTCCGTTTTCGTAGATAAAATCTGTGACTTCGGCATAATTGATGGCAGTAGCTCCGTATTCAATAGCTTTTTTCATCACTTCAATGGTCAGGCGCGAGTCATCTGTCTTGTATTCAAAGTACAAAGCGCCTCCACGGAGTTTATCGCTTTCCAGCAGAGGTTCCAGCTGAATAGTCTGTTCACGCGAAAGCATTTTCTTTCTTTCCTCACGCTTCACTCCGGCCAGGAAATCATATACAGTAAGCGCCATAGCAGTAGTAATCTTGCCCAGGGTTCCACCTTTAATTATTGGCAAAAGCATCTTGGCCGGGATAACAATATGCATAGCATTATGATGCACAATAGCTCTTTCCTTGCCTACTTCGTGCACCAGGTCAAATTCCAGATTTTTCAGATATCTTAAACCTCCGTGGACCAGTTTTGTAGAACGGCTACTGGTACCAAAGGCAAAATCCTTTTTTTCCAGCACCAGCACGTTAAGCCCACGCGAAGCAGCATCAAGAGCTATTCCGCTGCCAGTGATGCCACCTCCGATGACTACCACGTCAAACTTTTTTCCCGCAATCTGGGATATTAAATTTTTTCTTTTCTTTGCATTAAATTCCGACATTGCTATATTGTGTTAATTATTTTCCAAGCAAATTTATAAATAAAAACGCGGCCGTAATGAAAGTTTTGACCAGAGGATTTATTTTTACATTTTTTCTGATTTTTCTTGTAATAGAGTTGATAACATCCTGTGCCAAAGAAGCTATGCCCCTTGGTGGCCCCAAAGATACAATCCCGCCACAGATAAAATGGAGCATTCCGCAACCTTATCAAAAAAATTTCAGAGGAAACAAAGTTATCATAAAATTCAATGAATTTTTTGTGCTAAAAAACATCTCAAAAGAATTTTTTGTTTCCCCGCCCTTTGCTCACAGGCCTGTATTCAGGATTAGAGGGAAAAAATTAATTATTGCCATCAAGGATACCCTTCGCGATTCGGTCACTTATACAATGGAATTTGGTAAATCTATTGCCGACTTCACCGAGGGCAACGTTCTGGAAAATTACAAATTAATTTTCTCTACCTACGACCAGATAGATAGTCTGCGGGTCTCTGGGAAAGTAGTGGATGCTTTCACGCAATCTCCCCTGGATGGCATTTACGTAATGCTTTACAAAAAGACCAATGACTCGGTCATTTATCAAGAACCACCACAGTATGTTACGGTTACTAACAAACAAGGTAGATTTACCATTGTTGGCGTAAAAAAAGGCTGCTATAAAATAGTGGCTATCAATGATTTGAATTTTGATTTTATCTATGATGGAATAGAAAATCAAATCGCTTTTTCCGATTCTCTTATTTGTCCGGATGTAAAGCTAATTAAGGATACTATCCATCTGGCTGCCGGCACAATAATCCACGATACCACAGGAAAAATTATTGACACGTTAAAAAAGGATTCTCTGATTGTCAAACAAATAGTAAAATATCTACCCGACAGCCTTACCCTGTATATGTTCAGCGAAAATACCCGACCTCAACAGGTGGTATTAGCCCGCCGTCCATATCCTTACCTGTGTGTTTTGCGTTTCAATTATCCACTGCACAAAAATTTTTATCAAATCCATCCTTTAAACGGAACTGATAGCGACTTCCGCTACATATACCATCCCTGGGCAGATACACTTAATATCTGGATAACCAATCCTGCCACGGCAACAATGGATAGCCTAGGCTTCATTGTTAAATACTATTCACCAATCAAAAACGGGGAAATCATCCAGCAGGACACTGTATTTTTCTCTGCACCAATTAACCCGGATTATAAAATTACCCTCACCCCTCTATCAGATGAAATCAATCCTTTTGACTCGCTGGAATTAACAACCAACGTTCCGCTGAAAAAATTTGATACTAACAAAATGCAGCTGATACAGGCTATTGACACGTCATTGGAGGACCCCAAAGAGGTCAAAGCCACAGTGATGAGAATAGAACCTGACGAAATAAATATTATTTTTTCCAGACCTCTGGTGAAAAATTTTTCACTACAATTTACTGATTATCCAGACATTAAGCCCAAAATTATTCCTAACCACGACAGCACTTTCATAAGAATTTTACTTCCGGAAAAATTAAGCAAACTGGATACAGTTAAAGCTGTTTTCTCCTATAGCATAGAACGCTTTTTCAACTACGATGAATTTTACAGGAAAAAACTAAAACTCACGCTGGTTCGTCAGAACCTGGAAAAATATGATAGGCTGGACTGGAAAACCATTCGTCTGAAATTCACCAAGCCCATCAGAGACCTGTCCATAAAAGGTACAGATGCCATTATTAGACCTATAAATCACTTCACCGCTGATATTATCCTGAAAAATCCTCAAGATAGCGTTAGCTTCACTATAAACACACTTGATTTCCAGCATCTGGGAGTAGAGCCCATATATTACCAGAGGGAGATAAATTCACAATACAAATTCAATCCTAACAAAATCATCAAAACAGCCCGGCCAAGCCGTGGACAGGTAATTATGCAATTCCAACGGAAGCCTGCTGGTATTTTCCTCATTGATGGAGTAGATAAAAAAGTAAGAGCTGACCTCAACCAATACACTCTGGATAGCAATATGCTGACTGTCAACTTCATGTCAAAAGAATTCAAACGTCTGAAAGTCAACAAAATCGTAATAGGACATTATGATTATGACCGCGACAGCCTGGTTAAACTATACGACACAGTGGAAGCAGAAATAGGACAAAACCCTTTCCTGAAAAATACAACTGTATATAAACCTGTGATATTTGCATTTGTTCCAGAAAAAGAAAACATCCTTCAATATCACGTAAGTGCGGACTACCAGAGCGACGCCTCATACAAGTTCCTGGCTTTCCCCGGAAGTTTTACTGACATTATGGATAAAGAAAACGACTCCATCTACGTCATTAACTTCAAAACCACAGACGTTGAAAAATTCGGAAAAATAAAACTCATCTTCACTGATTATCCCTCTGATTTACAACTAATAATCCAGCTATTAGATAAAGACAACAATATCATAAAGGAAGTTATATCTGACACTTCACAGGTAATACTGGACAGAGTAAATCCCGGAGACTATACTGTACGGATTATTTTTGACAAAAACAAAAACAACCGCTGGGATACTGGAAATTACCTGCGCAAGGAACAACCGGAAAAAGTAGCTGTATTACCGAAAAAAATAACCGCAAAACCCAACTGGGAAATAGAAGAAACAATTTCCATAAAAGAACTTGAAAAAATGTAAAGTTTTGTGTATTATGCAGGGACGTAAATAACGGAATATGAGGATTCTTATTGCCAACATAATTGCATTTGTGCTGCTTGTCCAGGCAGCTTATGCACAACCGCGCCAGAATGATTTTCCGCTCCCTCCATCTTATCAGCAGCTATATCCCGCAGTGGTCCACGGACACGACACTCTCGTTTTGTACTCAATCCGGCCTGTGCTTATTATGCCAGCGCCGAAATTCAAATCCAGGGCAGAATGGCGTAGATACTGGCGACTGGTCTATAATGTAAAAAAAGTCTATCCTTA
>CAZYSM010000070.1:0-7497 GCA_964649975.1 uncultured Bacteroidales bacterium | reverse complement strand
AAAAATCTGACAGTATTGTCCACAGTTCATCCGTGGCATTATTTTCAGCTAATACCTACTTTTATACCCCACAGACAGAATTAAGATAAAACAAAAATCCCATTATTTTAGCCGGATAAATTATCACTCACCCATACGGCTGCCCATTTTGTCATACTTAGCCGCATTGGAGGGGTCAAGCTGTTTCATTATGATAGCGGCCTGGCGTGCCTCGGGCATAGGCGCCTCCGAAAAGATATTAATAATCTCATCCCGCTTGGTATCCAGGAAAATACGGATTAAATAACACTGTGGTTTGCGTTTGTATAATAACAGCATATCTTTGAGTGCGTCCATAACGCCCTGACGTCCCTGGCTGATGTCTGATGCCATCAAATCCAGTCCAAGACGATGATATTTGTACATTGCTTTATGGAAAGGTTCATAAGCATCGTCCGTGAGGTCGCGCGTGATATAATAACGGTTATCATAGCGGTTAGTTCCGCTGGCACGCCAGGCCTGCGATAATCCGCTCTGGGCATTGGCCACTATGGTTTTCATTTTCTGGAAAAATTCCGCGCCTCCATCCTCGGAAAAAGTGTCAAAATCCAGACCTATAATAAGATAAGCGTAATAAGCCAGAGTATAAGCCAATTCTCCCGTAAAACTATGCTCGTTAAACTCAATGGGTTGGTTCTCCACGTAGCGGAATTTCAGCCATCCGTCCTTTTCCTTCAAATTAAGCACCGGACTGGTATAAGACGAATTAAAGACCGGAC
The DNA here is from genome assembly GCA_964649975.1 of uncultured Bacteroidales bacterium. Taxonomy (GTDB): domain Bacteria; phylum Bacteroidota; class Bacteroidia; order Bacteroidales; family S143-33; genus S143-33. Next base: position 6,739 of record CAZYSM010000070.1, on the reverse strand, counting down.
GTGTAGATGACACCTGAATAGAACCTTCAAAATAATCCGTGCCGTTAAATTTTTTGATAATAATCAATATGCTGCAATCAATCCTTTCCTCTGGTGCAAAAACATAATTTGTCCAGCGTGTGGTATTCATAAACTGCGTTATATCCCGCTGTAATGACTGGAAAATTTGGGTATTAGTAGTTTTTACCTGTGAATAATTTATTGTCACGCGGCAATTAAGCTCCTGGGCTATAAGCATTTGCCCGGCAATCACAAAGATAACCGCAAAAAGCAGACGTTTCATAACACTCGTTTTTTTATAAGCGGATAAAATAACAAAAAATTGCATTCAGGACAATTTTTCCAGAGCGGATATAATCCTTTCCATAGCCGTGCGGATAATTTCCTCGTCAATGGCAAAGGACAGACGCATAGCCTGTTCATAGCCAAAAGCCTCGCCTGCCACCAGAGCCACATTAGCCTCACGCAGCAGGTATAAAGCCAGATCCGTGGTGCTGGTTATGTTATAATCCTTATACTTCCGTCCGATATAAGCGGAAAAATCCGGAAAGATGTAAAAGCTGCCCTGCGTTTTAAGGAATTTTACTTCCGGAATTTGTGCAAGATACTGAACAATAACATCCCTGCGGCGACGTAATGTTTCCCTTCTCTGGCGGATAATGTCCTGGCCACCACGCAGGGCAGCCATAGCTGCACGCTGTGCCACTGCATTGGCGCCAGAGGTCATCTGTCCTTGCAGCTTTTTACAAGCAGAGATGAGCCAGTCCGGTGCAGCCATAAAGCCAATACGCCAGCCTGTCATTGCATAGGTCTTGGACACACCATTGACCAGGATGATCTGGTCGCGGATAGTGTCAAAACGCCCCAGGCTCACAAATTCTCCGTCATAAACCAGCTGGTCGTAAACCTCATCGCTTATGACCATCACGTGTGGATAACGGCTAATCACTCCGGCAAGGGCTTCCAATTCCTCGTAAGTATAAACTGCACCAGTCGGATTGTTCGGATTGTTCAGTATAACGAGCTTTGTCCTGTCTGTTATAGCCTTTTCCAGCTGCTGCGGCGTGATTTTAAAATCCGTGGATAAATCCGTGTGCAGATAAACCTGACGTCCACCAGCAAGGTTTATCAGTTCGTTGTATGTCACCCAATACGGAATGGGTAAAATGACTTCATCACCGGGGTTTACCAGGGCAAGAATTACATTTGCCAGAGTATGCTTGGCACCGTTTGATACAAGGATATTTTTCCGCTGATAGCGGTAGCCTGTCTGTGCGTGGAATTTGTCAATAATGGCATCCAGCAGGTCAGGATAGCCTTCCACAGGCGGATAATGTGAGTAATTCTGGTCAATGGCCTGTTTAGCAGCCTGCTTGATATATTCCGGTGTGTCAAAATCCATGTCTCCCAGGCTCAGTGATATAACATCCTTGCCCTGGGCACGCAGCTCCCGCGTCAGCCGTGCCATTAAGATGGTCTTGGACTCAGCCATCCGTGAAATACGCTTAGATAAACGATTATTAACTGGGTCAAAAGTCATAAAATCAATGTTTAACAATTCAATTACCGACTAATAACAAATATTACAAGGACGATAGCCTTTTGCCCTGGCCTGCTTCACAGTCACTTTTTTTATAGTATGAGTACAACGGTTCAAGCCACGACAATAAAGGCTCCTGTGATAAGCATAAGCATAGGGGCTCACACAAATATAAACGTAAGTATTGGTGTGTGTCTGGCGTTCGGCAGAATTTGTCCAGGTAGAATGCGAAGAAGGATTAGTCCCGCGAGAAGATGATACATAATTTGGCTTATAAACAGGCCTAACCTCTTTAAAATATTTCAAAAATATATAACCTTCCTTTTCTCCTGCCTGTGCCAGTGCCCAATTTCCGTACTTTGAAAGCACAGTAACTACCTCACCGTAGGCTAAATGTTTCAGCGAAGGTGAATTAAAAACAGGTTTCTCATACAACTCAGTGCCATAATACAGAAGCACCTTGTAGAGAGTAGGCTGTGCATAAAGCAACGAAGAAAAATTAATTACCAGGAAAAAGACCAGGAAAAAAGTTTTTCTAATGCCTTTCATACGCTAAACTCATTTTTTCTTTTGATAATCCGGATTTGGGATAAGGTCCATTCCGCACACAGGACATTTGCCAGGTTTGTCCGACCCACTGCCCGGACAATGATTAGGACAGATATAAGGTGCTGTGTAATCGTAATCCGAGAGTTTTTCTTGGTGTGGCTGATTATTATATGTTGGCATTGTGTCGTGCACGTCCACAGTAGTGGTTTCCTGCACTACAACACTTTGTCCTTTGTTTTGTGCCTTTGCTGTTGTCTTTGTTGACTTATTTCCACGCTGACAGGAAAAAAGCAATACAACCGGAATAATTACCAGCCAGATTAGCCTTTTCATAGCTTATTCATTTTTTTGGCAATAAAGATAAAAATTTTTACCACACCTGCGGAAGGAAAAACACTTTACTTTTTCTATACGCTAAAAAAATGGGATACTCTCACAGAAGTAATATCTATAAGAATTTTATCCCTCCACACGAATTACTCAAACTTCACTTTTACCCTTTTGGTTTCGTAGGTTTCTGGCGACCTGCCTTTTTGTTTTTTGATTTTGAGAACTAAATAAAGATTATCCAGACTTGTTCCTTGAAAGTTATAACTTTCGGTGTCCCAATAATAGTAATCATCAGGATTAGCGGCTGCCTCAGGGCTTGATTCATTGGTCTCACCAATTACAATCCTGGTTCTGTAAAGATTTGCCGGCTTATATCCAAAGATATTTAACCAGGCACGGGATACCCCGTTAGCAGTGTCTTTTATTTGTTCGTAGTAAAAAACAAACTGTCCGTTTTTCAGAGGAACGACGCCTATTTCATCCTTTGCAATACCAAATTGACCAAAGCTACCAACCTGATAATAATCAAATTTCTTTAATACAGGTATCCATTTGCCCCCATCTTTCTTAAAAACAAAAATTGAGATATGGGCAGGTGTATTCATTTCGGCTTGCATCATATTCATTTCCGTAATAGCATAGACTAATTTTTGATTCGCATTTACATCATAAACAAAGATTGTATGATGGTCAAATTTCAATCCCTTGCCACGGAAATAACTGTCAAGCTGGCGCTGGGCATAAGAAGAAACATCCTGGGATAAAGCTATAATCCAGGATGAAATCATTAATCCAACAACTAATAATAATCTTTTGACTGCCATTGCTGTAAAATTTTGAATTTCTATGAGTTAAACAGACCATTTTGCAATTTATCATAAAACTGCTAAAAATTCAACAGGGATAGTTTTTTATATTTTCTTGGAAATTATTTTTATTATTGCCAAAAGCTCAGAAATTATTTGATATGAAAAAATCCTTTCTACTAATCATAGCTTTACTGATAAATTTTATTGCTCCGGCACAGAATAAAATCCGCCTGGTTGTGGGCATAGTAGTGGAACAGATGCGTTTTGATTTTCTTACGCGCTACTGGGATAAATACTCGGACGATGGATTTAAACGCCTGATGCGTCAGGGTGTTGTGTTCTACAATGCTGGATATGACTATCTGGGAATAAATTCTGCTTCGTCATACACAAATATTGCAACAGGTACTCATCCTTATATCCACGGAATAATTGGCCCTGAGTGGTATGACCGCCTCAACGGAAAAATCATTGACGCTGTCAAGGACCCGGAAACAATCGTGGTGGGTAAAAAAGGAATGGAACTGGCAGGCAGCCCCAGACGTATTATGGCACAGAGTTTTTCGGACCAGCTGTCCCTTTCCACTCTGGGGGCTGCCCAGATTGTCATCATTGCACCCCAGATGAAAACAGCTATCCTCTCGGGCGGAAAATTCGCTGATAATGTGCTGTGGTTTGATGCCCAGACAGGAAAATGGGTTACCAGCTCATATTATTGCAAAAGCTCTATGCAGCTGCCCAAATGGGTTAAGGACTTCAATGCCAGACACCTGCCTCGGATTTATCTCTCCAACACCTGGCAAACTACCTATCCAGTGGATAAGTATTCCGAGAGCCTGCCAGATGCCACAATAACCGAGAAAGGACTGGCCGGACAAACAACCTTTCCGTATAACCTTGCCACACTAAAAACAAAAGTGCAAAATAAATACCAGCTGCTGGAATATACTCCGTTTTTCAATACCTTTACCAAAGACCTGGCTCTCAGTGCAATTGTCTATCAAAAAGTAGGGCGTGATAACGTGCCAGATTACCTCTTTATCAGCTTTACGGCAAACAGCAATATCAGTAAAGTATTTGGCATCCGATCCGTAGAATTAGAAGACGCCTACATCAAGCTGGATAAGGACATAGCACATCTACTGCATACCCTGGACGACATCGTGGGCAAGGATAATTATGTCCTGTTCCTCACCTCCGACCGCGGGTCGTGTGATAATCCGAACTTTCTGAAAAACCTGGGACTAACGATTAATTATTTTCAGCCCCGTCCGTCGCAGGTGCTGGTCAATACTTACCTGCGTGCCATCTATAACCAACCGGATATGGTGGAAAAAATTATGAACAATCAAATATACCTCAACCAACAAGTCATTGACCGCCAGCGCATTGACCCACTGGAAATACAACGCTACACAGCCGACCTGTTCACCCAGATAAAAGCCGTGCAATTGGCTATTCCGTCAATGCTGCTGTTGAATAACAGTTTTAGCTCAGATTTCCTTTATTATGCTTACCACAGCTATTATCCGGGACGCAGCGGAGACATAATTTTCACGCTCACGTCTAATTCATTCCTGGAAACCGAGGACAACCGCCTGCCTTCGTTTTCCGAATGCTACTGCCACGACAACAACGCCAACCACCTGCCGCTAATATTCTACGGATCTGGCATCAAGCACCGCGAAGTTTTCCGCCACGTGGATATTACCTCCATTGCGCCCACGCTCAGCGTGCTGCTGGGCTTGCAGCTGCCGGCCAACGCCACGGCTCCGGTGCTGACCGAAGTGATGGAAAAGTAAGAAAATGCACGAATACTCCTCCTTGGAGAAGGAGGCCGGGAGGATTGATTATCTCATTGCCCGAATGCACGAATTGAAGCCACCAAGGCACGAATTAAAATATTTGCCAGAAATTAATCTTAAAACTATTTTTATAAAAAACTAAACATCTGTAATCATGACCCACTCAGAAGTCGTTGATGCCATCAAAACCATCCTGGAAAAATCTAAATACTTCTATCAGCTTAAAAATGACGAGGATTTTTTGATACAAGAGCTAAATAAACTATCAAAAGAAACTATTGAACATTTGCATGAATTCTATAAAGGTCATGAAAAAATAAATAAATTCCGTTATAAAATAGCCGAACATCTTTTAAAAGGAGAAAAAGTAAACCATGAAATCATTAAAAAATATAAAGAAGAAATAGCTGCCCAATATGATAAAGATATTTTTCGTAGTTGGAGCAAACTTTTTTCATTGTTCTACACTTTTTTCTATCTTGATTATCATGAAGTTAAGGAAAAATTGATTAAAATATCACAATTTATTATTGACAAATTAAATTTAAAGTCAATTAAATTCTCAATTTTTGAATTTAATGGTTCACATAGCTTCGGTTCTACTTCATGTTTTATAGCTCTTTACAACAACTGCCATAAAAAACATTCTGGTAAAAAACAATTAGGTCTGGAACTGGATTATGAACATTTTGTATTTGGAAAACTTGATGACCCAGACAAAGAAAGAAGTAATTGGATTGAAACCCACCAGCTAAATCCCGACACTTTCAACGAAGCAGACCTGCAAAAAATCATTGACTATTTTGACCAGAATAAAGATTTTATTCTAAATGACCCTGACTGTAATAAACCTGATAATCAAGTGCAATCAGATGATAGTCAAACTATTGAAAACGAGCATAATATGAGACAAAAAGAACCTCTCAATATTATCCTTTATGGTCCTCCCGGTACTGGCAAAACTTATCATGTTGTAAATCTTGCCCTTAAAATCATTGCAGAGAAACAAAAACTGCCAGACAATATCCTCGCGTTGCTCAATAAGGACTTACTCACAGATGATGAAAGGCAATTACTAAAAGCAGAATTTGACCACTACAAAGAGCAAGGACAAATCCAGATGATAACTTTCCACCAGAGTTTTAGTTATGAGGAATTTGTAGAAGGACTAAAAGCCCAGACCAACGACGAGGGACAAATAAACTACCAGATTAAAGACGGCATCTTTAAACAAATCAGCGAACATGCGCAAGAAAACTTTAACAATGCCTCCCAGAAAGAAACTTTTATGTTTGAGGAGCTTATCACTGACTTTATTGAATATGTAGAAACAGAACTTGAAAAAGGAGAGTTCCCTTTAACTAAAAAAGCTACTATTGAACAAATCAACTATAATAATGACGGGGAATTTCAATCTTTCACCTTAGGAGGCAGTGTCACTAGCAAACAACGACTAACAAAAGATATCATTAAACGTGATATTGAAAAATTTATCAAAGGGGAAATCTCATCTCCAAATGATGTTAAACCAACCTTTGCATCAAAAAATATAAGACATGGAAATGCTCCTTATTATTTTGCCCTTTACCAGAAGATTAAAGAATTCATAGAAAAGTCACATAAAAAATATTACATAAAACCCACGCCGGAAAAAAACTTTATCCTCATCATTGACGAAATAAACCGCGGTAATATTGCAAAAATTT
>CAZYSM010000069.1:2091-8288 GCA_964649975.1 uncultured Bacteroidales bacterium | reverse complement strand
AAAAACTTTTCCACTCTGACCTTAAAAATTTTTGCCAGAATAAAATGTCCAAATTCGTGTATGAGGACTAATAGCGAAAGGCTAAGTAAAAACTGAATAATCTTAATAGTCATCTCAAATTGTATTTTGAAAAATATTTTTGCAAAAGTATGCAAATAAAGTGTTTTGGCAAAAACCGTATCCCTTGTTATCAATTCTTTACTTTGTAGATAAACGCCCCTTGTTGTGAGACATTATAACAATCCAGTCCGAGCGAATCGCACTGAGCTGATAGGGACAGACTTCTGAAAGGTTTATTGGACGGACAAAGTATAATCTTACGGAAAGAAAACAATTTTTGCAGTGCAGAAATTTTCAAATAAGGATTGTCGCAAATCATTACTAAATCCACTGGAAAACGCCAATCGGCCTGGTTTTCAAGAATTTTTCCATCCCACAGAAGCAATATTTTCCTGTCAAAAAAAGAAATCAAATTCTTTTTCATCACAAAAGTAGAGGTTGTAAAAACACTATCCCTATTAAGAACTAAAAAACCGGCATCATCAAACCCAGCATACTTCCAGTAAGGCAGGATAGTATTGCGGATTTTATTTTTATCCTGTGCCAGGGAACTATCTACCAGCAGGATATTCTGCCCGGGCGAAATGAAATTTATAGCAGTATGCCCAGGGATATTATAAACAATCATCCGGTGTGGAATTGTGAGACTGATTTTTTTCTCAATATTAATTAACTGAAATACAATTGCCAGAGCTACAAAGTAAAAGGCAAACCTCCTGTTTTTCTGGACAAAGAAAAGAATAAAGCTGATAAAAAATCCGTAAAGGATTAACATCTGACCAAAAGTTAAATAAATATCCGTGGAAGTAGCCCCTGGCAGATTTTCTATAAAATGTATGCCCTGCCATAATATCTTGACAGACAGGGCAAGCACCTTGCCAAGTATTTTACCCACAATCCCTACGGAATTAAACAGAAAAAGCGCCATTGCCAGATAAAGGATAATACCGGCCAGTGGAATAGCAAGCAGATTAGTCAACAGAAAATAATTCGGGAATTGATGGAACACATACAATCCTATGGGCATTGTGCCAATCTGTGCAGCTATGGAAACACTCAACAAAGCCCACACTTTATTAAACGGACGTGGAAGATATATCAATCTGTATATCAGGGGATACAAGCTCACTATGGCAATAACTGCCAGATAGGAAAGCCAGAAACCAACGGAAAATAAATCAGCTGGATAAAACAAAAGCATAAAAAAAGCCGAAGCAGCCAGTGAGTTATAAATATTTGTCTGCCTGCGTATCATCAGAGTTATAGCAATTAGGGAAAACATAAAAGCCGACCGCCTGACTGATGGCGACAGACCGGTTATCACAGCAAAGCCCCATAACACAGTAAGTATAACAGCCAGAGCCAACCATCTAAACCGTCCTTTGGCAAAAGGACGCAATATCAGCAACAATACTCCGAATAATATACCCACGTGCAGTCCGGATACTGCAAGGATATGCATAGCTCCACTATGGGCAAAGCTCTGCTGCACTTCACGGCTAAGAGCCTGACGGTAGCCAAGTGTCAATGCTGCAAGGATTTGATACTCCACCCCACTAATACCGTGCTGACGATAAATCCGCAAAAGTTTATGCCGCAGACGGTAAGCCCTTAGCAGTAGTGGACTGCCTCCGCCTGTGCCTATAATCATCGTGCGTCCACTGTCGGCAAATCCGGAATAATAAATGCCTTTCCGCGCAAGGAACTTCCTGTAATCAAATTCATACGGATTGCCGAAATTCCGCACCCGTTGCAGACGAGACTGGAACATCACGCTATCGCCATAGCGTAGTATCTGCGTTATACTATCCTTGCGGAAATAAACAAGGACGCGTCCCTGCGCAGGCACAAATCCACCACTATCGGCACGGGCTACCAGACGGACTGGCGTCTGTATGGTCTTTTCACGTATTTTGGGGTCATCATCTATCACTCCGATGTAAAAAGCTTTCTCCGACGGCAAAACAGTCGGGATTTTCTGGTGTATTTGCCAGGTTTTAATTCCAAGTAGAAAAATTAAAAAGTAGATAACGTAAATACTATAATCCTGCCACTTATACACAGACCATATCGCAAGGATAAGCACTATAACAATGACGCCCCAGGGTAGGGAAAACGGCAAAAACGCCCCAACAAAAACTCCAATCATCAGCGGAAAAACCAGTTTTACAAACGGATAGATTACCACAGGCTTAACCGACGGTAAACCTACATCATTATTTTCTGGTTGCTGATGACCGGACATTAAGCTGATTCAAATATGCTTTTTAAAGATAGGAAATTTTATGCAAAAAGTTTTGTAAAAAAACTTTTCTCCCATTTCCCTATCTCTTTCCCGTATGGCCAAAACCGCCGGTGCCGCGCTTGGTGTCGGATAGCTCTTGTACTTCTATCAGCTCCACTGTTTCGTGGCGGGCAATGACCATCTGGGCGATGCGGTCGCCGTGGTGGATGGTGAACGGCTCATTGGATAGGTTGATGAGAATAACCATAATCTCTCCGCGGTAGTCGGCATCAATGGTGCCGGGGGCGTTCAATACAGTGATTCCGTGCTTGATTGCCAGTCCGCTGCGCGGACGCACCTGTGCCTCGTACCCCTGCGGAAGCTCTATGAACAGTCCGGTAGGAACAAGGGCTCGCTCCATAGGTGCAAGCGTAAGCGGTTCCGTAAGGTTTGCCCGCAGGTCCATACCGGCAGACAATTCCGTGGCATATTGCGGAAGCGGATTATCCGACTTGTTAACGATTTTAACTTTCAACATCTGACCACTGTTTAATTTTTATCATTAGCAAGATAACAAGGATGAACCCTGCTGCAAAAAGCAGGAAAGAAGCTTTTTGCGGATGTTCCAGCTGCGTGAGGTCCATACCTCGGCGGACTGCCACAAAATACATCACCACGCCAAGGAAGTTATTGGTAAAATGTGCCAGGGCAGAAGCCCAGATATTTTTCTGCCATACGTAGATATAACCGAGGATTATTCCGAGGAAAAAGCGTGGCAAAAAGGTAAAAAACGAGAAATGCACAAAAGCAAAGATAAAAGCCGTGGTAATCACTGCCACGTGGTAATTACGTAGGCCTTCCTGCAAGTGGCGTTGTATCACTCCGCGGAAAAACAATTCCTCGCCCAGAGCCGGGATAAGAGCAATGATAAAAATATTCACTGCCAGAGCGGAAAAGCTGGCATCCAAAAGTAATCGGCGGGTAAGTGCCAGATTTTGACTTTCCATTGTGCGGAACATCTGTTCCAGACGTGGCGGAAAATGCAGGGCGTTATTCACAAAAGCCAGATAATTGACAACAACCTGACTGATAAGCACAACAAGGATTATCATTCCGGCGGTACGCCACGACGGCACGCGGTTTAATCCGAAAAAGCTGGTCGGACGTGAGAACAACCACGAAATAGCATAAGCCGGGAAAAGGAACAATGCCACGGATTGCAAGAACACAAGATATTTCAGGGCTGCAATATTATCCATTGTTGCGGCATTGGTAATAAAGGAAAGCACAGGTATATGGTAAATCTTACTGCCAATTGCCAGTCCGATGAAAAATATCACGGTAAAGACCAGAAAAGTTATTAGCAGGTCTAAAATCAATTTTACTATAACGGATTGCTTCTGAAACAAGGACTTATCCATAATTTACTGTTTATAAATTTCCACGAGCTTTTTGATTTGTTCAGGTGTGCCAAGGACAAACAATTTTGTGCCAGTTCCGATTTTTTCTTTGGGCGAAGGATTAAAAACAAAAGTTCCGTCTGCCTGTTTTATTCCGATGACATTAGCACCTGTGTTTTTGCGGATATCCAGTTCAGCAATGGTCTTTCCCATATATTCCGGCGGAAGCTGCTCGCACGGAATAACCTCAATATTAACGGTGTTTCCGCTTTTAATCATCAGATAATCAAGGAACTCTATCACATCGGGCTGGGAAACGAGTTTGCCCATACGGTGTCCGCCCACGTGGTCGGGCATAATGACAAAATCGGCGCCTGCACGGCGCAGTTTGCTATCCGTGCGTTCCTCGTTGGCACGGCTAATAATGGTCAGTTTAGGATTAAGCTCCCGCGCGGTAAGCACCACAAAGACATTGTCCGCATCAGTGGGCAGAGTAGTTATCAGAGCTTTGGCTTTTTCAATATTTGCTGTAATAAGCACTTCCTCCACAGTGGCATCTCCTTCAATGAAATAGAGATTTTCCCGGTTCAAAAATTCTCCCTCCACTATGATATTATGCTGTTGTTCCACAACGACCACGGTTTCGTTATGCAAAAGCAGTTCCTCTACGGCGTGGTGTCCGTTTTTTCCGTATCCGCAGACTATTACGTGATTATTGAGTTTTTTTACCAATTTCTCCATTTTGCGTTTTTTGAGATATACTCTTAAATCGCTGTCAATAAGAAAAGAGACAATTGTTTGCACAACAAATGCCAGGATGATAAAGCTGGTAACTATCAGGATTATAGTAAAATACGTTCCATATTCCGACAGGGGTTTTACCAGTCCGTAGCCAACTGTGGAAATGGTGATAACTGTCATATAAAGGGCCTCGCGAAGCGAGTACCCTTCAATGAACATATATCCGAGAATACCGATGATAACAACGCCAAAAAATACAAGCAGGGAAAATATTATCCTGCGCTCGTGTTTCTGTCTGTCCATCAGGAAATATAACTGCCGTTTTCAACGTCCTGCTCTGGCGTGAGGAAAACAAAACGTCCGTCAGGGTCATTAGCCATCAAAACCATTCCTTGCGACTCATAGCCCATCATCTTACGAGGTTTGAGATTGGCAAGGATAATAATTTTTTTGCCAACCAGTTCCTCTGGTTTGTATTGCTCTTTTATTCCTGCCAGAATGGTGCGGGTATCCAGACCAGTATCCACAGTGAGTTTCAAAAGTTTTTTGGACTTTGGAATATCCTCGGCTTCAATGATTGTTGCTGCACGGATATCCATTTTTGCAAAATCATCGTAGGTAATCTCGGGTTTGAGTGGTTCAAGATTTTTGTTGTTTTCCATTTTTTCACGGGTTTTATGGAGTTTTTCAAGCTGACGTTCAATAACTTCATCAGGGATTTGTTCAAAGAGCAGTTCTGTTTTTCCGAGCTTGTGTCCGGGGCGGAGCAAATCTGTGCGGTTAATGTCATCCCAGGCAATAGGCTCGGAAAGGTTAAGCATTTTACGGATTTTCTCTGCCGAGAAGGGCAAGAACGGTTCCATCAAAGTGGAAAGCGAAGCTACAATCTGATTAGCCAGATAAAGAATTGTGCTTACACGGGCAGGGTCTGTTTTCCACAATTTCCACGGCTCTGTCTCGGCAAGATATTTATTACCTGTGCGGGCAAAATTCATTGCTTCGTTTACTGCCAAGCGGAACTTGTAAGTTTCCAGAGCCTGCTCAACATTGCGTTTTATCTCGTCCAATTTACTCAAAATTTCTTTGTCAAAGTCCGTGAACTCACCCGGATCAGGCACCTGACCCTTAAAATATTTGTTTGTCAGAACAAGCACACGGTTAATAAAGTTGCCAAGGTCTCCGACCAGTTCCTTATTATTGCGGCGTTGAAAATCTTTCCACGTGAAATTATTGTCCTTGGTCTCCGGAGCGTTAACCGTTAGCACATAACGCAGAACATCCTGCTTGCCAGGGAATTCCTCCAAATATTCGTGCAACCAGATTGCCCAATTACGCGATGTTGAGAGCTTGTCATTTTCCAGATTGAGGAACTCATTAGCCGGCACGTTATCAGGAAGGATAAATGTTCCTTCCTCTTTGAGCATTACCGGAAAGATTATGCAGTGGAAAACAATGTTATCCTTACCAATGAAGTGAACAAGTTTTGTCTGAGGGTCTTTCCAGTATTTTTCCCATTCCGGGGTCAGTTCCTTTGTCATTGAGATGTATCCGATAGGTGCGTCAAACCACACGTAAAGGACTTTTCCCTGGGCTTCGGGTAGTGGTACAGGCACTCCCCAGTCCAGGTCGCGGGTGACGGCACGCGGACGCAATCCGTCGTTTATCCACGAACGCACCTGGCCCAGAACGTTTTCTTTCCAGTCGTGCTTATGTCCTTCCAAAATCCACTCACGGATGAAATCCTCGTATTTGTTCAAAGGCAAATACCAGTG
>CAZYSM010000069.1:0-1991 GCA_964649975.1 uncultured Bacteroidales bacterium | reverse complement strand
GGTTGCCGACAGGCAAAACAAAATCCCGTGGGGACGACGCAGCATAGCCTACAGATAAATCTGTGGGAAACGGGCGATAGCCCGTAAAATCCAGCCCGTCAGGACGACACAGGTTCAGACATACGGAAGTCTGCTAATGTTTGTTTCCCACCAGACAAAAGTCTGGCGGGAAGTGCTACGCGCGCTGCGACACAGGACAAGACCAATTTACCGTCAGGTAAAACCAATTCGCCAGGACAACTCAGAATAGCTCCCAGATCTATCTGAGGAAAAACGGATGATAATTTTTATTATCAAGATTTCTTTATTAAAAAGAAAAATATTAAAATAATTTCTTTTTTAAAAAGAAAAATTTATATTAGAGAAAAAATTTTTATGTCAATAAAGAGGCTGATAAAATACATCATTACCGAATATCAAGAGACTTTTCCCAGAAATCTAATTCCAAGGCAGGTTGATATTCCTATAAACTTGAATAAAATAATTACTCTGATAGGTGGGAGACGTAGTGGGAAAACCTTTGTTTTATTCCAGATAATCAACTCTTTACTTAAAAATAGAGTTAAAAAACAAAATATTCTGTTTATCAATTTTGATGATGAGCGTCTGGAGGGCATAGAACCAGATGTTATAATTCAAGCCTATCGTGAACTGTATCCCGAGGTTGAACTCTCTCAGGTATATTTTTTCTTTGATGAGGTTCAGGCTCTTAAAAACTGGGAAAAATTTGTTTTTCGCCTTTATGAACTTTATAAACCTAAAATTTTTCTGACAGGGTCTAACTCACGCCTTCTGGCAATGGAAGTTGCTACGCAACTGCGGGGACGCACATTAGTATATGAAATTTATCCGCTTTCTTTTGGTGAGTTTTTGAAGTTTAAGAATATCCCGACAAATTTCTATTCACCAGTAGCAAGGTCGCGGATAAAAAAGGCATTTGAGGATTTCCTTCTTTTTGGTAGTTTCCCAGAAATAATTGATTTTCCGCAGGATTTAAAAATACAAACCCTGCAAAATTACTTCAACACAATCATTTACAGAGATATTATTGAACGGTATAATGTGGAGAACCAAACCGCTCTGCGTTATTTTACCAAACGTCTGATAGCTAATCTGGGCAAACCAAGTTCCATTAATAAGATTTTCAATGAATTAAAAAGCCAAAATATCAAAATTAGTAAAAATTCTTTGTATGACTTTTCGCAGTATTTACAGGATGTGTTTTTTGCTTTTCCCGTGTCTAAAGCTCAGTTATCAGAGAAAAAGACCTTGCAGGGGCAGAAAAAATATTATTTTCTGGACAATGGATTAATAAATGCCCTGACACCCCTTTTTATAAATAACTATGGGTTGTTGCTGGAAAATATTGTTTATCTCACATTGCGTAGGCAAGGGCTTCCTGTTTATTTCTGGAAGAATTCCTATGAAATTGATTTTATGGTCTTTCCTGATGATAATAAACCTATTCTCATTCAGGTAAGTTATGATATATCCGCAAATTCTACTTATGAAAGAGAAATCAAAGCATTGCTTATGGCAGGTAAAAAATTTAACACAAACCGTCTGCTGCTTATTACTCCTGATATTCACAAAATTATTACAGACAAGATAAAAGTTGTGGATATAATTGAACTTTTATTATCCGATTTATCTAACCTTCTTTCCTTTTAAAAAAGAAAAAATAATAAATAAGTTTACTTATAATAAGGAAACTTCCTGATTACATCTTAAACTTTTTTAAGTAACAGACATAGGACAAATCCATTAAAAAGGGGATGCAAAACCAGACAAAACTCTGGCGAAAAAGTATTTCACACGCGGACACAGGGCAAAACCAACACAATAAAAACTCCCCTTCCGTTTAGGGCAGAAGGGGAGTTCAATAAGAATAAAATACTAAAAATCAACAAATTACTTAAACAAAAACTTTAACACCCCAATACTATTGAGGAACACAAGGAATATTGCCACTGGCACAACAAAACGCACAA
>CAZYSM010000068.1:0-8746 GCA_964649975.1 uncultured Bacteroidales bacterium | reverse complement strand
ATAATTCCGTCCTCACCCACAAGGTGCTGCTGTCCCACAAAATCATCCAGACTGGCAGGACGCATTCTTTCGGCCAATGGTTTCATAAAGCTTAATGTATTTTTCATTGTGAATTTACAAAGAACTTGTCACTTTTTCTCAGACAAAGATGTGCACAAGAAATATAAAATCAAAAAAGTGGACAATCCCGTGTAAAAAATCTATTTTTGTTTAGAAAAAATTACAAAAATATCACTATTCAAAACAAATAGCATAGATGATTAACGAAGTTGTGATCTATAATAATGTTTTTTCACGCATAAACACCTGCTACCCAATAGCTCATGATGATAAAGCCAAACTGCTGGCTCAAATACTGAAAAAAGAACTTAACGCTGACACCTCGCTGGTGGAAGCCGGCATATTGTTCTATTTCGCTATTAAACACCGGAATATTAACCTGAACAACCTAAGGAATTTATTTGAGGAACAAATATTAATCATTGTAGAGGATAGCATACAAGTTATTGATTTTCTTTTCAATAATTACCACGAACACCTGAAAAAACTTCTGGAACTATCTCCGGAAAATAAATTCCGTGTGCGCGGACTGGAAAACATTAAAAAATTTATTTTCACACTCATACGTGACTTCTCTTCCATTTTCATAATCAATGCTTATTATCTTCTGCTTTTGCGTAATTATCCATCACTGAGTCCTCAATTAAAAGACAGGGTAAAAAAACACATAGAATTCATATTTGCCCCCATAGCTCACCGTCTGGGATTTTACCGCCTCAAATCTTCTTTTGACGATTTGATTTTCAAATACACTCTGCCCGAACAATATAATCAGATTAAGGAATATGTTGAGAAAATAAAACGGCTGAAAAGTTTTTCGGAACAAAGCCAATTCAATCTTGATAAATTCAAAAATGAGCTGTATTTGCTTTTAAAAACTAAACTGCCTGACAATTACAAATTTAACATCAAAGGCAGGATAAAATCCGTCTCTTCCATTTACAAAAAAATGTTGAAAAAGAACCAGAGCCTGGAAGAGATAAAAGACATCTTTGCCCTGCGTATAATTTTTGACATACCTTACGAAAGTGAAAATCTGTTCAGCTTATTCCCCGAAGACATTCCCCGCGAAATAAAGGAAAAGGAATACAAGGTTTGCTGGGAAGCATACAGTATCATCACGGATAAATACGAGCAAATCAAATTCAAAAACTACATATCCAATCCCAAGCCCAATGGCTATCAATCTCTTCATGTAACAGTGCTGGCACCAGGGGATATACCCGTTGAAATACAAATCCGCACCCGGCGCATGGACGAAGTGGCAGAAAAAGGCGATGCTGCACACTGGACATACAAAGAGCAAGGATCGGAAAAAATCAACCGTGACGAAATTTTCCGTATGCTCCGCAAACTCACAGAGGAAGACAAAACAGACGAAATTCGCAAAAACCTCAACGAAATTTATGTATTCACTCCGGACATGCACCTGATTAATCTACCCAGGGGCGCAACAGTCCTGGATTTTGCCTATTCCATACACAGCCGTCTGGGTGAGTTGTGCTCTGGCGCACAGGTTAGAAAATGGAATGATGCCAAATCCCTGCGTATTGTTTCGTATAAAGAAAAGCTGGAAAATGGAATGATTGTCAAAATCCTTACCTCACAAAACCAGAAACCCACGGATGAATGGCTATCAATTGTAAAAACTCCATACGCACGCAAAAAAATCAAATCCTATCTGAAGCTGCAAAAATTACAACCAAATATTGAGGCTGCAAAAGAAATGCTTGACCGTAAACTTACACGCTGGGGATACAGCCTCAACCACCCAATTATGCCCAAAGTTATCAAAGAACTGGGATATAACGAGACTTACCTGTTTTACAACGACATAGCTCTGGGAAAAATAGATTTGACAAAGCTTAAAAACATCATCAAAAATGTAGAGTTGCAGCAGACACGCACACGCCAGGCTCCGCCAAAGCTGATAACACATACCCAGGTAACTGATAAAGTCCTTGTGGCTATTTTTGAAAACAACAGTGCTAAAATCCTCTTTGTCTCCCGTGCCCGTTGCTGTAATCCTCAATATAATGAGCCTATAAACGTCTATCTATCACCCAAATCCAAAACAGTGCATTCGGCCAATTGCCCGGAAATACAAAAACTAAAACAAACCAACCCCGAGAGAGTATTTCCTGCCGTATGGGTCAAACCTCATAAAAAACTGGACATCAACGAGCTGGCAAAGGAACATACTGTATTACTGCTTAACATTCCTCACGATAAGCTATCACGCGAAGAAATCGCCTCACGAATAAAACAAATAACCGGTGAGATGAACCTTCCTCTCAAACGCGTGCTTGTCCGCCCGGGCAAAAGCAATAGCTACCGTGTTTTTATAATTATCCAGGGCAAAATTGACAGGAAAAATAAAGCTAATCTACTCGCTGAACTGCAGCAGAAATCCTGGATAAAAGAAATCAAGGAAAGAAAATATAATCCAGGCAAAAAAGGTTGATATAGTCAATCTTCTACATGATTTTTTACATATAAAAAAATCAAAACTTCCTGTTTTTTCCACAAATGGAACAAACAAAACTTGCCATTTAAACAAAAAAAATATTTCTTTAAACATATTTTTTTAAAACTCTAAAACATAAAAACTATGTCTAAAATCGACTTAAGCATTTATGGCATTTCTGGTAATCACGAAATTATTTACAATCCCTCGTATGAAGATTTATTCAAATACGAAACAGACCCTAATAATGAAGGATGGGAACGCGGTGTTCTGACTGACCTGGATGCTGTGGCCGTGGACACAGGCATTTTTACTGGTCGCTCGCCAAAAGACAAATACATTGTAGAAGAAGAAACTTCCCGTGACAATATCTGGTGGCGCAACGAACAGCGCAAAAGCTCGGACAACAAACCTGTGAGCGAAGAAGTCTGGCGTGACCTGTGGGAAAACAGCGCAAAAGCTCTCTCCGAGACAAAACGCATCTTCGTTATGGACGCTTATGCTGGCGCAAATGAAGATACACGCCTGAAAATCCGCGTCATCACCCAGGTGGCCTGGGCTGCACACTTTGTAAAAAACATGTTCATTCGCCCATCCGAGGAAGAACTGAAAGACTTTCAGCCGGACTTCGTAATGCTGCACACACCCAAGACTGTTAATCCTAAATGGAAGGAACACGGACTGCACAGCGAGGTATATGCAGTGTTCAACCTCAAAGAAAAACGCGCTGCTGTTGGCGGAACATGGTATGGAGGAGAAATCAAAAAAGGATTTTTCTCTATCATGAATTATTACCTGCCACTTAAAGGCATTGCGTCTATGCACTGCTCAGCCAATATGGGCGAGGACGGCGACACTGCTATTTTCTTTGGTCTATCTGGCACAGGAAAAACAACTCTCTCGGCAGACCCCAAACGCCGACTCATTGGTGACGACGAACACGGATGGGACGACCGCGGAGTATTCAACTTTGAAGGCGGATGTTATGCCAAGGTCATTAACCTTGACCCGGAAAAAGAACCTATTATCTACAAAGCTATCCGGCGTAATGCCCTGCTGGAAAACGTTGTGGTTGACGCTGTCCGCGGAAATAAAGTCTGGTTTGAATGTAATGTTAAAACAGAAAACACACGCGTTTCTTATCCGCTCTATCACGTGGAAAACGCTGTTATCCCATCCCGCGGAAACCATCCGAAAAACGTTATCTTCCTCACCGCTGACGCTTTCGGTGTATTGCCACCCGTGGCAAAACTGACTATGGACCAGACAAAATACTATTTCCTTAACGGATACACTGCAAAAGTAGCTGGCACCGAACGCGGAATAAAAGAGCCTGTTCCTACTTTCTCTGCCGGATTTGGCGCTGCTTTCCTTCTGCTGCACCCAACAGTATATGCTGAGGTGCTGGTCAAGAAAATGGAAGAACACGGTTCGCAAGCATGGCTGGTTAATACCGGATGGACTGGCGGACCTTACGGCGTGGGCAAACGTATGGACCTGCCTATTACACGTAAAATCATTGACGCCATACTGGACGGAACGCTGGCTGAGGCCGAATACGAGCTATTCCCGGTATTTAATCTGTGGATACCCAAAGCCATTCCGGGTATTGACAGCGCTATCCTCAATCCACGCAATACCTGGGCTGACAAAGACGCCTATGACCGCACCCGTCTGGAACTGGCCAAAAAGTTCATTGAAAACTTCAAGCAATTCATGGACAACGAGGAAGGAATACGCCTGGCTCAGGTTGGTCCCCAGATTGACTAATCTCCTATACAACCTCACAAACGAGCGGCTGGGTTTCACGGCCGCTCTTTTTTTATTACCTTTGTCAGCTAAATCAAAAAACAACGGAAAAATGATAAATTCCTGGAACGACCTATTACCACGCTTTCAGCAGCTACTGGAAGAAAATCCTCAGACCCCGGACCAGCTGGAACAATGGTTCATCAAACGCAGCCAGCTATACGCTGATATTGACGAAGACCTGGCCTGGCGATATATCAATATGACACGCGACACTCAAAATCCTGAATATCAAAAAGCTTATAACGACTTTGTGGAAAACATCCAGCCTAATGTCATACGTTACTCGCACAAGCTGGACAAAAAACTCATTGAACATCCTCTGCTGCCTCAGCTGGAGAAAAAATATTATACTGCTATCCGCAAAATACGCCGCGAGATTGAGATCTACCGCGAGGAAAACATTCCACTCATCACCCAGGAGGATAAACTCTCCCAGGAGTTTGCACGCATCACCGGCGTGATGACCATCCGCTGCGAGGGCAAAGAACTGACAATGCAGCAGGCTGCACGTTATATGTACGACACGCGCCGCTCTATGCGCAAAAAAGTATACAACAAAATTGCACGGCGCCGCCTGAAAGATTACACTAAACTCAATGAACTTATGGACCAGCTCATTGATTTGCGCACACAAATTGCACACAACGCAGGATATGACAATTTCCGTGACTACAAACACGACGCCCTCGGACGATTTGATTACACAGTAAACGACGTCCTCAGCCTCAACGAAGCAGTGGCGCAAAAAGCCGTGCCGTATATGGACAAAGTCTTTGAAACACGCCGGAGGCAGCTTAAATTAAAACAGCTCAAGCCCTGGGACCTGGAAGTGGACACTCGCGGAGAGCAACCGCTTAAACCTTTTGAAACAACCGGGGAATTCGTGGAAAAAACTATCCGCACCCTCTCGGACGTGAAACCGCTCTACGGCGATTTCTTCCGCCAGATGTACGAAGGAGGCTTCCTTGACCTGGAATCCCGCAAAGGAAAAGCCCCGGGCGGATACAACTATCCCCTGCTAAAAACAAATATCCCGTTCATCTTTATGAACGCTGCCGGCACTATTTCCGACGTGCATACAATTGTACACGAGGCTGGTCACGCTATACATTCATTCCTCTACAAAGACCTGCAAATCATTGAACAAAAAGAACTTCCTTCGGAAGTGGCCGAACTGGCCTCTATGTCTATGGAGCTCATCTCAATGGAACACTGGCACCACTTTTTCCCGGATAAAAACGACCTCAAACGTGCCAAACGCTACCAGATCGAATCCGTGCTGCGCACACTGCCCTGGATATCACTTATTGACAGCTTCCAGCAATGGCTATACACCAACCATCCGCACACATCACTGCAACGTTATAGCCACTGGCTCGCTCTGATGAAAAAATATTTTGGTTCCATAGTGGACTGGACTGAGGTGGAATGGTATGCCGCCAACCTCTGGCAAAAACAACTGCACATCTTTGAAGTGCCTTTCTACTACATTGAATACGCCATTGCCCAGCTCGGCGCCATTGCCGTGTGGAAAAACTACAAACAAAATCCTGACACGGCACTTGAACAATACGAAGCTGCCCTGAGCCTGGGATATTCACGCACAATCCCGGAAATTTACCAGACAGCTGGAATAAAATTTGACTTTTCCCCAGAATACATTGAACAGCTCATCTCCTTTGTTTGGGACGAATATCAAAAATTAATATAAAACCTTTAATTATGAAAATTTTAGGAAATATTTTATGGCTTATTTTCGGCGGATTGGCCACGGCAGTGGAATACTTTGTGGCAAGCGCTCTGATGGCTATTACCATTATTGGAATTCCTTTTGCCGTGCAGACTTTCAAAATTGGTCTGTTAACCCTATGGCCTTTTGGCAGCGAGGTGGTCACTGTGGAACAAAACCAGGGATGCCTCACCACTGTGATGAATATCATCTGGATAATCATCGGAGGCATCTGGATATGGCTTACTCACATCTTTTTCGGTGCATTGCTGTTTATCACAATTATTGGGATACCTTTTGCCCGTCAGCATTTCAAGCTCGCCCGTCTGGCTCTGACACCTTTCGGAAAAGACATCCGCTAAACTCTTCTGGCCGCCTCTGTGGCGGCTTTTTTTATATTTAATACTCCAATATTTTTTCTGGGCGTGCCCCGCCGCCTGGCCACAAATCTTTCCCCCAGAGAGATAAGACGCATAATCATTACAAAAGCTATCAGCAAAAATGATGCTGCGGCGGGTCGGGCTTTCCGCTCATATTCGGCTTGGTCTCCGCCTGTGCCACGCATAGCATCTGTGCGTCCATACCGGCTTTGATGGGGAGTCTGATGCCTTTCAACACATAAAAAAGGCAGCAGGCATATAACCGCCTGTGGTGGCTTCCGCTGGTCGCCTCCTCGGCGGTGTGGCACTATGGCGGATACCTGCGCCTCATATCCGCTCCAATCCCTCACGCAAATTCCCACGGTTGAAACCGTGGGCTATGGATGCGCCGTCCCTGAGTTTCCCATGGTTAAAACCATGGGCTACCCTGCGTCGTCCTAACGGACTGGTTTTGCCTTGCGATAAAAAAATCTCTGTAAAAAATTCTGTGCTACCCCGTGGTTAAAAAATCTACCAGACAGGATTATGACGGCATCGCCCTATGTCCCTGTGCTGGGAGCACTGCCCGGCGGCACCATGCATCCGTGGCATAATATAAAAAATAGGGCAGCCCTTTCCGGCTGCCCTATTGCACATTAACAAAAAATTATCCTTCCAGCTTTTCAAGGAATTTAGCCATAGACACGCGTTCCTCTATGATTTGTGGCAGCTTGCCAATAGGCACACGCATCTGTTCCATACTATCGCGCTCACGGATAGTTACTGTGTCGTCCTCCAAGGTCTGATAATCCACTGTAATACAATACGGTGTACCAATAGCATCCTGACGGCGATAGCGTTTACCAATGGAATCCTTTTCCTCATAAGCAATATTAAAGCGAGTACGCAGCATACGGTGTATGCGGCGTGCCACATCCGGAAGGTTATCCTTGCGCACCAGCGGAAAGATGGCAGCCTTGACTGGTGCCAGTGCCGGAGGAATGCTCAACACAACACGTGTTTCGGTCTGTCCTTTTTCCGAAACATCCTCCTCGCGGTACGAAGCACTCAAAATAGCAAGGATAGTGCGGTCAAGCCCAATGGATGTTTCCACTACATAAGGCACGTATGACTTGCCAAGATCCGGATCGTAATATTGCAGTTTCTTACCTGAATGTTTTTCGTGTTGGCTCAAGTCAAAATCCGTGCGTGAGTGGATACCTTCCAGCTCCTTGAAGCCCATAGGGAAGCGGAATTCAATATCCACAGCAGCATTAGCGTAATGCGCCAGTTTCTCATGCTCGTGGATGCGATACATATCATCGCCAAAGCCCATATTCTTGTGCCAGCGCAGGCGGAATTCCTTCCAGTACTCAAACCATTCCATCTCCGATCCCGGACGGATAAAGAACTGCATCTCCATCTGTTCAAACTCGCGCATACGGAACACAAACTGCCGTGCCACAATCTCGTTGCGGAATGCCTTACCTATCTGTGCTATTCCGAACGGAATACGCATACGTCCGGTTTTCATAACGTTCAAGAAGTTAACGAAAATTCCCTGTGCGGTCTCCGGACGCAGATAAACCTTTGCCGCATCATCTGCAACCGAACCAAACTGTGTTTCAAACATCAGGTTGAACTGACGCACCTCAGTCCAATTCTTTGAGCCTGTCTCCGGGTCGGCAATGCCATAATCCACGATTATATTGTAAAGTTCTTTCAGGTCATTCTCCTGCATAGCACGGACAAAGCGACTGCGTATCTCCTCCAGCTTTTTCAGGTGGCGTTGCACGTTGGGATTAGTAGCAAGGAATTTTTCCTCGTCAAAAGCCTCTCCGAACTTCTTGCGTCCTTTTGCCACTTCTTTTTCAATCTTTTCCTCAATTTTGAGCATCAGGTTTTCAATGAGTTGGTCCGCACGGTAGCGTTTTTTACTATCCTTGTTGTCTATGAGCGGATCATTGAAAGCATCCACGTGTCCCGAAGCCTTCCACACCTTGGGATGCATAAAAATCGCAGCATCAATACCAACGATGTTCTCGTTAAGATAAACCATTGATTTCCACCAGTATTCCTTAACATTATTTTTCAGCTCCACGCCGTTTTGTCCGTAGTCGTACACAGCGCCCAGTCCGTCGTATATCTCGGACGAAGGAAAGATAAAACCGTATTCCTTGGCGTGTGCAATTATTTTTTTGAGCTTGTCGTCCTGTGCTTTTGCCATAATTGTAAAATTTTAATTCTTTGAGAAAAAACTAAATGCAAAGATAGTAAAATCATTGATTAATGGAATTTAGCAAACCAAAAGAAATTTTT
>CAZYSM010000067.1:0-8818 GCA_964649975.1 uncultured Bacteroidales bacterium | reverse complement strand
GCCATAGTGCCACACCGCCGAGGAGGCGACCAGCGGAAGCCACCGCAGGCGGTTTTAGCTTTTTGTCAGTCTAACGGATTGAATAGCACAAAATTAACCTACCAGAGCCGATATGACGCACAAACGTAATACGTGGCACTGGCAGACGCCGAGCCGAATATGAGCGGAAAGCCCGACCCCGAGCCGCCAGGCGAGGGGACACGCCCAAAATCAAAAAATAAAAAAATTTAAGATTATTCTCTGTTTTGTAATGTTTTGTTAATCAGAGCTATATAAAAAGCTGTCTTTTAAAAATGGCCTATATATATTAATACGGTGTGGAAAGGATTTTTTAGGCTGTGAAATTTAAAAATACCATATTTTTTTTATACTTTTAGGGTTGCGTTTGCCAAAACCAATTTAAACGGAAAAATACTGTAAAATATGGATTCAGAGACAAGAGAACGCATAATTCAGGTGAATATTGAGAACGAAATGAAGTCCGCTTACATAGACTACTCTATGTCCGTAATTGTTTCGCGAGCATTGCCTGACATCAGGGATGGTCTGAAGCCAGTACAAAGACGTATCCTTTATGGCATGAGGGAGCTGGGTCTTACCCATAATAAACCTTACAGAAAATCAGCCCGTATAGTGGGAGATGTTATGGGTAAATACCATCCTCACGGCGACAGCTCAATATATTATGCAATGGTGCGTATGGCACAGCCCTGGGCTATGCGTTATACGCTGGTTGACGGCCAGGGAAACTTCGGGTCTATTGACAACGATAGCCCCGCTGCTATGCGTTATACCGAGGCAAGGCTCACGCGTTTTGGGATGAATATGCTCACGGATATTGAAAAAGATACCGTGGACTTCCAGCCAAACTTTGACGAGAGCCTGCAAGAGCCAACTGTCCTGCCCACACGTATTCCTAACCTGCTGGTTAACGGTGCTTCGGGTATTGCCGTTGGTATGGCTACCAATATGCCACCACATAACCTGTCGGACACCATTGATGCAATTGTGGCATACATTGATAATCCGGATATTGACATTGAGGATTTGATTAAAATTATCAAAGCTCCGGATTTTCCCACAGGCGGAATAATCAACGGATACAAAGGCGTGCAACAAGCCTATCGCACCGGACGCGGCAGGATTGTTATCCGTGCCAAACATCATATTGAATACACACGTTCGGGCAAGCCGCAAATAGTGTTTACAGAAATACCGTATCAGGTTAATAAAGCTGCGGAAATTGAGGCAATTGGTAATCTGGTTAACAAAAAGAAAATTGAAGGAATTGTCCACGCCAATGACGAGTCGGACCGCAACGGCCTGCGTATTGTGGTCACGCTCAAAAGCGATGCTAATCCTAACGTTGTTCTGAACAAAATTTTCAAATATACACAACTTGAAACATCGTTCAATGTTAACAATATTGCACTGGTTCACGGACGCCCAAAGCTGTTGAACCTCAAAGATTTAATACATCACTTTGTTGAATTCCGTCACGATGTAGTGGTGCGGCGTTCACAATTTGAACTTAAAAAAGCCGAGGAACGCGCACATATCCTTGAAGGCTTGCTCAAAGCTCTGGATTATATTGACGAGGTTATCGCCCTTATCCGTGCTTCGGCTAATCCGGAAGTTGCCAAGCAAGGCTTGATGGAACGTTTTGAACTGTCCGAGGTGCAGGCACAACACATCCTTTCTATGCGTCTGCAACAGCTTACAGCACTGGAACGTCAGAACATCCAGAACGAATATGACGAAAAAGTCAAGCTAATTAATTATCTGAAAAGCGTCCTGGCAGACCAAAAACTGCGGATGCAAATCATCAAGGACGAGCTATTGGAAGTCAAGGAACAGTTTGGCGACGATCGCCGCACGGAAATTCAATACGATGCAGACGAATTCAATCCCGAGGATTTCTATGACGACACAGATGTTGTGATAACAATTTCCAAACTGGGATATATCAAACGCACTCCGGTTTCGGAATACCGTGCGCAGAACCGCGGCGGTAAAGGCTTCAAAGCAGCCCAGACCCGCGATGAGGACTTCATTGCATACGCCACAGTGGCACATATGCACAGCACAATGCTGTTCTTTACCGCCAAAGGCAAGGTCTATTGGTTGAAAGTTTACGAAATACCGGAGGGAACACGCACTTCAAAAGGACGTCATATCCAGAACCTTATACAGATTGATGCGGACGACGAAGTGGTAGCTTACCAGAATGTCCGCAACTTGAACGATGCGGAATGCGTTAATAATCATTATCTTATCTTTGCTACCAAGAACGGAAATGTAAAAAAGACAGCTCTGGCGGAATATTCCCGTCCGCGCAAGAGTGGGGTAGCGGCAATTGTCATCAAGGAAAATGACCGTCTTATTTCCGTGCAATTGACAAACGGTAACTCGGACATTATCCTTGCCAGCCGCAACGGAAAAGCTATCCGTTTCCACGAGACAGACGTGCGCGCAGTAGGCCGTGTATCCTCCGGCGTCAAAGGTATGAACCTCTCGGAAGATGATGAGGTCATCGGAATGATACGGCTGGAAAACGGAGATTATGACGTTCTGGTAGTATCGGAAAATGGTTATGGTAAACGTTCTAAGGCAGACGACTATCGCATCACAGGCCGCGGAGGAAAAGGAGTTAAGACAATGAATATCAATGAAAAAACAGGCAAGCTGGTTAGCATAGAGGCTGTGACCGACGATGATGACTTGATGATTATTACACAAAAAGGCATTTCAATACGTATTCACGTAAATACTCTGCGTGTATTAGGCCGTGCAGCTCAGGGTGTGCGTCTGATAAACCTGAACAAAGGAGATAAAATAGCTTCGGTGACCAAGATAGAAGGCGGATCCAAAGAGCTGGAAGACAGTGTGGTAGATGCAGAGCAGACAGACAATGTTGAATAATAGACTTGTGTAATTTGTTGATAAATACGAAAATCTTATATTTACAAACACATAAAAACAAAAACTTTAAATTATGAAGAGAATAGTTTCATTAGTTCTTTTACTGACAATCAGTTTTTCATACGTTTTTGCCCAGAACAATGATGCCTTGATTGCTTCGCTGCAAAAACGCATAGCCAAGAGCGATAAGCTGATCAAGGATCCGAAAAAATCCCAGGATTATCGCGTATGGGCAAAAAGAGGTAAGTTGATGCTGGATGCCTACGAGGCTAATATAAAATATGTCTCACCTGGTATCCAGGCAAATATTATTCCTCTGCTGGGTATAGAAGAAGGCCAGGCTTACTACGGAAAGCCAAAAAAGATTGAGGAAAAAGGTGGAAAAGAATACTGGATTTATGACAAGGTCACTTTCATTGTCAAGGATGGAGTAGTGCAGGGCTGGAAAATAACCAAGCCAGTTGTGGACGATCCGCTGACCAAAGCTTACGAAGCTTATAAAAAAGCTATTGAGCTTGACCCCAAAGGAAAATTTATTCACAGAAACTCAACAAAGAAACAGCTGGCCAAGCTCAGAGATTTCCTGCGTAATGCAGCCATTGATATGTATATCAATGGTGACAGTAAGACAGCTCTGGCTTATCTGGAAAAAGCCATGGACCTCTACAAATATCCACGTATGAAAGATGATACACTTAACATGCAAAAAGGATCTCTGGAATACTACGCAGGAGTATTTGCTTATAACTCACAGAACTGGCCCAAAGCAGAAAAATATTTGCGTAAAGCTATAGAGAATGGTTATGAAGTAGGTAACTCATATTCTATGCTCGCCAATGTTCTGCAAAAAGAAGGCAAAGAACAGGAAGCTGTTAAGCTGCTGGAAGAAGGGGCTAAGAAATATCCTACTGAGAGCAAGATTATTTTTGCCCTTATTGACTATTACAAACCACATGGTGAATATGACAAAGCATTTGAATACATTGACAAAGCCATTAAGCTCAATCCAGATATGGCAATCCTTTATCTGGTAAAGGCTGATGCTTATAACCAGATATTTGATGATTTGAGCAAGCAGTATTACAAGCTTTTAGATAAATCCGATTCTCTTAAGAAAGCAGCTTTCCGTGCCCGTTATCAGAAAAAAGAGCATGAGCGCCTTCTTAACGAAAAGGCACAGGTGGACAAAAAAGCCGATAGTGTTTCTTCGTTAATGAATAAATATTTTGACCTGGCTGTTGAATGGTTTAAGAAGGGTATAGAAAAAGACCCAAAAAATGCTGATGCTTACTATTCACTCGGTGCTTTGTATTACAACCGTGGAATGGCTGTATTTGAACGCGCTCAGAAAGTTCCTACTACCGAAACAGATAAATATAATAAACTCATAGCAGAATATAAGCAGTATCTGGACAAAGCACGTGAACAATTTGAAAAGGCTTATGAGCTTAATCCGACAGATGTGCAAACCATGCAGAACCTCTCTATTATCTATTACAAACTGGGTATGTATGACAAGCACAAGGAAATGAAACAGAAAATTGTAGAACAACGTCAGAAAGAACAGCAAGCAAAACTTCAGTCTCAGAAACAGAAATAAAATAATTCTGCAAAGCAATAAAAAGTCCGCTTCCAGTGGTTGGGAGCGGACTTTTTTGTAGTATCTCATAATATTAATTTTCAAGATAAGTTGTATCTCCCTGTTCCAGTGCAGGTTTTAGGTATTTTTCTGTAAAAATGGAAATGCCTTCAGAATTCAAATGGTGATGGTCGTAAAACCAATGTGGATTTTTCATAACATTGGCAAAATCATAATATTTGACGCCATATTCTTTCCTCAAATGTTTCATTAGTTTTACTACGTCCTGATGGTGAGGCCAATCTCCGAAAAGGGTAGGAGTGGTAATAAAAATTACTGTAGATCCATGGGATTGAGCCAGTTTAATAAATTCTTCCAGAATTTTTGCATTTTTATTAAAAGTAACAGTATCAAAACCGTTCGGAAAAGCTATTTTCATTCCACGTTTAATGGCAAGAGTATCTATTTTGGATAATGCATCCTTTTTAAAATCAATGCTATGAGGTTTGGTCAGCAGCCATTTATATCTCACTTTGGAAAATACATAATTAAAAAGCCGTTTATATTTTTGTTCTGCATAAGGATATTTTAGATAAGCCAGGAAGAATTTTAAGTCAAAAGGTTCATCATTAAAGGAAATAGTAATTCTGTTCTGATAATCAGAGTATAGCATTTGAGAGAAAATATTTAAAATAATAGTGTCAGCCGAAATATTCTTTGAATAAGCATATTGTAAATAAAAAGGATATTCTCTTATTCCGCACAATCCAGCTGAACGGCCAAGGTTTAAAATTTTCTTGTTCAGTATTTTTTCTACGCGTAAATGATTTTTATATCTGGAAAAATTCCTGGCATGTGAATTTCCCATAAATAATAAATCGTAATGAGTGTTAGGCCTCATTACCAGTAAATTGCTTTCTGTCTCCCAATTTTTAAAATCATATCTTTCTATTAGCCAAGAAGAAACCATTACCAGGCCCAAAAGGAAAAAGCCAAGTAATAAGAAAAATAGAAACAGTTTGATTAAGAATTTTTTCATTTTTCCCTGTTTTTAAAAAGCGAAATAAATAAATTGCGTCTGATGAAAATTCCCGAAAAGTATAATCATTAAGGCTACTGTAAGATAAGCAGACCATCTAATGAGCTTGCTGGAATTGTCAGAAAATTCCAGACCATGTTGTTTTGTTCTCTGGAACCATTCTACAGCTAACATGAAAAATATCAAAGCACCAAGAATTTTCAGAGAAACTATGGAAATTGGTAATTTGCTGTAATCAAAATGTTGCCAGATAAACAAGCTTTTACTAAAAATACCTTTGATGTATTTAATAGCTTTTGAGATAGTTTCAGATCTGAAAAAGACCCAGGCTATCACGGTAAGGCCAAAGGTGACAAAGATTTGTATCAGCTCCCTGAGAGAAGGGAAAAATTTATCAGCAGCAACAATGTCAATATGCTTACGGTTTTGTTTGAAAATAAATAAAGGAAGAAAATATATAGCATTTAGTGCGCCCCATGCAATAAAGGTCCAATTTGCTCCGTGCCAAAAACCACTTAACAGAAAAATTATAAAGACATTTCGTATAGCCTTGGGTTTGGGAACACGGCTTCCTCCCAGAGGGATATAAACATAATCTTTAAACCATGAAGATAAAGATATATGCCACCTGCGCCAGAATTCTGCAATGTCACGTGAAAAATAAGGATAAGCAAAATTTCTCATAAGATTAAAGTCAAATAATCTTGCTGTGCCAATAGCAATATCTGAGTAACCCGAAAAATCTCCATATATTTGAAAAGCAAATAAAACAGTACCTAATAATAGCATGCTTCCTGGATAATGATGATAATTTTTGAAAATCTCATTGACATATACACCAGCATTATCAGCAATTACCATTTTTTTGAAAAAACCCCATAACATTTGACGCATACCGTCAGCAGCTTTATTATAATCAAATTTTTTAGGAGTAAAAAATTGAGGAAGAAAGTTTTTAGCCCTTTCAATAGGACCGGCAACTAATTGAGGGAAAAAACTTAGATAAGCAAAAAAAGCAAAAATATCTTTGGTAGGTTTAAGTTGTCTGCGATATACATCTATAGAATAACTCATTGTCTGGAAAGTATAAAAACTAATACCTACAGGCAAGACAATACGCAAGACAGGTTTCTGAAAATGCATTCCTAAAAAAGTAAAAGCTTGATAAAAATTATCTACAAAAAAATTGAAATATTTAAAGAAACCTAATATACCAAGGTTAACGAAAAGACTAATGAGAAGGAAATGTTTACGCTTTTGTTTATCAGTAGTGGAGGCTATTTTCAGACCTACAAAATAATCAACAAAAGAGCTGAAAATAATTAAGGACAAAAAACGCCAATCCCACCATCCGTAAAAAATATAACTGACTATGATCAGGAATATATTTCTAATTCTGAGTGACTGTTTATTAAAAACAAACCAGTAGAGTATAAAGACAATTGGTAAAAAGATAGCAAAATCAAGCGAGTTGAATAACATGACTTTTTCTTTTTAATCAAAGTGGCGAGAAATATATAATTCTTGAAATAAAAAAACAAAAATTAGTATTAGTAAATAAATTGTGCAATAGAGAGGTATATTGCTATCATTTATATCATCCTGAAAATCAATCAATTGATACTATCAAGAACTAAATTATGAGGTTAGAGGTATTTTGTTTTTTTTGTGTGTTTTGGATTTTATTTAACATAATATAAATTATGTGACAAATTTAGTCATAAAAAAAGGCTATCCAAGGAAAAGACAATACCCGGATAGCCATAAAAAATCATAAACCTAAGGCTTTTACATATATATCAATTCGTCTTTCCAGTTCTTCCATTTTGCTATTAATTTCATCGTAATCACTTAATTTATCCTGAACACTGAAATAATATTTAATCTTAGGCTCAGTTCCAGACGGACGAACAGAAATTTTAGTGCCATCCTCAAGGAAAAACTGAATCACATTAGATTGCGGAAAATCAAGCGTATTCTCTTTATTAACCTCATAATCAACTTGTTTTAATACCAAGTAATCTTTCTTCCAGATAATACGTTTTCCTGCAATTTCTTTAATATCTCCATTACGATAATTGTCCATAATTGCCTTTATTTGCTCTTGACCTTGCTTGCCTTCTCTGACCACATTGACCAGACGTTCCATATACAGGCCAAAACGTTTATATATATCAAGCAAAAGTTCATACAAAGTCATATTATTATCTAATGCCCAGGCTGTTACCTCTGCTATCAAAGCTGAAGTACTAATAGCATCTTTATCTCTTACAAAATCTGAGGCCAGATAACCATAACTTTCCTCGGCACCAAATATAAACCGTCTCTGTCCTTCAAACTCTCTTATCAAAGCCCCAATATATTTAAAGCCTGTAAGTGTCTCATACAAATCAATATTATAAAAGGCTGCTATATCTGCAATTAAGTCCGTGGTAACAATTGTCTTGACAATAAAATCCTTAGGTAATAATTGATTAAGCATTTTTCGTGTATTGAGGATGTAATAAGTCAGGATAGCCCCTACTTGATTGCCATTCAACAACACATATTCACCACTGAGAGTTTTCACTCCTACCCCAATTCTATCAGAATCCGGATCAGTTGCCAGGACCAAATCAGCATCAACTTCTCTGGCTTTTTGCAGGGCAAGCTGCATAGCCTCAGGATTTTCAGGATTTGGAGATTTTACCGTAGGAAAATCACCGTCAGGTTCAGCCTGTTCCTCAACAATAAAAACATTAGAAAAGCCAAAAGCTTCTAACATCCTCGGCATAAGCTTAATACCAGTTCCATGCAAGGGAGTATAAACTATGCGAATATCCTTGTGTGCAGCAATAACATCCGGTCTGAGTGATATACGTTTAGCATCCTCAATATAGCGACTGTCAATATCCTCGCCTATTATGACGATTTTATCATTTTGAGGAGTAAACACTACATCTTCAAAGTCAATCATCTGCATCTCGGACATAATATTTTTATCGTGAGGCGATATTATCTGAGCGCCATCCTGCCAGTAAACTTTATAACCATTGTATTCCTTTGGATTATGCGAAGCAGTAATAACAATGCCGGCATGACATTTAAGTTCCCTTATTGCGAAAGACAGCTCAGGCGTGGGACGCAAATCATCAAAAAGGAAAACCTTAATATTATTTCCGCTTAATATATTAGCAGCGGTCTGAGCAAAAAGACGGCTATTGTGACGGCTATCATGTGCTATGGCAACTTTAACCTTGTCTCCTGGAAAACTTTTATGCAAATAGTTTGCCAGCGCC
>CAZYSM010000066.1:4714-9040 GCA_964649975.1 uncultured Bacteroidales bacterium | reverse complement strand
AAATAACGCATAAACTGAACGCGCTCAAAAGCAGCAGGATTTTTAACATTCTGCTGACTAACAAGTCCTTTAATATCATCTATAGTAGCAAAATTATTATCTTCAAGATATTTGGCAAGGAACTCGTTCATCTGGGTAATTATATTTGACCCATTTTTATAAATAGTAGAAGCTATTTCCACTGCCGAAGCACCAGCCAGAAGGACTTTAACCAAACCTTCTCCATTATGGACGCCAGTAGAAGCTGCAAGAGAGGCATCAACTTTTCCATAAGAAAGACCTATCCAGCGAAGAGGAAGTGTTATCTCATTCGGCGAAGAGAATACAAAACCCGGGGTAAGCTTACGTGCATTAATATCAATGTCAGGATTATAATGACGGTTGAACAGCACGATGGCGTCTGCACCAGCCTTGTCAACTTTCTTAATCATTTCGCCAAGGTTAGTAAAATAATGGCTCATCTTAATGATAAGTGGCAATTTAGTTGCTTTGCGCACCTCTTCCACTATCTTAATATAAGTTTCTTCAATCTCATTACTCGTTTTATTGGGGTCGCTTGGCAAAAGGAATATATTAAGTTCCAGAGCATCAGCGCCAGCCTCCTCAATCTTCTTAGTAAAGAATGTCCATTCGTGTGGAGAAACACAGTTAACACTGGCAATAACAGGAATAGAAACGGTTTCCTTTGCAGCTTTTATCAGTTCCACATATTTATGCAAGTTATCCTGCTTAATTTTATAGTCAAAATAATCAAGATATTCATAATCATATCCATACTTTTCGGCTTCCTGAGCAAATTTATCATACTCAAAAAGTATCTCCTCCTCAAAAATAGATTTAAGGACAATTGCGCCGGCACCTTTGTCTTCAAATTCTTTAAGATGTTTGGTTGTGCCAGTCAATCCACTACTACTAACAATAACTGGGCTTTTTAACTGTAAACCAGCAAATTTTGTTGAAATATTTGCACTCATTTTCAAATACTTTTTTGAATTTTTATTGATTTCTAAAAATAGAAATTCTCACGACAATAATAAAATTTTTTTAAACCACTTTTTTGCTGATGCTTATTTCTTTGTAGTAGAAATAAAAATATTCTGTAACATAATTTTTTTATGAAGCGACAAAAAATTTACCACGGCTTTTTTTATTATTTCTATATTTGTGATAGAATTTTGAATAAATACGAATGAGGAAAAATCTTATAGTTTTAGGTAAAAAATATGTTTTCAATAAGATAGAGACAGAATTGTTAAAACCTAAATTCAAAATTTTTTATATAGATTTTCCAGATGAATATGAAATATTGGCAAAAAAAATTTCGTCTATAACCAAAAACAGAGAAAGTGTATTAATTATACCTTCCAGAGATATAGACGAAAAGATAAAACCACTGATAGAGGAATTTTCTTTAAAAGTAATCTCCCTACCTGCTTTTATGGAAAAATATTTAAACAAACTTTATATCCCTTACGAATTTAAAAAACTGGAATATATTGAAAACATAAATCCATATACTACCGCGGAATATATAGTGAAACGAATTATTGATTTTTTGGTTGGTATCCCCCTTGCCATCTTCTCCATTCCTATTGTTATATATTCGATTTACAGGATAAAAAGAGAGTCGCCAGAGGGAGGAATCTTATACAAACAGGCCAGGGTAGGTAAAAATAACAAAGAATTTATTGCATATAAATTCAGGAGTATGGTACCTGATGCAGAAAAAGGTCTGCCCAAATTTGCAAGCAAGAATGACCCACGAGTTTTCAAATGGGGGGCTTTTATGAGGAAAACCCGAATTGATGAATTACCGCAGCTAATAAATATTCTCAAAGGAGAGATGCATCTGGTTGGGCCGCGTCCAGAAAGAAAATTCTGGACAGATGTGTTTGAACAAAAAATACCATACTACAATGTCCGCCACATAGTAGCTCCCGGAATAACTGGCTGGGCTCAAGTAAATTACCCATACGGAAGTAATACCGAGGATGCCAGACAAAAATTAATGTATGACCTTTATTATATAAAACACTGGAGCCTGTGGCTGGAAATTAAAACTCTGTTTAAAACAATAGGTGTGATTCTCAAAAAACAAGGACAATAACTAATCAAACCAGCCTCTTCAATATCTCTGGTTGTAAAATTTTTATTTCTTTACCATTAATTTCTATCAAACCTTCTTTCTTTAATTCCGTTAGTATACGGACTGCGTTTTCTGTGGAAATGGAGCATAACTCAGCCAGCTCCTTACGCGTGATAGGAAGTATGAATTCGTAAGATTTGTATATCTCTTCGGCAAAATAAAGCAGGGTATCCATCAGACGCTCACGAGCTCCTTTCTGGCAAAGGGAAAATACTTTATCAAATACCATAGAAGTGGTATTACTGATATTACGCACTATTTCACTGAGAAATTCAGGATTGGTCTTAGCCAGATTGTGAAATACATCCTGGGGAATAAGACAAACCTCGGTATCCTCCAAAGCAGTGGCAGTAAAATTATAATACTTATAATCAGCAAAAAGAGAATGCAGACCAAGAAAATTTCCTTTGCCCAGAAGTTTTATGATAATATTATGTTTGCGTCCTTCTATGAAAATCTTTACCAGACCATTAGCTATATATAAAGAATGAGTGGCAGGAGTACCCTGTTTGGCCACAATTTCTCCTTTACGAAAAGTTATTATCATACAGCTCTCTTTAACAGCATCCAGCTCTTCTTTATTTAATGCCTCAAAAAGTGTAGATTTGCTTTTGCACATTTCGCAATTGCGAGGACGTTGAAATCTTGACATAACTCAATATTTTTTGTATAAAATTAATCAATGACAAAATTATTAAAATTAAACAACAATTAAAATGACTCGTGACATAAAATTTGTTATAATACACACACATCCCATACAATACAATTCACCTTTCTTTGCCAAATTGGCGAAAAAAGTAAACCTGAAAGTTTTTTTCACCTGGAAAAACACCCTCCAAGGATACCATGATAAAAAATTTGGGAAAAAAATTAATTGGGATATTCCTCTTACCCAGGGATATGCACATGAATTTATAAAAAACATCTCTCCCTGGCCAGCACCTAACACACTTATCGGTACAATTAACCCAGGAATAATCAAAAAGATAAAAGCTTATAATCCGGATGCCATACTAATATATGGCTGGAAAAACCTCTCCCACCTTGCAACAATGATGTATTTCAAAGGCAAGGTTCCGGTGCTGTTCCGTGGCGATTCCACAATGCTGGACAACCCTGGAAATAAACTCCGCACAGCCGTTTTGTCAAAAATATACCGATATATTGATTTTGCCCTGTATGTAGGAACCGAAAATAAAAAATACTATAAATCACTGGGGTTAAAGGAAGAACAACTAATCTTTGTTCCACATGCTGTGGATAACCAGAGGTTTAGCAGTAATCATGCAGAAAAAGAAAAAGAAGCACTACTATGGAAAAAGCACCTTGGTATATCGCCGGATAATCTCGTTTTCCTTTATGCAGGTAAATTTGAACCCAAGAAAAATCTGGAATTCCTTATAAGAACTTTTAAAGACATACAATTATCAAACCTGAGGTTAATATTAGTAGGCAATGGCATGCTTGAAGAAAAACTCAAGCATCTGGCCAGTGGCGATAAAAGGATTATTTTTCTTCCCTTTCAGAATCAATCGCGTATGCCCATTGTGTATCGCCTGGCAGATGTATTTATATTACCTTCGGCCTGGGGGGAAACCTGGGGATTATCGGTTAACGAAGCCATGGCAAGCGGGCGGGCTATAATAGCAAGCAATAAAGCAGGATGCGCCACAGATCTGGTAAAACCAGATGTTAATGGATATATTTTCAGATACAATTCTCCTAACGACCTTACAGCCAAAATCTTAAAATTCAACAAGGTTTTGGCGAAAAAATTTGGGCATAACAGCCAGGAAATTATACAAAAATGGTCTTATGATGAAGGAATAAACAACCTCCTCAACTTATTAAAAACTATAAAACAGTAATCATTTTTTGATAACTACCAGTTCAAACGGAATCTTATAAAGTTCCTCCAGCTCTTTACCGTAATCCATAATGTTAGGATCGTGCTCATCATAATACCAACGGACAATAACATCGCGCCCCTGGGCATACATATTACTGAGCAAACGTAAAATACGCGAAATATTTACCATAGATGCAGAATTGAAGTAAATCAAACGGAAATTAAAAACTGTCTTTTCCGCTGGTGATTTCACATATTCCTCCAGCCATTTTATAAGAGGTTCGTAAAATTCAAAAGGATTCTCCATCAAGGACATTCCTTTCAATGA
>CAZYSM010000066.1:0-4614 GCA_964649975.1 uncultured Bacteroidales bacterium | reverse complement strand
GCTGTCACGTCCTTACGCAAGGCCTTAATAGTACTACGGGCTATCACTTTGGATCCGATAGCAGCCTGTATAGCAATTTCAAATTGATGTCTGGGAATAAGCTCTTTTAACCGTTCGGTCATCCGTTTACCAAAATGATAAGCTTTGGAACGATGTATCAATGTAGATAAAGCCTCAACTTTTTTTCCGTTAAGCAAAATATCCAGTTTGACCAGATCCGAACGGCGATAGCCTATTTGATGATAGTCAAAAGAAGCATACCCTTTTGACACACTTTTTAACCTGTCAAAGAAATCAAACACAATCTCTGCCAGAGGCATCTCAAAAACCAGTTCCATACGGTTACCCGGAACATAATTCTGTTTGGTCAGCTCTCCACGTTTGTCAATGCATAACTTAACGATATTGCCCATATACTCAATAGGCGTTATAATCTCAGCTTCAATATATGGCTCCTCAATATAGTCAATTAGCCTCTCATCAGGTAGTTGTGCCGGATTATGTATTTCAAAGACCTCACCTTTCTTAGTATGTACTATGTAATTAACATTAGGCACGGTCATTATGACATTCATATTAAACTCACGATCAAGGCGTTCCTGCACAATTTCCATGTGTAACAGCCCCAGGAAACCACAGCGGAAGCCAAAGCCCAATGCAGCAGATGACTCAGGCTGGAAAGTAAGAGCCGGATCATTGAGCTTCAGACGTTCCAGTGCCACACGCAAATCTTCATAATCATCGGACTCCACGGGATAAACACCAGCATAGACCATTGGTTTAGCCTCTTCAAAACCCTCAATAGGCTTATCACACGGACGATCGGCATGTGTGATGGTATCGCCCACACGCACCTCACTGGCACTTTTGACCCCAGTGATAATGTAGCCAACCTCACCTGCCGTAAGCTCGTCCGTGGGAGCATAATTAAGCTTAAGATAGCCTATTTCCTGAGCTTCATATTCAGTGCCCATGTTAAAAAAACGCACATGGTCGCCTTTGCGCAATGTTCCGTTGAAAATACGGAAATATGTTATCACTCCACGGAACTGATTATATATAGAGTCAAAAACCAGCGCCTGCAAAGGTGCATCAGGATCACCTTTTGGCGGCGGGATTAGCATGACAATAGCTTCCAGAATCTGATCAATACCCATTCCGGTCTTAGCACTGGCCTCAATGATTTCGTCACGGCTACATCCCAGTAGATCCACTATCTGGTCTTTAACCTCTTCGGGCTTGGCAGAAGGCATATCCATTTTGTTCAAAACAGGGATAATTTCCAGGTCATGTTCCAGAGCCATGTAAAGGTTGGAAATAGTCTGGGCCTGAATACCTTGCGTGGCATCCACGACAAGAAGGGCTCCTTCAGAAGCAGCAATAGAACGGGATACCTCATAAGAAAAATCTACATGTCCGGGTGTGTCAATCAAATTAAGGACATAGGTTTCACCTTCATACTCGTATTCCATACGTATAGCATGGCTCTTAATAGTTATACCACGCTCCCGTTCCAGGTCCATATCATCCAATACCTGATCCACAAGCTGATCCTTGCTAACAGCACCTGTGCGCTCCAATAATCTATCTGCCAGAGTACTTTTTCCGTGGTCAATATGTGCTATTATGCAGAAATTCCGGATTTTATCCCTGTCCATAATCTAAAAACTTTGTTTTAAAATTAAGAAAAACATCTGATAATTACTGCTTTTTCTTTTTGGTATAAAGAAAACGCTTAATCTTTTTGGTCGGTGTTTTTACAAAAGGTTCTCTCTGAAATTCCACTTTATGAATACGAGCTGATTTACTTACGCGCGAATTAACAAAATCTTTCAGTTGTTTTTCCAGATGCCGCAAATACTCTGCTACAGCATCAGTAGTTTGCTTCATTTTTTCAGCTTGATCTCCCGAAAAATCCTTGGCTTTTTGCCACTGCTGAGCCAACCAATTTTGAGCCTTTTTCTGAACATTATCACAATCTACGTGTACCAGCGCAACCAGTTTTCCTTCCTGTTCTATAACCAGGGATTCATTCACATCATCAAAACTGTTAATAATTGCTTCTATTTCCTCTGGATAGATATTTTCACCAGAAGGACCAAGAATCATATTCTTAAGGCGACCACGTATATACAGAAAACCATCTTTATCAAAAACGCCCAGGTCACCTGTACGGAACCAGCCGTCTTCGGTGAATACTTCTTTTGTAAGATCAGGTTCTTTATAATAACCAAGCATAATATTAGGTCCGCGGGCAATGATTTCTCCTTCGCCAGTTTCAGGGTCAGGATCTTTTATCTTCAATTCCACGGAACGGATAGCAGGACCGGTAGACTGATAGCGCTGTTTTTTAGGATTTGAACCAGCCAGCAGAGGTGCTGTCTCTGTTAGTCCATATCCTACAGCATAAGGAAAGCCTGCTTCACGCAGGAATTTTTCCACCTCAGGGTCAAGTTTTGCT
Source organism: uncultured Bacteroidales bacterium (assembly GCA_964649975.1). Taxonomy (GTDB): domain Bacteria; phylum Bacteroidota; class Bacteroidia; order Bacteroidales; family S143-33; genus S143-33. The sequence goes on along the minus strand of CAZYSM010000066.1, from coordinate 2,153 downwards.
CCACCAATACCAAAAAATTTAATATGCCCACCAAAGAGTTTTTTTAATTTCTTTCCTGCTATCCGGTTAAGTATCTTACGTCCCACAGATGTTTTATATAATCCTGCTGTTAGTTTCTTTGACTGAATAGCTGGTAGGATATTCTTGCGGTAAATTTTCTCAATAATCAAAGGCACCGATAGCATAAAAGTTGGCTGTACTTTCTGCAATGCCGGCAATAAAATAGATGCTGTAGGAGGTTTCTCCAGATAATAGACAGTAGCACAGGCCAGGAAAGGTGCCAAAAAACCAATGGTGTTCTCATAAGTGTGTGCCAGAGGCAATATTGATAAAAACTTATCTCCTGGATTTACCCACTGAACATATTGCACATCCAGAGCATTATAAACAATTCCGCGATGACTATGCATCACCCCCTTGGACTTGCCAGTGGTTCCAGAAGTATAAATAATTACAGCAAGGTCATCTTCATTAACCTCTGGTTCCTGGTCAGGACTAATAGGTTTATCAGCCAAAAATGGCTCGGTTAAATTAACATCAAGATTATCTTTATCCTTAAAACGGACAAATTCTTCCAATAAAATTATATCATTAGGCTTGTTTTTAACCTCTTTAAGCTTGGACAGCAGTTTACGGGATACTAACAGGGCTTTGCTCTCGGAATGGGTAAGGATATTATCCAGTTCGGCAGGTGAAAAATCCGGTAAAATAGGCACTGCAACCAGGCCTGCACTTGTTATGGCAAAATAAGCGATGCCCCACTGCGGCATATTCTCAGCCCATAGAGCTACTTTATCACCTTTTTGCAATCCAAGTTTCTCAAAAAAAGATTTTTTCAATCTCCCGATAGTCTCATAAGCCTCTTTATAAGTATATTCCTTTCCCGAAGACAGCCCAACCCAGACTTTGCGGTCGGGACAACGACGCACACTATCTTCCAGAAGTTCTCTAAAAGTTTTTGTCTTTAAATCAATGTAATTAGGTTTCATTTTCCGTTGTTTTTGTTAAAAATTTCGTCTGTATTTGGAAAGGTAAATTTAACCAATTCAATGAAATCTTCAATACGTTGTAAAATTTCGCTACGTTTAAGATTACTAAGACGGACAGTGCCAAACTGTTCAACAGTAAATGAAGCCAGGACAGATCCTGCAATAACGCCATTTTTGAGGTTATCAAAAGAATAATCATCAGTAGTAGCCATATATCCGCACAGGCCTCCGGCAAAAGTATCTCCTGCACCAGTAGGGTCAAAGATATGAGACAACGGCAAAGCCGGGGCAAAAAATATTTTGTCTCTGCTAAAGAGTAAAGCTCCGTGCTCGCCTTTTTTTATTATAAGATAACGCGGGCCCATTGACAAAATTTTCTCAGCTGCAGCACGGATAGTATGCTCGCCCGAAAGCATATAAGCTTCCTGGTCGTTAATTGTCAAAACGTCAATTTCTTTCAACACCTGGCTTAATTCCTCCAGCATAGTCATTATCCAGAAATCCATTGTGTCCAGAACAATTAACTTAGGACGGGTCTCCATCTGCTTGATAACCTTATATTGAACAAGGGGCGATAGATTTGCCAATAATAATATATCAGGATTTTTATAATTATCTGGCACAACCGGGTCAAACTTTTCCAACACATTGAGGTCTGTAATAAGGGTCTGACGGTAGTTCATATCTTCGTGATACTTGCCTGCCCAATAAAAAGTTTTTTCCTCAGGCCGCACCTCTATTCCTGTGGTATCAATACCGTGTTTTTCAAATAAAGTAAAAAATTCTTTGCGAAAATCTCCACCCACGATAGAAATAATATTAATCCCCAGATTAAAATAAGATGCAGCCAGAGCACTGTATGCAGCAGCTCCGCCTAATATTCTTCCTGATCGTCCGTGAGGTGTTTCAATATCATCATAAGCAAGACTTCCTACTATAACTAATTGTCTCATTTTTAAATAGATTAATTTTTAGCCGTGCAAAATTATAACAATCTAAATTAAGCAAAAATTTTTTATGAAAAAATTTGGAAGTTTAATCCGGAAGTTTATATATTTGCAATGCAATTTTTGAGAATGACACTCCCCCATAGCTCAGTTGGTTAGAGCACCGGACTGTTAATCCGGGTGTCCCAGGTTCAAGTCCTGGTGGGGGAGCTTTTTT
>CAZYSM010000065.1:0-9229 GCA_964649975.1 uncultured Bacteroidales bacterium | reverse complement strand
TCCATCCACATTAACTCTCACATTTACAGGCTCTACAAACGGATTATCAAGTGAATTGTAATATAGAACCTCACTATGGTAAAAATCATACAAATTTTTTGATAGTTTCATAACCAGGATATGAATATTAACATTAGTAGTGTCTATGGAATTATAAAAACAACTTGCTTTTAGAGACAATCTCATTTTATCTTGGGTAAATAACTCTGGATTTAACAAAAGTGCAAATATTCCATTATCAAAAGGAACCATAGTTACAGTATATCCTAATTCTTCCCAGGGTAATCCCTGGCTTTGTTCATCCAGATATATCCAGAAATGATTAGGAATTATATTGCTATCGGGATAACTCATAAATTCACCATTAATATAACCACCTATAATATAGTATTTCTTGCTTGTAGTGTCATTTATAGAAATATTTAATATGAAATTAATGTCAATTCCATTAATGGAAGAATCCATACTAAATTTATGTTTATAAGTTATTTCCACATTATTAATAGTAAAATCGGCAGGCTCAGGCATAGTGTCGTGAGCTCTTATTGTATGTCCGTTGTATGTTGCTTCTATGCTGTATATGTGTCCATTACGCGGTGTAGCAGTGGTCTGGTAATAGCCAATGGCATCATTTACTGGTTTATATACAGCTTGTTCTAAATATTGTCCGTCTTCGTATAGGATAACCCTGGCATCTTTGAGAATATTATCAGCAGAAAATTCTCCTGGAGGTGCTGTTTTATATACGTATATCCGGAATGTAGAGTCTGTGTAAAATAGGGAGTTGAGGCCTGTTTTAGGTTGATAGTTATCCGAGTCATAGAGGTCTATGTCTTTATAACAGGCAGAGAGTAATATTACGGATAAAAGGAATAAGGCAATCTTTTTCATGGTTACAGATTTTTAATTCCAGGTGAATTTATATGAAAAGAACGGCATCACAGGAAAAATAGAATACACACGCAGTTTTGTTTCTTGCCTATTGGTCTGATAATCCGTAACTATTGTGGTAAAGAACGGATTGATATGATTGTAAGCATTATACACTCCAATGGTCCATGTGCGGATGCCGTGCTTACGCTGCTTGGACAAATTAAGGCTCAAATCCAGGCGTTGATAAGACGGCAGACGGTAGCTATTACGTCCTCCATAATACTGTATGGTGTTAAAATAATATCTGCTGCCGCCACCCCACCAACCGGGAGAATAATCAAACGGATAAATAGGCGAAAGGAATGCATCCCGGGCAATGGTTACAGGTGTGCCACTACCATAAATCCATGTGAAGCCCAGCACAATATTTTTCTTTATCCTGTAAGTTCCTACAATGCTAATGTCGTGACGCCGGTCGTATTTAAACGGAAAAGGTCGGCCAAAATCAATATCCGCAAACTGTCGCATACTCCACATAAGAGTATATCCTATCCAGCCGCGCAGTCGTCCAAAATCTTTTTTCACCAACAGCTCGCCTCCGTAAGACCATCCCTGGCCCTGCGTAACATTATCCTCCCATGTCTGGTTGTGTCCCAGGCCCACGCTGAAAACGCTTTTGCCTTCCTTTAACTCCACCAGATTGTTCATCTTTTTATAAAATCCCTCAGCCGTAATATTAAGACCTTTGGACGTAATCCATGTTACACCAGCCGAGGCCTGCCAGGAATCCTGTGGTAAAACCCTGTCGGTAGCTGGCACCCACACGTCTATGGGCAGACCAACAGTGTTATTGGTCAAAAAGTGTAAATACTGTTTCATCACTGCATAAGAGGCTTTGAGCGAAATATTATCCGTTACCATAGTGCGCACCGAAATACGAGGCTCTGGCGAGATAAAAGTCCGGTTGCGCACAATAAAGCCCGACAGGCGAAAGCCAGCATTAATACGGAAAATTTTTCCCAGTTTAAAATCATCCTCGGCATACAGCGCAAATTCCGGTGCATACAAATCCGTGCTACCAAAGGATGTATCAATATCCGCCGTATAATCCTGCTCATGCAAAAAATGCACATAACCCGGCTTGAAATGATGATAAATCCCTGATACGCCGTATTTTATGTAATGATTGTTATTTGGCGTGAAATCAAAATCATAATTAAATGCCAAATCATTTATCCCAAGATTATAACCTAATAAATAACGCTCCTGGAAATTTCCCGTATCTACCGATGTTATATCGTTATTATCAAAGCCGTTGGAAAACACAAACCTACTGTATGTCAATGTCATATTGGAAAATAACTTGCTACCAAAGGAATGATTCCACCGGAAAGCCACAATTGTATTACCCCAATGCAAATCTCCGTCAGTTTCCTCTATATCATGGAATTGAGACATCTCATGGCCAAAATACCTGTAATCATCCTTGTATTTAACAAAAGCACGGTCCAGCCCCGAATAAAAACTCAAATACACCCTGTCCTTACCCGAAAACTTGTGATTAACCTTTGCATAAACATCATAAAAATAATAGCCTGCATTAAAAGAGCTTTTCTCACTATAAGAGGTGTCATCAGTAGTTTTCTCGCTACCAAATTTGGCAATAAACGGACGTGCCAGCAAATCATAATAGGTCCGCCGCGCACTGATGATAAACGATGTTTTCCCTTTCTGGATAGGCCCTTCCACCGTAAATTTAGAGGAAATCAGCCCCACAGACACCGACCCTGTCAGATGGTTCATATTTCCATCTTTCATTCGTATGTCCACAACCGAAGAAAGTCGTCCGCCGTAATGCGCGGGGAAACCACCTTTGATAAGCGTTACATCCTTGATGGCCTCAGGGGTGAATACTGAAAAAAAGCCAAACATATGGTTAAGATTATACACGGGCACACCGTCCAGCAAAATCAAATTCTGGTCAGGGCCACCTCCACGCACGTATATTCCGCCTGTACCCTCGGTTCCGCTCTGCACGCCAGGCAGCAGCTGCAAAGCTTTCATCAAATCCCCCTCACCGAAAATCATTGGTATATTTTGCACCATCTTCACCGGAATGCTCACTCTGCCCATCTGCGGGCTTTTCAGCTCATTCTTATAACCCGTGACCACCACCTCTTCCAGCACTGTGGCCGACGAAAGCCTGAACACAACCCCATTCACCGACTTTGTAATCAACGTATCCACAGGATGATACCCCACATAACTGACTGTCAGACGGGCCTGCTTGCCCGGAACCGTCAAACTGAAATATCCATATTCATTGGTCAATGTCCCGTAATTAGTGCCTTTGACAAACACGGCAGCCCCAATAAGCCGCTCTCCACTCGCCCTGTCCTCAACATATCCGCTGACAGTTAGCTTCTGCGAAAAACCTGCGAAAACAAACAATAACCCTGCAAAAACAAACAAAAATCTACGCATAAGAAAAAATTTTAACAACATACAAAGTTAAATTTCTTAAGACAAATTTAAACTTAAAAACTAATTTATCTGCATAAAAATCACAACCACAGCAATAGGTTTTATTAATTTTCTGGGCGGCACGGCGGCTGTCAGTGATTCTACAAAAGGCCAGGAAAATATCTCAACAGGCGCATACACAGTTTTTCCGGGGATGGTGCAACAGCCGCCGTCGGGCTATCCGCTCATATTCGGCTTGTGGCGTGGCATAGCCGCATAGCGGTGCGTGGGGCTTACTCTGATCGCCTCCGCCCGCTGCGGCATATATTGCCACGCCACTGCCCCTCATATCCGCTCCTATCCCTGCCGCAGGATTATTCCACAACAAGGTTGGTATCCGGATTTATCCTGCTGCCCACAAGGGCAAAGATTATCACCGAAGCAAGCTTGGCTGTCTGATGGTCTTCGTCAAAACGCGGGGAAACCTCAGCAATATCAAAACTAACCAGGCTATGACGCCGGGCAATGTATTTAGCTATTTTCAATCCCAGCTCAGGATACAGGCCAAACGGTTGTGGAGCACTCACGCCCGGAGCCACAGCCGAGGAAAAAACATCCGTGCAAATTGTCAGATAAACATCCCTGCCCCGGACAAAATCATCTATGCGCCGGAATACATTATCAAGCGTTGCATCACTTATGGTGCGCCCAAGGATATATTCAACGCCCAATTCCTCAGCCTTACGGAATAAACTACGGGTATTGGCTGACTGCTGGATGCCAATGACCATATAACGGAAGTCCTGTCCCCTATCCCGCATCATATCCGCTATTTGCAGGAACATTGTTCCGCTGGTTCCGCCATTATAATACGGACGCATATCAAAATGCGCATCCAGGTTAATTATGACAGGTGGCTCTTTGCCGAGGCTATCATAATATTGCATCAGGCCAAGGAAATGTCCCAGGGCAATCTCGTGTCCTCCGCCCAACAGCACAGGGAAAGCACCTGCTTCCAGCAGCATACGGACGCCATAGGCCACTGCCTCCTGGCCTGTTTCCAGATTTTCGCCTGCATCAATATCACCTGCATCATACAGATGCACATCCTGCGGAAAATACGAAGGCAAATTTGCCAGCTGCTTACGGATACTTTCCGGCCCCAGCCGGGCGCCCTGACGCCCCAGATTACGCCTGACTCCCTCATCCGACCTAAACCCTAGGATAGCAAAGCTCCGTGCGGGTAAACTATACACCGGACGCGACAAATCCAGCATTTGAACAACCTGATGCCAGCGGTAAGACAGCGGATCATTCGGGTCATCCACCCGTCCGCGCCAAATAGTCCTGTCTCCCGGACAGTAGTATTTGTCAAACAATTCTCTGTCCATAATCCCTTTTTTTGATACACAAAGATAAAATTTTACGCCGGAAAATTATCCTTACCATCAATTACACAAACATTCGTGCATTAGTGACTGGCAAAATTTCCCCGCTGTTTGAAATCAGAGGGGACAGGAGGAGTAAAATCTGAAATTCAAACCTCTGAATAGCTGCCACCAAATAACAATCAATCCTCCCGGCCTCCTTTTCAAAGGAAGAGAATTCGTGAATTAATGGCAATTTTTTAGCCACGAATTACACGAATTGACACGAATAAAACCATCTGTGATACTCCGTAAAAAACTCTGTGATACACTGTAGTAAAAAAACATTCGTGCATTCGTGGCTTTTTATCCTGCAATGAATTGCACCAATGGCAATGTATGTGTGCCTGACAGAACTGATCTATCATTAGATGATTTTTTCAGCTACAAATTAAAGTTCCTTATTGTAAATTTTTTTTGAAAATAATTCCAATTATTGTGTAAGGAGAGGATAAACAATTTAAAATCTTCTAAGATATTACTTTTAGGATAAAACTCAAAAATTTTTCTGTTAATTTTTATTGCTAAGTGATTTTATTTTTTAAATTTGTTTTATAAGATATCAAACAGGCCTATGAAATTATCCAGAAAAATAATCATTTCCATATTCACCTGCCTAATAATTTCAAGTAGCTTCGGACAAAATATTCTTTATCCCGGGCGTCCTAAGATTTTCCATTTTAACCTTGAAGATTATAATGCAGTGCCTCAGACATGGGGTTTTATACAGGATGCACGGGGATACTTATATATAGCCAATACTGGCGGAGTGGTTATTTTTGACGGGCAAAACTGGGAAGTATTGAAGCCGCCATATATATCTCTGGTAAAGAGCTTTACAAAGGATGAAAACAATAAAATTTATGTTAGTGGATATAATAACATTTTTTATTTAAGTGTAGATTCAGTTGGAGATTTTTTTCTGGAAACACTTGAAATGAAGAATAAATATAATTTTGGTTATGTCCACAAATTACTTTATTCGGATAAAAATTTAGTATTCAAAGCCGATTCCGGACTATTCATTTATGATTTGATAGATGAAAAATTATACCAGCTTACAAATAAGCCAGGCTTTTTTATTGATAAGGCACATCATGACATTTTGGCTTATCATAAAAACAAAGTTTACAGAATAGATTTGATTAATAAACGTTTAGAGCTATCTCCTTTAAATAACACGTTATCTGACAACAATATAATTTTAGGGATTTTTCAGGCATTTAAGGATAAAATTATAGTTATAAGAAATAACTACATCTTTTTACTAAATAAAAAATATAAAATCATTAAGAAAATCCGCACTCCCTATCATACGGTTTTAGCCTCATATATAGCTAATGATAATTATGCATTCCTTAATTTTTTGGATAAAGGCTTGTTAATTTATGATAAAAACTTAAACCTGATTAACATATTTGACAAAAACACAGGACTGTCTGTCAATACTTTTTATGGAATGTACATTGACACTTACAATAATTTGTGGTTGGCAGAAAATACAGGGATAGATTGCATAATTTTAAATTCTCCTCTGTCATATCTTGATAAAAATTACGGATTTGGCGTTAGCAATGGTACTGCTCACTTTAATAATAATTTTTATTTTCTTTTTTCTTTTAAGATAAAATACATCCCTGATAGCATATTGCTAAATCCCTATAAAACAAAAAAATATCCAATTGAGATAAATAAATACTTAGGGCAAAACTGGAATTTTTATAAGCTAAAAAAAGCTTTGCTAATATCTCATAATCCCGGAATAATAAGGGTTTCTCAAAATGGAATAAAACTTATAGATTCTATCAAGGAAGCCGTTTGGCGGATTGAAAAAATACCCGGAAGCAATTTGCTATTTTTAGGGACAAGAAAAGGTGGTTATGTAGTTCAATATACTCACAATGGCAAGCTATATAATTTCCGTAAAATAGTAAATGGTAATATAAGGCATTTTATTATTGATAAACATCAGAATTTCTGGGGTATAATTTCTTATGCCTCTGTTTCTTTTGTAAAAGCTAAAATTTTGACAGGAAAAGAACCTGGATTTCAGATTATAAAAAACTTTTCTGAGAAAGATGGGATTACGCCCCTGCTTTATACTACTATTTTTTATGATAAATTTGATGATAAAATTATTGTTAATAATGCGGACACAATAAAATATTTTGACACTGTAAAACAGAAATTTGTAAAATTAAGGGAAATTACAAAGCATTTCAACGAGGAAGATAAAAACCAGTACATATATTTCCTTTATATTGATGATCTGGGCAACTATTGGATAAATTATGTAAATAAATCATTACCATTAAGCCAGAGATATAAAATTTTCTTATTTAAGAAAGAAAATAATAAACTGAAATTTTTACCTCTGCTCACACAATCAGTTGCTTTTGGAGATTATTATATAACAGGCTTTACTTATAACAAACGTTTTGTCTTTTTCAATACATCAAAAGGAGTATTAATTTTTGACTATCAGCATCCTATTGACACATCAAAATATCATTTTAATATTTTCTTACGTAAAATAGTTTCTACAAAAGATAATAAAATTATATGGGCTGGAAATAGTCTGGGAAAAAATCAGGAATTAACATCCCGTCCTCCTTTAAAATTGAAACTAAAATATAAAGAAAACAGCATAAAATTTTATATTGCAGCACCTTTTTATGAGAATTCTGAGGATATCTTATTTTCTTATAAATTAGATGGCATTGATAAGCAGTGGACACCCTGGACCTCCTTAAACGAAAAAGAATATACCTTTCTCAGGGAAGGCAAATATACTCTCCGTGTAAAAGCAAAAAATATTTATGGAATATATTCTCCTGAACTTAGCTATACTTTCTGGATACGCCCTCCTTGGTACCGTTCTATTACAGCTTATCTGATTTATGTATCAAGTTTTGTCATACTGATATTTATAAGTAGTAGATTATATACCAGATCATTAAGAAATAGAGCCAAAAGACTGGAAAATATAATAAAGCATCGGACAGAAACTATTGAACAACAGAAAGAAGAACTTAAAAAACAAACAGAGGAACTGGTAAAAATTAACAAAGAATTAGAACAATTATCAATTATAGCTGAAAAAACTGATAATGCTATAATCTTAACCGACGAAAAAGGTAATTTCATCTGGATTAATCGGGCTTTTACAAAAATATTTGGCTATAACCTGAATGAACTCATTACTGAGGTTGGTCCAAATATTATTGGGAAAGAGACACCTGAGGATATAAAAAAAGCTATTAATAAAGTTTTTTCAGAAAAAGAACCTGTGGAGTACGAAGCAAAATATAAAACTAAGGATAATAATTTTGTCTGGGTGCATGTTACAGTAACACCAATTTTGGATCATAAAGGAGAGATAACAAATTTTATTATAGTTGATTCGGACATTACTCAGCTAAAAACTGCAGAAGAAAAAATTAAAGGAAGTATTAGATACTCTAAAATTATACAAACAAATATTTTACCTAAAAAAAAGGATCTTGACAAACATTTTGACAGTTTTATCATTTACTATCCGCGAGATATTGTCTCTGGTGATTTTTACTGGATATCCAAAACATTCCATCAGGATAATCAACAATATTCATGTATCTTTGATTATCCGTTTTTTAAAGCTGGCGATTATATCTTTATAGCCTTAATGGATTGCACTGGTCATGGTGTACCTGGAGCTTTTATGTCTATGATTGGCAATAGACTATTAGATAATATCATTAACAAAAATAATATTCATGATCCTGCTGGAGTTTTCACTCTTATGGATAAAGAACTGAATGAGATGTTCAAAGAAACTGAGATTATTTTTCACGAAGGTATGGCAGGCAGCCTTTGCCGTTTTGACAAAATTTGTATGGATAGCAAACCTATGGTAAAATTAACTATTGCCAATGCAAAAACTGATATGTTTATCTATTATAAAGACAAAAATGAACTCATTCATATTAAAGGTGTTAAACGTTATCTCAATCAATATCTACCTATAACCGTAAACTTTAAAAATGACGTCTTTTATTTGCAGGAAGGAGATACGGTTTTCTTATTTACTGATGGACTTAAAGACCAAAATAATGTAGAGAGAAAAAAGTTTGGCATTAAGCGGTTTAAAAAGTTTATTATGGAAAATATTAACTTATCCATGGATGAGCTAGGGCGAAAAATAGATAAAACACTTAAAGACTGGATGACTGGGACAGATCAAAGAGACGATATTACTGTAATCGGTTTAAAAATAAAATTTTAATTGTTAAACATAAGCTACTTCTTATTGCCACAAATAACACCAATGGACACGAATAAAAATTAGCCTATTCCCGCCAGACTTTTGTCTCGTGTGAAAACAAACCGTCATTCCCGCAAGTCTTTTGACTTGTGGGACAAAAACTTGGCAGACTTCCGTCTACCTGCAGATTGCGTCGTCCTAACGGACTGGATTTTACGGGCTG
>CAZYSM010000064.1:0-9838 GCA_964649975.1 uncultured Bacteroidales bacterium | reverse complement strand
GACCAAATTTATTTTTATGCAAATTATGTTTTTTATTTTATCTAACCAAGCAGGGAAATATAGAGTTAGTAATGCAGCCCTGGACTGCAGGAAAATTAAGTCTTTTCTTCCTTCGTAATTTCAAAAGATATTTATGTTGATATTGTATAGTATTGAAACACAGTGATTTTGAAACAAAGTCCTGATTCTCCCAGGGCTCTTTCTTATTCCCATTCTTTTATTATAATAGCCATTCCATTATTTTCTGATCTTATCAATTCTATTTTTAATATACTACCATTTTTCAAATAAGCTTTCCATTCAGTGTCAGATATTTGCACGTATTGATAGTTGTAGTATTGTATCAGAGCATTTAAGTCACGGGTTGTTCTGGGGATAATTATAGTTAGGTAACTTTTTCCCTGTTCATCAAAAAAATATCCTACTTCTCCTCTATTGAAATCATCTGAAGAAATGTACTTTGTCCCATTATCTGTTACACCATGCACAAATTTGTAATTGGGAAATTCTGCCATAATTTCCTCGGCAGTAAAGCCTATGCGTCCCTGCCCGAAGGACAGAAATGAAAGGAAAAACAATGTAAAAGACAAGACAGTTTTTTTCATAATTCAAAATTTTGGGTTTGTAACCCAGGTTCAAAAACTGCCCCAGAACAAACAAAGGGTTTATTATCAAAACATTAACTTGTAGCAAAAATGATACAGGCCATCAATAATAAAAGCAAGCCATCCAAAATTGACCATTGTGAGACCAGTAAAACAGATAAAAAATGTTAACAGAAAAAGGGCATAATATTTTTCAGGAAGCGGCAGGGTCATGACAAAGGCCATGACGCTTGCCGCTAATGCATTGTACTCAAGGCTAATTTCATTAGTATTTACTATGTCACGAAAGGGTAAGGCGCTGGATAAGAATACTTAACTGGTAAAGGGACTGCTTAATTGTTTAGCTTCTTTTGTGTTGTGAAAAGCTATGGTTTCATAGTATAATGTGAATATATGAATTGTTATTCCGAAAAAATGGATATTTTTGTATTCTGGTGGGGATAATTCTAATGAATTTTTCTTTTTGAAAATAACCAGGAAACCATGTTTTACTCCTAATCTACTGGCATAATAATAGGTTTGCACAATACCCGCATTTTTATATTTGGGATTAACTTTTAATTCAATTGGAATTCTTGTCTTGTCAGTTTTATGTATAACCAGGTCTGCGCGTCCTTCGCCTAATTTAACTTCTGTATAAATTTTGTCTTTTAGTCCTGGAAAGGCTGAAATAAGTGAGAGTACAAAACGTTCGTGGAAGTGTTTTTCATCCAAAGCATCTTTGGGAGGGCTATATATTATAAACGAGTATTGCATATTTTTCAGTGCGGTATGGATTTGATTTTTTAATTCATCTATTATAAAAGCCATATTAACAGCAGGATTCTCCATGGCCTTCATGGCTATCGCAGGGATTTGCTGGGTTCCATGCCATTGGTATTTATAGCCATGGAAGGCTTATTATTTTGAGCTGGTCTGGTCACCAGCCTAAAGTTGATTTTTTTTTTCATAGGCTGAGTTTTTATGTTTATCATAAAAAAGTATTTTTTTAATTTTTATCAGTTTGAAAAAAGTCAGTTTGTAGGGAATGGTTTTACAAGCCTTCTCGTGAAAAATGGTTTGTGTGTGAATAATGGTGTGTTTATTTATCTTGTTTATTTTCAGGTAGTTGTAGATGTTGTCAGGGTTAACAAGAGCTGATATGGGTTAATGCCAAGTGTGAAGTGCGATTAGAAAAAAATATCAAGGTTTATTTTTGGCAGAAAAGCAAAGTATTTTTTTATTAAAATTTCTTAAAATAAACTTTTATTTATTTGTCTTTGGTGTTTTTTTACGTGTGCTAAGGTTGGCATTTGGTATGTGATATAAGTTCCAGCCTTTTATGTGTTTTGAAAAAAAGATAAGTTATTTGCCAAAAGGGTAAAAAATGTTTATTTCTATGGTGTCCATAAGGACCGTTCCTATGGCGAGGGTAACACCTCCTCTGGCTTGCAGCGTGGCATGATGCCACGCTTTTTTTGTATGCAGCTAAACAAGAGCTTTACATAAGCAGCAGATGCGACTGAAACAGTTTTTTTATAAATTAACATTCAAAACAGTGTTCAAGAAAAAATAGAGTTATGCGGGTCTTGATTTGTCCGGATAAATTTAAGTTTACCTACAGTGCCATGGAGATAGGCATGTTAATAAAGCGTGTTTTTGAGCGGCTTGGTCACCGCACAGAGCTTGTGCCTATGTCTGACGGAGGTGAGGGCTTTTTGGATGTGTTGTCGCGTTATGTGGAAGCGGAGCGTGTTGAGACCAGGGTCTATGATTCGGTTTTGCGTCCATTGGACACTTATTTTTTGTATGATAAAACTCAGAGAAGAGTATACATAGAGTTGGCGCTGACAGGAAGCTTGCAGTTTTTGTCAGAGGGTTTGCGTAATCCGTTGAACACTACGACATATGGCCTTGGGTTACAGTTGAAGAAGGCTATGGACATGGGTGCTGAGAAAATTTTTGTTGGTCTGGGGGGAAGTTCAACAACAGACTGTGGGATGGTAGCAGTATCATTGGGGATAAATTTCATAATTATAGGATGATATTTTAGGGCTAATATGCCATAATGATGCTAGTTTAAATAGATATTTTAGCAGAGGCTGTGATAGCAAGGAATGTTACACCATGCACAAATTTGTAATTGGGAAATTCTGCCATAATTTCCTCGGCAGTAAAGCCTATGCGTCCCTGCCCGAAGGACAGAAATGAAAGGAAAAACAATGTAAAAGACAAGACAGTTTTTTTCATAATTCAAAATTTTGGGTTTGTAACCCAGGTTCAAAAACTGCCCCAGAACAATCAAAGGATTTATTATCAGAATATTAGCTTGTTGTAAAAATGATACTGGCCGTCAATAATAGAAGCAAGCCATCCAAAATTGACCACTACAAAACCAATAATCCTAACAAAAGAGTTATCAGAAAAAAAGGAATGGAATATTTGTGGAAAGTTAGCCATATTTTTCTGTCTCCTGCCATACGCAAAGCTATCAGATTGGCCAGTGATCCTATCACTATCCCATTACCGCCAATATTAACTCCAAAAGCTAAGCTGCGCCAGAGTTGAGTGAAATTGGAGGTAAAAATCGCTGCCGGAACATTGCTGATTATCTGTGAGCAAAGCGCAGAGAAAACATACCATTGTCGGGGAGAATGAAGTCCTAATTGATGTACAGCTGTTTTTACAGCAGGTAAACGGGCAGGAATTGTAAAGTCCACGAAAAACACTGCTATAAGCACGAGTAAGATCCAATCAACTCGTTTCAACACAGAAGGATAGAAAAACAAGTATATCAAAAAAATTACAGGCACCACATAGTACAACCACCCCTGTTCTAATGAAAAAATAAAGATAGCAAAAATCACTATTGACAAAATAAACAAACCATTATGCTTGACGGGATTTCTTTGTTCGTTACGGGAAACAGTAATCTGTTTGTGCGGGAAAGAAAGGAAAGTCATTACAAGCAATACTGCAAGCATCACCACAACAATGGGTAGCATCTGTAATATAAAAGTAGTAAAATGAATGCCCCAGCTATGCCACAAAAAAAGATTTTGCGGATTTCCAATAGGCATCAAAGCAGAGCCTACATTGACGCCAATAGCTTCAAAGACAATTAGTTTTGATATGTCATTCTCTATCAAACTTTGTAAGCTCAGTGTAAGTGGAACGATAATGAACAGACTTATATCATTTGTCAGAAAGGCCGATAAAACTACTGATAAGCCTACCATTACCAATGCCAGGATGCGTTCATTTTTTATTCTTTTCATAAGCCTGCGGGCAAGTGACGAAATATATCCGGTTTGATTAATAGCTGTGACAATGATTAATAACCCTGTGAGACTCAGTAGGGTTGGCCAATGGATAAATTCCGGATACTCAGGTATGAATGACGGAAATAATGCGCTAAAACCAATCAACAGCAATAATGCAGCACCTAATATGAATTCTTTTTCCAGGAATTTTTTTATTCTTTGCTTCATCACCACAGGTTTTGCTGGTAAAGTTTATAAAAAAATCCATTGGTTTTTATGTTATAGGACATTCGCCTGATACAAAAAAGGAGCGCCTTCTTAGGCGCCCCTGATATAAAGATTTTATGACGAAAAAAATCATTTCAAGTTAAATTCCTTTTTAATCTCCTCTACCATATCCAGTTTTTCCCATGTGAAAAATTCAACTTCTTTTTCAACTTCTTTACCGTCTTCAAACACTTTAACTTTTTGGGTATAAGGTGTGCGGCCAAAATGTCCATAGGAGGCAGTTGGTAGATAAATAGGATTTAGAAGTTTCAATCGCTGGATAATAGCACCAGGCCGCAGGTCAAACAGCTGGAACAGGCGTTCGGCTATTTCTTCATCTGAGAGGATATTTCCTTTGCTATCAGTGGCCCTTGCTGTTCCATAGGTGTTAACAAAGAATCCAACGGGCTGGGCTACACCAATTGCATAAGCTACCTGCACAAGGATTTTATCAGCCAGGCCAGCTGCAACAGCGTTTTTTGCAATATGTCGCATAGCATACGAAGCCGAGCGGTCAACCTTGGATGGGTCTTTCCCGGAAAAAGCACCGCCTCCGTGGGCTCCGTGTCCGCCGTAGGTGTCCACAATAATTTTTCGGCCAGTGAGACCAGTGTCTCCGTGAGGTCCACCTATTACGAATTTGCCTGTGGGGTTGACCAGTAGACGGAAATCACCGTTGAAAAAGCGTTTCAAATCCGGGTCCAGTTTGGATTTGACACGTGGAATGAGTATGTTGGCAATATCCGTACGGATACGTTCAATCATATCTTTCTCGGCCTGGGCAATATCCTCAGGAGAACTGGACTTGGGCTTGATGAAGTCATCATGCTGGGTAGAAATGACAATGGTATGCACTTTTTGAGGTTGTCCGTCGCGGGAATATTGTATTGTGACCTGTGCCTTGGAGTCTGGTGCCAGATAGGTCATTTCCTTGCCCTCGCGGCGGATTTCGGCCAGCTCCTGCAACAGGAAGTGAGCCAGCTCAATGGAGTAAGGCATCAGATTACCAGCTTCGCGCACTGCATATCCAAACATCATACCCTGGTCGCCAGCTCCCATGTTAAGTATATCTCCGCGTTCCACACCGCGGCGTATATCTGGCGATTGTTCGTGTATGGTGGAGATGATACCACACGACTCGCTGTCAAAACGGTAATGTGGTTTGGTATAACCTATTTTGCGGATAACTTCCCGTGCTACAGCGCGTACATCCACCCAGGCCTGAGTGCTTACCTCACCAGCCAGTACGACAAGACCTGTGGTTACAAGAGTTTCTATGGCTACTTTGGAATTTTTATCCTTACGGATAAATTCATCCAATAGTGCGTCCGATAGTTGGTCTGCTACTTTATCCGGATGTCCTTCGGATACAGATTCTGAGGTGAAATAATATGGCATAAATATTAATTTTTGTATTTAGAAATATTTGAATTGCAAAGTTAAATTATTATTTTAAAATTGAACTAATTTTCCGTGCTAATAAACTAAAAATCCTGTGCTATGAAAAAACTTGCTGCTATCATTTTGTTATTGATGTTTAGCCTTTTGAGCTTTGGCCAGAGGGGGATAACCTGGATTTCGGCAGGTATAAAAGCTGGGTATGGCGGGAGCATGCTTTATAATTCTTCCGCTTTCACCGATAATGCTTTGCAGTATAAGTATTACACGCCTGCTTACAGTTATGGAGGACGTGTGGGATTTTCCTTTAACGAGGGCGCCTTTGGAATTTATCTTGAAGGCTTGAGTAACACCTGGGGGCAGGATTACGTTGTTAATAACAATGAAAATCATAGCGTTAAACTCTCGTCAATGAGTTTTGGTTTAATTATGAAGGCAATGTCTTTGGGAGGTGTGTATTTTGAATTTGGCCCTCAGTATAATGTTATTAACAGACTGGAGATGGATGGTTTAGTGGTGCAAACAAATAATGTTTCTCAATATTCCTCTCTGGTTGCTGGCCTGGGTTATATGCCGGTTTTTGGAAATCGTCTGGAAGTGGGGCTTGGCCTGCGGGCTATGGTATCGCTCGGAACAATTATGAATGATTTTAATTTTTTCTCTGCCTCGCCTAACTCTACTTCTTATGCTAACTATAATACCATGGGTGTTATCCTGGTTCCTATGCTGGAAGTTAACTACGTATTTGCTTATATGGGCCGTGCCAGCTGTGGAAAATTCCGTATAATGCTTAATAAATAGCCGTTTATTTTCGTTGTCTTAACGGGCTGTCTATCCTGATTACGGACAGCCCGTTATTTTTATAATTCCTGTTTATGCGGTATATCCTGGTAGGAATATTTTTATTGGTGTCTTTATCCTTATCCGCTCAGATTAATACGCTGAGACACAGATTTTATCCTCATGTGAATGATACTCTTGTGCTGGATACTATGCCCATTGTGCCATCGTCCATTGTGGTGAGACAAAATGGGCACTTAACCAGGGATTATATCCTCAATTGGCAGCGATCCGTTTTAGTTTTTCCCTCTCCAGCTGATAGCGTGGAAGTTATATATCGTATTTTTCCGTTTAAAATTTTACTTACCGGTGATACAGTGAAGCCTGGACTGCTTCCGCGTTATTCCGAAGTGGAGCCCGTTGAAAATCAGCAATCAGAGTATTCTTCCCGGGGATTGAATACTTCCGGACGTATTTCGCGTGGAATATTTTTCGGGTCAAAACAAGATCCTTCTTTAAGCTCGGATTTCAGCCTTAATTTAAGCGGACAACTTGACAGGGATGTTTCCATTGAGGCTGTTATTGCCAGTAATAGCTTAAATAACAGCAATATTGACGGAACATATAGTCTGCAGGATTTTGACAAAGCTTTAATCAAGGTCAGTTTCCCGAAGGCACAATTGAGAATGGGTGATTTGCATGTTAAAAATTCGGATACAGGATTTTTTTTGCGTTATCAGCGTGCAGTGAAAGGTGCGGATTATTTTTATTCCGACAGCGCTTCTGTCATACGTGGGGGTATTGGCTTACGCAAAGGACGGTTTAACCGTATGTCTTTCATGGGGCAAGAAGGAAATCAAGGGCCTTACCGCTTGCGCAGCGCCGATGGAAAGGAGTTTATTGTGGTGATTTCCGGTTCCGAAAAGGTTTATATAGATGGCCAGCTAAAAGCCCGTGGCCCTGACAGGGATTATATCATTGACTACAATCGCGGAGAAATAACGTTCACGCCCAATTGTCTTATTACCAAGGATTCACGTATTGTAGTGGAATTTGAATATTGGGATTTTGATTTTGTGAGCTATTCTATGTGGGGGGATTACAGACGGAATTTTTCCAAGGGCTATGTTTATACAGATTTTTTCCAGCAGAGGGATAATCCGTCTTCCCCTTCGGTAGCTCTTTCCCCTCAGCAGTTACAGTTATTGTATTCCATAGGCGACAGCACAGACAAAGCAGTATGGTTGGTTGCTGACTCCTTGCCTGTAACAGATACTGCAACCAGAGTGTTATATTGTCGCAAAGATACAGTCATCAACGGCCGGAGCTATAAGATTTTTGTCTATTCCCATAACTCATATTGCCGCTGGAAAGTCAGTTTCCTTTATGTGGGCGCGGGCAAGGGCGACTACATCATTGATGCTTCTGGCATTAATGGCAGAGTTTTCCGCTGGGTAGGCCCGGGCAGAGGTGATTATATTGCAGGGCGGAAGCTGCCTGTCCCAAAATCCAGGTCGGTTTTTATTACTGGCGGAAAATTATTCACTGGCCAAAAAGCTGGTTTTACTTACGAGATAGCCAGAGGATACACGGATAAAAACTTATTTTCTCCCTTTGATGACAGAGATAATTCTGTTTATAATTTACGCCTGGGCCTGGGAGGAAATATTAAATTGCAAGGCTTTAAGGCTGATACCATTGCTGTCAATTATACTCTTTTGAGCAAGGATTTTCCGCAATTTGATAGATTCCTTCCCGTGGAATTCCGCAGGGATTGGAATCTGCAATTCTCAGACTTGCCAACATTCCATTTTTTCAATTTGTCCAATAACCTGAAAACTTTTACTCATTGGAATATAAGCACAGGATTAAATCTTCTCCTCTCGCCTGGCCATTATACTGGATACAAAACCGATTGGTCTTTTGTCAGAGATACAGGAAAAATACAGACTAATTCCTGGGTTAGCTATAATTATTCCCGGCAGGGAGGTTACAGTGCAGCTTTTTTCAGGACCAGTCAGCAGTGGGCATATCATAGCCGGCGAATGACCTTTATTTTTTCGGGCCAGGCAGAACATAACCTTATCAGATCTGACAGTGTGATGCCAGGCAGCTTTGCTTTCTGGGATTTACTGTCCGGTGTGCAGGTTGGGGATAGCACCTCTTCATACTGGATGATGTCTGTGAGAAATCGCAGGGATTTTTTGCCACTGCAAGGACAGATGAAATCTGCGGCTAATGCCTGGACATTACAATCCAGATGGAATATTAAACGGAAAAAATTTTCAAATTTGTTTACAGCCAGTTATCGTCTGCTTATTGATACTTCTTTGCACAGAAATATTCTGCTGCTGGACAGATCAATGTTTAATGTGGCTCCGGGCCTCAACCTGAGTTTTATTCAGCAATTGATGAATGGAGTAATGCCTGTGACCGAATATTATTTTGTAAAAGTGCCCGCAGGCCAGGGACAATACGCATGGATAGATTTTAACAAGGACGGAGTGGATCAATTAAATGAATTTCAGCTTACTACTTTTACAGAACAGGCCGAATATATCCGTGTGGTTTTGCCTGCTAACAGATATTTTCCGGTCACTATCAGTATGTCCACTTTTAATTTTTCTTTCTCTCCCCGGTTCATAAAAAATGGGATGTGGAGAAAATTTTTCTCTTGTTTTACCAATGACTTCTCTTTGTCGTTGAATTCCAAAAATCATACGCAATTGTTTGCCTGGGATTATGCCGATACCAGCACTGTTTTTTTTGATTATGTTATGTTAGATAATTTGCAGATAAAAGTTTCGGACAAAATAAAGGCTAATGTGTTGTTATCAGAAAAAGTAAACAAGGACATCACACTGGGAGGAATGAGATTTTATGCCTTACGGCAAAAAATTGCCGGCTTCAAGTATGATTTGACTAATAAGGGTGCTGTAAAATTAACGCTTGCGGATAAACATATTTCATCGTCTAATCAGCTTTTCCTCTCAGAAAATTATTTTGTAAAAATTCAATCAGCCGAATTATCCTATTTGCTTTCGGATGCTAAAGGTATGGTAGAGGTATCAGCTTCTTCCGCCTGGGCGAGGCAGATAAATACGGATGCTTTTTTGCGTTCCTTTTCTCTGAAATTCAATATAAACCGCCTCCTCTTACGTAATTTAAGGGTCAATTTTATTTCGTCTGTTATTTATAACTATTCCGGGAATAATGCGACACCACAGGTGGAATATCAAATTTTCCGTGGTTATGCCAGTGGATTGAATCTGGACAATATGCTTAATCTCTCCTTCAGGCTTAATAAGACTTTTACAATTTCACTTGATTATCAATTCCGCCTTGTCAGAAAAGTGCCAGTGCATAATTTTGGCTTCCGTGTGACAGGCTGGTTTTGAGCGATTTGTAGCTGTCTGTCCTCGCCGACAAAAATCTTATACATTTTATCCAAAATTACATACATTCTTTGTTTTTAATAGTTCTATCTTGCAGGTAGAAACTTTTAAATCTTTCAGCCATGAAAAAAACACTTATAGTTTTGTTAAC
>CAZYSM010000063.1:0-11633 GCA_964649975.1 uncultured Bacteroidales bacterium | reverse complement strand
TGGAAACAAAACTTGACGATTTGAAAGCTCCCTGGACACCGGGACGGCTGATAGAATATAAAGATTAATAATCAGTGTTTTTTCACTGACGGGGCGCTCGTCCAAGAGTGCCCCGTTTTTTATTTATATACATTTTTTCTTGACACGGTTTAATGTGTCCTTTGATTATTGTCAATGCTATTGCTGGTTATAAAAATCTTTGACTTTTTGAAATTTTTATTAAATTGCTATTCAAAAGATTATTTAAGCTAAACCGTTATGAAGGAAATTACAAGGCGTGATTTTATTAAGCTGTCGTCGGCAGGGCTGGTAGGTGCTGCTATTGCCAGTCCTGTGCTGAACTTTGTGCCCGGTTTCTTGAAACAGGACTATACCCCGCCTCTGGAATCGGAGCTGACCAAGACACCCACGGTTTGTGATGTGTGTTTCTGGAAATGTGCCGGTTGGGTATGGAAGGATAAAAAAGGTAATATCGTCAAAGTTACGGGAAACCATCTTGACCCGCACAGCAATGGGCATCTGTGTCCGCGCGGTACCGGCGGATTGGGCTATTATTACGACCCCGACCGCCTGAAAAAACCACTTATCCGTGTGGGCAAGCCCGGTAGCCAGAAGTTCAAGGAAGCTACATGGGACGAAGCATTTGACTATATTGTGGAAAAGATGAAGGACATTGAGAGCAAGTATGGACGCGAGAGTATGGCTCTGTTTTTACACGGCACAACCGGACCGCACTTTGAATATCTGTGGGAGGCATGGGGTTCGCAGACTTATGCCGAACCTGCTATTGCTCAATGCCTGGTCACCCGTGAGGTTGGTTTCATCGCTACTTACGGACAGGGCCTTAGTTCGCCTGAACCCACAGATACGCGCAATACCAAGTGTCTGGTGCTGATTGGTAATCATATTGGCGAGAACATGCACAACGGGCACGTGCAGGAGATGTCCGCTGCTATTGACCGTGGAGCAACAATCATTACGGTTGACCCGCGTTTTTCCACGGCAGCAGCGCATTCTACCTATTGGTTGCCTATTAAGCCGGGAACAGACATTGCTCTGCTTCTGGCATGGATGCACGTCCTGATTTATGAGGATCTTTACGATAAGGATTACGTGCAGAAATATACTTATGGATTTGATTTATTAAAACAGCATGTTAAGAATTTCACACCGGAGTGGGCAGCTAAGATTACTACCCTGGATGCAGGAATGATACGTAAGACTGCACGTGAGATGGCAAAAGCTGCACCTTCGGTACTTATCCATCCCGGACGTCATACCGCTTGGTATGGTGACGACACCCAGCGTGAGCGTGCCATGGCTATTTTAGTTGCCCTGCTTGGTTCCTGGGGGCGCCGAGGAGGTTATTATTTCAGCGAAAAGGTGGAATTGCCCAAATATCCGCATCCGCCGTTCCCTGAGCCGCGTTGGAGCTGGAAAACAATTACCAAGGATAAGTTTAAGTATGCTATTTCGGGTGTTACAAATGTTCTGGTTGACCATTCGTTGCCGGAATATGACGGACCGTATAAGATAAAAGGCTGGTTCCTTGTTGCAACCAATCCATTGCAGTCGCTTCCGCAACAGGAGAAGACAATCCGCGCTTTGCAGAATCAGGAGCTGGTTGTAGTGGTTGATATTTTGCCGACAGAGATTACTGGTTATGCTGATGTTATTCTGCCCGAGGCGTCTTATCTGGAACGTTATGATTTTATCCGAAATAGCCGTCATCGTCAGCCTAATCTGGCATTGCGTATGCCAGCTGTTGATCCTAAGGGCGATTCCAAGCCCGGCTGGTGGATAGCCCGTGAGCTGGGTATCCGTCTGGGTCTGGAAAAATATTATCCGTGGAAAACTATTGAGGAAGTTCTGGATTGGCAATTGCGTCAGGTAGGTACTTCATTGGAAGAAATGAAACAGGTCGGAGTAAAATACTTTGACCGCAAGACGCCATTATATCTGCCCGAAGGAATTGATTGGCCTTTCAATACCAACACAGGAAAGATTGAGCTTTATTCCACGGATCTGGCAGCTATGGGCTATGATCCCATGCCAGTGTATAAGAAGCATGACGATCCACCGGCAGGATATTACCGTTTGATATACGGACGTGTTCCTATGCATACTTTCGGACGCACGGTTAACAATCCGTACCTGAACGAATTGCGTTCGGAGAACCATCTGTGGGTAAATCCGACAGTGGCTAAAATTCTTGGATTGGAGAATGGTCAGGAGGTATGGCTGGAAAATCAGGACGGAAAGGTATCCACTTTTCCGGTTAAGGTGCGTATTACCGAGAGGATACGTCCGGATTCGGTATTCCTTCCGCATGGGTTTGGTAATAAGTCCAAGCTCTTACACCGTGCTTATGGACGCGGTGCGCTGGATACCGAGCTGATAAGTAAAGTCAATGTTGATCCTATTACCGGGTCAACAGGTATGCGTGTAAATTTTGTTAAGATATTAACTACAAATCCACATAACTCGTAATCTTAGTGCGCTATGAGATACGCAATGGCAGTAGATACAAAAAAATGTGTGGGCTGCGGCGACTGTGTTGTAGCCTGCCAGACGGAAAACAATGTTCCGTTTGGATATGCTCGCGATTGGATAGTGGAAATAGCTACCGGTCGTTATCCGGATACCATAAAGGTGCATTTTGAATCGCGTCGTTGTCACCACTGTGATGATGCTCCGTGTGTGAGGGTCTGTCCTACCGGAGCGAGCCATATTGTTGAAGGTGGCATTGTTCTGGTCACTCATGAGGAATGTATTGGTTGCGGTGCCTGTATAGAAGCCTGTCCGTATGAAGCCCGTTATTTCCATCCGGATGGTTATGTTGATAAATGTACGTTCTGCGTGCATCGTGTGAGCAACGGGCAGGATCCCGCGTGTGTGTCGGTTTGTCCGACTTATTGCTTGATTTTTGGAGACCTGGACGATCCCGAAAGTCCTATTTCCAAAGTCCTTAAAGAGCGTGATTATTACACTCTGGCACCGGATGCCGGAACTAAACCACAGCTGTATTTTCTTAAATAACAAAAACTTATTGCAATGAAAGAATATCTTATTGTCAGCGGTAGAGATATACATCTGCTTTATCCGCATTATAAGGTCTGGGGTTTCGGTATTCCTTTATATCTTTTTATAGGTGGTCTGGCCGCCGGACTGTTAATATTTTCCACGTATTTTTATCTGCGTGGAAAGACTGATAAGATGAGAGCTTCGGTATTTGTCTCATCTATCGTTGTTCCAATAATTATTATTCTGGGTTTGAGTTTTCTAATCCTTGACCTGCACCATAAACCTTATTTCTGGCAACTGTTAACGCATATCCGTTTTCAGTCGCCTATGTCCTGGGGTGCCTGGACTTTGACAATTGTTACTTTTCTGTCAATACTGTGGCCTTTGACTTTTATTGATGAGATGATTGAATATTTCCGGGAGAGAAACAGGCAAAAATGGTTAAGTGTTTTTCAGTGGATACGGGATTTATTGTATGAGAAAGCACAGTGGTTGGGAAAGATAGTTGACTTTTTCAAGAAATACCGTAAGCCTTTTGCCATTATCACAATGGCATTCAGTATAGTTCTGGGAATTTACACAGGTATTTTGCTTTCCACTATGAATGCTCGTCCGCTGTGGAATACGCCTATATTGGGACTATTGTTCCTTACTTCCGGGCTGTCCACAGCAGCGGCATTGAATATGTGGATTTCGGACGATCACGAGGAAAAGCATCTTTTCAGTAAGATAGATATTTACCTTGTGGCAATTGAGATGTATTTGATTTTCCAGATGTTTTTCAATATGGTGCAGGGACCGGAAATTCAGGTTCGCACTGCCCAGCTGTTTTTTGGTGGAGAGTTCACAGCTATTTTCTGGGTATTGTTCGTAGGTCTGGGGCTGGTTCTGCCCTGGCTGCTGGAAATCCTGGATATGATGAAGTTCAAAGTTCCCTATGCTGTGCCTGCATTTCTTATATTATACGGTGGACTGGTTTTCCGTGTTATAATGGTAATTGCAGGTGAAGTTTCTGCATTTTTACCTGTGCCAACAATTTTACATTAAAAAATGTGAGCTATGGAAAAATCAATGAAAAATAAATATCTAAATCCTTATGTAGCAGGCTTTTTCATCGGAATAGCCTTGATTGCCGCCTATTATTTTTCCGGTGAAGGGCTTGGTGCCAGCGGAGCGTTCAAACGTTTTGTTATTGCAAGTATTGATGCAGTAAGTCATACTTATGCCCAGACTTCTCATTATACGGCTTCGGTGGTGAAAAATGGCAATCCGCTTGATAGCTGGCTGGTGTTTGAACTGCTGGGGCTTGGCTTTGGTGCTATTCTCTCGGCAGCCATTTTCGGACGCCTGGAATGGAAAATCGGAAAATCACCAAAGATTAGTAATAAAACACGTCTGATAGCTGCTGTTATTGGTGGTTTTCTGTGGGGGATAGGTTCCCAGCTGGGACGTGGTTGCACTTCCGGACTGATTATGTCCGGAATGGCGGTTAATTCTCTATCTGGATATATCGGACTGATCGGTGTATTTGGCGGCGGATACTTGATTGCTTACTTTTTCAGAAAACTGTGGATTTAATTTAAAAATCAGAAAAAATGGGACCATTATATCCTTTGGGAATAATCAATGATAATGTTAACCTGCTGATTGCCTTTTTTATAGGCATACTTTTCGGCGGAATGCTGGAAGCAGCAGGCTTTACCAATACACGTAAGCTGGCGGGTGTGTTCTATGGATACGACTTTACCGTGCTGAAAGTATTTTTCACTGCGGCATTGACCGCTGCCGTAGGATTGTTTTTAATGCACCATTACGGATTGATTGATTTGACACAGGTCTTTTATCCACATACCTACTGGTTGCCCACATTGGTTGGGGCTTTTGTTATGGCATTCGGCTTTATTATCGGCGGGTTCTGTCCCGGAACAAGTTTCTGTGGAGCTGTCACAGGAAAGATTGACGCACTGGTATTTGTTGGAGGAGTATTTATCGGAATATTTTTCTATGCTTTTACTTATCAGGCTGTTTTTGAGAAATTCCGTAATTCCACTTTTATGGGACAGGTCAATGTTGCCGACTGGCTGGGCATCCGTGAGGGTGTATTCCTTGCCATAATGGTCTTTGTGGCAATAGGTTCATTTTTCTTTGCCAACTGGGTGCAGAAAAAAGTTAATAAAAACAAATCCCCTGAGGAGCTGGAAGATCTGGGATTATAAAACCTTATGGCTATGAAAAAAACAGATTTAATCATATTGGGCTTGATGGCGCTGGGCGCTATCTGGGCGTTGTTCCTGCCAAATGTTAAGCCCCATATCCGTTATCTTGACAATCACGAGATATTGTATAAGATAAACACCAAAGAGCGTTATCTCAGTGTTGATGATGTGGCAAAGATTATTATGACAAAAAATCCGGGTTATATCCTTGTTGATGTAAGAAAACCAGAGGCTTATAAGCAGTTCACTTTGCCCGGATCAATAAATATTCCGCTGGATTCGCTCTTTACAGACAATAACCGTAAGCTACTGGAACAAGACGTTTATAAGCTGGTATTTTTCAGTAATGGGACTTCGCTTGCCGACCGTGCGTGGTTGCTATCCACGGCAGCCGGCTACACAGGGCTTTATGTGATGAAGGGCGGACTGAACGCCTGGTTTAATGACCTGCTTATGCCCAAGCGTCCGTCGGATATTGCACCACCGCAGGAATTTGACCTTTATAATTTCCGTCGCGGTGCCGCTGCCTTCTTTACCGGTGCTTCTGCCGGCGAGGAAGCCAGTCCTGCAAAAGCTACGGTTAATATTACCGTGCCTGTTAAGAAAAAAGAAGTTGGTGGTGGCTGTGAATAATCTTAAAACCAAGATGTTATGAAAAAAATCTTTTTATTTGCCATATTATCCGTGTTCCTTGCGAGCTGTCATTTTCATAATGACGACATAAACCAGTTTGTTAACAGTTTTAGTTATAAAACTCTTTCGCAGGAAGATTTTTATCAATTGCTTTATTTCAAGGATACGAATAATGTTGTGATTGTGGATTTGCGCGATCCGCGTGCTTTTGCCATTGGACATCTGCCCGGTGCAGTAAATATACCTGGCAAGAACTTGCTGGATAAGAAGCATAAAAAATTGCTTGGTAGCGAAAAGATAAAAGTCTTTTATAGCGATGATCCGAGCTATACACGGATGATTACTACTGTTGCTGTGCGTTCGGGCTATCCGAATTGCTATGCTCTGTTGGGCAATTACAAGAGCTTGCGGGATAATTTTGTGAAAAAATTTGCAATCCGCAGTGCTTTTTATGATGATGAGTTGCCGGATTTTGACTATAAAGACAAGTTTGCAGAGCTTTCGTCCGGGAAAGGCGTAGCCAGTGAACAAAAACCGTCCGCTCCGGTATCTATCACAGTTCCTGTTAAGAAAAAGGAAGTGGGCGGAGGTTGCGAATAACGTTCTTTGTAAATCAATTGCGTGAGGGCGTAGGCGGAGGCAGGGCGAAGGCTGACGCCTTAGTGCCACAGTGCCGAGGAGGCGACCAGCGGAAGCCACCGCAGGCACTCGTCTGAAAAAACACCGTGAAGGATAAATAAACGGTAATAGGCAGAAAGGCGAATAATAGTATTTTTTTAAATCCATTGTAGATTGTCTGGGCTGTGGAATTATAGGACGGATTAAGGAATATGGACATTAAAAGCCGATGTAATAAGCAGTGGCACTGGCGGAAGCCGATCAATGCCGCAGCCGGAGACCGACCCGAAGCCCCCGGGCTGAGGGACACGCCCAAAAAATAAAAAAACATAATTTCAAAAACCATAGAGAATGAAACGGACAGCGTATTTCACAATAATTCTGGGGCTGGCATTTTTGTTTGCTTGCAACAGGACGCCGCAGCGTTACAGCGTTAGCCCCGAACAATTATTGCAGCAGAAACAGGCGCCGCAGCTGGCAGAGTTTCTGGAACAGGCTAATCCTGTGGTGAGCGAGGAGGATTTTCCGCCGATGATTGTTGCGCCAATCGTTAAGGACGAGAAATCACAGGATTTGATTATTGACATCCGTCGCAAAGCCGCTTACGAAGCCGGACACATTAACGGAGCTTATAATATGCCCGGCGACAGCGTATTAACATTTTTGCAGACTATTAACCCGGCTGCATACAAGCGGATTGTTCTGGTGTGCTATTCAGGACAAACAGCTGCGTTCTATACTACTCTGCTGCGCTTGCTGGGATACAAAAATGCCTATGCTCTGGCATACGGAATGGCGGGCTGGAACAAGGATTTCGGCGGATTATTCAAGAAAAATATCTCGGCAAAATATATCTCCCGAATATCCAAGGATGAGGTTGCCCTGCCAGAGAAAGGATCTGTGCCGCAGCTGGCAAAAGGACTGCCATTGCAGGTTTTGTGGCAGAGGGTAAACAAAGTGGCTCACGAGAAACCGTCTGAATATCTGATTAGTGCGGACGAGGTATTTGCCAATCTGGATAAATACTTTATCATTGACCTGCGCAAACCAGAACATTATAAAGTGGGTCATATCCCCGGTGCAGTTAATATCCGTGCGCCTCAGCTGGTTATGGGCAAAGATTTGTCGCGTCTGCCAGTGGATAAGCCAATTGTGGTCTATTGTTATCACGGATACACTTCGGTGTCGGTGACGGCTTATCTGCGTGTGCTGGGTTATGACGTGCGTTCGCTCAAATTTGGTTATCACAGCTTTATGGACGGAATACTTAACCGCAGGATAGACTTTAACACTGCGTTTAATGATTTTCCGTATATCACAGGTAGCCAGCGTATGGACATAAAGGTCAGTGCGTCGGAGAGTTCTGCACCAGCTCAACCAAAGCCCACATTGAATATTCCTGTTAAAAAGAAAGAAGTAGGTGGCGGTTGTGAATAAAATTGTTTAATTTTGTTTGACACAAAAAATTTTGAGCGATGAACGTAGTATTTTTAGGCATAGTAGGATGGCAGGAGCTTCTGGTTGTAGCCTTGATATTGCTCCTGTTTTTCGGCGGAACCAAGATTCCCGAGCTTATGCGTAGCTTGGGACGTGGTGTCAAAGAGTTCAAGGAAGGAATGAACGAGGTGACTAATATTGACGATGAACCAAAGAAAAAAGAAGCTGGACGTCAGGAGGTCCAGGAAGAGGTAAAAGAGGAAAAGAAATAATCACGGATGGAAGAGTTTCAGGCTACTAAAAGACGTAAGCCGGACCCTGAACGAAAAATGACATACTGGGAGCATCTTGAAGAGCTGCGACAGCGACTGCTCCGTGCGATTTTTGCGGTGCTAATATTTGCTGTCGTGGCTTTTTTCTTTAAAGGTTTCATATTCAATAAATTGATTTTTGCGCCGCAGAGTCCGGATTTTCTGACCAATCGTTTGTTGTGTCAGCTGGGACACGCTATTGGTTCGCCGCGGCTGTGCATAAACAGTCATCCGCTGGAATTGATAAACATTGAGCTTGCCGGACAGTTCCGTGCGCATCTGCTGGTATCGTTGATGATAGGCATAGCCATTGCTTTTCCGTATCTGATATGGCAGCTGTGGCTCTTTGTCAAGCCGGCTCTGAAATATTCCGAGAAAATATCTATCCGATCGGTGATGTGGGCGGCATCGTTGCTGTTCACAGTGGGAATGGTGTTTGGCTATTATGTGATAGCACCGCTTGCCATAAATTTTCTGTCCAATTACCAGATCAGTCCGGACCTGGCTAACAGGATAAATTTTCAGTCCTATCTGTCGGTATTGCTTACGCTGACTTTTTCGTCCGGGCTGGTATTTGAGCTGCCAGTGCTGGTGTATTTTCTGACCAAGGCCCGGTTGCTTTCATCGGCTTTTCTTGTCCAGCAACGCAAATTGGCGATAGTGTTGATTTTCCTTGTTGCAGCTATTCTGACCCCGCCGGATGTTTTCAGTCAAATATTACTTGCCATACCATTGTTATTGCTTTACGAATTGAGTATCAGTATTGCCCGCAGGGTGGAGAAGAAAAGGGAAGTGGAGATTTTGTAAAATTTTAGTTTTTTATTCCTTTTAAGTTTTTATTTTGCTAAATTATTTTGGAGTCTTTTTGGGCAAGGGAATGTTTGTTAGTGCACAGGGAAAAATATTGTTAGGGGCAGCCGTGTCCTTTGTGATAACATATCTTGCCATACCAACGATTATCCGTGTTGCGAGGATGACAGGGTGGCTGGATCCGGTAGGGGAAAGGAAATTACACCACAGACCTATTCCGCGGCTGGGAGGTGTGGCTATTTTTGCGGCTGTATCAGTGTCATTATTGTTATTGTTTCCCGCGGAAGAACCGTTCTTTAATTATTTTATTGCCGCAATGATAATTTTGTTTTTCATTGGAGTGAAGGATGATATTCTGATAACAGCCCCTCTTACAAAATTTTCCGGACAGCTGGTAGCAGTGAGTATTCCTGTGCTATTGGGCAGAGTGCAGATAACTAATCTGCACGGATTTTTTCATATTTTTTCCATTCCTGCCTGGCTGGGAGCACCTTTGACAATATTTGTTTTCCTGGTGATAATCAATGCATTTAATTTTATTGATGGGATTGACGGGCTGGCAGCGACTATTGCCATTGAGGTGGCAGCTGCATTTGGGATATGGTTTTATCACCGGCACATTTACGAATATTCCTTGATGTCGGCAGTGTTGATAGGTTCTTTGCTGGCATATTTGCGGTTTAATCTTTCCCGGGGAGAGAATAAGATTTTTATGGGGGATACCGGCACAATGATAATCGGGCTGGTTCTGGGCGTGCTGGCTGTGGAGTTCAACGAGTTTGCCCTTCGTTTTGCTGATTTGCGGTATTTCCCGGCGCCAGCTGTGAGCTTTGGGATAATGATTGTTCCGTTTTATGATATGCTGAGGATTATATTTGTGCGAAGCCTTATGGGAAAGAAATTTTTTGAGCCAGACCAGAACCATATACATCACGTTTTTATCCGGCTGAGACTGTTGCATTTGCAAACATTGATTATTCTGGCAGGAGTAAACCTGTTGTTTATTTTCCTTTCTTTCTATCTGGCCAAAATTTTTACTATCCGCCGTTTATTGCTAATTTTATTGATACTCATAGGTATTATAGTTTATATTCCTTCGCATATCTTGCGTAAAAAAGAGGAAAATGACCAGTGATCAGCTTTTATACAAATTGGCATTGAGTATGATACCAGGCGTGGGACCTGTGCTTGGACGCAGGATAGTGTCCTACGTAGGCAGTGTGGAAGGTGTTTTTAAGGAAAACAAAGTTTCCCTTTCGCGTATTCCGGGTGTGGGAAGGCATACTTCGGATAATATCCTGAAGCGCCAGGTGCTGGAACGTGCAGAGAAAGAGCTGGAATATATCGGGAGGAACGGAATAAATGCCCTATTTTATCTGGACGAGGATTATCCGCCTGTGCTGAGGAATTTTGACGACGCTCCGCTTGTATTATACGTGAAAGGCGATTTTGATTTTTCGGACAAAAAGCAGAAGTATTTGTCCGTGGTTGGCACGCGCAAAGCCACAAATTATGGCAAAACAATGTGCAGGAAGCTGATTTCAGACCTTGTAGAAATGGGCTTTTCGCCAGCAATAGTCAGCGGATTGGCTTATGGCATTGATTACTGCGCTCACGAGGCGGCTCTGGACAGTGGACTACCCACAATAGCTGTCCTTGGCCACGGATTGGATATGATTTATCCGGCGGTGCACCGCACACTGGCACGTAAGATTGTGGATAGTGGCGGATCATTGATAACGGAATATCCTTCTGGCACAAAGGTTGACAAAAATATGTTTGTGCGTCGCAACCGGATAATTGCGGCTCTGTCGGAAGCCACAGTAGTTGTGGAATCCGGCATAGGCGGAGGCGCCCTGATAACAGCACGTTATGCCAATGACTACAACAAGCTGGTGGCAGCTTTCCCCGGACGCAGCATAGATGAACATTCGCTCGGATGTAATTATTTGATAAAGACCAATCAAGCGGTCTTGATAGACAGTGCCGAGGATTTAATAAAAGAATTAAACTGGGATATCCGGCCTGTGCAGCAGAAGATAGAATTTTCCGCAGTGGAGCTATCCGATGACGAGCAAAAAATTCTTGACCTACTGCGAGAGGCAGAGAAAATGCACGTGGATAATCTGGCTCTGAGTTTAGGTCTGTCTGCCTCACAATTGCTTGTAATCTTGTTTAATCTGGAAATGAAAGGTGTAGTGGAGCAGCTGCCAGGAAATTTTTACGCGTTGAAATATTTTCCGCATTAAAATTTTTGAAAAATCCAGTTAAGTATTTGAAAAAATGGATTACTTTTATTACTTTTGCACTGCTAAAATTGATATGAGATAGAGGATATTTCACGATAGGTTCTGTCATAAAGGCAATAGTTTATAAGTAAATAGCTTGATAATCAATAGTTTTTATAACGATATTTCATAGCTTTATATATTATATTTATAGGTCCCATAGCTCAGTTGGTTAGAGCACCTGACTCATAATCAGGGGGTCCCAGGTTCGAGCCCTGGTGGGACCACAAAGCCGAGACGAAAAGTCTCGGCTTTTTTTATTGAAAGGTTATGATATTTTATGTATAGTCCTCGTT
>CAZYSM010000062.1:0-11892 GCA_964649975.1 uncultured Bacteroidales bacterium | reverse complement strand
GCTGTATTTGGCCAAAAAAGCGTGGTTCTATTTAATTTGACTTTTGCAAATTCCTTTTCATTTTCAAGTAAAATAGCATTTTGCTTTGTTTTATGCTTTTTTAGGTAATCCTTAAAATCAATAAATCTGATTTCTTTATTTGAAAATTCCAAGACAAGTAAATAACCTTTTCTTTTTATAATTTTAGTAATGTATAGAGGATTTTTGTTCATGGTTTTAATTTTTCCTTAGCCAAAGTTAGTAAATCTTTTCCTTTTTTACTACGATAATTTTTAAGGATTTTCTTCCAGCCTTTGGGAGCTTTCCCTTCTATAACTTCCCATGTTTCCAGATTTATTTTACAGACATTATTTTTCCATTCTAAGTGGCAATGTGGGGGAATATGATCAGCATAAATTTGGATTATCCAATTTTGAATTTTTATCCTCATAATTTTTTCTATAAAAAAGTAAAAATTATTTAATTCGGTTCAGGAGCTGTTCCATGATTTGATATTGTTTTTCCATAACCTTAGAGAAGCGTTCAAAAGCCTCGGTATTCCGCATAATAATTTCATGGTGTTCCTTGCCCTGTCCTATGAGGTACTCCCGGAACTCTTTTTCCAGTTCGTCCTGTCTGGAGTCTTTTTCTTTTTTTTCCTGGCGCTCTTGTCTGAAAGTTTGATAAAAGGTCAGAGCAAGGAGGCTTAAAGCTGCAAAACCTATTGAAAAATCTGCTATCCGTGTAATTAGTGTTTCCATCATTTTTTAGTCTTTTTCCTTATTATTGAAAAACCAGGCGTCTGCCTGACGCCTGGAAAAATTCAATTAAGCCTTAGCACGTTTGGCAGCACGTTTAAATGCTGTTTGCACGTCTTTACGTGTAAGTTTCTTTTTGTGCTTTTTGATTTTAGCCATTTCCTCTTTGAGGTACTTTTTCATTTTCTTTTGGTAGTCAGATTTACCTCGTGCCATAGTTGTATAGTTTAGAATAGTTTAGCTTTACTTAATGCTTTATCGTGCTTTTTGAGTTTTTCCTCAAAGTCAAAGAGTTCGTCATATTTTTGGAGTATCCATTTTTGGAGTTCGTTTGCCTTTTCCAGCAATTCTTTGCTTCGTTTAGTGTATCCCATCCGTGCGGCCTGGACACTTAATTTTTCCTTTTGCAGGCGTTCGTCGTTAGCTTCCTTAATTGCAGCCAGACGGCGTTTATATGCAAGGAATTCCGGGTCTGTTTCCTTAATGTGTTTGAATTTCTTTTCTTTAAGGAATAGAGGTTTTTTCGGGTCAAATCCGGGGCTCTCCACTATGTTTTCTATTTTCTTAAAGAAATCCTCCTTTTTGATAGATTTTGCGTTTTTGCCGTTATCCTTGTAGAGGAAGTTAAAAATTTCCTTTTCATGTTTGTTGGTCAGCTGAGGATAGATTTTTCTGAGCGTTCCAACCCAGACGGCATTTCTCAGCAGGTATGGCCAGTGCTTAGCTTCTTTTTTGTCCCCGGAAGCCAGGGCTTCGTCCATCTGGCGGAGACGCTCAATGAATAATCCTTTTGGATCCAGGTGTGCCAGCTTGTCAAGTGTGTATATATAGGAGTCTTTTTTGAAAATACTTCTGAGAAATTCCTTGTTATATCCACGTTGTTTGGCTCGCAGGTATGCTTTTATATCGCTTTCTATGCCTTCGGCTTTTCCGCTTCGGTTTGATTCAATCAGGGCATAATCAATGGCATCCTCTCTGTCCCCGAGGAATTCCTTGACCGGTATTGTGGCAAGGTCTTTTTGTCCACGTTTATATAGTTCCCTGGCTGCTGCCAGACGGCTGTGTCCTGAAATAACCACGTATTTTTTAGTCTTTGGGTCTTTCCAGACCACAATAGGGTCATAGCTTTTGTCGTATCCCTCTCTGAGGATTTTGTTATAAGTTTCTTTGGCATACGGAACAGAACGCCCCTGGAAAATTTCTGGTTGGACAATTATCTGGTTTATTGGAAGCTCAAAAGTTTTGGAAAAACGTTTACTCTTTCCGATTCTGAGACGTTCAGCCAGGTTTTTAGCTTTCCTTTTTATCTTACCTTTTGTCTTAGGAGTATTTGAGTTTTTCTTTGCCATATTACCATTTGATTTTAACTGATTTATAAGCGTACAGGATAAAAATCAGACTGACAACAAAAGCTATTGCAAAGGCAGTGTTTACGTAAGGCATAATTTTCAGTTTCCAGAGGGTTTTATTAACGTACCGGTTAAAATCCAGCATTGAAATATAACCGTCCTTGTCCATATCCAGCCCTGGGTTCTGAGCGGCAACAGTCCTGGCATAATCCAGTCCTTTTTCTGATCCAATGATATAATTGAGTTTTTTGTATTTACCAGAATAAAGAGCATACGGATAAAAGACAGTCAGAAAAACCTTAACAGGACTATCCAGCTTAACTCCCTTAGCAATAGCCGTGTGATAAAAATACTTATAGACAAGGTCAAGCTGTTGCGTGGCAGGCATCTGGCGGATTTGCTCCGGGCTGTATCCAACGAGTTTTTCCCCTGTCTCCGGGCAAAACTGTATCAAGCCTACACAACCTTTGGAGTTAACCGAATAAGGTTTTAAACGGCTTTCGTGCCACATCACAGCATATAACCACCGCGGATTTGTTCCTAATCTGGCTGCTATGTATTTTAGTTTTTCTTTGAAAGTCATTCTATGTATATCTTATTGAAATATAAAAGATGAATTAATGGTCTCTCCGCTAATATCATGATCTGGAATAATATCAAGAATAAGAGCATTTCCAGCATATCTGTATGGTAGTTCCTTTAAAGAAAAGTTTAAACCATCTTTAGCAGCATTAAATTTTATATTGATATATTTATTATTTGTTAGAACCATCTCACTTGCCAGAGGACCTGTACCATAATCAGATATTACTATTAGGTTATTTCCATAGTTAACTGCGAATTTTATAATGTGTACTGCAAATGATCCTATAGATCCGCCAAAGTCTATTATAGTTAGTTCCCATAGTCCTCTAAAATTTATGGTATTAATACCATTAAAAGTTGCAATGCGCATATATCCTGCTGCATTTTGAGTTACCAGGCCGCCATTATTCATCACTCTTTCATAACTATATGGTGAGGCTATGTCTGGCAAAGCACCGATTTGAGTCGGTGTTACCTGGTGTGGGTTGTTAGTGTCGTTTATATGATTTGTCAGGTCTATTTGTGAAGCTGCACCGATTTGAGTCGGTGTTACCTGGTGTGGGTTGTTAGTGTCGTTTATATGATTTGTCAGGTCTATTTGTGAAGCTGCACCGATTTGAGTCGGTGTTACCTGATGTGGATTGTTAGTGTTGTTGATGTGGTTATTCAGGTCAGATAAATTACTTGAATTATAATTATCTTTCATAAGTATAAGTCCAGCGTCTGATATATTTATCTCAGCATCTACATAAAACATCGTATGGTAAAACAGAGAATACCCCGTGAAAGTATCAACACATCCAGCAGTATGAAGTGCTGAGTCATTATTATAACTCACCAGGTTTGCAATTTTATCAGTAGTAACCTGGATATTTGTCATTTGTATTTCTGTACCTGATGTTGGAGGATAGAATGAAACAACAACATGATCTCCTGCTTTTAGCACTATATTTTGACCGAGGTTAACAATATCAGCTCTAAAATCAATTTCTCCTACATAATCCTTTTCCGAAAAGCAAGGGTCAACAGTATGACAATTGGTTATTGGGAAAATATTGTCTAAAACAGTATTTCCGTTTATATCTATTTTTACACCTATTGAGCTATGAGGGCTACCATATAAAGTAAAGCTATCAAAAGCAAAATCCTGGGTAACATCAAATTCCGTTCTGAATTCTGTACCAACACAGGCATTGCCATAATGAACATATCTCATATTAACAATTAATCCTTGCTTTTTTATCCTATCTGGATAGCCCCAGGTAATCTTATCAGTTTCGGAAACAGGGACTTGTCCTTCAGAGTAATTACCAGGAGTATCTATCAGATCTGTAAATTTATGCTTGTGAGTAATAGCAGCATATAGGTCAGCGAGGGTAACGTTTCCTGTGCGTCCATCCACAGACTGCACAGGTGCTGGTGGCTGTAATAATTCCTGCCATTGGGTACCATCCCATATAAAAGATTTATCCAGGTCAGCTCTAACTACAACATCACCTTTTTGCGGATTGATTGCGTCCTGTTCTGCTTGCGAGGCAGCAATATAAACGTCGGTAATAGCAATAGCCGGTAAGAACTGACTGTTAATTTTGCCGTCAGTTTCCAGCCCTACATATCCGCCAGGCTGGTTTTTCTCATCTTTCCGCTGGTAATTATCAGTAATATCATTAATTTGCCCTGTAATCTGGTCAATGAGTTTGCGTAAATCAGGTAATAAGCGTCTTGTTATTGTAGGAAAAATTTTCCAGGGTGCTGACATAGTGCTTAGCTTTTAGTGCAATATTCACGTTTGATAGATCCGTCAGGGTTCCATTCAAAATTTTGCACAAAACGGATAAAGCCGTCCTCAATGTATATAGCACGCTTCATGTTTTGCATTCCTCCACTTTCTGGCTCAGTGCCTGTGTAATATTCATATTGAATTTCCCGTCCGGGGTAAGATGTCCAATCTGAGGCGCGTTTATCTATGTTAGGATATATAGCCATTTGTTACTTTTTTAACTTTTTGTAAATACTTTCTAATTCAGCTTTAACTTCCTTTCTATAGTTTAACAACTTCATGTTTTTACTGGTTCTTTTTATGAGTTTTTCCCAATAATCAAGTTCTTTTTTTAGTGCTTTTATATCCTTAAATATTATAATTGTGTATCCGTGTTTTGTGCTGTGATGGGTTATAAGACTTTTTCCGGTCTTTTTTAATTCTTCAGGAATTATTTCCAGGTAAAATTTTTTATTCCTTTTAAGGTTATTTGTAAGAAACCTATCAAAAGTTTTTTCTTCATAGATTGTTATATACTCACCTAATCTTTTAGCATAGTACTTTTTCATAGCCAGAGGTTTTAGATAGTAGTTTTATAGTTTACCGGTACAGAGAAGGGCATTCCTTTGATTTTGAAATAACCAGTAAGTAGAATTTCAATACCAAACTCTCCTGTTTTGTAGTAATTAGTTACGGCTTCTTTTATTTTAATGGATGTATCACCCGGGATTTGTGAGAATAGTTTTGCAGCTCCGGCAAGGTCAATTCCGTATGATATAGCAATTTCTTTTTTCTCTTTTGGAGCTATTTTGATAGGCTGTATATCCTGAGGATTTTCTGGTTCTGCAACAAAACGTCCATCAGGAGTGTATAGTTCTATATAGTAGTTATCAATTTCAAACTCCGTATTTGAAAAATTACCCAGCTCCATTTTGATAATGAGGTTAGCATACCCATCAAGGAAATCCATGACGATTTCTTTAAAACTTTTTCTTGGTAATTTTACGCTGGAAATAGCAAAAGCCAGATAACGGTATGCTTTAATAAATTTGTTTGCCAGCCAGCCTGCATAGGCTATTACCAGAGCTATTATGATGTAAATGATCTTTTTCATGGTTTTTGTGTTTTAAATTGAGACACCAATTCTTGATAAAATTTCGTTAACTTTTCTTCGCTCTCCTCTATCTAAATCTTCATATAACCATTCCTCTAATGTGCCACCTTTAAACGAATCAAAAAGGCAGCGTTTTGTAGCTTTTCGTTTTCCAAAAATTCTTTTCAGGTAAATCCAATCATCTTTAGTTTTTAAGCGTTTTAGCACATCGTATATAGTAGATTCATCTGTAAAACAACCATTCATTGCATTATAAAGCTGATTTGCCATAGTTTTATAAGTATCTCTATTATAAGTTAAATTCATCCCAGTTGACGGAACATAGTCAGGGATTTCACTTCCTATTTTATATGATATTTGTTTTATCAGTTTGACAATAAAGATTAATCCCACAATAGCAGCGATAACATATAGAGCTTTTTCTATGTCCAGACGAGGTGTCTGAATCTGGATTTCCATGTTTTAAGGCTTTAATTTGTTTTTAGTTAAAAAGGTGCCTTCGGTAAATTGTCCTATGCTTTTCATTTTAGAAAGGTAAAAATCCCAGGTTGCACTTGTAAATGGATCAGAAGCTAACTCTCTCCATAGCCAATCCACGAGGTCTCCACCGTCAAAGGCAAAACATGCCTGGGTACAAGGCCGGTAATCAAAAGCAGTAAACAACGCTTTCCAGTCATCTTTATTTTGTATTTGTCTCAGGATGCTTTTTATAGTAAAAGTATCCGTGCCAGAGCGGTTCATTGCATTGTAGAGCGTATCTGCGGCTTCAATATACCATCGTTTATGTTTTGTTAGATTACCCTGCAATTGTGATAAATCTATTTTTACTGTGCTTTTACTTGCCCGTCCTTTATAGCTTATGCCATGTATAATTTTATACATTCCCATAAGCAAGTTGTAAGTATTTCTGTCAATATCTGAATTGATAACCGTGTCAAAAGCTGCAGCAGTTTTTGGTCCCCAGACGCCATCCACTTCTAATCTTGGGTACCCAGGAGGCAATAATTCATTTAGTTTTTGCTGCAAAGCTCTTACATTATCTGATCCTCTGTCCTCTGCCAATGGAGGCTGCGAGTTTTCCTTTATATTTGTTGCTTTGCTTTTCCTGGACATTAGCAATAAACCGCTTCCAGCTATCAATGTTATAGCAAGTGGAATAATAGCTCCCATGGTTTTATCTTTTATTCATTAATACTACCACCAGGACAAGTACTGTCAATCCACCGAAAAAGTAAATTACTTTATTATCTTTTTTCTTTTCTTCTTTTTCAGGTTTATCAGGTGCTGGTGCTGGCTGTATAGCTTTTGAAGGCGCTGGTGCCGGTGCAGGCATCTGCTGTGGAGGCTGATTTTGTTTTGTTTCATTACTACCTCCAAGAATTTTTCCTACAATTCCGCCTATCTGTGGTACACCAAAGGCAGCTCCTGCAATGCCGGCAATAGCTCCGATTACTGGCTTAGCTATTTGTCCAAGTTTTTTTAGCTTTTCTTTTCTTTGTTGTTTCCATTTTTCCGGATCTTTTAGTCTTAATTCTAATTCTTTCTCTTTCAGGCGTCTGCGGAGTTCTCTCAATCTTCGTCTTTCGGCACGTCCTCTCCAGTTTTCAGATTGTTCAATATTTTTGACAGCTTCTTTTATAGTTTTACGGTAAGTTAATTCCAGCATTGTAGGAGTTTCCATAAATTCAGAGAGTAAAGCTTCTCTCTGTTCAATAGGTAAGTCTTTTATAGACTTAATACCTTTTTCCTGAAGGAATTTAACAAGCTGCTTTTTTACAAAGCTTTCCAGTTTGGGTGATATGTTAATTTGTGCATACATTTTCAGAGCTTTTTCGTTTCCAAAGTTTAGATAATCAAAGAGTAATATATGATTGATGATGTTCTGTATTCTTTCCTGGTGGTCTGGACGTGAAGTGTCCAGTGTTTGTGTTATTGTTTTTAAAGTATTTTTCAGAGAATATTTTTCAGAGCCAGCATAACGGTAAAAAGCATATTCATCAGCTTTCAATTCGTTTGAAGTATCTAAAACATGATGTCCCTCCTCGTGCAGAAGTATGAATTTTTTTGCAGGCTCACTGAGTTTATTCCAGATATTGCGATTAATAAAGACAATGCCAGATTTTCGTAGCACTCGGGCTGGTGTTGTACCCAGGTCATCAGCTGGAATAATAGCTTTTATCTTGTATCTCATTGCTATTAAAGTTAGCGGGCGGACAAAGCCACCCGCATGTTTCAGCATATAAGATTAGCGATGGCGACGTCTAAAGAAACGGCGCAGAGGACGCCCCCAACGATGACGGCGTACAATACGCCAACGACGACGTCTTGGCTGCTGCTTAACAGCACGCTCAATTTTCTTAACGAGAGCTTTACCGGCATTCATTTCAGCACCAATAACGAACGTAAAGGTTGCTGTAGTGTTGGCAGGAACGGTCAGGATAGCAACAGTATTTGCATCCAGACGGAATCCCTTTTCTACAACAATTTTCTTTACGTTGTAGTTATCCGGACGGAAAGCATCCTGGAATGGGATACGATCTTCACCAAAGATAAAGAACGGGCTGATTTTTTTCAGCTCAATGCCAGACTCAAATAGTGCTGTATTGTCAGAGGATATATGCAAAGCAGCAACATACACAGGATTGTATTTGATGTAATTCAGCCAGTGACGAATTGAACCTTCTGGCTTGGCTGAAGTTACTTTCAGATACTGCGAAGTACTGTTTGCATAGATAATACCGTCATCCAGTACAGTGTCAACATTAATACCTGCTTTAACCAGCTCCTCAGGATTGTTGTATTCCAGGAACAGATCACCAATACTTTTGCCTGTTGCAGGCAGTGTTGCACCACCAAGCGTTGGATATACAGGATTACCAGAGCCATCGTCTTTAACCTCTACCACACGGTTTGTTGGGAAACTTGCCGGGTTAATTGCAATTACCAGCTGTTTGTCAGTTTTGTTTTCAATAGTAAAGGTCTCACGTTTGGTGCTTTTTTTCAGAGCATCCTCAGTGAGCTTTCCACCTGTGTAGTCCAGCATATCATCTTCTTCTCCGTCATAATCCTCATATACTTCCATTTCCTCGGAAGCTGCTTCACCGTCATATTGCTCAATGATTTCGTCTTCTCCATCATAGGAGTCAAAGACATCCACGCCCTCTCCAGTATAATTATCGCTGAGGGCTTCCTCTATTTCATCAATAGGGAGTTTGTTTTCATCGTAAGCCATAGCTTATTGTTTTAGGGTTTTGAGTTTATTTGCAATGTCAATTTAATCAGTTAATTTGTCCAGTTTCAGCCTCTGGTTTAGCAGAGCTGAAACTTTAAAAGTAAAGGTGCTTTCAGCCTGTGCCGGTACGTCAATTGTCAGCACAGTGTCAGGACCAACAACAACAGGACGTTTTATAATTACTTTGTTCTGGTTCTGGAGTGGAGCGAACCAGTCCTCAATAGCAATATCAGTTGTTTTTGGTGCACGGAATGGATTTGTGGATTTAACCACAATCTTTTGCGAGAACTGATCAATGTTATTACTGTTTATTTGTATCTGGAAAATCCTAACAGGAATGTGCAAAACAAGATTCCTGAAGAAATCCACGCCTCCATTATAGGTAAGATTTTCAAACAGTACATTGCCTGTTGTGTCAGCGAAAATTATTTGCTGACGTCCATCCAGGGTTGTAGTTGCAACACAATCAGCAGTGATTTGTGTCCATAGGTTAACTAAATTCGGACGGTCATACAGGATAAGGAAAGGTTCGGTACCGGTATAAGCTACATCTGCACCTCCGATAGCTTTATAATTGCCGGAATTGACCTGGACAATCCGAGTGGTCAGTATTCCAGCTGTCAAAATAGCAATTCTTTTAAGTCCTGTTGTTGTATTACGGATTTTAAAGGCATAAGCCCAGTTAGATTTTTCCTCAGATAGAACTGAGGTAATATCCGCTGGAAGGTCTATAGCCGGATCTGAATTGATATGTTTTAAGAATTCAAACATGTTAAACGGCTTTTGTTTTCCAGGACAGAAGTTTCTTGTTAAAGAGATAAAATTCCTTTTTTACTTTGCCGTCAGCGGCTTTTGTGCCTACGGTTTTGGTTTCTCCGCCGACTACTGCACCAAATAGGAAAATCAAAAACAGGAAGGTTAAAACTATACCTCCAACGGTAACATACTGGAATTGTTTTTCGTCCATTTTTCCGATTTTTAAAATTTATTGCTCATTGCAAATATACGGCTGGTTATCAGGCGTATGTCCGTTTACGTCCTGATTTGTCAATATCTGGCAACTTTTTGATTTATAAGACTGAAAGGCAAGCGTTAATAAAAACAAAAAACCGCCGTCAACATTAGTTAACGGCGGTAAACGTAATATCAGTATTGTATGATTTCGTGATAGTGCTTTATTTCAACTGCTTTTTGATTAACTCTTTTCTGGGCTTGTTCAATTAAATCATAATTCTGAAATCTATCCTTTACACGGTAAGGATTATCAAGTGTCCTGAACAAAATAAATTTATCTGCAAAGGTTAGTAAATAACTCGGTACGACCTCTGTAAATCCATGAGCAACAATGAAAATATCAAGTTTACGTTGACGGCGCCGGATAATTAAACTTCTCAAAGCATTAAGTTCTGACTGCTTACGTATAAAAAGGGCTTTAAAATCATCAAAGACAAGGACAGTATCAAAGGCAATATTCAGTAATTTTTCAATGTATCCCTCCTGATAAATAATTCGTCTGCGACCTGAGAAATTTTTGAGTTCCTCTTTTTTCAGAATAGGAACGTCAGTCCATTCCATTGTATCCGGGACAATAATCAATTGCCGTCTATTGATATTGTCCAGTATCCGCCTCAATAATGTTGTCTTGCCTGTTCCGTTCGTACCCAGTATTATTATCATCTGAGCTTTTCGCATGTCTGTAATCTTTTATTGCCCGTGCAGTTATTGGTCCATAAGTCATAGCAAAGGCTATAATCAGAGCCATTCCTGGACTCATGCTAACACGAGGAAATGCCTGTACAATCGCTTTGCTTAACTGTTTACGCTGTTGATTGGATGGCATGTAACGTTTACTTTCCTGCCCGGTAAATGCAGAAAACATTTCTGCCAGGAGAGAAGAAAAACTATCCACAAAGACTTTTATACTATCAAATGCCACTTCTGGCACAGCCTCATTTTCATCTGCAAACGGGTCTTGTTCTGTTTCATCCTCTATATCCTCAAAGAAATCCTGTCCGCCTGTGTCCTCAAGCGGTTCATTTAATTCCTCAATAATATCATCTTCGGTTATGTCTTTATATTCTATGTCCATAGTCAGGATTTTTGCTGTTTTAATGCCTGGTTAAAATTTTTGATTATGTATGGTACTAATGGCTGAGGTTCTATAATTGATCTTGTCTGTTCTGGTGCAACATGAATTGTGTTGTTATCTGAAACAATTGCCGGTGCTACAATTAATTTTTTGTCTCTGACAGCAAATATCAGTATAACTTCCTGTCCATCCTCCAGCTGGTTTTGTACCTCTTCCATTGCCTGGATTATATTATGTTCCATCTGTTTTAGAGATGGTTTAATCATAGGCTTAATTGCCGGTAATGCCATCTGTAATACATCCATTTTATAATCCTTTTAGTTCGTCCTCAATCCATTCTTTGATTTTAGCATTTTTAGTCACAGGGGGTAATGATTTACCCATTGCGGAAAACAGGAAAGTTCCTTTAAGCAGGTTAGCAATATCCTTTTGCTTCTCGCCGGTGTCTATTTTGTCAAAGAAACCGTTATAATAGCCTTCTTTATTGGCTCTGGCAAACATCCGCTTTGTCTTTTCATTGGATAGATAAAGTTTAATCAGCTTTTTTATAGCTTTTGGAAAGTCGCTCCATCTCAGGATAAGGTCAGAGACAGTTTTTTCTTTGTTGCCAAGTTCATTTTGCAATTTTTTTAATTCTTGCTCTAACTCATAATTTTGTTCCTGGAGTTTTTTAGCTTTTTCAGTTATAG
This sequence comes from uncultured Bacteroidales bacterium, assembly GCA_964649975.1. Lineage (GTDB taxonomy): Bacteria > Bacteroidota > Bacteroidia > Bacteroidales > S143-33 > S143-33. The sequence continues at coordinate 338 of CAZYSM010000062.1, read as the reverse complement.
TCTGGTTTTGTGTTTCCAGTTCCTTTATACGTTTTTCCAGCTCTTTGATTTTATCCGAATTATCCTTATAGGGTTTATATTTTGCAGTGGCTACATCAAGCAGAGCTTCAAGGATAGACTTGTCAGTTGTGAGTATTTCATTATTATTTTCCTCATAGAACTTTTTAAACTCATCCAGGGCTTCACGTAGTCCTGCATTGAGACGCGCAGCAAAGGTTTTATCTTTTTCCGACATAGTATTAATGGTTGTAAACATTTGTTTACACAAATATGTAAACATTAACGGTTGGTATGGCAGGATCAGTCAGGTTCTGGCAGGTTCTGTCAACTTCTGTCAG
>CAZYSM010000061.1:0-11920 GCA_964649975.1 uncultured Bacteroidales bacterium | reverse complement strand
AACCCTTGACCTGCTCATTACGAGTGAGCCGCTCTACCAGCTGAGCTAAGGTGGCTCAAAAAGCATCACAAAATTAAAAAATTCTTTTTTAATTTTTCAATATTATTCGTCCTTGTTGTACAAATTCCTTATGCTCTGAGATAGAATATTGTAAACTTCCTTGATGTCAGGATATTGCGATAGTAATTGGAGATGCTGATTTATGGAAATAGTATCGTTGCGGCGGGCAGGACCGGTTTGTATATCATAAGGATCAAATTTTTCGGCATTTTCTACTGTCTTCCTTAGCAGAGGAAAGACCCATTGAAAGTCCAATCCGTGATCTTCCAGAATTTTCTTGCTCAAAAACAGTAGGTGATTAACAAAGTTATTGGTTAACACTCCGCTTAGATGAAGATATTTACGCTTTTCGGATGAAAGGGAAAAGGTCTTTGATCCCATTTTGTCGGCCAGGTTAAGTAGCATATCATATACTTCCTGGCAGCATGATTCCAGGAACACGGGGACTTCCTCCCAGTTCACTTCATATATTTTGCGGAATGTCTGGAATGGGTAAAAAACGCCATAGTTCTGGCTGTAGAAGGATAACACCTGCATATCCACCGCGCCGGCAGTGTGGATAAGCGTTTTTCCGCGTAGGTGTGAGGCTACTTCTGTAATGGCACTATCACGAACCGCCAGAATGAATATATCTGCCTTTTCAATATCCGACAATCCAATTTTTACAGGCAGGTTTAATTCCATGGCAAAATCTTTTGCAGAGGCTTCACTGTGGGCATAGATGCCTGTTATTTCTATATCAGTCTGACTAAGCCGCTTGGCAAGGTGATAAGCCACATTGCCTGTGCCTACAATTCCAATTTTCATTGCCTTTATTTTTTTATCAGGATAAAGATAAGAAAAAAGCAGGAAGGATTACTCCATTAGCCATTTTCGTGCGCTCTCCATATCGTCCCAGCCGCTTATTTTTAATGAGGTAAATTTATGGACTATTCCTGGAAAGTCAGTCTCCAGCCCCAGACGTGTAGGATAATCAATGGGATATACAATGGCCAGTTTTTCCACTCCGTATTTTTCCACCACAGAAAAAATATTGTTAAAAATCCAATTTCTTAAAGTTTCGGTAAGAGGATACGAGGCATCTATTGAGTTAATAATATAACGTTTTACCTTATATTTTTCCAGAGGGGTTAGAAAGTTTAGAATTTCCTGTTTGAATTCTTCCACGGACAAGGTAATCATATCAGGTTTCCAGGTACAAATGATAAGCAGCTCTTCCGGGATATAGTTAATATCCAGATATTCGGAGTTATATACAATAACTTTACTCATAATTTAGGCTTTTATCCATTCTACGGCCTGATCTATATCTGAGAAAAATTTTCGTTGGATTTCCGACATTGTTTTCATAGAAGCTTGCGAGATAAACATTTCAAGCCCAAGTTTGGAGATATAATCTGCTGGATAGAGGTATGCAACTTTTTTCACGCCCCGTTGCAGAAAGCCCTCTGTAATATTCTCCATAATCCATTGGTTAAGCGTTTGGGTCATAGGAAAAATTCCCTGCAGGGCGTCAATAATTATTTTTTTATATCCGGTTTTATCAATGGCTTCCAAAAAATGTGAAATTTCCTTTTTAAATTCCTCCTCATCCAGGTCAATAACTTTGGGAAGCCACTTGGCATAAACGAAATTGCCGTCTTTGTCGTATGTGATAAGCAGGTAATCGGATTTATATAATACTTCTCCAAACATTTTTTCTTATTTAGAATTAATACAAAAATAAAAAAAATATAATTTTGAAGCAGGATTTTTGCAGTTAAAAAAGTGTAAGATGGATTTTTCCCAGCTATACAAAGCTTTTGAGAAACATAGTGATAGTGATGTTGCACAGTGGATGCATAGATATATGAGAGGTCTGTTTGATTTTTACGGAATTAAACAACCTTTGAGGCACAAAATTCAGAAAAATTATTGGCAGACTTATGGCTATCCTTCTATAAATGGCCTTGATATAGCCCTTGACCTGTTATGGTCACATCCCAAACGGGAGGCTCAATACACTGCTATGGATTTAATAGGTATCTTTATTGACAGGGTGGATATTAAGTTCATTAATACTTTACAAAAGCTTATTACTACCAAGTCCTGGTGGGATACAGTGGATATTCTGGCGGCCAAATATGTTTATATGTTTTTTGAACGTTTTCCCGAAGTAGAGGATAAGTTTTTTTCTATATGGCTTGCTGCAAATGATATATGGCTCAATCGTACTGCAATTATCTATCAGCTAAGACGGAAAATTAAAACTGATACAGACAAGTTAGCCCAGGCTATTTTGCAACATAAGGATAATCCGGAATTTTTCATACAGAAAGCTATAGGTTGGGCTTTACGTGAGTATTCCAAAACTGACAAAGATTTTGTCATCCAGTTTGTTGAAAAATATGATTTATCTCAGTTAAGCCGCAGGGAAGCTTTGCGGTATCTTAACCGTAAAAAATAATTTTGTAAGGAATAATTGCGAAATACTAATTTTTTTAGCAATTTTACTAAAAATAAAAATCATCAGACAATGGGTATATTCAAAAGATTGGGCAAGGTCTTCCAGGCTGAAGCACATTCAGCTATTGACAAGTTGGAAGATCCTATAAAAATGGCAGAGCAGGGGCTGAGGGATTTGCGTGAAAATCTGCAGAAAAGTATAGAAGCTCTGGCAGAAGTAAAGGCTATGGCTATACGTTCTAAGAATGAGGCAGAAAATTATAAAAATAAAGCTCAGGAATATCATGCAAAAGCTGTAGCTCTGTTGCAGCGGGCACAGAAAGGTGCACTTGACCAGGCCGAAGCCGAGCGTCTGGCTGCTGCCGCCCTGGAACAGAAAAAACAAATGTTGCAAAGTTATCAGACTGCCTGGAATAATTACAATCAGTATCAGGCTCAGGTGGAAAAATTAGAGGCAACTATACGTAAGCTCAAACAAAACATCCAGAAGTGGGAAAACGAGGTGCGCATGCTCCGGGCAAGGGCAAGCGTTGCCAAAGCTACGAAAAAGGTTAATAAAGAGCTGGCTAACATTGATTATTCCAGCACTGTGAGTATGCTGGAGCGGATGAAAGAAAAAGTGGAAAAAGATGAGGCACTGGCACAGTCTTATGCTGATCTTGCTTCGGAGAATACTTCTGTTGACGAGGAAATAGACCAGATATTGGCTGATACGGATATGGATACACTGCAGGAATTGGAAGCCCTTAAATCCCAGATTTCTGGGGAACTGCCTGAGAATAAGACTAATGCCCTGCCAGAGGGAGATGTTGACCAGCAGATCAATGACATAAAAAAGAATCTGGAAAACGAGGAATAGCTTTAAATCTATTATGCTATTAGAACGGGTGGCTCCGGCAGGGCTGCCCGTTTTTTTATAAAAAATTACTATTTTTTTATTTGCTGAAAAAAAATACTTTTGAAAGAAAAAAGAATTATGAAGCTGCTGATGGTCTTTGCTAATAAAATTAGCTATATTCCCAAGGTTAAAAATCTGGAATGGGTAGAAGATAAATCCGGGACAGAAACTTACGAGGATATTTTAATTGCTTTTATCCATGCTGAAGAAAAAGATATGGAAGACCCGAAAAAAATAGAAACAAATCTGGTGAAAAATCTCAAGTGGGGTGCCCGCAAGAATGAGACAAAAAAAATTCTTTTGCATTCATTTGCGCACCTGGCCGAGACCAAGGCTTCCCCTGAATTTACCAAGGAACTATTGGATAAAGTGGAAGCTCGTCTGAAAAACGCCGGATATGAGGCTTATCAGTCTCCATTCGGCTATTTCCTGGATATAGCTATGGAATGGCCTGGCAAATCACTGGCAAGAGTGTTTAAAAGCTTCTGAAAATGAAAAGATTGGCCTTTTTTCTCATATTGCTTTTTCCTTTATCGCTTCGGGCACAAATCAAAATTGATACTAATTTTGAAAACGCCAACGCCAGGATTTACCGTATAAATTCTGCAAAGAATGAAATTTATTTTACGCCTGAACTAAAAAAAAATCAAACAACAAGATGCTGGTTTTATTTTAAAGTTTGGAATTTCAAAAAATTTCTTCCGCTAAAAATTTATGAGATAAATTATGAAAAAAAATTAGTGCCTTTTTATCCTGTATATAGTACCGACCGTAAGCACTGGAAAAAAATCAAAGCTCAATCCATAAGCACCAATGTAACGCTTTTCCGTATTCCAACTATTAATGCAGATACTATCTATTTTGCAGCTGGATATCCCTATACTTATAGTGACTTGATGCATTATATCAAATCCGTTGCAGATAATCCTTATCTTGATACCAGTACTTTGGCAATTAGCGAAGGCGGATTGAAAGTGCCTCTGCTGGCTATTACAGATACTTCGGTAAAGGGAGATAAAGATATGGTATGGATAATTTCCCGCCAGCATGCTTTTGAGAGTCCGGCAAATTATTGTACCGAGGGTATAATTGATTTTTTGCTTAGCCGTGAACCCCTGGCAGACAGTTTTCGCAGGTCATGCATAGCCTATATTGTACCTATGGTGGATGTGGATAACGTTTTTCATGGCAGGAGTGGACGTATGCAAAACCCTGTAGATTTTAACAGGGATTGGCGGGAAGATCCGCATTGGAATGCTGTTAGTGAAATCCTTTCAATGATAGAGACATCTTCTCAAATTTATGATTTCCGGATTTTTATGGATATACATGCTACTTTTCCTGGAACGGACGAACCTGTATTCGCTTACTTTAATATCTTTCCGGAAGATGCTCCTCAATATGAGAATATTCATCAGTTCTGGCTTATTTTTTCCACACTTACTAACATTATTCCTCAGGAAGTAAAAGACTATTCCCAGGAGAATTATGCTGACCGTTATATTGCAATGACTTATCCTTACATTGATTTTTCTACTACCGTAGAATGCGACTGGAACCTGACAGAGGACTTTAGACAGTGGACACCGCAAATGTGGCGAAATACAGGAAGCATAATGGCTAAAACATTAGCAATATATCTGACTAAACCAAAAGCTAAATGATGAAAAGAATGATTTGGGCTGTTGTAGGCGTTTTGCTGGCTATTCTGATTGTATTCATTGCTAATCCGTATCTGATCAAATTAATTAAGTGCGACTTGCCAGAGATAGATAATTATAAATGCTCGCCTTACAAAACTATTCCAAAGCCGGATTTGACTTTTGCTCTTGAGAAAAGTCCTCTTGCTGCATCAGTAAATATTTCTGACAGTATAATCAAACAAATGCAGCTGTATAAAACTTCGGCTTTTATTGTTATCCAGGACGGAAAAATATTGTACGAGAAGTATTTTAGCATATCTGATACGGATAAGATAAAATCTTTTTCTGTCGCGAAATCTATATTAAGCCTGCTTATTGGTATAGCTATTGATAGAGGTTTTATACCTTCGGTTGCCCAGAAGATAAAACCTTATTTCCCGGATATGGATTTATCGGATAGCATTACTATTAAAGATTTACTTACAATGAGTTCTGGGCTAAAGTGGAATGAGAATTTTGACAATCCCTTCTCGGACGTTGTAAAAGCTTTTTATACTGACAATCTCAAGCCTTTGATTAATAAGACAAAATCTGTATATCCCCCAGGAAAGCAATTCAGTTATAAGTGTATTAATTCAATACTTCTGGGCCAGATACTGGAAAAAGCCTCAGGAATGAGTGTTACGGATTTTGCCTATAAATACTTATGGCAGCCATTGGGTAGCGAGAGTGACGCTCTGTGGAGTACAGATAAGAACGGTATTGTTAAGGTCTTTTGTTGTTTTTATGCCACGCCGCGGGATTATGCACGTCTGGGTATGCTTATCCTTAACGGAGGTGTGATTAACGGAAATGTTATTGTTTCCAAGGACTATCTGGATCAGATGATCAGCCCAGCTTTGTATTTGCGTGATAATACTGGAGATAGCGTTTATTACTATGGCTATCATATATGGATAACCCGTTATCGTGGGCTAACAATACCATATATGCAGGGAATGTTTGGGCAGTATGTCTTCATTATACCAGAAAAAAATGCAGTTGTTGTACGGCTGGGCGAAAAACGATCTAGGCAAATGGTACATCACACTCCTATTGATGTTGAGATATATCTTAATGCCGCTTTTGATATACTTAACTAAAAAAAGGGGCTGCCATAAACAGAATAATTATCTGTATGGCAGCCCCTTTTGGGGAGAATAGATATCTTATCTTAGTGAGAAATTTATTTCTTTTCAAAAGGGAAAGTATATTCTGTGCAAGGTTCTATAGTATAATACTTTATTCTATTACGAATAACATCTTTGACTTTGGCTTGCACCATTTTCTGGAATTTTGTTAATTCTTCCTTATTGACAGGTTCATGTCTTTTGAATTTTCCTAATACATCCTCTGCTAATTCCCACTGTTTTTCAGATTCCAATATTTTATATTTGTTAAATGTAACCTTTAGCATTTTGCCATTGTCTAATCTCTTAAAAATCATCACAAATTGTCTAGTATGGTGAGGATTGAGTGATGTATCCACGACCAATAATCCACGGCCTAATTCTCCACGTCCGTAAAAATTTCTTATTCCCAGTATGTATCCTGCCACATCCATCATATCATTAGGCGCAGAACAAGCCACAGCGATGTCGCCACGTACTGGTATTTGTCCGTCTGGATATAATTTAGCCAGTACATCTTGATACATAAAGAAACCAGTGGCTATACCAGGACAAACTTTTCCATGAAATTTACCTACATCTGCTAATGTTATTTCATAGTATGAGTGTGCAGAGTCTGTTTCTCCAATTATATATTTTAAAGGGTCGTAGATTTTTATAACTCCAGCCGATTCAAATAAAGCTTCAGAGCTGTCGGTAGGTTTGTTGACAGATTGTTTAGTTGTTTGTGTTGACTTATAATTACAAGCAACTACACTTAAACTAATTAAAATACCCAGAATGATTGCTATTTTTTTCATGCTTTATCATTTAAAAATTTCTACTAATTAATAATAAAAAAAATGTAGACAAATTTAATTTTCAGTTTCTCTATGTACGTAGTATGAATTTGCTTGTGCAGTAGGCATAACCAGTACATCATTGATATTGACATGAGGCGGACGTGTGATGATGAATTCAATTATCTGGGCAATATCCTCGGCAAATAATGGAGTTAGGCCTTTGTAAACATCCTTGGCTTTTTGTTCATCGCCTTTGAAACGTACCAGGGAGAATTCTGTCTCCACCATTCCGGGGCTTACAGAGCTGACTTTTACGTTATATGGCAAAAGGTCAATCCGCATGCCTTTGGTAATGGCTTCCACGGCATGCTTTGTCGCACAGTAGATATTTCCTCGCTGATAAACTTCTTTTCCGGCAATGGAGCTTAAGTTTACTATATGGCCACGGCGTCTTTCTTTCATTCCGGGCATAATAAGACGTGATATGTACAACAGACCTTTTATATTAGTATCAATCATTGTTTCCCAGTCCTCTATGTTACCTTCATAGATATAGTCCAGCCCAGCGGCCAGGCCGGCATTGTTAATCAACACGTCAATGATTTTCCATTCATCTGCAAGAGAGTTCCAAGCAGCATCTACCTCTTCACGTTTGCGTATGTCAAAAGAAAGAGGCAGAACTTCAACAGAATATTCTTTTTCCAGTTGTTCTTTTAATTGCTCCAGACGTTCCTTGCGTCGTCCTGTGATAATGATATTGTAGCCGTTGCGGGCAAGCATAGTAGCAGTTGCTCTGCCAATCCCTGCAGTAGATCCAGTAACAAAAGCTATTTTATTCATTTTCATCTTTTTTTATATTTGAGGTAAAACGCACGCCTATAACCAGAACATCGTCTACCTGACGGTAGTCGCCTTTCCACTCTTCAAATGTATCAAGAACTTTTTTGTATTGAACATTAAAAGGTAGGGCGTATATTTTTTGTAGTAATTCTACGAAATTTTTACGTGAGAATTTTTTTAGTGTTTTGCCATTGAATTGGTCTAAGTAACCATCAGATGTCAGATAAATGTTAGTCCCTTCTTCCAATGGGAGGATAATATTTCTAAATTTAATAGGGAAATTGCCAAAATATCCACCAATGGAGAATATGTCGCCATCTACTTCTTCCAGTCTGCCGTCGGGATATACCAGGAATAGAGGCTGATTAGCGCCAGCAAATACCAGTTCCTTTTTATTGTAGTCAAAACGCAATAAGGCTATATCCATACCGTCCTGCATTTCAATTTCTTTAGCCTCTTTTTTATGTAAAAGGTTGACTAATCTTGTGTGCAATTCTACTAATATATCGGAAGGGTCAAAACTTTTATTTGCATTTACAATTTCATTAAGCAAGGTGTTGCCTATCAAGGACATAAAAGCACCAGGCACGCTGTGACCTGTACAATCCACCAGGGCCATAAATTTGTATCCGTTTTGTTCGCTGAACCAATAAAAGTCTCCACTGACTATATCTCTGGGTAAGTAGAAAATGAAGTTCCCTTCCGGGAAGTTTTGCATTATAGCAGCCTGCGAGGGTAATATTGCCCGTTGAATTTTACTGGCATATTCAATACTCTCCTGAATTTGTTTGTTTTTCCATTCCAGTTCTTCTTTTTGCTGGGCAATAACTCTATTTTTCTCCTCTAGCTCCAGATTGATAGCTTTTAATTCAGCATTAAGTTTGGCCAGTTGTTCATTGGCTTTTTTCTTATCTCTGTATAGTTTGAAGACAATTACTCCTGCTATGATTATGATGAGTAATACTACAACGAGTGCGGCAATAATGGTTTTCATCAAGCGTTTTTCGGCTTCTTTTCTCTTGAGCTCTGCTTCGCGCTGTTTTATCTGCATCTCTTTTAGCTTGGCTTCTTTCTCCAGCAGGGCTATTCGTATTTTGCTTTTTTCATTGAGCAAGCGTACCTGTTGTAGAGAATCTTCAACATTTTTCATACGATATCGTTGCAGCTGTAACTTTAGATCTTTCTGTCGGGCTAATTCTGCCTGCCGCCGTGCTTCTTCTTCTTTCTGTGAGATTATTTGTTCTTTTATTTTTTTGTCAATGGCTACCGAGAGATTGAAATATTTGAAATAGCGTTCATTATCGCCCAGTGCCTTATAACACATGGCCATATAAGTATAAGCTTGCTTGGCCAGCTGTAAGTTATTTAAACTAAAGGCAAGGGATAAGGCACTTTCGTATGTGCTGATAGCTTCTTTGTATTTTTTTAGCTCCCGCTGGGAATTCCCCAGATTGAGCAGTGACTGGCTTAACCTGCTTTTGCTTTTTAGTTTTTTGGCATAATTTACAGCAGAGGAAAAATGTTTTTCAGCAGAAGCGAAATCTTTTTTCTCTGAATATAATATACCAAGGAAAGAGTTTAATTGATAAAGCAGAGGATAATTCCTGGAATTACCAATATATTCAAGTGCTTTGTTATAGGCCTCAATGGCCTGGTCAATAGAATCTATCTGTTGATAAAGGTTTCCTAATTTGATTAAATACTGGGCTCTTAATGTTTGAGAAGTGGTTGTAGCAAGACGATGTTTTAAACTGTTTATTTGTGAGCTAATACTCTGTGCATCAAGCTTTAATGTGTTTACAACTATTAAAAAAATAGCGAGTATTTTAATTTTAATCTTCATTAAATCAGGTTTTTAAACTAAAACGCAACTCAATAATAATATATTTTTTTGAATAGAAAAAATCATTAATGTAAAGTTCACTTTAAAGATAAGAAAATTTTTTTTGTTTGACTAAATAACCATTTTATATTTGCATTTGATATAAAATTTTAAAAATAAGAAACAAATGGCTGATTTGTTTGAAAGAATTTTAAAACGCCGTACACCTCTGGGACAATTTCAGGAATTTGCTCATGGATATTTTAGCTTTCCCGAACTGGAAGGAGAAATTGGACCTGAGATGTATTTTAACGGAAAGAAAGTTATTGTCTGGAGTGTAAATAGTTATCTGGGTCTGGCCAATCATCCGGAAGTGCGTAAAACTGATGCCGAAGCTGCTGCTCAGTGGGGACTGGCTTATCCCATGGGGTCACGAATGATGACCGGCGAAACTAAATACCATCGTCAGCTGGAACAGCAGCTGGCAGAATTTGTTGGCAAAGAAGCTGGATACCTCCTCAACTACGGATATCAGGGAATGGTCTCCATAATTGACGCCTTGCTTGATCGTCACGATGTTGTAGTACTTGATTCTGAATCTCATGCTTGTATATACGACGGATCCCGCCTCCATTTCGGACGCCGTCTCACTTTTGAACACAATAACATGGAAAGCCTTGAGAAGCAGCTCCAGACTGCTACTAATATCGTAGAAAAAACTGGTGGAGGTATTCTGGTTGTAACCGAAGGCGTATTCGGTATGGCTGGCGACCTTGGTAAGCTGGATAAAATCGTTGCACTCAAAGATAAATACAATTTCCGTCTGCTGGTGGACGATGCCCATGGCTTCGGAACAATGGGTAAAACAGGTGCTGGTACTGGTGAACATCTCGGAGTGCAAGATGGTATAGATGTTTACTTCGGAACTTTTGCCAAGTCCATGGCTGCCATTGGCGCTTTTGTTGCATCCAGCAAGCCAATTATCCACTATCTCCGTTATACAATGCGTTCACAGATTTTCGCAAAATCTCTTCCGCTTCCTATCGTTATTGGCGCTCTCAAACGTCTGGAACTCCTGAAAACCAAGCCAGAACTCCGCGAAAAACTCTGGACAATAGTTAATGCTTTGCAAAGCGGACTGCGTGAAGCAGGATTTGACCTGGGACGAACAGAATCGCCGGTTACTCCTGTACATCTGAAAGGTGACCCATACGAAGCTGCTGCACTCATTGCTGACCTGAGGGAGAACCACGGAATTTTCTGCTCTGGTGTGCTTTATCCTGTTGTGCCTAAGGGTGTGCTATTGCTCCGTCTTATTCCTACTGCTGCCCACGAACTGGAACACGTGGAAAAAACTATTGAAGCATTCAAAGCTATCCGAGATAAGCTGGAGCGTGGAGAATACAAGTTTGAAAATCCAATGGATATTCTCAAAAAATACAATATTAAAATCCGTCTGTAATAGGATTATTAGTTTTATAATAAAAATCCCCGAGGTTTTCCCCGGGGATTTTTTTATTCCTTGATTATTCTGTAAACTATCTCTCCGTTATGGCCTATCACTTTGCCTATGTAAACTCCTTGCGGTAAAAAGCTTATATTAAATTCCTCTTTATCCGAATTGATACGCCGGCTGTAAAGTACTCTGCCATTAATATCAGTCAGGATGAATTTGCTATCTGTCATATCCGGACTAACAACTATTGTAATATTTCCGTTGGTAGGATTTGGATAAATCTTTATGCTACTACGGTTTATCTCAGTAATTGAGGTGGATTGCATAACTACCGTCACAGTGGCTATGGCTATTGCATAATTACCTGAAATATCACCCACTATCACGGTATCGGATGTTGTTCCAACATCAATACTGGTAAAGTATTGCTTTGAAATATAAGTGCTGGTTATTCCGCAGTTATCTGTAGCCTCCAAAATTAAATCATTTGCATTAAGTTTTGCAGTATCTCCTTCGGATAAATATAAAATAGTGTCGTGGACTGTTAGTGTTGGTTTGATGGTATCAAGGACTGTGATTGTGGCTGTCTGACTGGTCTGGTTTCCTGAGGCGTCAGAGACAGTGATAGTAATCTGGTGCTGTCCGATGTCAGAACAGGAATAGGTTGTCTGTCCCGAGGTTGTGGTATCTACAACCAGGCAGTTATCCGCAGCATAGTTAATCAGGGCAGCCGGATTAATAGTAGCCTGCCCGCTTTGGTCAAGGAAAACAGTAGCGTTGTGGACTATTAGCGTTGGGTGGATTG
>CAZYSM010000060.1:0-12122 GCA_964649975.1 uncultured Bacteroidales bacterium | reverse complement strand
ATAAGGCGTTTATCAACTTTCATAATTTTTCGTAATAAAGAAAAATTTTAAAATTTATTTCAAAAATAATCTATCCATATTTTATTACCAAAAAAGATAGGAATTATCGCAATTGTGCAGGAAATCTATACGGTTCCCTCAGGTAATTTTTTAAAATAAGATTATTGCAATTTCATCTCTTAAAAAAACGGATATGTCAAAATAATCAGTGTGTTTATCCAAAGTTTACTTGGATACAGGTCAGTAAATTTGAAAAAATTTAATAAAAGCGGTATATTTTTTTAATGTTCAATAAGTTAAAATCTTGAATAATGAAGCCAAAAATATTTTTTCTTTTTCTCATTATCTTTTTTTCCCTTGGCAGTTATGCCCAGGAATTCCAACCACTTGGTCATCCGGTATTTTCCAGCTGTGATTTTGACAATGACGGGGATATGGATGTTGTTTATGTGGGGACTGATAAGGATGATAGTTTAAAAGCGTTTTTTTATGAAAATCTGGGCAACAAGAAATTTAAATTAAGGACTGATTTACAAGTTTTTCCTCTCAATGAGATTTCTATGGCCTGGGGTGATTATGATAATGACGGTTATAAGGATTTGTTTATTTGTGGCACTGTGCCTGGCACTGATAGAGATACTACAATCCTGTATAAAAATAATTCCGCCACTTCGCTGGTAGCTGTGAGTGGAACAAATCTCCCTGGTATGGATGGTTATGGTGCTAATATCTGGTTTGACTATAACAGCGACGGAAAAATGGATATTATCCACGGGGCAGGTGATACAGCTTTGATTTTCAGTAATAATGGTGACGGAACTTTTACAGCTATCAATGATGTTTCTGGGATTTTCCCGGGCTTCTGGGGCGGAACTCTTGCAAACATTGATACAGCGGATATTAATCACGACGGATATATGGATATAATTTTGGGGTCTTATTTGTATAAAAATAATGGAGATGGCACTTTTACTTTCATACATAATTATAACTATGACAGCAAGTTTGCAGATATTGATACCAATGGGTTTGTTGATGTAATATATCAACAGGATTATATTAATAGCTCGCTTGGAACTCATTGGTTTTATATTATTGCCAATGAAATCCGTGGTGATACCAACTATCTGACAGATACAGTATTTAGCTTTCATTATTTTGATGGTAATACGAGTTATTATTTTTACCCTTTGGTCGTTATTGATAGAGAACCAGGCCTATTGCCTGATATCTTGCTAAAAGTTGGTATCTATGATAATAACAATGAAAACACTATTTATAGCCTGAAAAATCTTGGAAATAGAACTTTTTCCTGTGATAGTCAGTCTGTTAGTAAGTTCAGGGATTTGGATTTTGTTGCATTTGATTTTAATAATGACCATCTGGATGATATATTAATTTTGGGAGAATATCGCTATTCTTATTCCTATACTGATGTTTCGTTAAGTGCCACCCGTTTGATTTCTGCACCTTATATAAATATGGGCAGTTATTTTGCATATAGTTCTTATGGTCTTAATGATACGTTGTTTACAGCTTTTTCAGATATTGACACTCCCTATGATTATCTGTTATCTGCTGATTTTGATAATGATGGGAAATTGGATATTGCTCTTAATAACAGACATAAAATGCTTTTTTTCAAAGGATTGGATAATGGAACATTTGGGAAAATTTCATCGCGGATGCTTGTAGCTTCTGATGGGGATGTTACCAGAATTGCAGATTTTAATAATGATGGACTTCCGGATATAATGACTTTTGTGAATGACTATGTGAGCTCTAACCCTGGCCTGTATATCTACAAAAATAATGGCGGGTTTACCTTTGATAAAATAATTTATCCTGATAGCTTATTTGCATATTCCAGAGGTTATTACGCGTATTTTCTCGCCCGGGACATTAATAATGATGGCAATGTGGATATTATATCTGTGGGGTCTTCCCCTTATAATGCTCAGCAGGTAATAGTGCCATATAAAGGCAATGGGAATTTTTCTTTTCAGCGTATGGATACTATATGGCTGGGGGAGGTGTATGTGAATGAGTGTGAATGGATTAATTTTAATGGTGACCAATATCCGGATATTTTGCTTAATTATAAAGATAATTCCCTGGGGCAGGATGTTTCTGTTGTTTACGTAAATAACGGGGATTTTACTTTTACCAAAAAACAGGACATAGGATTACCGCAGGGCGAATTTGAATTTTTTGTTTATGACTACACTGGTGACGGCCTGGATGATGTTATCCTTGGCCCTGATGCGGATAATTCAAGGTCAAAAATATTTTTCATTAATAATGGTTCAGGCGGCTTTTATGAGGATGCCTCAGCAGATCTGTCCAATGATATAATAAGTGGTTCGTCGGCAATTATAGATTTGAAAAATGCCGGGTATAAAAGTTTGATAGAGTTTGAAGTTTCGGTGATAAATCAGAATAATTATGAATTTACTTCCGAGCTTTTTGATAACATAGGAGGCACCCTCAAAGTGGATACAAGTTTTAGATTCAATCCGGATATGATTGTAAAAAAGGCCATTGTGAGCGATTTTAATAATGATGGATATGAGGATATGATACTTTATGGCTGGGAGGTTTCTTCGTTTGCTTCGGATATTACCCCGAGGTTGAAAGTGTATTTTAATAATCATAATGGAGGCTTTGAACAGATAAATTATTGTGTGCCAGGAGGAAATTTCCTTGCCGGGGCTGATATTGACCGGGATGGAAAATCTGATGTTTTAGTGTCGGCATTCAGTAATAATAATTTCACGCTAACTGGGTATGAGAAATCCGGGAATTCCTTTGATAAGATGCGGGAAATTTTGTCTAATAGTAAACAAGTGGCCAGACCTGTGGATTTTAACAATGATGGCTATGTGGATTTGTTTGTTGCTGATTTTGAAAGTGATATACGAATAAATGGGGCGTTTTTGAAAAATGTAGGACAGGGAAAATTTGTGCCTGTTTATTCAAATATATCACCAAAGATTTTTTGCAGCGGCCATTGGGGAGATTTTAACAATGACGGGAAAATGGATTTATTATATCCCGGAGAAACGGATATTTTCCTTAATACCAGCCAGGGCTTTATGCAGGAAGGTGTGCAATTGCCAAACGCTGATGCAGCTAAATGGATTGATTTTGACAAAGACGATCGCAAAGATGTGGTGCTGATTAATTCGCAGAACTCTAAAATTGAATTTTACAAACATTTGGATAACAATAGTTTTGAAAAGGTATTTTCCTACGGGTTATTATTGAACAAATTTGCGGATGTCTATGTACTTGATTATAACAATGATGGATGGCAGGATGTACTTGTGCCAGTGATAAATATGCTTGAAGGTGCTAATACTTTTGAGATTTTACTTTTTTTGAATAATAATGGAACCTTCTCGTTGCCTCAGGAAATATTCAGTGAGGATTTCCTGCTGCCCCTGGCTGGTTTTTCTAATAAATACTTAGACGAAACAAATTTGCTGCATTTTCATTTCGGAGATTTTAATAATGATGGCAAAATTGATTTTACTATTCCCAATCTTATTAAAAATTTTGATACGCTGTCTCTGATAGCTTACAACTATTATCCGGATTCTCTTCACATTGTTTATGTCCCGGGATATTACAACGGTGATATTTTACCATACGACTATAATGGAGATAATGTGGAGGATTTCATTATTACCGGACAAAAAGACGGTGCCTATCATACCCAGGTTTATGTTAACAAGGACACTGGTAATACAATAAATCTTGCGCCTACCATACCGGCAAATCTTTCCTTCAAAGCCCAGGGAGATACTGTGTTCCTCTTCTGGTCGCCTGCCACGGATGACCTCACACCACAGGCTGCTCTGGGATATAATATCTACGTTTATGAACAGGACGGAGACACTATAATGAACAGCAATTCTGACCATCATACAGGCAAACTTTTTATAAAATATATGGGTAATGTGGGGGAGGATACCACGTGGTTTATTACGGGTCTGCAACACGGAAAACTTTACCGGTGGAGCGTTCAGGCAATAGATAACAAGTTCCAGGCAGGAAAGTTTGCACCAGAGAGGGTCTTTGCCTTAGCTCCGGATTTTTCGGTGCAGCCGCTTAATAACACTGCTTGTGAGGAAAGCGAAGTTATTTTTTCGGTAATCCCTATAATGGCTGATTCCTTGCACTGGCAGGTGGACACTAATAACAGCGGAAACTTCTTTGATATTCAGAATAACGACTATTTTGAGAATTCCACCACGCCCAATCTGAGAGTGAAAAATATTCCTATGGAGATGGACGGATGGCGTTTCCGCTGTAAAGCTATGAACATAGGCGGGGTAGCTTATAGTCATACTGCTGTGCTTAATGTCCAGAAACGGATAAAAGCTCAGGCTGGTGTTGACACTACTATCTGCACGGATACAATAACCCTCTATGCTACAAATCCTTCCCCTGCCACAGGACAGTGGAGTGCTGATAATGTTTCTTTTGCCGACCCGGGCAAGTATAATACCAGGGCTATGGATATACCGCCAGGAACAACGACATTGACCTGGACTGTCACACAGGATAATGTGTGCGGAAGTAATTCCGATAAAATAATAATAACGCGCATCAATCCGGTGGAAAATCCTACTGCGCCCAGTGGTCTGTCCAGATGTGTGTCCGGATTTCAGGATTATAGCGTAATTCCTGTGGCTAATGCCCAGGGTTATATGTGGCGGCTCCTTCCTGATAGCGTGGGCGTGCTGCTGGGCCAGACGGATAAGGCCAGCGTTACTATTTCGTGGGATGATAATTTTGCAGATACTGCCAGGTTGCAGGTCAGGGCATATAATCATTGCAGTGTGAGCAATTGGTCGACGCCGTTGCAGATAGTCAATCTGCCCAAACCAGATCGTCCGGATACACCGCAGGGTGAGACAGCACTGTGCGCCGGATCCAATATTGAGAATTATACGGTTTCCGGACATAGTGATATTTTTACCTATCAATGGCAGCTAACACCATCCGGGGCAGGGGCTATAACAGGTAATGGTAATGTTATTTCCCTGAGCTGGTCACCAGGATTTTCCGGACAGGCACAGCTGCGTGTGCGCGAGGTGGGCTGTGAGGCAAGTGATTGGTCAGATCCTTTGCTGATAACAGTGTATCCTTCGGCACCGCAGACACCGTTCTCCCCTTCCGGCCCTGTGGATTTATGCCGGGGTACGGAAAAGACCAGCTATTCAGTAGCCGGGGTTGACAATGCCCAGGGCTATCAGTGGGCTTTGTCCAGGGGCGGAGATAGTATTGCCGGGACCGGGATTAATGCTATTGTTTACTGGCAGTCTGGATTTTACGGATTGTCTTATCTGAAAGTCAGATCATATAACAAATGTGGATACAGTGGCTGGTCGGATTCCTTGCCTATACAGGTGCGTATTAGTCCGTCTGAGCCAGAGGCTCCGTCAGGCCGGACGGAAATGTGTGTAGGAGATTTGGGTAGCTTCACAGTAAATCCTGTTGACTATGCTACTTTATACCGCTGGGCAATTTATCCGGACAGTGCAGGGGAGATAAGTGGCAGTTCCACTACTGCCAATATTCAGTTTTCTACCGGGTTCAGTGGAACGGCATATTTGCGTGTCAGGGCGGAAAATAATTGTGGTGTGAGCCCCTGGTCTGATAGTTTGCAAATATCGGTAAGCAATCCACATCCGGATAGTATTATCCGTAAAGGCGATTTTATGATCATCAGTCCGGATTCGGGCTATGTCTATCAGTGGTATTATGATGGTTATCCGATTGTAGGTGCGACCCAGCAGTATTATTTCAGTAATCCGTTGAGATCAGGGACATATCAGGTTCAGCTGACTGATGATAATGGATGTAAAGCTTTTTCACCCGAATTGTTGATTAATCCTGCTGTTAAGAGTGTTTTAGTATATCCTAATCCTGCTGGTAAAGGCCATAAAATACAGGTGGTTATAAAAGGTGATTACCAGGGAAAGGTGATGATACAATTGCTATCGGCACAGATGCAGGTTATTGACCGATGGGATGGTAAAAAAGGCAAAGACGATTATGTATTATTTATGGATAGCGGCCATCTCAGCTCTGGTGTTTATTTCCTGAAAATTAAATTTTCTGATAGTGAAATGATTAAAAAAATCATTATAAATTAAAGAACAATGAAAAAAGTCCTGTTTATATTTCTATTTGTAGGTTTCGGGATTATCCGGTCAACGGCTCAATATTTTGAGGATTATGAATTGAATTATATCCGGATATTTTGTGATACTTTGATTTCCCAGCTTGACAGATATAGTGATTTTACCACTGACGGAATTGCTATTGAAGAGAGCTATATAGACAGTTTTATAAATCTGTTTGCAGATGAGTTCCAGAGTAAGATTTATAATGATTTGACACGCAAGCCCAGGTATTTAACCCCTATGGATTATGTTGATATTGTGAGAGATAAGTTTCCGCACGGATTGCAAAATAAGTATTTAATGGATTCTGCCAGATTCCTTTTACCCAAGCAGATTAATGATACTACTTTTTTTGTAAATATTCTGATACCGAAGTATGTAGTTGGTATGAATTCGGATAATAAAATAGTAGGAAATTATTATGAGGTTTATTTAACAGTAAGTTTTAATTACAAGAAGTATGAGTTTAATAACTTTAAAATCAGTAAAATAGATGATTATCAGTTGATTTTGAAGAAAAATAGTGATAAGCAAATGCGTGGTTTGTATATTGGACTGAGTGGTATGGCATTTAATTCCGATTTTATCTTATCCCAGCCTGCATTGACTTATATCCATTCTGCAAAGATGTATCCGGGATATGCTCTGGGCACAGTTTTTACATTGTTTTTCAATTCTCATTTCAATTTATCTTTTGGTTCTTACCTATTTCAGGAAACTTTTTACTCAAATAACATCTTTGATAATTTTAATGAAAATAATATCCAAAAAACTGATATTGATGGAGATAACTACTATCTTTATTTGAAATACAATCTGAATGAGAAAATCTCTAATCTGATTGTTTTAGCCCCTGTGAGTATAGGCTGGCGCACAGGACTTTATAATAAAATAGGACTGAGTATTTCGGCAGGGGTTAACATTAGATATATGCTGCGATCTCAGGTTAGCGTATCCGGCGAGAGCCAGCGGGCAGGATATTATCCTCAATATCATTTGTTACTTACAGATGTGGCTTATTATGGTTTTGGAACCAGGAATTATAATGATACCTATGCTATGCAATGGAATAAAATCAGTTATTCGGGGTTTGCCAGTGTGGGACTATCCTTCCCTATCAGAAAAGGGAAAGCTTATTTTGTGCCAAAACTTTTTTATAATCAAACATTTATGGACCTGGGCTATAAACAGAGTGCTTATCCTGATGATTATATAAGTTTGTTTGGGCCGCCGGCTATGGCCTATATACGTAATTATGGAATTATTTTGACATATAAAATAAAACTCTAAAATAATGAAACGTTTGATATTAATATTACTCTTGATTATCTCTTTTAAACTGGGACTGTCACAACCTGCTGGCTATGACCAGGTTATTGCTACTTATACCGGAAGATATGCTCTTATCAAAGCAACCACCTCTGACTTTGACTCTAACAGGTTTAGTGTAATCCTTGATATTAAATGGGTTAACAAAAAATTACATCCAGTATCACCCAAAAAGGATATCCTTGCTGTGGATTTAAGGCATATTACCATTTCACCGGAAAATTCCCTTGTGTTAATCACCGGTGGCGAGATATCGGCTGCTTCGCAAACCCATATCAGGGTGGTTTTTGGCGTTAATCCTCAGTTCCAGGGCGGAAATGTTTCCTTTATCATTCCCTTGCTTTGTGCCACTACTGCGGAAAACGGAATTAGACAGAAATGGCAGCCGGTATTATTTGCTCAACCACACCAGCTGAAAATCACCAAGTATATTGACCCGGAAAAAATCCAGGATGTTTTTCCGCCGGAGATTGATATCTTATATCCTCTGGTAAATAAGAAAATCAATCCGGATTTTCCTGTGGTGAACAACCGTATGGTGCAGATACATATTAGCGTGTCGGATAAAAGCGGCGTAAAACAGGTGTTGATTAACCACCGTCCGGCAAAAATGATTTTCCCCGGACAGTATGATCAATCCGTAGTGCTGGCAACGGGTCTGAACACTGTGAGGATTGAAGCCACTGATAACCTTGGCAACACTGCTACAAAAGATTATGATATTTTATGCACTTATCAGTATGATATTGACACAAAGGGCGGACGGTTTTACGCCTTACTAATAGCGGAAAATGACTATAAGGATAATAATATTCCGGATTTGAATAATCCTGTCAAGGATGCTAAAAAATTATACGATGTTTTGGTGAATGATTACACCTTTAAGCCTGATGATATTTTCTTCCTCAAAAATCCAACTCGTTCACAGATTATTAATACCTTGGACCAGCTTTCCTCCACACTTACGGATAAGGACAATCTTTTGATTTTCTATGCAGGCCACGGCTATTGGGATGAATATAAACAAATTGGATACTGGCTGCCTTCTGATGCAAATATTAATGATAAAAGTACCTGGCTCAGAAACAGTACTATCAAGGATTATATTGGGGCTATTAATACTCTCCACACGCTTCTTATAACTGATGCCTGTTTCAGCGGTTCTATATTCAAAACCCGGGCAGTGACCGAGGCTAATGCCGTGGTGGCATATCAGAAAATTTATCAGCTGCCCAGCCGTAAGGCTATGACCAGTGGAACATTAAAGGAAGTACCTGATAAAAGTATCTTCCTGCAATCGCTTGTCTTACAGCTGAAAGCGAATAATAAAAAATATCTACCGGCCTCGGAACTTTTTGACAGGGTACGCGTGGCAGTATTAAATAACACTCCGAATGTTCCGCAATTTGGCACTATACAGAATGTCGGCGACCAGGGCGGAGAGTTTATTTTTATCCATAAGTAGCGGAAGTCCGATTCTGTGCTTTGCTGATTATATCTGTATTGGCAGCACGTATTTATAGATGCACATGAAGAACAGTCCGGCAGCTGCCAGCACGAACAGGTGCCAGATAAGATGAAGGAATTTCAATCTATGCCTACCACTACCAATGTTTAAAATAATGATTTTTGCTGTGATAATATGGCATTTAGTCTTAATCTCTTAAAAACAATGATTTGTCTCTTAAAAATTATCATTTATCAAAATGATTTATATCATTTTGTTTCTTGATATACGGGTAGATGAGTGGTATTTACTTGATTCTGAGAAGTAAAAAAGATTGACACTGAGGATATAGTGATTTAAGTTATAAGAAAAAAAATTAAGGCTATGAAGCGTCTTATACTTTTATTTTTAGGGTTCTTTTTTATGAATGCTGTCTTTGGACAGTCCTATCAATGTACTTTTCAGGTTAGTATGAAACAAAAAATGATATCTAATGAATTTACTAATGAGGATTCTTTGTATTTAGCTGTGGAATTTAATTATACTACTCAGCAATATTTAATGAAGGATAATGATAATGATAGTATTTACTCTGTTACTTTACAATTAGACTCGGGAGTTTATTATTATTCTTATTTTTACATCAATCCTAATAGTGGAAATAGAACTGATGAGGAAATAGAAAATAAACGGGTTATAAATTTAAATCACAATCGTTCTGTTTTAGATACTTTTGGAATATTGAAAAATTTTTCACTAAGGATTGTGGTGCTAAATCAGCGGGATTCTTCTCCTGTTAGTGATGTAGATGTCCAACTTTATAATGGATTTTATTATAATGGTTCTTATACCGATAGTACAGGAGGTGTGAATTTTGATGTTTTTAATGGTAATTATCGAATTTCTTTTTATAAAGAAAATTTTTTTGATACCTCTTTTAATTTAATAATGGATACTAATATTACATTAGTTAAATATTTAAGGCCCTATCCTAAATATAAGTTTTATGTTTACGATAGCGTAGGTCCCTTGCAAGGTGCTTCAATTTATATTGATGGTTTATATTATTATACAGATTCATTAGGTTATGCTTTTTATATGCCGGGATATTATATTAGTGAAAATTATGCTTTAATTAGCTATGAAAATTATGCTAAAAGATGTGTGTACTTGCCTATAATTGAACGAGATACTACGATTAGGTTAAAATTATATCCTCAGCCTAAGCTTAACTTTATTTTTAAAGATACTTCAGGAAACACCATTCCTAACTTACGAATTAGTTTATCATCTTCAGAGGATTGTTACTATTTAGATCCTATTATAGAGCCTGAATTAATCACAAATAAAAATGGAATAGCTACTTGGAATGCCTATTTTTTGGGGAAGTTGAAACTTCATTTAAGTGATTATAGATATGGAAATTTAGATAGTGTAATTACTATAGATACAAATGAAAATCAGAGCTTTACTTTTTGTTTAACTCCTTTACCTAAAGCTCATATAACAATACATACCTTGGATACTTTAGGCAATCCTTTATCTGTACAAATAAGAATTTTCTCATTTAATTCAAACTATATTTATAATGGTAGTATTAACGATAATGGAATATTGAATATAGATTTAGTAAAAAATAATTATTACTTTTTAGAAATAAACAAAACAGGTTATGATAAACAATATGATTTATTTTATTTAAGTAATGATACTGCAATAAATTATATTTTTTCCCCATTGGCCTCTCTTTCTATTAGATGTTATGATAGTATTAATAATAATATTATCAAAAATTTTAACACAAAAATTTTTGCAATTAGGAATACTTACTTTATTGATTCGTACGATATAGGTTCATTTAAATCAGATTCTAATGGTCTTATTTTATGTTCTGTCCCGAAAGATACTATCAAATTAAGAATATCTGCTTATGGATATGAAACTTTGGATACTAACGTTTTGATAGGTAAAAGTCCACAATCTTTAGAATTCTTTTTACCCCCCAAAAGAAAATATAAAGCTGAATTTTATGTATATGATATTAATGGCTTGCCTTTGGATAGTGTAAAAGTTAGTTTTTGGGGAAACGAGCCAGATGTTGAGTATTATACTAATTTATATGGTTATGTAAATATTAATCTTATTGGAACCTATTATTCAATAATATTTAGTAAACCCGGTTATTGGGATTATAATCTTGATGATTTCGTGCTTGATCAGGATACAACTAAAATAATTACTATGAGGCGGAAAAAAGATAGCGTTCAGTATACTTTTAATGTAAAAGATGAGCAAAATAATCCTGTTAATAACGCTTATGTCGTTATATATGGTGAGGAAGATGTAGAAAAAGTAAAAGACACTTTTGAAGTAAAAATTAATAATGGATATGGCAAGCTCTCTATATATAAACCTTATGATAATTATCAATGGCTTAGATGTAAATTAGTTAAGTTTGGATATCAAGAACAAGATTTTAGTCTAGAAACAAGAAATGATACTGTTGTTAATTTAGTTTTTGATCAAAATCCTGTTGATATAGATTCTATGGAATTTATTGTTAAAGATGCGGCAACTGGTAAACCATTAAAGAATGTTTTGTTACAAGTTGAAGATGTTTATAAATACTATACAGATACTTCTGGATATGTAAAAATATATTTTGGAAAGTTTTATCAGTATTTTCGTTTCACAAAATCAGGATATTGGAATGGTTATATTTATTATGATGAATACCATGACCAGGATTATCCTTATAGGGATACTATATTTATGGAGCCTATAATTCCTGTTACTATTAAAGTGGTATCAAAAGATCATGCTTTACCTTATGGGCATATTGAAATAAAAAAATATTCAGATCTTGACAGTATGTTTTTTGGTTATAATGATTTATATTTAGGAGAAACAGGAACAGCCGCTGCTAATTTTGAAAAAGGATTATATAGATTTCATATATTTTACGACAGTTATTGTAATAGTAGTGTGGATACTTTAATCAATATAGACTATCAGCCATCATATAATTTTGTCTTTGATATTGATTGCGATAATGTGCCTTCATCAAAAGATACTGTTAATATTGTTTTGACTGTTATAGATACTAATGGCAATCCTGAACAAAATTTGCCTTTATACTTAGATTATCG
>CAZYSM010000059.1:0-12193 GCA_964649975.1 uncultured Bacteroidales bacterium | reverse complement strand
GTAATCAAAGCAAGATTATGGGATTTAAGTATTTGTTCCAGCTTTTGCTCATATTCCGGGCGGTTTATATAGTTTTCTGGAATAAATAGATTTCTGTCAGTATCAGGAAAAGGCTGTAATTCAGAGCTTTGCGATTTTCCGATAGATTTTAGTTCAGAATACATTTCTTTGATTAAAAGTAAAATAGAGGATAAAGAAGGCTCGGATTTTAGATTGAAACTAAACTGTTTGATAAACTCGGAAATTGCCTGCTCCGAATAGATGATATTCTCATTATTTTTTAATTCCTCAATGATTTTGTTAGTAATATCCTCGCGTGGTGGCTGTTCGTTTATCCAGGGGATAATTAAATAAACTGTCAGCAGTTCCTGAAATTTTTGGGAATGATAAAAAGGCATCTGGCTGTCGCTATTGCGGATTAAATCGTCGTTTACTTGCTTGCCTTGTTTTTTTAATTTCTCATATTGCTGTTGTTCAAAAGGATATAGTTTTTCAAAGGCTTCTATGGTCTGGTTATAAGTTTTTTCAATCTGCTGTTGCAGTTGCGAGCGGTGATCAGGTGAAATTTTATCCATCAGCCAGTCAAAAGCACCGCTCAAAGATTTGTAAGTTTTGTAAACCGTGAAAATATCAACTACGAACATTCTTGTTTAATATTTTTTTGTCAGTTAAAGATAGGAAATTTTTGAGAATTTATGGATGGGGCGATTTTTGTATTACCGCGGATTTTTATTCTTTTAACCGTCAAGGGCAGAATAGGCGCAAAAGATTGATTTTCAAGATATTTAAACCGCCAAATCCACCAGTAAACGCAAAGGTTAGGGGATTGACCAATTGCCGCAAGGCAAAGCAAGTCCGAGCGAAGCGAGGACGACGTATCCATAGCCCACAGATTTATCTGTGGGAAACGGGCGATTAGCCCGTAAAATTCAGTCCGTCAGGACGACGCAGTCCGAGGCAGACGAAAGTCTGCCCAGTTTCGTATCCCACAAGTCAAAAGACTTGCTTGCGGGAATGGTTTTGTTTTCAGGATAAAATGCTACCAATGCCAATGGATAAGAGGATAATTTTGTCAATTCATACCAGAGCAAAATGCCACGAATGGATATAAAAACCTCCCGCCAGTCCGCGGCGGGAGGTTAGGAGTTTGTTAAGCAGTTTTTTTGCGGATAATCAAGCTGTCGTAGAGTATCAAGCCTATGATGGTAATCATTCCGATGGCTACAAAAACGTGCCATATACGGGTTGGGTCGTATTTATTCCATAGCAGGTCAGTAATCTGGTGTGGAGACATTCCGAGTTTTTCGCTGGCAAAATGCATTAAGTCATCGGGTTTAAGTCCTTGTGGCACAGTAATTCCTTTTTCTGCCAGATAATGTTTCAGCAAGGTTGGTTTGTCTGCCAGGTTCTGGTAAACATTTCCGGAAATTTTCCCGGCAAGGAAGTTTCCGCCAGCCACGGGCAGAAAAGACATTCCCATATAAAGAGCTTTTTTATCCCTGTCGGCAATAAGTCCGATGTATGAGGTAATTGTGGGCGAACCAGTCATTTCGCCGATGGAGAAAATCAAAATTGCAAATACAATGTAAATGGGATTGCGGAAGATGAACATCAGGCTTATGCCAATGGCAGCAATGAAAAATCCGGTTATCATTGCGCGGATAGGTTTCATCCGTGTGACAATGCTGGAAATGATAATCTGGAACAGCACAATAAAGAAGGCATCCATATTGAGCATCATCTCGGGGTTAACTGATCCGTGTCCGTTGCCGATAAAGTCAGCCAGTCCTGGCCAGAAGCTATGCACAGCATTGTAAAGTATGGATGTATCCACCCATTGTTCCACAAACACCGGAAGGGTAAAAAACAGCTGGTTATACATTGTCCAGAAGCCCACGATGAGCAGCAGGAAAATGAGGAATTTCCAGTCGGTAATAGCAATCCAGATGTTTTTTAGAATTTTCAATAATGTTTCACCCAGAGGGTCTGTATTTTCCTGTCTATCAGGTTCTTTGTAAAGGAAAATTACAATGAGGATATTGATAGTCACAGCCAGCATAGAGGAATAAAAAACATATTGCCAGTTTACTTCACGCAGTTTTGAGGCAATGATAGGCCCAATCAGGGCACCGAAATTTACCATCATATAAAATATTCCGAAGCCCAGGATGCTGTTTTTCTCATTAGTTGTTTTTGAGATAGTTGCGGAAATAAGAGGTTTGAAAATGGCGGCGCCAAGACCTACAATGGCAAAAGAAGCAAATACAGCTCCGTAGGTAGTCATTTTACTCATAAAAAAGAAGCCCAGGAAATACAGGGAGAATGCAACGAGCAGGCTTTTCTTATATCCAACCTTGTCGGAAATAGCGCCTGTGAACACTGGCAGGAAATAGACCATTGCCGTAATGATGCCCATCAGGTTTCCTTTCTGCACCTGCGAAAAGCCCAGCACAGTGGTCAGGTAAATAGCCAGCACGTTAAACAGTCCATACCATCCCCAGCGTTCAAACAGTTCAATGGTATTTGCCACCCAGAAGGTCTTTGGAAATTCTTTCAGTTTTTCAAAAAATTTCATTTTTCCTGTTTTTTTCGTTTGTATATTGCAAAAGTGTGGTCATAAGGATTTTTTTCATCAGCAGGATTGAAAATTTTTTTAACCTTTTCCCACTGATTTAAATCTATTTCAGGAAAAAAAACATCTGCATTTAAATCTGCATTTATGTGAGTGATGTAAAGTTTCTCTGTCAGAGGCAGGAACAAACGGTATATCTGCGCCCCGCCAATGATAAAATTTTCATCTTTTTCTGAAATAGTTTTCAGGACTTCATCAAGACTATGACAAACAATAGCATCAGGCAGGTTGTTTAATGAACGGGATAAGACAATGTTTTTGCGTCCGGGCAGGGCTTTGCCGATTGATTGATATGTTTTTCGTCCCATAATGACTGTGTGCCCCAGGGTATTTTGTTTGAACCATCTGAGGTCATTAGGTAGATGTGCCAGCAGTTTATTATCCTTGCCAATACCCCATTTATTATCAACTGCTACGATAATTGATAAGCTCATTTTACTGATTTTTAATTAAATATCCAATCAGGTTGCCTGTTATCAGTCCGGCCATACTGCCTTCAATTGCCAGGATAAGTTTTTTCTTTTTAGCCGAGAGATTATATCCTTTTCGGTAAAGGCTATCGCCCTGAGGTAAGTTTTTATCTTTCAGATTGGTTATGCTTGAAACAGTTGTGGAAATTAAGTTCGGAATAACTGACATCACACCGCTAAGACCTATTTGTGGCATCAGAAAGCCAGATGCTGTGCCCAACAGGAAGTTAGCTGCAAGGAGTTTGTGGTTTTTATAAGAAAATCCATCGTGCACACCTCGGAGGAATGAAAAAGCCTCATCAGAGGAAAGATTTTCCGCAGGTGTAATGATGAGTGTATCGTTGCGGTCGGTTATAGCAAAAACTTCTTGATAATCAAAATATTTTGTCTTGCCCTTTTTGTTGCGGTAAAAAATAATTTTTTGCGCGCTGTCTATGCGGTAGCCGTCGGTGTTGACCACTACCCCATCATTGAGCCAGATATTTATCTGGGCATAAGAGGATAAAATAAAAATGCTTATAGCAAAGGTTAAGAAAAACTTTTTCATTTTTAACAGTGTTTTTATATGCAAAATAACACAAATATTCCTCAAATATTTTAATTTTGATTGAAATTTAAAAATCTAAGTGATGTTCTGGTCTATATTTTTACTATCAATAGGTATTTTGGGAATAGGCATTTTGCTGATGAGCATTCAGATAATTTTCGGAAAGCGCAAGAGTTTCCCGGATTATCGTATTGGTCATAATCCAGAACTGCGTAAACGTAATATCTACTGCCCTAAAACTGAGCAAAAACTTATTGACGGAGTTAGCTCTGATACTGGATGCGATGGTTGTATGTAAAACTCATTAAAAATAATTTGCTATGGAACAGATACTTAACAAATACCGTCAGGTGCTGAGTTATCCTGATATCCAGCACGGAGTTAATCAGGTGCTTGCAAATGCACAGGAATTACTGACTGATGACATTAAACGCCAGTTGTTTACTTTTATTGACCTGACTTTTTTGAACACTACGGATAATCACACTTTTATACGTAAAATGACAGAAAAGGTCAATCAGGTTAGCCATAAATTCGGACTGGACAATGTCGGTGGTCTGTGTGTTTATCCGCGTTTTGTGGAAACGGTTGACAAAAATTTGACAGATAGAAACGTGCGTGTGGTATCCGTGGTAGGCGGGTTCCCTGCTTCGCAGACTTTCCTGGAAGTGAAAAAACTGGAAACAGAGCTGGCTATCCGCCACGGCGCCAACGAAGTGGATATGGTTATTTCCGTTGGTGAGTTCCTTGACCAAAATTATCAGCTGGTTTATGATGAGGTTAAGGCACTGAAAGAGGTTTGCGGAAATGATGCTAAATTAAAAGTCATTCTGGAAAGCGGAGTGCTGGACGATTTCGCCCATATTTACAAAGCTGCTGTATTGGCTATGGAAGCTGGCGCTGATTTTATCAAGACATCCACGGGCAAGGAAAAGGTTGGTGCCACTCCCGAAGCTGGATATGTTATGGCTCTGGCAATCAAGGATTATTACGACATTAGCGGACGCCGTGTTGGCTTTAAGCCTGCTGGTGGAGTTTCCACTTCGGACAAAGCAGTGATTTATTACGCCATAGTCAAGGAACTGCTCGGAGAGGACTGGCTCGTGCCTGATTTGTTCCGCATTGGTTCAAGCGGACTGGCAAATAAACTGCTCAAAGAGCTGGGAATGACCGAGGAGGACTTTTTCTCGGCAAAGGCAGGATATTAAAAAAAAGCGCCCGAAAAGGGCGCTTTTTTTATTCCTTAACGCGTTCAATATATTTTCCGTCAGCGGTGTTTATTTTTATCTTGTCGCCAGTGTTGATGAACAGAGGCACTTTGACTTCTGCTCCGGTTTCCAGCTTGGCTGGTTTGAGGGCGTTCCCGCTGGCAGTATCGCCTTTGACGCCTGGCTCGGTATAAACAACTTCCAGCACTACGGAAGCTGGCAGCTCGCAGGTCAGCGGTGTTTCTGTATCAGCGTGGAAAATTATATTAACTTCCTGCCCTTCTTTGAGGAACTGAATGCCGTCAATCATATCCTCTTGCAAAGTGACTTCCTCGTAAGTGTTCATATCCATAAAGTGATAGCCTGTGCCGTCGCTGTAAAGATATTGATGCGGACGTTTTTCCACGCGGGCAATTTCTATTTTATGACCAGCGGGGAAAGTCTGTTCAATAACGTTTCCTTCCGGGATAGCCTTTAACTTTGTGCGGACAAAAGCACTGCCACGTCCGGGTTTTACGTGAAGGAAATCAACGATTTTGTATAATTTACCATTGAGCATAATTGTCAATCCTTTGCGGATATCCGAAGTTGTAGCCATAGTATTTTGGATTTTGAATTTTTTTCTTTGTGCAAAGCTAATGAAAATCCTTGTTTTTAAAAAGCTTATTTCTTTGTGGTGATTGCCAGCGTTTTACGGATTACTTTTACTTTTCCGCTGGTGGTAAACAGTTTAATTACCAGAATGTAAATGCCAGATATGAGCTTTTGTCCGTTGTCGTCGGTGCCGTCCCAGCGGAAGTAGTTGTTATCAGCCAGCTTGGTCTGATTTACCAGATTGCGCACAGGCAGCCCACTGCGTTTTATTATTGTGATATTTGCGAACAGGTCAGGTTCGGACGTTTTTATGTTTATCAGGAGGTAATCCTGATAGCCGTCATCATCAGGTGAGAGTGTTCTGGACGAGAGGTTTACCTGTGCATCCAGGCCTAATAGGCTGTCCGTGTTAGCTGCCTGGGAGTTTTTCATTGCCGGGGTTCCGTAGCCTACGGTGGAAGCTGCGGACGTCCAGTTATCCGCGGAGTTGGTAGGCAGGCTGAAACTAATCCGTTCCAGAGCCACACCCTCGGCATCAGCAATGAGTGGATTGTGCATATTTTTGTTGTAGTGGAAATAGTCCAGTATGCTATCGTGCCACAGCAGGGCTATATTTCCCTGGTCGGATGCCATTGAGGGTAATTTGTTTATTTGCAGGAAATTATTTCCGTGATGTGGATAAAATTGTTTAACAGTGGCAGTGTCCGTGGTGATAGCCAGATATTGATGCGGCGGTATGAATTCATATCCACTGGTCAGAGGCTGGATATTTTCCGCTGTGCTGTCGGTGATGTTTGCCAGATAGAGATGTCGCAGATAAACCGGATAATCTGTTGTATTATAGATTTCTACGTATTTATCACATCCTGGCACAGGGTCAAAGAGCAGCTCGTTGATTAATACATCATTTGCCTGAGGTTTGTAATAGTAAAAATCTGCTGAATAGTCCGGAATGGCATTACCGTATTGGTCTGTTATGCCTGTTATTTGTATTGTATTCTTGCCTGTGTTGAAGTTTTGGTTGAAAAACAGATAAGTTTCCGCCGGGTTATTAGCATTTTTGATAATGACTGATGGATAATCTTGTCCGTTCAAAAGATAATTTTGTGCCGCAGCAAAATTATTTCCTGGTTCCTCAGAGAATTTTACCCAGATCATATTACTGTCGGCAGGGGCTATTTCTCTGACGTGGATAAAGCTGTAATTGAATGTGGTATCAAATTCGTAAAGGTCTCCACAATCGCTATTTACTGACAGATGTAATTGATTATTACCACTGTTAAGGAAGTTTTTTAACGAAAGAGTGAAAGTCTGATAATTTTCTTGCTTTATTTGTGCAGGATGTTCAGAATTGATTACATAATTTGCCGTGTCTCTCAGCGAGGGATTAATAACTGGGTAGTTCAGTGAGAATGTAATTGTTCTGGCATTGATAATATTTAAAGAGGTGATATGCAGGGGATTGTCAAATGTTTCATTGGAAAAGACTGAATTCCTCTGTCCGGGTGTTCCGCCGCGCGGATCCGTGCTGGCTGACCAGTTGGAGATATTTTCACAGTGGTATAACGGATTTATTTTTTCCACAGACCAGCCGCCGTCGGCTTTATCCTTATCTTGCCAGAAGGATTGGTCAAGGTTAATTGCATCAATTATCTGTCCATCTGATGAATACAATTGATAACTTGCCTGGGTTTTTATTGCCGAGGACGAAAGGATGTCCAGCTGTGTGCAGGAGCATATAGTATCAGGGTCAGTGGTGAGGATAAGATAACCGAAGGCTGGAATTTTAACTGATGGCAGGGTATATTGATTGTCATCTATTTGCACTGTCCAGTTTTCCAGCCAAATATCAAATCCTCGGGTGTTTAGCAATTCAATATATTTCAGCGGTTTGATGCCAGCAGGTGCTGGATTAACATCAGTCATAAATTCATTGAAAACCACATCGTAGGCTTTGGGCTGATGATATACAAATTCTTTTACTGAGCTATCGGCAGTATTGTTGTTTAAGTCCAGGATGTTGGCCACTGACAGCAGATAAATGGTGTCTTGCACGAAATTTTTTTCAAAAATCAAATAAACAACTGATGGATTATAAGCGTCGCGTAAAGCTATTTGCGGATAGCCAATGGATTTGTTGACAAAATAATTTGTTATTTGCTCGGCGGAATTCTTTTCCACAGCCTCGGAAAAATAAATTTTTAGCTGGTTCTTGCTGAGAGGTTGAATGTCTTTTACGTGTATGCTCTCGTAGAAAAATTCCGCTATGGTATCTTTGATTTTGTTTCCGCAATTATCTGTGAGATTGGAAATTTCCAGCCTGTTGATACCATCATTGAAATTAACCAGAAAGCTGAGTATTAGCTTTTTGGGGTCGTTATCATCATATTCTACCAGAAGTGGAGTGGCAGAGCCATTGATGACAAAGTTTATTTGGTTTGTGGCTGTGTTTCTGGAAATAACTTCGTTGAAGTCAAGGATTAATTTCTTGGATGATAGAGGTTCTATTTTTACCAGATGTGGAGGCAAGGTGTCTTTATTACTTGATATAACGGAATTTACAAATCCGGGAGTGCCCCCTACGGGATTAACCGAAGCACGCCAGTTGTTGTCCTGAGAGCATATATTATCCGGGTCAATCCGTTCCAGAGACCATCCGCCATCGGCTTTATCAGCGTCGTCATACCACAGATGGGAGTATGTGAGTGCTTCTATGATTTTTCCGCTGCGGTCTTTGACTGTGATGGTATTGGACGAGGTAAGATAATATTCGTTTAACACAGGAATGACTGGGGCAAGATTTTGAAATTGCGTCTGCGCCTCTGGTGAGCATACAATTGCGTATCCCAGGGCTGGAATAACAGTGTTATCTGGCACAGAAAAATTCCTCTCGCCAATGCTTATTGTCCAGCCCGAGAGGTCTATGTCCACAGCAGTGCGGTTATACAGCTCTATGTATTTGTATGGAGGTAAGGCAGGCGGAACAGGATTAACATCTGTCATTAACTCATTAACAATAACATCATACATTTGAGGGAGATAGAAAATGAATGTTTTTACGCTGTCTTTTAAAGGATTGTGATAACTGTCTTTGATATAAGATTTTAACGTGTATTGGCTATAAACTGCCAGAGGTTGAGAGAGCGAAAGCATTATGCTATTATCATTTATGGATGCCGAGGTTATTTGTCCATTGTATGGAATGAGGGTGAAATTATTAGTGTTTACACTTGAAGCCAGAGGTGTGCGGTTTAGAATAAGTTTTATATGAAGGCTGTCCAGGCATTGTATCTGAATTATATGGAAAGCTTGCCACAGAAAAGTGCTGGACAGGGAGCTGGCACTATTGCCTGCAAGGTCAGTGATATTATCTGCCCGGAGAGTGTAAATGGTATTTTCTGTAATTGTGTCATTTGTAGCAAGTTTTATTCTGCTATTGTCAAGGATAATCAAACTGGCAGGAGACCCGAGGTTATCAATGGTAAAGTTAGCAGTGGTAAGCCCGGAGGTCTGCACAGGTTCGCTAAAATAGACAAGCACAGTATCCGCTGAGATGGCTATTGCGGTATCAATGGCTGGGGGCTGGGTGTCGGGTATGGGTTCTCCAAAATAGATATTATCCAGCACCAGTTTCCTGTCCTGCGAAGATGTATATTGATAGCGGACAGCAAAATAATTCGCAGTGGTGTATGTGTTGTCAGATGTGCTATCCATAGCCTGGAATGTGCCAGTGGTGTCCAAAAAGATTTTCCATCTGCCATCTGGATAACGCATAACACGTAGATGCACGTTCTGGTTTGCTGCAATATCATTCTGCCAGTTAAGGCTGGTTTGAAGGATTGGTGATGGCGATCCGCCGTCTATGCGCCAGAGTGAGAGTAAGTCATCCGTGGTGCCCCAATCCACGCCTATGCCATAGCCATTAAATGTGCTGGTTTCTGCCGGATTGTTGTCAGACATAAGAACAATATTCCAGTTATTTGAGCTGGAAGGACTTGCATTTTCATATCTGATGTAAAAGTCCCAAATTTTTGTGGTATCATTAAGGTTTACAGACTGTAAGCGGTGGACTATCCACTCGGTAGCAGAGGCTGTATTGTCAAATACCTGCCGCAAGGAATATTGGCCGGCAATGGGATTATCTGCCGAAGCTACCCAGTGGCCAGCAAAGTTTTGTTGCCAGTCGGAAATATCTCCGTCCTCAAAGTCATCATTCAAGTAATAAACATAATTTCCCGAAACTACTGGTTTGCTGTAATAGTAGCCCAGGACCGGGTTATGTGCACGTATGCGGAAAGTGTCTTTGACGTTGTAAGACAGGTCGTTCCACTGCACTACTCCGCTACTCATTGTTTTACTCAAAGACGTGGCAGAGGAGAGATTACCAGATCCCATATCATTGTCCAGGCTTACCTGATAATCTGCATCAAGGTCAAGATTTCCGTAAATATCTGTGGCTGTGATTTTCAAGGAAAAAGGATTATCAACCCGCACACTTACCGGGCATTGGGCAAAGTTAAGACGGCTGGCCTGCACCGAATAAGTTATACTTCCGCTGGTGAGGGTCTGGACAGAAAAGCTGTTGTTTGCCGGCGCGGATACAATCATATCTGTGGATATGGTAAAGCCAAACTGGCTGTTATCAGTAATATTTTTTGGGTGGGATTTTAGCTGCAAATAAAGTGTTCCTTGAAGATTTTGTCCTGGCGGAATATTTTCATTTAAATTGAAAACAAGGGAATTTTGATTTACTATTCCAATGTAGTTTGTTTGATTAACATTAAACACACAGGCGGAAATTATATCCTGCCAGTTGCTGATGTTATTATCCCCGGAAGGTAGAATAATCAGCTTGGAGATATTGGTATTTGCAGTATTGCCCGTTGGTGCGGAGAAAGTTATTTGCAATGTGGCCTGCCCCGGGGCGGATGTAGCTGTGGACAATATTGTGTCGGAAAGGGTTGTCAGGCTCACCGTGGAGTTATTCTGGTTATAATTGGTCAGGATAGTCAAATCATCAAACCAGAGTTTGAGGTCCTGGGCTGAGGTGTATTCGTAATAAATACCGAAATAGTCAGCTGTGGTATAGGTATTGTCCGTGGTCTGCCCAACAAAAAGGGTGCTGTCGTAGTCTGCTGTGGATTTACTTACAAACACAGTCCACTGCCCTGATTGATTTCTGATAATTCTTATTGAGGCGTAATCCGAAGTGCCAATGTCGTTTTGCCAGTTAATCCCTGTGTTGAGGATGGGCGTAATGGTGCCGGCATCTATGCGGAAAAGCTTTAAGCTGTCATCAGTAAAATTATTGAAGTTAACACCAATGGCATATCCGCTGAAACTACTGTCTGGCATCATTGCTTGTGCGTCTTTGTCCGAGGACAATATAACTGCCCAGTTATTTGAGGCGGACGGAGAGTATCCGTGGCGGATTTTGAACTGCCATAGTGTTTTGCCCTGGCTCATATCCAGATTGACGGGTAGAGCTATCTGGTCGTGCCAGCTGGCTGAGGTGTCAAAGGCGTGATGAAGTGAATAATTGCCCTGTAAGGGAGATACTGCTGAGATTTCCCAGTGTCCGGGAGCGCTCTGTGTCCAGGCGGAAAGATTTTGATTTTCAAAATCGTATGTTATTTGACCTGTGGCAATGATGAAGCTTGCCAGTATCAATAAAATCAAGGTTAATTTGCGTGCCATTTTTTGTAATTGTTTCTTTGGGTTAAATTTGTATGAAAATAAAACAAAAAAATGATTTTATGAAAGTTGCAGTTGTGGGTGCCACAGGTCTGGTCGGCCGGAAAATGTTGCAGGTGTTGGAGGAAAGGAATTTTCCTGTATCAGAGCTGATTCCTGTGGCTTCGGACAGGTCTGTGGGTAAGGAGATTATGTTCCGTGGACATAGGTATAAAGTTATTTCTGTGCAAGAGGCTTTACAGCAGGATATTGACATTGCATTGTTTTCCGCTGGCAGTGGAGTGTCGCGGGAGTATGCCCCGCAGTTTGCCCGGCGTGGAGTTTATGTGATAGACAATTCCTCTGCCTGGCGTATGGACAAGGACGTTAAGCTAATTGTGCCAGAGGTCAACGGAGACTTGCTGACAAAAGATGATTACCTGATTGCCAACCCCAACTGTTCCACAATACAGATGGTTGTGGCTCTGGCGCCGCTGCATCGTCACTACGGAATAAAGCGGATTGTGGTTTCCACTTATCAGTCCGTCACAGGTGCTGGCTATATGGCGGTGGAGCAGATGATACACGAGCGCAGCGGATTTTTTGATATTCATAAGTTTCCGCACAGGATAGATATGAACACCCTGCCGCATTGCGACGTGTTCCTGGATAACCTTTACACCAAGGAGGAAATGAAGCTGGTCAATGAGACGCACAAGATACTGAATGACTATGACATACAGGTGTCTGCCACGGCTGTGCGTGTGCCTGTGCTTGGCGGACATTCCGAAAGCGTGAATGTGGAATTCCGACGGGATATTGACCTGGCGCAGGTGCGGAGCATTCTGTCGGAGGCGCCGGGTGTGGTGCTGCTGGATAATCCGCAGGAGAATGAATATCCAATGCCGGTGCTGGCACAGGATAGGGACGAAGTGTTTGTGGGACGTTTGCGCAAGGATTTATTCTTGCCTAATGCGTTGAATATGTGGATTGTGGCAGACAACCTCCGCAAAGGTGCTGCTACCAATGCCGTGCAGATAGCAGAGATAATATTGAGTTTTTAATTTTT
>CAZYSM010000058.1:0-12249 GCA_964649975.1 uncultured Bacteroidales bacterium | reverse complement strand
ACGTGGAAAAACTCTCTGACGAGAACCTGGGCAAAGCCAATTTCATAATCGTTGTGCCCGAGGATATGACAAAGACTTATTAAAAAGGTAAAAGCCCGGAATTGTCCGTTCCAATTCCGGGCTGATTTGTTAAAACAAATCCTTTTGAGATTTATAAATTATCTTTTCTATCTTCTTTTTCATAAATAACTTATATTTAGGAACATCTAATTTTTCTTTACGACATTTACTTATTTCAAGGTATTTACGGTTAATATCTATACCTATAAAATTACGATTATAGATATTAGCTGCTATCCCAGTAGTAGAACTTCCTGTAAAAGGATCGAGAATTAAAGCATTCTCAGGTGAAGACGTCAAAATAATCCTTGATAACAAAGGCAAAGGTTTTTGAGTAGGATGTTTTCCACAATCTTTTTCCCATTTTAATACAGCAGGCAACAACCACACATCATTAAGTTGCTTACCTCCAGTCATTTTCAAACCTTGTTCGTAATTAAAATAATGCTTTGATTTATTATCAATTTTCGCCCATATAATTATTTCATTAGAATGCTGAAAATATCTTTTAGAAAAATTAGGTGGCGGATTTGTTTTTTGCCAAACAACGGTATTTAAAATTCTAAATCCCAACTCCAATAAAGCCATACCAATACTAAAAATGTTATGTTTTGTTCCACTTACCCAAATGGTACCCTCAGGCTTCAAAACAGACTTTATAAGCCTAATCCACTCTAAATTAAAATTATGTATCTGTTCAATATTTTCTCCTTTATCCCATTCTCCTTTATTAACGCTGGTAATACGGCCATTACTAAAAGTCAAACCATTATTAGATAAAAAATAAGGTGGATCTGCAAAAACCATATCAAAACGATACTCCAAACGTGGGAGAATATCAAAGACATCCCCAAGAAAAAGCTTAAAGTCATCCTCGTGGGATTTAAAAAAAATCTCAGACATTTATCTATTATTTTAAGCATCCCATTCCAAAATCTTCTTTAAAACTCCATTCTTCAACATTTCAAGGTTGAGAAGATAATCAGCCTTATCAAAATATTCTCTTAATGGTCTCAAAGTGTTCTTCCAGCCTGCACCATCAGTAATCCATATAAATTCAATACCTTGACTATTCCAAAATTCGTTCATACGAATATATTCAGTAGCGGTAGATTTTAACTTTGATCCTCCACCTCCATAAAAATTAACTTCAATGAAAAACAATTTCCCGTTTTTGTTTACAGAAAAATCAATTCTTCTGGATGATTTATCCATTTCTACGTCAATATTCCATTTCTCTTTAATTTTTGGTGCAGTAGCTTGAGCCATATATTCAAGATCAAGTTCCAGACAAGTTTTTGCAACAAACTCTTCAACAATGCGTTCCATTAAATTTCCTCCACGATTTTTTCG
This sequence comes from uncultured Bacteroidales bacterium, assembly GCA_964649975.1. Classification (GTDB taxonomy): domain Bacteria; phylum Bacteroidota; class Bacteroidia; order Bacteroidales; family S143-33; genus S143-33. The sequence goes on along the minus strand of CAZYSM010000058.1, from coordinate 10,836 downwards.
TCCATTACTATCCAAGCCAACTTCTACGCCCGTAACGTAATCAACCAAATTTTTTATACTCCTATCTTTCAGCAAATACCCCAAACCCGTTTTTAATATAAATTCTGCAAAATCCCTAATTTCCTGTGTAGAAAAATTTTTCTGTTTAAAATTAAATTTTTTATATATAAACCTCTGGATATCAACCAGTACTTCCACTGAATGCCCCCGTATAGCTAATAAAGAAGGAATTACTTTTATTATATTAGGATATTCAGTTAAAAGTTCAACAGTTTCTTGATATAAATTTTCTTTACCAATCAAATAATTTAGTAAATTCAATTCTTTTTCATACTTTAAAACATTATTTCTAACTTTATCCCAATTAACAAAATAATCCCATATTGAGTTATTTTACTTTTAAAAGAGGTTGCAATCTCCTCAAATAAATCATCAGGTTCTTTATTTAATATTTGACATATTTTCTGCATAAGAAAAATTTGTAATAAGCAATTCTGTTAAAACACCTCTTTTATGAGCTTTTGAGTTAATAGACCGTTTAGCAAGTACACGTTTGATATTATATTCAGAATAGAGATCTTCAAAAAAATTATCCTGGACATTAATATTTTTTGGGTCTGAATTACTTAGAATCCAATAAGCCCCTTTAGAATCAATAATATCACAGAATTCTTTAAGGCGCAGTTGATCGCTATCATCAAAACCACCAGTTGCATACGAAGTGAATGAAGAAGTATTACTTATAGGGCGGTATGGGGGATCTAAGTATATCAATGATTTACTTTCCACCAAGGGCAGTATATCATAAAAATCCTTATTAAAAATTTCAACGTTCTCTAATGCTCTATGAACAGCTAAAAGATTTTCCTTGTCACAAATAAGAGGATATTGATAACGCCCAATAGGCACATTAAAATACCCTTTACTGTTCACACGATATAATCCATTAAAACACGTACGGTTAAGAAAAATAAACAACGCAGCCCTGTAAATATCGTCTCCTTTACCCATATTAAATTCATCCCTGCGTAAATAATAATAAGTTTTTCTCTCCTGACTATCAGGCAATAACGAATGATAATCATTCTCAAATTTATCCAGAATGCTAATCAAATCAGCTACATAAGCTTTTATAATTTTATAAGTCAAAATCAAATCTTTATTTAAGTCATTAATAATTATCCTCTTCAAGTTTTTAAATCGTTTTAAAACCTCAAACAAAACAGCTCCACCACCTACAAAAGGCTCAATATAAGTAAACTCCTCATCGTAAGAGAATGGAATTATACTGATAATCTCATCTACCAACTGGCGTTTGCCTCCTGCCCATTTCACAAAAGGCAATGGATATTTCTTCAAGTTACTCTTCCCCATCACTGATATAAAAAGCGTTTTATATTGCGCTTGGGTGTTTTCTCAAATTCCTCCTGGCGGATTTCTATTGCGGAAACATGTTTGTATTTAGGCAATAAGTGATTAATTTCCTTGCGGTATTCTTCAAAAATTTCTGGCAGCTGGTCCACATCAATACCATCCTTTTTCATTTGTTCAAAGTCGGGATAAATCATAGCTACCAGGCGGAAGTTGTCGCGCATAACTACCAGTATCTCTGCAATATATGGCTTATTCTGATAAAGCGACTCGATATCCTCGGGGAAAATATTTTCGCCCGAAGGCCCCAGCAGCAGGCTCTTAGCACGTCCGTTAATGAATATAAATCCGTCCTCATCAATATGGCCCAGGTCACCGGTATGCAGCCATCCGTCCTGGTCAATAGCCTGACGCGTGGCTTCAGGATTCTTGTAATATCCCTGCATAACGTTTTCGCCACGGACCACAATCTCGCCCATGTCTTTGTTATCTCCATCGTAAATTACTTTTGCCTCAAGGGTATCAACCACTTTGCCAGCGGAACGGAACTTGGTAATTTTCCAGCCAGCATAACTGATAAGCGGTCCGCACTCTGTCATTCCATAGCCCACAGTGTAAGGAAAACGTATTTTGCGGAAAAATTCTTCCACCTCGTAGTTCAAAGGTGCACCACCCAGCACAACCTCACGGAAACGTCCGCCCAGAGCATCAATCAATCCTTGACGTATCTTTTTGTATAGCAACTGCTTAATACCTGGAACTTTTATAAGAAAATTAACAGGAAATTTACTTATAACAGGCAAAACTTTTCCTTTGTAAATCTTTTCAAATACCAATGGCACAGATAAAATCAAATGCGGACGATAGTCAGCATAGGCTTTGAGCAAAACCTGTGGCGAAGGCTTACGTGTGAGGAAAAATATATGAGTGCCACGATTAAAAGGCCAAAGGAATTCAAAAGCACAACCAAAGGAATGCGCCAGCGGTAAAATGGATACCAGGTGATCTCCCGGATTAAGTTCCATGTGGCGATTGGCAAAATTAATATTGGCAGCCAGGCTGTTAGCAGGTAACATCACCCCTTTTGGATTGCCAGTACTACCCGAAGTATAGCTAATTTCCACCAATTCGCTGTTAGGAATATCCGGAAAATCAATATCTTCTGGCTTTAATCCTTGCGGATATTTTTGCATAAATTCCTCTTCCACGCTGTTGAGGATATTTTCTGTATCCATATCCAGACGCGAAGCCACAAGTGTGAGTGGATCAATAGTGAATACAGCTTTAAGCTTTGGCATCTGGTCAAAGTCCAGATCCTGCCACTTAGCCCTGGCAGCAAAAAACAGCACTGCATCCGAATGGTCCACTACATGATGCACCTCGCGAGGATGAAAGTCCTGTAATACAGGCACTATAACTGCACCATAAGTAACAACAGAGAGATAAGTCATTGTCCAAGCAGAGGAGTTCTTACCTATTAATGCAATTTTATCTCCGCGTTTAATGCCCAGCTTATCAAACAAAATATGCATTTTTATAATATAATGGGCAACGTCCGAATATTTATAGGTATTACCCCCTATATCTGTGTAAACTTCGTAGTCCCAGTATTTTTTGATACTTCCCTCAATATAATCTTTGATGAAACGTTCTTTAATCATTGATTTGAGTTTTTTATCTTCTTCACAAAATAAATAAAAAATACAATCAAAAAAAACGAGCTGCCAGATATTGACAGCCCGTTATTAAAATCTAAATCTTTTCTATATCAGCTTTTTTCAGCCAGCCTATTGTGCCATTTGGTAATTTCACCTCCACCCATCCATCATTAAAAGAAAGGATTTTTACTTCCACACCTTCGTGTAATATATATAGCTCTGTGCTCTCCATAGATGGCGCACTGCGCAACGAAGTGGTATGCATAATAACAGCCTGGTGAGAATCAAGGAAATAACTTTTATTGCTTATTGACAGGGAAAAAGTCAATATTGAAAGCAATAAAAATACCAGTCCGAAATAAAAACCAAGCTTCCGGAAGGATACACGGCGGGAAAACAAAAAGACATATCCCAGAGCCAGAGAAATAATAAAAAATACAATGCTAATAACAGCCCATGTATTGGCCGAGCACCACAGAGCAACAGCTCTCCACCAGCGACGCAGGAAAAATTCTGGTACAGCCTCAAATTTATCCTGAACAAACTGTCTGGCAAACAAAAGATTATGTTTTATTTTATCATTAGCCGGGTCCAGACGATAAGCCCGCTCATAAAAAACAATTGCCTCAGGCAGGTTTCCTTTGCGGAAATAAACATTTCCGATATTGTAATACAGTTCAGGCGCCTGCCATCCTTTTTGTAAAACACTTTTATACAAAACCAGAGCGCTGTCATACTGTTTACGCGCATACAAATCATTAGCCCTGCTTATGATCTGTTGCAGCTGGGGAGAGGCAGCATAAAGCCCCAAGGAAATAAAAAGCAATATTATGATGGCCAATTTCTTCATAACCGAAAATTTTAAATTAATGTTTCCAGTTTGTCAATAAGCTTCCGCGTTCTGGAATACAAATTTTCCATAGAAACATCCCCGGACGACTGTGCATATCTGGCAAACTCGCTCTCGTCAAGGATTCGGATAACCTCATCAATGACTGAGGCATCCACACCTCTTTCCGCCAGTTTTTCCCTGACAGAGTCTCGCGTAAGCAAAGCGGCATCTATCCCAAGTTTATCTCCCAGATATTGCCATAAAGCCTGAGAAATTTCCTGATAAAATTCATCTTTCTTGCCGCTGCGCATATATTTCAAAGCAGTTTTCAGCCTGCGTGCCGAAACTTTACCAGCCTGGCGTGCCCTGTAACGTCTTATATCAGCCATTTCTTTAATCTGCTGTCTGCGCAAATAAACAATAACTGCAAAAACCAGTATGGCAATAATATAAGCGAGATAATGCCACAGACTACCAGCAAAATAGGAATTGCGACGTGTAAGCTTAAACGGAGAGGTGAAAATGTAATTTATATCATTTCCTATCTGTGTCACATCAGTTTTATAAACTGTATATCCGCCTGATGCAGTAGTGGTATCGCTACTACCATTAACCGATAGTTTAATAGCAGGGGTGCGAACCATTTCATATTTTCCGGTATGAGGATTGAAAAAGGAAAATTCCACAGGTGGAATCTCAAAATTACCTCTGCTGCGCGGAATATAAATAAATTGTTTCTCCACCTTTCCGGACAAGCCATCGGGTGTGGCCTCATAATGCGGAATAGTCTTTGGGTCAAGTGCTTCAAAAGAATTAGGCACTTTCAACTGGGGTATGTCAAAAAGCCCAAAATTACCAGTTCCACTGATAATCAATTTAACGGTAATAGCCTGGTCAACTGATATATTCCCCTTAGGCGGAACAATATCAATCTTAAAATCTCCCACAGCTCCCGAAAAAGAGGAAGGCTTACCTTCCTCAGGCAGAGGTTTCACCCTGATAACCAAAGGATTACTAACCACATCTTTCTGTCCATAAGGAAAGCCCCAATCATCATAAATTGTGCAGGTAAGCTTGTAAGGGGTAATCTTTAACTTGCCAGTCTGCTGCGGAAAAATCAATTTCTTATCCACAGTGGCAGCAAGGTATTCTCGTCCATTAATAACAACCTGGTCGGCCTGTATTCTGGAAGGCATTTTAAGGTCCTGCACCCAAAAACCCTGATATTTAGCTGGCTCCATATCATCAAGGCTCAAACGGTAAGCCGAATACAAACGGGCATAAACATAAATTGGTTCTCCCAAATACACGTCTTTTTTAGAAGCCCAGAGACGCAAAAACAATTTGCTGTTTTGCGAAGGAATAACCACATTCTCGTCCTGCCCACCAGTAACAACCGGATTTTTTGGCTTGGGTAAATTATTATTGGGCTCTCCCTCCACCGTAATTGTTACTGCCGAGGAAGTAAGAGTGGAATTTCCGTCTATCACCTTAGCTGGTGGAATAGTATAAGTGCCTGGTTTGTTTGCCACATAAGTAAGTATCCAGGTGATTGTATATGTAGTGGTGGATTTTAACCGACCATTAATAATAGTAACCGACGACTGGGAACTGGAATAGCTACTCATTCCGTATGAGTTAAGCCCTTTTACATCCTGTGGTGGTATAAAACGAGGATTTTTACTATCGGGGTTTTTCAAGATATATTTCACCTGAAAACTCTCACCTGTCATTACAACGCGCGGCGCATCCACATATAATTTACGCCCGGATTGCGCCCATATCTGGGCAGATGCTAACAGCATTATTGTTAATAACCACCACCTCTTCATAAGTCCTGCTTTTTAATTATCAAATTTGTGAAAAATACAACAAACATCAATCTTAAAATAGTCTAAATCACCAGTTCTTATCAGTCTTTTTCCTCCGTTTGACATTCATCAAGTTCCTCAGAGCTTTCTGCTGCACCCGTTTATCCTGCTGACTAACAGCCCTTAACATACGTTCTATTTCCTTGGGGCTTAATCCCTGGAATTTCTGTTGTTGATTTTGGTTCTCCTGCTGATTTTGATTCTGCTGATTTTTGTTCTGATTATTCTGCTTCTTTTTCTGTTGATTTTGTTTCTGCTTATTCTGGTTATTGTTCTGCTTGTTCTTTTGCTGATTTTGCTTTTTCTTGCTACCACCTCCACCTTTGTTCTTTTTCTGCTGCTGGCGCAATTGATCAAGTAATTTTTGCACAACCCACAGGTTATATCTGGCCTGATAATCGTCCGGATTAAATTTTATAGCATTACGATATGCCCTGACAGCTTTTTCCAGATATTTCATTGCGCCACTGACATTGCGCATCCGCAAGGAATCGCCTGCTATACGGGTTAACACATCGCCAAGATTATAGGATGTCTGGCTGCGATACAAGGAATTTGGATTATAAACAGAGGTAAGCGGCATTAGCGTAGCCAGCGCAGAGGTATCATTCTTTTCCTTATAAAAAGCCAGCCCCAGGTTGTTTTTGGCTATATAGGAATTGGGATTTTTCTTCAGAGCAAGACTATACTGTGCCTCGGCCTGAGCATATTTACCTTTACGGTAAAGACGATTACCGCGACGGATCTTTGGATTTTCCAGCTGGGCATACGTAACAGAAAACAACATCAAAGCTATGGTCAATAAAAATATCCTTCTCATTTTTCAAACAATTTAATTTTCCGTATAAAACGGTTTTTCCGTTCCAAAAACAGAATTTCAAACAAGAGTATCACCAGAGCAGCTGCCACAAAGTATTCAAAGATATCCTCATAACGGGAATAAGCAGAAATCTTACCCGTAGCATGCTTTTTTATATCCTGATATATAGCTTCAATAGCGCCAGGACGATTGTTAATATTCACGTATCCTCCATTGGTAATGGCTGCAAGCTTCTTCAAATACTCCTCATGCAATTTGGATATTACTACCTGACCTTTATATTCCAGTGTTCTTCCGCCTGGCAGGAAAATAGGATTGCCGCGTTTATCACCAACGCCAACGGTATATATACGTATTTTCTTTTCCTTAGCCATTTTTGCCTGCTCATCTGCATGTCCTTCCAGGTCTTCTCCGTCGGAAATAAGTATAATAGCTTTGTTTACATCAGCTTCCGGTGTAAAAGCATTTATCGCCAGGTCCAGAGCCTCACCAATTGCTGTTCCCTGACTGGAGATATACGAAGGATTTACGCTGTTAAGATACATGCGCAAAGCATCATAATCATCAGTCATAGGCATCACCATAGCAGCCTCACCAGCAAAGATGACCAGAGCCACACGGTCGTTCTCCATCTTATTAAGCAGATGGAAAATTGCAATCTTAGCTTTATCCAGACGCGACATATCCTGTGGATGAGATCGTGCCAGCATACTGTTGGATATATCCAGGACTATAACAACCTCTGATCCTTTGGATTTTTTGGTGCTCTTTTCCACGCCCAGCTGCGGACGTGCCAGCGCTATAATCAATAGCATCAATGCCAGAATGAGAAAAATATTTTTCCATACCTTCCGGGCCAGGCTGGCCTCAGGCATCAAACCTGCCAATACTTCACGACGTCCAAACTCCCGGACTGCACGCTTATACCTGAGGGCGTTTATCCATACCAGAGCTATTAACACTGGTATTAACAATAACAGCCATAAATATTTCTGATGAGCCCAGATTAAATTTTCAAACATAACTACCTGATTTTCAAATTATGGAAACGTTCTCAATAAAGTATTCCTCAACAGCACATCAAGCAATAGCAGGATAAAGGCAATTAAAACAAAATCCCAGTACATCTCGGCATAATAAACCTGTTTCTTTTCCTTAAACTTGGTCTTTTCCAGACGATCAATTTGCTTATAAATATCCGCTAATTTTTTATTATTAGTTGCACGGAAATATTTTCCTCCGGTAATATCAGCAATTTGTTTGAGGGTAGCCTCATCAATTTCCACTTTAACTTTCTGATATTCTGTTCCAAAAGGCGTCTGCACCGGGATATTTGCGTAAGTCTCGCTGCCTATGCCAATGGTATAAATACGTATGCCATACATAGCAGCCATTTTTGCCGCAGTAATAGGGTCAATATTCCCACGGTTATTAACACCATCGGTAAGCAGGATAATGACCTTACTCTTTGCCTTGCTGCTTTTCAGACGTGCCACAGCATTAGCTATACCCAGCCCAATGGCTGTTCCGTTATCCACCATTCCGTTGCGCAGCTTGCGTATCATATTTATTACTGTGGCATGGTCAAGGGTCAGTGGAACCAGGGTAAAACTCTCGCCTCCGAAAGCCACAACACCTATGCGGTCATTAGGACGACCATTGACAAATTTTATTGCCTCATTTTTAGCAGCTTCCATACGGTTAGGCGTGAAATCCTCGGCCAGCATACTGGGCGAAATATCTATGGCAAGCACAATATCAATACCCTGGGTGGAAACTGTCCTGTTAGTATAGGACTTGCGCGGACGGGCAAAAGCTATTATCAATAAGGCAAATGCAAGTGCCTCGGATACAAAAAGTAAATGCAACAGATATTGCTTAAAGCTCCGCCCGCGAGCAAAAGGCTCAGCCGTAGAAAATTTCAAACTTGCCCATTTATCCCAATTACGCCATACATACCATGCTATCAGCGGTATCAACAGCAATAACAAATATAACCGATAGGGATGTAAAAAGTCATATCCTAATACATTCATTGTTCCAGATTTTCCTGATTAACAACCTGTAATTCATCTTTATTTTCTTCATCCTGAGGCTGAGGTTTAGTCGCCTCTACAAAGTCATAGGCCAGTTTGAGATGCCGGGCAGCAACATCTGGCAAAGGTTTGTAATCAGCAAATTTTGCCAGATCAGCTGTGTCAAACAAATCCGACAGACGCTGGCGCCATTCTTGTGTAATTTCCGGACTGGCCTGCAACAACAGTTTCAGCTCACTGGTAGTGGCTTCCAGCGCACGGATATAGAACCGCCGTTCAAGATATTGCCGCACTATCTCGGAAAGGTAAAAATAGAAGTTCTTAAAGTCGCCCTTTTGATACAGGCGCTTCTCTTCCAATTCCTTCAACCGTTTAAGTGCCAGAACATGAGGCGGCAGTTGCAACTCCTGCGGAATATCCTTCTGCTGCTTCCACTGCTGATATTTCCTGTAAAGCTTGTATAACAAATATGCCAGCAACGCTGCTAATAGCAGCCCCAACAGCCAGTAACGGTAACGCAGCCATAGCTCACGCAAAGTCAGCTTCGGATTAATAGGCGGTTTAACATCAAACACATCAATAACCTGCGAAGTATCTATCTTAGCTACCTGGGCACTATCTATCTCCATGGGCAAAACCGTCAGCCTCAAACTATCAGTAGTAACAACCCTGGTGCCAATACGCATAGCAAGGGAAGGAATATCAAACACTGTATCCTTGAAAGGAAAAATCTGCGCATGCCATATTAGCTCACGTATTCCATGTTCGTCGTTGGTATCAATAGTTATTCTGCCCACTTCCAGATCTTTTGCCAGTGTATCAGTCAGCTGCGGAAACACAACAGCTTTATCCGAAGGAACTTTTACCCGGATATTCAGCTGTGTGGCCTGGGCAAAACGCACAGTATCATCTGATAGCCATGTTCTAATTTCCTGGGAAAAACCATTAATCCACAACACCGTAAACAGAAAAACAATTATTCGCCTCATACCTTCCTGCGTTTAAACAATTGTATTAAAGCTTTTACATAATCCTCGCCCGTGAAAACACGGACAAAATCAATACCAGCCCTGTTAAAGGAATTTTTGACAGACAAATCATGCTTATTAAACCACTCCATCAGCTCAGCCCTGGCATCTCTATTACTGGTATCCACCCATATATTTTCCCCGCTCTCGGCATCAACGATATTAACAAGCCCAAGATTAGGAATTTCTTTTTCTCTTATGTCATTTATCTTAATTCCTATTAAATCGTGCTTACGGCTGGCTATTATCAAGGATTTTTCAAAATCACCGTCCAGAAAATCCGACATCAGAAAAACAATAGCACGCTTCTTTATAGCATTGATGAGGAAACGCAATGCCTCAGTCAGATTTGTGCCTTTGCTCCTGGGCTGATATGACAATATTTCACTTATAATTCTCAATCCATGCTTACGTCCCTTGGCTGGTGGAATAAACTTCTCCACTGTATCCGAAAAGAAAATCACTCCAATTTTATCATTGTTCTCTATTGCCGAAAATGCCAGAACTCCAGCCACTTCTGCCATATATTCACGTTTCTGGCGCATACTCCCAAAATCCTCGCTTCCGCTGACATCTATCATCAGGATAACCGTAAGCTCGCGTTCCTCCTCAAAAACCTTCACATAAGGATGGTTGAAACGCGCCGTCACGTTCCAGTCAATAGTCCGTATATCGTCGCCCACGGTGTATTCCCGCACCTCCGAAAAAGTCATACCACGACCTTTGAAAGCACTGTGATACTGTCCGGCAAAAATCTCCCGCGTCAGACCACGGGTTTTTATCTCAATTTTTCTTACTTTTTTCAACAGTTCCCGAGTATCCATAGTCCTTTCCATTTTCAGCACACACAATTTTAAATAATTTTTTCCAGTTATGACATCAGCTTAATAATTTTTAACCTCCGGCCAGGGATTTTGTGATATAAAAGATTTTCGTCTGGGCGGCTGCTGCCGGCGCAGTAGCATCTGCCATAGCATATTATCCGTGGCTAAAAACACTATTGTGGCAATCAAATTATTTACTGGCAAGGCCGGCAGCACCGGGCTTTCCGCTCATATTCGGCTCGGCTTCCGCCAGTGCCACGCATAACAGGTGTGCGTTTTTGTCTGCTCTGGGAAGGATGTTTTTACACATTTCTATCTGTTTCAGCAGACAGGAAACGCATAACCGCCTGCGGTGGCTTCCGCTGGTCGCCTCCTCGGCGGTGTGGCACTATGGCG
>CAZYSM010000057.1:0-12460 GCA_964649975.1 uncultured Bacteroidales bacterium | reverse complement strand
AAAGTCCATATAAAAACCTCACAGACCTGCTCAACAGCGGTAATACCTGGGAGGTTGAATAAAGAACAGCGGGGCTCTCCCAAAAAAGGCTCGGGAACAATCTTTGAAATCCCGAGCCTTTTTCATATTCTGAAAATGGCAATTTAAAATCCCTCTGACCGTCCTTGCCAGACTTTTCCTTTTATCAATACCTTATCCACAAGGTCGTGGGCAAAGAGGTATGACAGGAACTCAAACGAAGGCACTGGACGCGTGATAATCAGATTTGCCAGCTTTCCGCGGGTGATAGAACCTTGATCCTGACTGATCTCCAGAGCATAAGCCGCATTGATAGTCACGGCATTGAAAGCCTCCTCCGGAAGGAGCTTGTATTTCAACGTACCAAGCGACATTACAAACTTCATATTTCCGCTGGGCGAGGATCCCGGATTAAAATCCGATGCCATGGCAATGGGCAAACCAGCGTCAACCATTTTCCGGGCTGGTGCGTAGGGCAGGTTCAGGAAAAATGACGTGGCAGGCAGAAGCGTTGGCATGGTCTTACTCTCTTTCAGCACGTCTATTTCCTCCTCGCCAACGTATTCCAGATGGTCAACGGACACAGCATTGTATTTGACACCAGCCTGTATGCCGCCGGTAAAGCCCAGCTCGTTGGCATGTATTTTGGGTTTTAAGCCATATTTTGCCGCAGCGTCAAGGATACGTTCGGTCTGATCCTGCGTGAAAAATCCGCGGTCGCAGAACACATCCACGTATTCCGCCAGATTTTCCGCAGCAACAGCAGGCAACATCTCGTTAATGACCTTGTCCACATAGCGGTCCGGGTCGGATTTATATTCCAGCGGAATGGCATGAGCGCCCAGAAACGTGGCTTTGATAGTAATGGGATATTCGTCTTTGAGCCGGCGGATGACACGCAACATTTTCAGCTCTGGTTCGGTATCCAGTCCGTATCCGCTCTTAATCTCTATGGCAGTAGTGCCAAGCGAGATGACCTCATTCAGCCGCTGGCGTGCGGATTGATAAAGATCCTCCTCGGTAGCCTCTTTCATTTTCCGTGCGGTGTTAAGGATACCACCTCCGCGGCGTGCAATTTCCTCGTAGGATAAGCCCTGGATTTTCATCACGTATTCAGCCTCACGCCAGGCAGGGAAAATCAGATGAGTATGCGAGTCCACAAATCCGGGCATAACGATTTGTCCCTTGTCCAGTTCCATTATTTCAACAGAAGCACGTGAAGTCCATTGGGAAAGGTCCAGGTCTTTCATTTGTCCAAAATCCACTATTTTCCCTTGATCATCCACCACAAGATAAGCATTTTCAATGGTCTGTAAATGGGACATCTGACCACCGGACTTCAACAAAACATCCTGATTATCAATTCCTACAAGTAAAGAAATATTTGTTATGATTAACATTTTACGAAAGTTTTTATTTTAGCTTAAAAATATATTCTTTTACCGTGTAAAAAAAGATTTTTGTAATGAAAACCAGTATAATCATAATTCTGTTTTTCATAGCTGGAATATTCGTGGGACATTACAGGCTCATTCCAGAATATTTTTTGCAAAACGATATGAGCGTTTATGCACTATACCTGTTATTATTTCTGGTAGGTTTATCAGTAGGTATGGACAAAAAATCCTTTGAGATAATCCGCCGTTCCTCGTTACGCTTATTACTGGTGCCGCTTGGTGTTGTATTAGGGTCTTTACTGGGTAGTGCTATGGTGTCGGTATTTGTCAAAAGATTAAGCCTGACAGATGCGCTGGCAGTAGGTTCGGGCTTTGGTTATTACAGTCTGTCCAGCATTCTCATAGGGGAATTAAAAAGTAAATCCCTGGGAGCAGTAGCACTTTTGTCAAATATCATAAGGGAATTGACAACCTTAATTTTTACTCCTATCTTTGTAAAATATTTCGGGCCTCTGGCATCAATAGCCTCTGGCGGAGCTACAGCAATGGACACAACATTACCTATTATTACGGAATACAGCGGAAAAGAATATGCTCTCGTGGCTGTATTCAGTGGGTTAACATTGACTTTAATAGTGCCATTTTTAGTATCACTCTTTTGTTATTTAGGCTAATTTTTTATTACTTTCAATTTAAAATAAAAAACTTTTTTCATGTCAGCAGAAATAAAAATATTATGGATAGACGACGAAGTGGACTTGCTCAATATGCATATATTATTCCTTGAACAAAAAGGCTATAAAGTTTCCACAACCACCAATGCCCAGGACGCCTTTGATATTCTGGAAAATGAAAAATATGACATAATTTTTCTGGACGAAAACATGCCTGGAATTTCGGGGCTTAACGCCCTGCCACGGATAAAACAGCTGGCCCCTCACACCCCTGTTATTATGATAACAAAAAGCGAGGACGAACCTGTAATGGACGAAGCCATTGGTAATCAAGTAGCTGACTATCTGATAAAACCCGTCAAGCCACAACAAATACTACTGACTATCAAAAAAAATGTTTTTCAGAAAGACCTGGTATCCAACCAAATAGGCACGAAATTCAGGCAACAATTCAACCGCCTCAGCACAGAAATAAATATGGCCCAACACTGGCAGGAGTGGATAGAAATATACCGCCAGCTTACTCACTGGACATTACTACTTGACGAAATTAATGACAATGTTCTCACAGATATACTGGTATCGCTCAGAACAGAAGCTAACAAGCTTTTTTCCCGCTATATAAAAAACAATTATCAGGATTGGCTCAGCGGAGAACATCCGCGGATGATACACGAGATTTTGCAACAGGAGCTTATCCCTCTGCTGGAAAAAGATGATAGGCCAGTATTTTTAATAGTGATAGATAACCTGCGTTATGACCACTGGCGTGAACTACGTTCGGTTATATACAAAGAAGCCGGCGAAATAGATGAACAACTTATTTATTCCATCCTGCCAACAGCCACACAATATGCACGTAATGCCCTGTTTGCAGGCTTATTACCAAATGACATAAAAAAATATTATCCCCAATACTGGCTTGACGACACGGATGAAGGTTATAAGAACGAATATGAGCCACAATTACTGGAAAAACTCCTACAAAGACATAATATTGACATAAAATTCAGTTACAACAAAATTTTTAATGATAACCAGGGATCCAAAATCGTTTCCAACCTGAAAAATTTACTCAATAACCGCCTCAATGTGATTGTTTACAATTTTATAGATATGCTCTCACATGCCAAGACAAATGTACAGATGATAAAAGAGCTGGCCAAGGACGAAAAATCCTATCGCTCCATAGTAAAATCCTGGTTCCAGCACTCTACAATTAAAGAACTTTTTGAGAGACTGTCAGATAAAGACGTTGCTATTATTCTGACAACAGACCACGGTGCTGTAAAAGTAAAAAATCCGGTCAAGGTCATAGGCGACAGGGAAACCACAACAAACATCCGCTACAAACAAGGAAAAAACCTCAATTATCCGGAGAAAAAAGTATATGCTGCAAACAGGCCCGAACAAATCGGGCTTCCCAAATCCAACATTGTCTCAACATATATCTTTGCCATGGAAAACGACTTTTTTGTCTATCCAAATAACTATCACCAATTTGTAAATTACTATCGCGACAGTTTCCAGCACGGAGGAATCTCGCTGGAAGAAATGATTATACCTTTCATAAAAATCAACACAAAATAATATGGAAAAAATTTTCTCTCTCAACCAGATAAATAAAATAGCATCGGAACTGACAGAAATAATAAAAAAAGAAAATATTACGGTAATTGCTTTCTACGGAAAAATGGGCGCAGGAAAAACCACTCTTATAAAACAGCTGTGCCAGCAGCTGGGAGTTATTGACGTGGTCCAGAGTCCTACCTTTGCCATAATAAATGTTTATCAAACCCGGGACGGAGAGGAAATATACCACTTTGACTTTTACCGGCTGCAAAAAATTGAGGATGCCATTAACATAGGCAGCGAAGACTATTTCTACAGCGGAAATCTATGCCTGATTGAATGGCCGGAAATTGTTGAACCACTGCTGCCCGATAATACGCTCAGAGTACATCTGGAAATCATTGACGAAAACACAAGGAAAATAAGCATCGGTAATGTATAAGAAAGTTTCGGTAATAATCCCGGCATATAACGAAGAAAAATTTATATACAAAAGCCTGCAGAGCCTGTTAAACACCAATTATCCCAAGGACAAACTGGAATTTATAATCATTGACGGGGGCAGCTGTGACAGGACACTGGAAGAAGTAGAGAAATTTGCTTCAACCAGCGGAATTGAAGTAAAAATCCTGCACAACCCAAAAAAAATCACACCCATATCCTTAAACCTCGGCATAAAAGCCGCTCAAGGTGATATTATTATCCGTGCGGACGCCCATACGGTATATCCCGACAATTACATTGACAGGTTAATTTATTGGAAAAAACAGCTGAATGCCGATAACGTAGGTGGAATATTTATCCATACTCCGACCAGTGATACCCGTATTAACCACGCTATAATCAGCGTATTAGAAACTAAACTTGGAGTAGGAAGTAGCTTATACCGGATTTTGAGGCACGGCCCCCCTATAGAAGTGGACACAGTGCCTTTTGGCATCTTTGACAAAAAATTATTTGATAGCATAGGCCTGTTCAACGAAAAGCTCGCAAGAAACCAGGATATTGAACTAAATAAACGCATCCTTGCCGCAGGCGGAAAAATCTATCTCATCCCGGAAATACACCTTTATTACTATACACGCGGTACATTAAAAGAATTTGCACAATATAATTTCAAAAATGGCCTGTGGAATATCTTAACTGTTTTCATTACTAAAAACTTTAAATCATTATCACTCAGACATTTTGTCCCACTATTCTTTGTATCAGGTATAATAGGCAGCCTGCTGCTGGCAATAATTTTTCCTGTATTCTGGATACTGTTTGCAGGTATTTTAATAGCGTATTTCTCCGTGGCGCTGGCTGTTTCGCTAAAAAACAAAAATCCTAAGACAACTGTATTTCATAAACTTATAGCCTTTTTCACCCTTCATTTCTTTTACGGATTAGGTGAGATATGGGCTATAATAACCCTTCCCATGCGCAAATTCTAAATACCAACATATAGGTATTTACCAAACGGAAAATTCTTTTTTTATTGCATAAAAGAAAAATATCAAATCAATGTGGCAGGAAATCATAACATACATTATAATCGCAGGAACATTCGGTCTTGTTATCTATAAGGCTATACTAAAGCCCATTGCAAAAAGATTAAGGATTTTAAATAAAAGCCTTACTTCTGCTTCACCCACCCCAAACTTTTCTTTCTGCTCCTCATGTACAGCGGGATACAAATGTGATACCTGTCCATTTGTCAGCGCTGAAGTAAAAAAATACATCAAGGAAAATAAAAAGGAAAAAATCTCCTGCTGCAGTTAATATTTTTCTAATAGCATATCCGAATAAGAAAATGAAATAAGCTGATGCTGCTGTATGCCGAACAGCTGCATATAATAATTGCACTGTTGCCATAATTCTTGTTCGGTATAAGTGCCATCAGTATCCTGGGCTTCAATTTCCACAAAACTACCCAGTCCTTCCACTTTGTCAATATGAAACTTCACGTTATCAATGAAATAGATCTCACGCTGCTTTTTCACTTCTACTTTAACCCCCAGAGCTGCCGATAAAATACGTTTTAGTAAAGCTGGATTCTGGGAGGAATATAAAATAACCTCGGAACTTTTTGGCTCCGAGGTATTAGCACGATTATAAAAAATCAAATTGTTTTCAATATTCCCCTGTCGTAATTTTAATCTTCCTTGTGGTACATTGAAATAAGTATCTGTTTGATTATCTATGCCTACAAATCTGGCATTAAGCTGTTTGAGGATTTTTCTGATTTTTTCCGGGGCAGTACATCTGGCTTTTATCTCCACATTAAAAGGCATAGTACCTATATTTCAATAAACTCAAAATCAATGTTTTTAGCCAATTTTTGGAAACGCTTTCCCAGCGAAAGCATATCCTCGTCAATAGACTCATAAAACCATTTAACTTTAACAGGGGCTTTCTGAGCAATTGAATCAAGCACCAGGATTAATTGCATAAGCTGCTTGTTAGAAGCGGTATTAACATACTCCAAATCAAATTCAAACACAGTCTCAGGCAAAGGATTTTCTCCATATTGTTTAAGCCAGTCTATTATAGGCTGATAGAACTCAAAAGCATCCTCAGGCACAGAAATTTTTGCTATCCTGAAAACCTGTTCAGCAGGATTAAGTATCACCTCAGGCGTATCCTCAGAAGGCTGTAATATTATCGGTTCCATACTAATTCACGTTTTTAATTATAATTTGGAGTACATAAAAATAAAGATTTTCCGAAACTTCAAGAAATTTATATTGCAATTGTGAAGAACTTTTTATCCTTAAATCATACAATCCCAGACCAGTACGCAGAGAATCAACATTTTCCATATCCAATAAAACTTCATCATAAAGTTCGCTTATTTCTTCCATAGTCTTTGAATTAATAAACTCCAGCTTTTTCTCTAATATTTCCTTATGTTCTTTTTCCACATAATTTCCTGCTAAAAGAGCAAAATCACCATTATCCAGCTGACGCAGGAAAAATATCCCAGGTACGCCTTTATCTTCTTTAATCTTATGCCCATGCTTAATAATATTTTGTATCATTTCCACCATTACATTGGAGAGGCGGATAGTGGTAAGAGACAAATTCATACGGCCTTTGATAATGGCAAGGAGGTTAAGAAGATTTTCCTGGGTGAAAAATCCATTGAAATAGAGCAATATGTTCTCAATATTCAAGGTCAGATGCAATTTTTTTATTGAAATAAGAGCCCCACGCAGTTTCTCATAATCATCACCTTCTCCTTCCAGACCTTTTTCAATTGGTACCCGTGTCTGTAAATAAAAATAAGAATATTTATCATTGACGAGCTCAAAACTGGCTACCAACTTATTGCCAGATTTTCTGGCCATTTCTATCAGTCCCAGCCCTGCACCGCCTTTATCTGATATAGCCCCTGTTCGCAATACTTCTTTATGCAATTGCTTTAGCTCGTCTTTATCCAGGCTGTTTATCTGATCAATACGAGCTTTAAGATTTGGTATCTTATCATTAAGCACTAAATTCCCAGTAGTGACATAATAAAAATTCTCCTGCTTTTGTATGGCAAAAATACCAGGATACTTCTCCAGATATTCGTCAGCTTCCTCCTGATGCATTGTAATATTCTGCAAGCCTTCTACCATAATATAATAAATACGTTTCTGGAGGGTACTGATGCCCAAAGACCTTTGAATATTAACATCTGCCAGTGAAAGGATTTTTTTACTTATATTATGACTGAAAAAACCACGATAAACATATTCAAAATCCTGATTCTCAATACGAGATATTAAATTAAACGCCTTATCAAACAAACTATCATCAATAAGTTGTACAGACATAGGATACCACTTTTTATTTTTATTTATAAAAACTGCCACAAAATTTACACCATTTTTTTGAGAAAAAAAATTTAACGCCTACTTTTGTTGTGGCATACTTTTTTCTGATGAAAAGTTAAATACGGAGCACTTAATTTAAAGTATTGTGGAAAAGAAAGTACTGTTTTTGGAAGGAAATAAAGACCAGGCAAAAGCTTTGGCCTCTTATTTGAAAAAAGACCCAAGATATAAATTAGAGTTTACCGAAGAAATTCTGCCGGAGTCCATCAACGGATATGATTTAATCATCCCTTCCGGGGCCGACAGTACCCTTGAATACATCCTCAAATACGGTGATATTAAAATAGGTCAGATAACTTATAGAAAAGACAATCTGATAGCTTTTGACAAAATAAAATCCATTGAAGCAGTTAAATCAGTAGGTGTCCCCGCTCCTCTGACTTATACCGATAAAAGTCAGATAAAAACTTTTCCTGTCTTTTATAAATCCCTCCAGGAACAAGGATATTCCAAACGAGGAATTATCCGCAATGAAATAGACTTGAGAAATATACCTGATGACGATATCTTTTTTCAGGAATTCATCTGGTCCAAAGGCACATATTCCGTAGGTTTCCTTGCCGACAGAGGAAAGCTGATAACCACTTTTGCGCAAAAAGAAATTATCAGCTACCCTTACCACGGAGGATCTGGTGTGATACTCACCCAAATACACGATAAACGCCTGCTGGATTACACCGAAAGAATTGTCAATATTTTTAATTATTCTGGATGGGGCCTTACGGAATTCAAGTACTGCAACAAACGCGATGATTATGTATTCATGGAGCTGAATGCCAAATTCTGGGCATCTCTCAAATTCGCTTTTGACAATAATCCCGACTTTTTATACTACCTGTTTGACATAAAAATCAAGCCCAAGAACATAAAAACCGTTATTTATATTGACCGGGTTATACTCTCCGACTGGGAAGAAATATTCCTCTCAATACCCTATTTGTTCAAGTCCAAATGGTGTAAAAGCCAAAGTATAGCAAAAGTTATATGGAAACGCCTGCGCAATCAGAGGGAAGGACGGCATAGTGTAAAAATCATGCCTACTAAAGCTTTACACCCATAACAAGTATATCATCCAGCTGACGGCGGTTGCCTTTCCAATCGCGGAAGGTCTGCAATAACAACGCCCTTTGTTGTTCCATATCCTCGGAACTGATTTCCAGTATCAGCTTGCGGAAACGTTTAATCATAAACTTCTTACCTCGTGGGCCGCCGAACTGGTCAGGATAACCGTCAGAAAACAGGTAAACAATATCACCACGCTGATAAGTAATCACTTGATTTGTAAACGATTCTTTGGCATTGTAATAAATACCAATAGGCATATCATCGCCTTTGAGCTCTATGAGTTGATTGTTTCTAACAATCCAGGCCGGGTTATTAGCACCAGCAAAATGCAATTCATTAGTGGTGGTATCCAGCATACACAAAGCCATATCCATACCGTCCTTGCTACTGCCTGTCTTTTCCTCCTGCTTGAGGAAACGTATTACATATTCACGCAAAATATTCAATATCAAGTTTGGCTGCAGCTGATCATATTCTATTTTACCAACAATCTCATTCAAAAAAGCAATACCCAACATTGACATAAAAGCTCCAGGTACTCCGTGCCCAGTGCAGTCGGCGGCAGTAAACAAAATCTTATCCCGTATCTTGGTCATCCAATAGAAATCGCCAGAAACAATATCACGCGGCAGATAAAGTATAAAATGATCTGGCAAGAGAGAGGCAATATAATCCTGTGGCGGAAGTGCAGCTTGCTGGATACGCTGGGCATATTGAATACTCTTGCGTATGTCCCGGTTTTGTTTTTCTATCTTTTCCTGCGCCAGCTTGAGCTCAGTAATATCCGCATTAATAGAAAAAAGTTTTAGTAAATATCCGTTATCATCAAACATAGGCGTAAGAGTAGATCGCAACCACAATAATTTACCATTCGGAGTAGTCAGTTTAAAAGTATATTCAGCAGATTCCTTGCGTTTAAGAGCCTTTTCAATATATACAAGAGTTTGTTCATCAAGGTCGGCAAAAATGATATTATCACCGTAATATTGCTTGAACTCATCAAAACTCATATTCAGCATACGTTCCAGACCGGCATTCACCCATTCAATTTTTCCGGTATGGTCGGCAATAATAACTCCGTTATCGGTATTTTCCGCAACAATGGAAAGTTTAGCCAATTCAAAGTTTTTCTGTTCCAGCTCCCGTGCCTGTTGCATGATTTGATCGTTCTTGCGACGTATTTCTTCTTCGGCTTCTTTTATCCGTGTAATATCACTGTCAATTATTATTATCTTCTGCAAATCACCGTTATGAAAGATAGGTGTTATTGTGCTCTGCACCCAGATAGGCTGGCCATCTTTCTTGTAAATACGGCTTTCGGTAGTAACGGAAGTTTTCTTGTCAATGACCTCGGAAATAGCCTGTTTTATCAATGGATTAAATTTTATAATCAGCCCACCGTATTCATCAATTAACTCCTCCAGACCATAGCCATAAACTTTACGGAACCCATCATTTATCCACTCAAAAGTTCCATCCGGATTAATAATGGAAACAGCATTGCTGGTCTCACTGGCCACAATAGAGAGTTTTTCCAGCTGTTCGGCCTGAGCCTGGATTTTTTCCTTCTGCTGCTGCAAAAGTATGTTCTGCTGTTTTTGAATTTTATAACTCCGATATATGAAATAAGAAAGAATGGCGATAATGACCAGCATCACAAAAAACACTGCAATGACCAGACGCTGGAGGGTAATGGTAAAATTCAATTTTTGCAACTGACGTTGCTTTTTTTTCACCTCCTGCTCAATGAGTTTCATTTTTTGCTGTTGCTTGTCCAACAAGGCTTTTTGTTTCTGATACCTCTGCTGGGCTTCTAATAGTAATTTTTGTGATTGTTCCAGTTTCCGCTGTGCCAGCTGTACTTCCCTTTCTTTCTGTTGTAGCTTTTGCACCTGCATATCAAGCTGGGCCTGGTATGTCATCAACTCCTTGTACAATTTCTGCAAACGCTGTTTTTGTTTGACTATCTCGGCCTGACGCTGAGCTATTATACGCTCCTGCTGACGGATATATTTGTTTTGTTCCTCAATGCGTTTTTTCTGCAACTCAACCTCTTTAAGTTTTTCGTTCAATTCTTTTTCCTTAAGTTTCAGTTGCGATTCTATTTTGGCAAGTTCCTTACGTGTTTGCTGAAGGAGTTTTTTTGCATTCAAATCTATTCCACCCAGCTGATCAAAACCAGGCATCAAGCTAACTCCGTGATTTATAATATTTTCCATATTATATTCAAAGTTCACACGCTGACCAGAGGCCTCTACAAAAAGGTTAATCATCAGCTGTTCTTTGTTATACCAATTATCCGTAATAATAACCGTGGGCGAAGCCTGATAAAATTTAAAAATATCTTTTGCCAGATAATTTTTATCTTCAGGTAAATAGAAAATGTGACAATAACGTAATTCACTCAAAGAATGAAAATTAATAATTTTATAATCCACACCAGTAGCAAATCTGGAAGGCTTATATCTTTCCAAGGCTTTAAGCATAGAAGGCGGACAATCATAAGTGCCAAGGATAATCTGGTCAATATACTGGTCATTCTCCCAGGTCATATATTTCTGCAAATTCCATATTAATTTAGCTTTCTGTTCTTCAATAGGAATATACTGGGAGTAAACTTTACTTGACACTAACAAAAACAAAAACAGTATGTATTTCAATTTGTTTTTCATCAGCACTAATTCATCACTTTTTATTAAACAAATTCCTTGCTAAAAAGTTTCAAAAATATTTCAATAACCAATTGGCGGGAGCGTACATAAAAATTTTTTCTGCAGGCAAAACCAGCTTACCGTCAAAATCTTTTTCCTCAAAAGCTTTTTTATCTTGCAAATCTCCTATATCATAAACATAGTAAGGACTATCCAGCAGCACAAAACTATCCGGGTCCAATCTATCACGATTTATTGCAATATCTGTCATAAAATCTCCTTTTTCTGAGGATAAAATAACATTTCTCATAATAAAATCAAAAAAAGCATTTTTCACATTAAAAGCCAGGGATTTATATTCATTTTCAAATTTATTATCCTCGTCTTTCTGTATAATCCGCCTCAGAGCCAACAGCAGGGAAGCTGCATGCAAAAGTGAAGTTTGCAAACGCCTATCATCGCCTATAATATATCCGGTTTCAAAAAGCATAGTCACTGCACCACGAGAAGAAAAATAGTCACCAAAAGCATTAGGCATAAACTCATCATTATACCGTGCCAGAGTATAATCCTTTAAACACGATATAACATAACCCAAGATGTCAATAGCACGGGCACGGGCAGGTGTAATAGACTTACTACTATCTGCCGAAGGAGCTAAAAAAGCCATCGTTGTAGGCCTGTCCGAACCAGCTGGGGCATAGTAAATCTCCTGGTCGTGAAGATTAAAACAGAAACGTGGACTAAAATCCTCAAATACCCTAATTAACAAACGGGCTTCGGGGGAAGTACGCCTGCGAGCATCCCTGTTTATATCAATACCCTGTGCATTACGTCGTAGGCCACGGACAGCCCCATCAGGATTGAGCATAGGAATAGCTACAAGATATGTAGAAGATAATATTTCGCGGACAAAAGGATTGTTATCATCAGAAAGATATTCCAGCAACATCAACAGAGCAAACGTAGAAGCTGGCTCGTTTCCATGCATCTGGGACCATAACAATACACGTTGACCATTAGCGTTACCCGCTTCCACTGAATAAATCTTTCGTCCCTCAAAACTCCGACCTATCTCCCTTACTGTCCAGAAATCTGACAGTCTCTCCAATAATTTCAGCAATAAATCATAGGAGAGATATTGCTCTGCTATGGTCTGATAAACAGCTGATGCGGAAAATGAACTGATTATATTGCTAAGTGACTTATTCCACTCCATA
>CAZYSM010000056.1:0-14803 GCA_964649975.1 uncultured Bacteroidales bacterium | reverse complement strand
TCAAAGATTTGCGGAAACAGGAGATAACAACAAAA
The DNA here is from genome assembly GCA_964649975.1 of uncultured Bacteroidales bacterium. Classification (GTDB taxonomy): domain Bacteria; phylum Bacteroidota; class Bacteroidia; order Bacteroidales; family S143-33; genus S143-33. The sequence goes on along the minus strand of CAZYSM010000056.1, from coordinate 14,768 downwards.
GCAATTACAAAGAAAATTAATCCCTTGCTCTTTACTGCAGTCCACAGCTATCGTATTTTTATTATTTTGTAAATTTTCTGCATACTTCCTTAAATAAAAAATTTTCATTATCTTTTTAAAAAAATAATTTCTCTCAGATGCGCATAAAATCCTTCCGTATTCAAAACTACCGTTCAATCAGGGATATAAAACTAAATTTTCCGGACTCTGGTATAATGATATTAGCAGGTGAAAATGCTTCGGGTAAATCCAATATTGTGCGGGCTTTGTATAATATTTTTGGTAAAAACTGGTGGGGCAAAAACCTGGAAATTACAGAATACCACAATTTTAATCCTAAGAATAAAATCAAAATATCCATTAAATTTGACAATGGCTATAGCGTGGAATTTGATGACAAAGGACATTGGCCACGCTACATTGATGATAAAGGTAAGGAAATCTTTGCCAGTAAAAGTCTGATAAAAGACGATTATCCTGCTGTTATGCTGGAAGCAGAACGGGATTTCCATCAATTTTTTTCTTTCCGCCGCTGGTCCACCTTCGGCAAAATAGGCACCATACTGGACAAGGAAATACTACAATCGGATACAGCAGAAAAATTAAGAGGAAAAATACGTGAAATTGCAGAGATAATTGGTGAAAATAAATTAATGTCCGAATTTGAAAGCTATATGCAAGAAATTTCCTCTGACCTTGGACTAAACAAATTATCTTTCAGCTTATTATCCTCACTACGCCCTTTATCAGGATTAAGCGTGGGTGCAAAGATAGAAAAAGGATTTTTCGCAGATTTTGACACTTTATCCTCATCGGAAAAGTCTTTAATAGCCATCTCGGTGCTTATAAGCTATGCCCGGATATTTCTCAATTCTGACAGCGGCTTGATTATACTGGAAAATCCGGAAATATATCTGACACCAACGCAACAAGAAAATTTATATAAATTTTTACAGAGTTTTGTCACTAACACAGGTTATCAAATCATAATTACCACTTCTTCGGCGCATCTCCTTGCAATGGCTGAAATGGAAGAGATGGTAAGAGTATATAAAAAAGGCAATCAGACCTATGTAAAACAGCTAAATTACAATGATATTATCCAGCAAAATCAGCCCATCTCAACAAAAGATCTGCAGCAGACCCTGAAATATAGCATAAATCCGCAGCTGACAGCAGCTATACTTGCATCAAAGGTTATCCTTGCACAAAACAATCTTATTCAACAATTGATAAGCACAATATTTAAAGTTAATAGCTTTCCTCTTTCGGATCAGAATATAGCAGTTGTAAATGCCGGGGGTAAACGTCAGGCCATATTATGGACGAAAATTTTGGCAGGATTTGGACAGCAGGTAATCTGTGTAGTAGAAAATTATGCAAATCGTAATAACCGGGATAATGACTTTATCACTCAACTTTTCAAAATTTCCGCTTCCGGGATTGAAAACTTTGAAGAAAACTATAAAGAAATTGAACTGCAGAAAAACATAATTATGTTAGTCATAAATCCGGATATTAACACTATGTTAATCAATGAGTTTTCTAAATTCATTAAACAACGTAATCTACCACTGGATACCGAAAAACTAAAAGCATCATTCTCCGGTCTGGGCCTTGACCAGGATTTATTCTGGATATATGCTGCCGAAAAAACTATTGAACAGGACCGGGATTTTTTAAGGGATTTCTTTTTAGTTCTACACAAACGTTTGCGCCAATTTACATAATTATATGTTTATTTAGCTTTATTTTAGATTGTAACATTTTATCTTTGAGCACGTTGGTTATAATAGGAAGACTAAAAAAATAGAATATGCGGGGCAAAATTTTCGGGTTTATTTTATTGCTTACATCTGTAGGATTGCGGGCGCAGATAAGCATAGTTAAACTAAACCTTCCTGAAAATATTAATTTCTCTACTGAATATTCTATTAAGCCTGATTTTTACAGAACAGATTCTGCTGTTTTTTACGCCATAGAAGACAAGAAGCCCGTAAAATTAGTTATCAAGGATAGTGCAGGACATTTACGTCCCCTGAAAATGGAACTAACTCTCAAGCCCTATTGCAAAGACATTATCACAATAGAAAAACACAGAAGACGCTTAAAAATTATTGGAAAAAAAGAAGTTTTTTTCCAGCCACCGCGCCGGTGTAATGGGATCACGGATAAGGCAACAGTAGAGCGGAAAATTGTTGACCTGATGATGATTGCCAATGATTATCCACGAATGAAAGAAACAAAAAAATTTATACGTGAACATTGTTTGAGATTCAACCAGATACAAGGCCTTATAATGATGTTCCCTTCGGATAAAGAACGTCTGGAATTAGCAAAATATGCATATTTCTTTGTTCGTGACCCTTATAACTATTTCGTAATGAAAAAAGCTTTTGCTAATAACTCTACATACAAAGATTTTGAATTTTTCGTTAAAAAAGTAAATAAGAAATTTTAAATTTTTAATTAATTTTACAAAAAAAAGAAGGTATGAAATCTAAAATTAAAATAGCATTATTAGCCTTAGGCATAATTGCAATAATAGCGCTTGCATTGTCCATAGAGCCTAAAAAAGACTATACTACCCGCTTATTATCCATGGAACTTAACTGCAACAAAGAAAACATCAAAACGTATAATTTACTGGAAAACAAGAACTATTCATTAATACTCATCCGCTATCACTATGGTAGCAACACAGTTTGGTTGATCCACAGAGCTAAGAAATTCCACAAGGATAAACTCATATTTTTGTATCCTGAATACAGGATTAAAGAAATCAGTAGAAAAGCTATATTCTCCCAACGATACAAGAATAGAGATGCTTATAAAGTTGTTGAATAAAAAAGCAGGCCAGAAAGCCTGCTTTTTTATTTATACATTATCCTTCAACTGTTTAATTCTCTCCAACAGCGGCGGATGCGAATAATAGAAAAAGACATATAACGGATGCGGGGTGAGATTGGATAAATTTTCCACAGATAACTTTTTCAAGGCACTAATCAACAGATTACCTCCATAGGTCTCTTTTGCAAAGGCATCGGCCTGATATTCATTCTTACGGGAAAAAACATTGGTAATGATGCCCAGCACAAATTCAATAGGACTGAACAATATTCCAAAAGCTGTTATTGCAATATGGAAATTAGGCTGATCCACACCCATTGCCTGAGCAAGCAACACGCTGGAACTGAATAGCTGAAACAGATAAAGATAAATACCTGTAACAATCACAGAAACTATAAATCCTTTGAGTATATGTTTGTGCTTATAATGTCCTACTTCGTGGGCAAGGACAGCCACTATCTCGTCTGGCGTCAACTTCTCTATCAGGGTATCATACAACACAATACGTTTTTTCTTACCCAATCCGGAAAAATAAGCATTCAGCTTAGTGGAACGCCGCGAGCTGTCTATCTGATAAATATCTTTAAGATCATATCCAACACTGGCTGCATAAGTTTCTATCTTATCCCTCAACTCTCCCTCGGGTAAAGGCGTTTGCTTATTGAATAATGGCACTATCAAATCGGAATAAAACATGGTGAAAAACAGCTGGAACGCAATGATAACGCCCCAGGCCAGCAACCAGAAATAATCCTGAGTTTTGTAAAAAATCAACATAATTAATCCCAGAAGCACGCCTCCTATAATTATTGTCAATATCCAGGATTTTAACTTATCAGTGATAAAAGTTTTGACGGTTGTTTTATTAAAACCAAATTTCTCCTCAATAACGAAAGTGTCGTAAATCTGGAAAGGCAGAGTAATGATGTCATAGGCAAAATACAAAATGGCAAAATATATCAACCCAGCCCACACCGGATTAGATGAAACAGAAAAAGCCCAACGGTTGACCAGCGCAAAGCCATCAAACCACAGCATCAAAACAATTAACAAAGTGGCAAAACTACTGGTAATAAATGAGAAACGCGTATTGGTCTTTTTATACAACTGCGACTGGCGGTATTTCTCAGCATCATAAACATCCTGGAACTCAGCGGGGATAGCCTCACTCTGATGCTTTAGATTAAGCACCTTAAGCCATAATTCCAGCAAGTAGAAAAACAAAATTATACCTATCATTAGCCATTTAAGCTCTAATGCAGTCATATCTTATATTTTTTAGATTTCTACCAAAATTCCTTGCAAAGGTTCAACTTTTAATAAACGGTCTTTGTAAGATAGTTTTTTCAAAAAGTGATTTAACATTCTGATTATAAAGTGATGAGTGATGAAAAAAGTTATTCCGGGCTCGGTAGTATTGTTTTTTATGAAATTTGAAATTTTCTCTCCTGCTACAGAAAATCTGGTATGTCCGGGCAAATTCTCATTTGTAAGAAGACGCCTGAAATATTGTTCTTTACCAAGTTTATGATAAATATCCAGAGCTTTCTGCATATCCGTGATATAAACGCCCTGTTCTGCTATATGTTTGTCAAGGATAATTGGGATGTCGCGTCCGATATTTTCAGTAATGATACGGGCTGTCTCCACGCAACGGTCTGCTGGCGAGCTATATATTGCATTAACTTTGTAATTTTTCAATTTCTGTCCCAATAGTGCCGCTGCTGCCCTGCCCTGGTCTGTAATTTCGTCCTTATCCCCATCACGGTGAGCATGACGGATTATCCATGCTATTTTTCTTGCTTGATAATCATCAGGTAATGTGTCTATTACCTTCATTTCTTTTTCAGTTTAAAAGATTTGACCACTGACTTGAGCAGTTTTTCATTATCCGGTTTATAGAGTCTGTCGGTCCATGTCCAGACAATATAATAATCCTTGGGTGAATGCTGATAAATGCCAACAACCCAGTAAGTCTGGAAAGAACTCATATCAGCAGGATTAAGCGTAATAGTCTCGGCTTCAATCATCTGTCCATTTTTCCCCAGAGGCTTTACGGTATAATCCGAATCAATAACATCCTCCTTCAAATTATAGTCCACAAAACTCTCTCGTGCCGAATCCAGGCTTATAGCTTTCGTGGTCTTTTTCTCCTCCACAATAAAATAAACGTGTTTGGCAGTGTCTCCAAATTCCAGCAAGGAATTTTCAAGCATTTGTCCAGTAAAATTCTCCGCCCCCACAGGTAATTTGATAAAAAAATTCTTTCCTTTTACCACTTTCATATCATTCTTACATCCGGCAAAAATTAACAGCACCAGGGACAAATAAAAGAGTTTTTTCATTGAAAAATGTTTTAAATTTGTGTAATCTATGACAAAGATAATTTTATCTTTATGGATTTTGAAAAACTCCGGGAAAATCTTGTAAAAATAGTTGCTTCCAGAGGCATAAGCGACGAACGTGTCCTCAATGCCCTGCGCCGCGTGGAACGCCATAAATTCATTCCACGCCTGCACTGGGATGAGGCTTATGAAGATTATCCTGTACCAATAGGTGAGGGACAAACGATTTCCCAGCCTTACACTGTAGCCTTTATGACAGAATTGCTGGACGTAGAACCAGGACATAAAGTTATGGAAATCGGCACTGGGTCTGGCTATCAGGCTGCTATTCTGGCAAACATGGGCGCAGAAGTCTATACCATAGAGCGGATTTTCAGCCTTTACCAGCAGGCAAAACAACGCCTCAAGGATCTTGGTTACGATAATATCCATGTGTTTTTCGGAGACGGAACAGAGGGCTTACCAGATTATGCACCCTTTGATAGAATAATTGTAACAGCCTCGGGACAACTCCAGCAGATATGGCTGGAACAGCTAAAAACAGGCGGCATCCTCGTTGCACCCGTGGATAGTGGAATGGGCACAAGCACTATGGTAAGAATTACAAAAGTCTCACAGGATGACTATATAACCGAACGCTACGGCGGATTTAGCTTTGTTCCACTAATAAAAGGAGTTAGAAAATGAAAATAAAGTTTACAAAATATCAGGCAACAGGTAATGATTTCATTTTCATTAACGGATTTGAAACCAGCCTCCACCTGACACAGGCGCAGATACAACTACTATGCGACAGGCATTTCGGCATTGGGTCGGACGGGCTTATCATACTCCGCCCAGACGAACAAACTGACTTTTTCATGGATTTTTATAATCCGGACGGGTCTATAGCTGGTTTCTGCGGAAATGGCGGACGTGCCAGTGTCATCTTCGCCGCACATCTTGGTATTATTGACAAGCAAACACTCTTCCGTGCCCGCGACGGCAAGCACAGGGCACAAATCACAGGCGAGGACACTGTTAAGCTGGAAATGACCCAGGTATGCGGAATAAAACAACACGGCAAGGAATATTATCTCAATACCGGCACTCATCACGTTGTTATCTTTACGGAAAATCTTGACCAAATGGATATTATCCCCACGGCCAAAGAAATACGTTATAGTCCCCGTTATGCCCCCGATGGAACTAATGTGAATTTCGTAGAAATACTGGACAAAAACCTGATAAAAATCCGCACTTACGAAAAAGGCGTGGAAGCCGAGACGCTTTCCTGCGGCACCGGCACTGTTGCCAGTGCACTGGCCAGCGCTGAAATAAAAAATCTTTCATCGCCAATAGAAGTTTTAACCCGCGGAGGAAAACTAAAAGTATATTTTGAGCAAAATAACGGATGTTTCAAGGAAGTTTTTTTGCAAGGACAGGCAAATAAAGTTTTTACCGGGGAAATAGAAATTTTTTAATAATTATTTTAATAAAGAAAAAATTATCAATTTTCTAACAAAACGTTTAGTAGATAACAACCAAAATTCTGTTAAATTATCAAGAAGTATAAGAAAAATAAAAATTATTATAAAAATATAATACACGAATTTTATTTTTCTAAATATTGATAAAAAAAATAAAATTACTAAACTAATAACTATTGAAACCATAAGGTTAAATGAAAATTGATAAAAAGAAAAATATTCTTGCATTAAAAATTCTAGGCTATCTTTTTCTATAATATTAATTAAAGCCCATCTATCACCACTAGTTATAGTTGGATTATAAAACTCTTTTTTTAAGATATCATTTTCTTTTATCCAATTATGGATATAATCTTTATGTTTAAATAATTGAATAGACATCCATAATTTAATTACTTCTTTTTCTTTTCTATCATAATAGTCAAATTTTTGCTTTAAAGTTAAAAACTTAACTTTATGTTTGGTAAAAGCAGAAAATACTTTAATAATTATAAAAACAATAGAAGAAATGTTAAGATATTTTATATAAATTTTTTCAACTTTAGGCCTCAATAAATCTATAATAATTCCTATTATAACACTACAAATAAAAAAAATAGTAATATTGGAGATATTAATATTGGAAGTAATATAAGAAATATCTAATATTCTTTGACTATTGGGCATAAAAAAAAACATGAGAAAAAGAGTAGGAAATAATCCAGGTAATAAATTAGCTAAAGCTATTCTTATATTTACCCACCCCATATAAATTTAAATTAACATATAATAATGTAAAACAAAATAAAATAAAATTATATAAATAAAAAAATAATTTCTGTTTATTTTTAATATTTTCTACTTTATATTAAATTCATTAACTTTGCAAGGAATAACAAATTTGAAAAAAATAATTTTATGGCTGGACATAGTAAATGGGCAAATATCAAATACCGCAAACAGGCCCAGGATGCAAAACGTTCAAAGCTGTTTTCCAAGCTTTCTCGCGAAATAGAAGTGGCTATTAAGGAAGGTGGTGCAGATCCGGAGTTTAATCCGCGTTTACGTATGGCTATCCAGAATGCCAAGAGTGCTAACATGCCCAAAGACAATATAGAACGCGCCATTAAAAAAGCCACTCAATCTCCTACTAACCTGGAAGAAGTTACATTTGAAGGTTACGGACCAGGAGGCGTTGCTATCTTTGTTGAGGCTATGACTGATAATAATAACCGCACAGTCAGCGAGGTACGCGCTATTTTTAACAAGCGTGGCGGCAACCTTGGTCAGCGTGGTTCACTCAAATTTATCTTTGACCGCAAAGGTATTTTCCGCATTCCGGCTGATAAATTCAACGAAGAAGTGGAGCTGGAACTCATTGATGCTGGTGCTGAGGACATTGAAGAATCAGAGGGCTTCATAGTCATAACCACCAGCTTTGAAGATTACGGAAAAATGAGTAATAAACTCAATGAGTTGGGTATTGAGCCCGAAAGTGCAGACCTTCAGCGCATCCCTGTTTCCACAAAAGAAGTTGATGCTGAAACAGCACGCAAAGTTCTGCGTATGATTGACGACCTGGAAGACCTGGACGACGTGCAGAACGTTTACCACAATATGGAATTGACCGACGAAATAATGAAAGTCCTTGAAGGTTAAAATTTTTCCGCAGAATTACCAATAACGGGGTTACCGCAAAAAACGGTAGCCCCGTTTATTTTTATACCTATTGCCCCTTTGATTTAGTTTTTGTATTTTGGTAAAAGAAAAGAAACTTCTTTAATATGAGTTTTATCACCAGATTTTTTTCTGCTTTATTATCCCGCAAGGAAAAATCCGATTTAAGCATTGAACTGGGAAAATATACCGAACAAGCCATTAATTTCAGCCGTACGGAAAAATGGGAAAATGCAGAAAAACTATACCTGCAGAAAAAATATCTTGAAGCTTACAAAAATTTGCTGGAATATTTATTAGTACCCGAACTTAACAATATTAACTATCAGGTTGATAATCACCTAATCAGATTTGAACTTTTCCAGGGATCCAAAAAAATTATAGGCAAAATAACTGAGGAAGAAATTGATGTACATTCCGAGGTAGTGCGTTATAGCGGTGGCCTCCCCACTGAATTGATGGAATTACTTTTACAGGATAATTTCCAGTATAACTATTCAAAATTTGTACTTACACCCGAGACGATACGCCTTGCCTTCAATGCTCCAGTAAGTGTTGTACCACCACAAATACTATATCAAGCTTTAAAAGAGCTCTCCATAACAGCCGACAGTTACGACGATATTCTTATAGAAAAATATAAAAACTTCACACCCATAAACACCCAACATATCATACAACTCCCCGAACATCAAATAGAAACAAAAATCAAATACCTGCGCCAATGGATTAAAGAGAGACTGTCACTGGTGGAAAAATTATCCCGGGATACCAGACAAAAGGAAATAAACAAAGGTACAATAAGTTATCTACTTCTGTCCTTGATATACAAACTCTATTATTTGCTTGCCCCCGAAGGTGTATTGCTGGATTATCTGAGAAAATTAGACAGTTTTTTCTGGAACAACACACTGGATACAGTAAACAAAAACGATTATTTGTTTACTTCATTATCCGAGTTAGCCGAATGGACTGACAGTGAAATATCAAAATCACTTTACAGGGTGATTTCTACTTTTTCAGTAGTCTCAGCCGTGGATAACGCCAAAATTATTGATTTCATTTCCACAGAACTGGAAGGCGCAAAACAATATATCATTGAGGGTTTCCCTAACCTTTTCAATGTTGTAATTGAGTATATCATTGGATATTTAAACTTCCACATCGCCCTGAAACCTATGCTGAAAGAACTACTTGACGTATTATGGCGTATTTATAACGATAATTTTTTCCTGGATATGGGCTACTCTGTCAAATATGTTTCCCGCGGCAAACTAAACAGCTTCGTCATAGAATACCGCATCAATAAAATAATTGAAAAACATAAACTCCGTGGACGCTTTAAAGTAAGCCGCATAGATTTCTCCTCAATCACCAGTTTTTCCAGTACTTACCTCAGTGAAGTTATAAACCTGTTAAGCAATGAAAAATAAAGATATTGCCAAAATATTATCTCTGGTAGCTACAGATAGCGGAGTGCAAAACGGGATTATCCTACCTGGACTTAATATACTTATTACCAGCTATAAAGGCACAGAAGGATATAGACAAATACTTGTGCGTAACCAGATGTTCGGACGACAACTGGCACAAGCCATTTTCTCCGACCCCAAATACAATATATCTGCTTACCAGATAAAACTCGTGGAAAGAATTACAGACAAACTGGAATTTGCAGACCTGCCCCTACCCGGACAACACTTAAAAATATTTGTAAAAACTTTTTCGCAGGGGCTGATTGAACATTCTTCATCAGTACTACGCATTGTGGAAAAGGATACAATTAAATACTTTCAAATAAAAACTGGTTTAAACCTGCCAATGGTATATGGGGCTTTTGTAGAAAACCTCTATGGTGATCCTCTGGGTATTGTCGTAGATAAACATCCTGACCGTCTGGATGTTATGCCTCTGGATTTGATATCAGAAGTGCTATTTGAATATGGTGATTATCAGGATACTTATGCGTTCCGCTGTCCTTATTGCGGAGAAATTTTGACCCCAGACCTGGTAACTTACGGAAAATGTGCTTTTTGTGGGGAAATTTTACCTCAAACTCTTTATAAAGAAAAAACGCAACTGAAAAGTAAGGAAGAAATCATAATTGAGAAAATCATTGAAAATCTGAATTATAACCCAGCTCTCACATATCTTGGCAAAAATTTCTGGGAAATTGAAAAATCAGGGATTAGCATATTATTTCAACTGGATAAAGACTCGTCATCACTGGTGGTATATACCCGCCTGGCATCACTGCAGGAATTAAAAAAAGCCGGACATCACGAATTAAGAAAAAAAATCTATGATTTTCTACTCAAAGAAAATTCTGGCCTTAAATATATGTTTTTCAGCCTCAATAACGACAATATAATTTTTTCTACAATATACTTTTATCTGGAACACATAACCCAGGAAAAATTAACCGACTATGTCCGAGAATTTATAGCCAAAGCACTGGATTATAATTTTCAATTACGCAATATGATTACTACTCCAGCGTCTCATCAATCTGATACTCATTTCTGACAGGTGAATTACGGGTGATCATATCTCCAAGGAAACCTGTCAAAAACAACTGAGTGCCCAGTATCACAGTTAATACACCCAGATAAAACAAGGGACGGTCAGTTATCTTATAGACATCATGGAATAGTTTTTCATAAGACAAATAAGCAAGGATAATAAATCCCACAAGGAAACTCAACATACCCAATGATCCGAAAAAATGCATAGGCCGTTTGGCAAAATTGCTTAAAAACGTCAGGGTTAACAAATCCAGAAAACCGTGAATAAAGCGAGATGCTCCAAACTTTGATTTTCCGTATTTACGCGGACGGTGTTGCACAACTTTTTCCCCTATCCTTTTGAAACCAGCATTCTTGGCCAGAATAGGTATATAGCGGTGCATATCACCGTAGAGCTCTATAGCTTTTGCCACTTTAGCTTTATAAGCTTTAAGCCCACAATTAAAATCATGCAGTTTAAGCCCAGAGACCATACGGGCAGTGAAATTAAATATCTTACTGGGCAAATTCTTGGACAACCACGGGTCGTAACGTTTCTTTTTCCATCCGCTAACCAGATCGTAGCCTTGTTCGGTTATCATGCGGTATAGTGCAGGTATCTCGTCAGGCGAATCCTGCAAATCCGCATCCATGGTGATGATTACATCTCCTTTTGCTTTCTGGAAACCAACATACAAACCGGCAGCCTTACCGTAATTACGCCGGAAACGATAAGCCCGGATACGAGGGTATTGCTTACGCAAACCACGAATCACCTCCCACGAATTATCCGTACTTCCGTCATCAATAAAAATTATCTCATAATCAAAATTATTCTCTTCCATCACCCGTACAATCCACTCGGTAAGTTCGGGCAGGGATTCCTCTTCGTTATATAATGGAATAACAATTGACAGGTCCATTTCAGATTTTTTTGTTTTTTGACGTTAATTTAAGAAATGCCGTGAAAAATACAGCATAAAACAGGAAAAGAAAAATATAAGAAATATATAGACTAAAGCTAAAAATACCTCCAAAATTAGCACGTAACATATCACGTACAATATCCTGAGGCAGCTGGGTATTAGTAGTAAACAATTCTTTATTTGCCGCAATCATAGACTCAATGATAACATCTTTTATTCCAGGATTAATCACCTGAGTATAAAGCAGATAAAAGAAAATATCAAAAAGGGATACAAAAGATGCAATAGCCATGGCAAAGCCCAGATAGCTGAAAAAAGATCGCTGAGGATTTTGGATATGAAGCCATTTGAGAGCATAGAAAATTCCTATAGCCCAGATTAAATATTTTACATTAACCCAGAAGTTATTAGCATCAGCAATATTAGCTCTATGGATAGCAAGTAGAAAAAAATCAAAGCTTAAAATTACTAATCCGAATACAGTACTGATTTTTAAAATATTATTAATATGCATAGGATTGCCTTCGCTGTTCATAATCGTGTGTTTATGTGTCATCCAAAGATATTTAATGTGCATCAAAAATAAAAATAAAAAAATCCCGGACACTGTTGCAATTAAAAAAAGAAATATCTACTTTTGCATCGGGGTAAGCCTTGTACGGCCAGCTCCCTCCGAACTCCCCCAGGTCCGGAAGGAAGCAAGGGTAAGGAGGTAGAGCGGCGCGTTGCAAGTAGCTTGCCCCTTTTTTCTGTGGACTTTTTGGTGATTTATTCATATCTTTCCTGAAAAAACTGCTATGAAAAACTTGTTCCTCCTGGGATTATTCTCACTTACTTTTGTCTCTCTGAGGGCACAAAAAATCTATGCCACACAATATGCTTACCAGGCAGATGTAAAAGTTTACGTTGTTCAGCACAAATACCAGGCAGATTTGTGCGTCTATAAAGTCCCGTATGAATACCAGGCTCAGGGAAACCGTGGGCTATGGTACTTTGTGAAATATGAGTATCAGGCAGATAAAAAAATATATTTCACAGATTACGAATATCAAGCAGACCTGAAAATATTTTTTGTAGATTACCAGTATCAGGCAGGATGGCAGAATAAAAGCAAGCAATATCTAATGTACTAATCTACAACTTTTTAAACAGCACAAGTGAGAACCAATTATCTTTATCTGTAAAAATCCGTTCAACAGCGAAATTACCTTGTCTTATAAATACATAAAATATTAAAAACGGGTATCAAAGCAGGGTACAAATTGGTATCAAAAAAAGTGCTTTTTTAGGGGTAAAAACTCGCAAAATTGTCCTGGCGGAATTGGCAAAGGTGGGCTACGAACCTTGAAAAATCGGGGTTTTATACAAAAAAAGCCGAGACGCAGGTCTCGGCTCGGTGATCCGGCTGGGATTTCTGAGAGCCGAGACAAAAGGCTGTTTCTCTGAGAAATAATTATTTCACAAAAAATTTGGTAGCAAAAAAGGAACACGTAATAATTTTTATCGTGTATTTTTATAATTTTACACAACAATTATAAAACTATAAAATAGCTATGAATTTTCAAAATATTGAGGAAATAAAGCAGTTTTTAGAAAAACTTGGATTTACTGAAATAGAGACGAATATATGGCAAAAGCAGTATGAAAAGCATGATAGTTATGTTATAAAGATAGAGTTTAACGAAAATAATCCTGCCAAATCATTAATTTATTACAATCCGAAACGTAGCACTACGCAAGCGTCAATTCCTAATCCTACCGGTGAAATATTGCTCGGAGATTTGACCACATCTAATTTTGAAAATCCTGAGAATTTTGTTGTTCTGGAAGCTGTCAATCGTTTGCTTGACATTGGCTATAAACCTGAGAATATCCACCTGGAACGTAAATGGAAACTTGGACGCACAGGAAAGAGTGGCAAAGCAGATATTACCGTATATAAACCTCTGGATAAAGAAAACGCAGAAGGTGAAAGACTTAGGACTTTTATGATTGTAGAATGTAAAACCTGGGGCGAGGAATTTGAAAAGGAAAAGATTAGATTATTTAAAAATGGTGGGCAATTATTTAGCTATTTTCAACAAGAAAAAAATACCGATGTTTTGGTTTTGTATGCCAGTACATTTGAGGAAGGAGAGATAACATACGACAATGTTATTATTAGAGTAGATGATAACGGCGAAGAAATGCAAAGATTAATAGAGGACTGCCGTCAAAAAAACAAAGAAAATGAGGAAATACCTTGTTCTTTCTCAGAAGCCACTTCTGTGCCTGAATTGGTTGATGTATGGAAAAGAGTTTTTAATCAATTTGTTTTTAAACACGGTATTTTTGAGCCTGACGCAGGTCTTTATAACCTTGACCTTAAACCTTTAAAGAAAAAAGATTTAGTCCCCTTAAAATCCTCTCAGGGACTTTTTAATGCTTTTGCAGAGATACTCAGACATAATAATATTTCGGATAATGCTAATGCGTTTAATAAGATGATGTCTTTGTTCCTATGTAAAATTGTGGATGAAGAGAAAAAAAATGAGGATGATATACTTGATTTTCAGGTAAAATTTGGAGAGAGTTTTGAGAACCTCGTAGATAGATTACAGCAACTATATAAAATAGGGATGGAAGAATATCTCGGTGTAAAAGATTTTGTTTATTTCTCTGATGAGGATATTAGAAAAAATATAAAATTATATCCTGAACGCACCCCATTAGAGGAATTAGAAGACATATTCAGGCAAATAAAATATTACACGAATAACGAATTTGCTTTCAAGGAGGTTCATAATAAAAAACTTTTTTACCAGAATGCTCTTATTTTAAGTGAAATTATAGAGCTTTTGCAGAGATATAAAATGAAATATTCTCATAAAAATCAAATTCTGGGAGATTTCTTCGAACTTTTACTTAATCACGGAGTTAAACAATCAGAGGGGCAGTTTTTTACGCCATTGCCTATTGTCAGATTTATGGTTATATCTGTTGGTATTGATAAATTTATTGAAAAAAAATATACCCAAA
>CAZYSM010000055.1:4755-14835 GCA_964649975.1 uncultured Bacteroidales bacterium | reverse complement strand
TTGTCGGTTGCTTTGTGCATAGCTGTCATACGGGCGCCTTGCTCGGCTGCATACGAATCAAGCAGATAATAGAAAAATTCCACGAAAAGAAGATAGCCAAAGACCAGTCGGTCAATTATTGTTGGTAAATCTGGCTCGTAAATAAAATTCATATTACTGATGCTAACGCCTTGAGGTTTTGGGATTGGCAAAAATTGTTCACGCAATAGCAGCTGCGACCCTGGAGTCTTGAAACTATTATACACTACATCTATGCGGTCGTATTCTCCAGCAATAAACAGGTCAATCAGTTCCTGTGCAACATTACGGGCTTTTTCAAAACTAACTTTTTCAATTACATCAGTGTTTTCTTTGACAACGTTATATCCACGATGGCGTAGTACTGCAGCAGCTTTTTTGCCTATGGAAAAGATTTCGGCATCAATGCCCTGATCCTGGTATTCCTTAGCAGTTTCCTCCACCAGGCGGATTACATTACTGTTAAAAGCTCCGCATAAGCCACGGTTGGCACTTATGGCAACAATAAGTACCTTTTTCAGAGGACGTTCCTCAAACAATGGGTTGTCAAGTTCACCTTCGGCACTGGCTACAATGATTTCCAGAAGGGATTTTACTTTATTGGTATAGGGTCTCAGCTGGATAATACGGTTTTGTACTTTACGCAGCTTGGCTGCAGAGACCATTTTCATTGCTTGAGTAATCTGCTTGGTAGATTTTACCGAGCTTATGCGTTTACGTATATCTTTGAGGTTCTGCATAATCCTATTGTTTTAAACTCTGTCAATCCACTTGTTTGGATGTTGGTTTTTGTGTTCTATTGATAGAACAATAATATCGTGTTGGTCAATGGTATAATAGATTTCCACGGGATATTTGCGCAGGGTAATTATTCCGAATTTTCCGTTATAGCCTTCGGCAAAAGTTCCTGGATTAGTTTGCAGGCGGCCGAATGCCTCGTTCATTTCAATGATCAGGTTTTTAGCCAGACGGAACATTAATTTCTTGTAAAATTCCGTGAGATAGTGCAAATCATCCAATGCTGCCTGCGAAAGATATATTTTGAATTTCTTGCGTAACATCAAATCAGTTCTTCAAGCATTTTATTGTAAATATGCCCCCAGCTAACAGCGTTTTCTTCTGTGTTAAATTTTTCCAGTCTTTCTTCCAGTTCTTTTTGCTTGTCCGCTGAAATCTTTTTGTTTTCCTCTATTAGAGCTGTGGCATAAGCCAGCAGGTCCAGGCGTACAGGTTCGGGCAGTGTGTTCCATTTATTTTTCAGTTCGTCAAAGCTGATCATATTAGGCAAAAGCTTAACAGAAGGAAGGCTTAGCCTTCCTTCTGTGGATTAAGAGTTTTGTTTATAATTCTTAGCAATTTTCAGAGCAACGTCTGTAAGGATTTTTTCAATATCCTCGTTAATAATACCCTGTTTGAGCACGTCCAGGACGTCCTGGCGATGATGTGTTTCCAGATAATCCAGATATTCTTTTTCAAAGTCGCGTACTTTGTGCAGTGGCACCTCTTTGAGCAGGTTACGTGTACCGGCAAAGATAATGGCGATTTGTTTTTCTACCGGAACAGGGCTGAATTTATCCTGTTTGAGGATTTCCACGTTACGGCGTCCTTTCTCAATGATAGCCAGAGTGGCTGCGTCCAGGTCGGAACCGAATTTGGCAAAAGCTTCCAGCTCGCGGTATTGTGCCTGGTCAAGTTTGAGAGTACCAGCAACTTTCTTCATTGCTTTTATTTGTGCCGCACCACCCACGCGTGATACGGAGATACCAACGTTAATAGCCGGACGCACGCCTGAGTTGAACAGGTCAGCTTCCAGATAAATCTGTCCGTCGGTAATAGAAATAACGTTCGTTGGGATATATGCTGATACGTCGCCTGCTTGAGTTTCAATAATTGGCAGAGCAGTAAGCGAACCACCACCTTTGACCATGTGCTTGATAGATTCGGGCACGTCGTTCATCTGACGGGCGACATCATCGTCCTCAATGATCTTTGCGGCACGCTCCAGCAGACGGGAGTGCAGATAGAACACATCTCCAGGATAAGCCTCACGTCCTGGAGGACGGCGCAGCAGCAAGGATACTTCACGGTAGGCCACAGCCTGTTTGGACAGGTCGTCGTAAACAATAAGAGCGTGACGTCCTGTATCACGGAAAAATTCACCGATGGCAGCACCGGCATAAGGAGCATAAAACTGCAAAGCAGCAGGCTCCGAAGCACTTGCCGAAACAATTACTGTATAATCCATAGCGCCGTAACGCTCCAGTGTCTTGGCTATCTGTGCCACAGTGGAACGTTTCTGTCCTACAGCTACATATATACAATAAACAGGTTCACCTTTTTCGTACCATTCACGCTGGTTAATGATGGTGTCCAGGGCAACAGTGGTCTTACCTGTCTGACGGTCGCCAATGATAAGCTCACGCTGTCCGCGGCCAATAGGAATCATTGCGTCAATAGCCTTGATACCAGTCTGGAGCGGTTCTTTAACGGGTTGACGGTAAATAACACCTGGTGCCTTTCTTTCCAGAGGCATTTCATAGAGTTCTCCTTCAATAGGGCCTTTACCGTCCAGCGGATCACCAATAGTGTTTATGATACGTCCGATAAGGCCTTCTCCTACCTGAATGGAAGCAATACGTTTGAGACGGCGGACAGTATCACCCTCACGGATTTCTTCCGAAGGACCGAGCAAAACTGCACCTACGTTATCTTCCTCCAGGTTTAGCACTATACCTTTGATGCCATTTTCAAATTCAATCATTTCATTAGCTTCCACGTTGGTAAGGCCATATATACGGGCAATGCCGTCGCCAACTTGCAGTACAATACCAACTTCTTCCAGTTCGGACTGTGATTTTATTCCGGCAATCTTTTTCTTCAGAATATCAGAAACTTCCGATGGTCTTATTGTGGTCATTTTTTTCAGTTTATTATTTTGTAAGTTCTTTTTTAATGTGTTTAAGTTGCGAAGCAACGCTTAAATCCAGAAGGCGGTCATCTATGCGCAGGATAAAACCGCCGATAATATCCGGGTTGATATTATGTTGTAAATCTATTTTGCTTTCCAGGATTTTTTTGAGGGTATTAGTAAATTCCTGCTTAATTTTCTCGTCCACTTCCACAGCTGTGGTCAATTGTACTTCGGTAATTCCCAGTGCTTTTTTATACAGTTCGTTGAAGTCCAGGATTATTTGTTCAAGATATTGCTCTCGTTTGTTTTCTATGGTAAGTAGCAGAAAGTCCAGGGTATATTTATTTACCCGGGAGGAGAAAATTTCATTAACAGCTAATTTTTTCTGGCTCACAGGAACCACCGGACTTTTAATTAAATACTGGAACTGGTCAATTTCCAGCACTTGTTTTACCAGGTCAAAGTCCTGTTTGATATTTTCCAGTAAATTTTCTTCTTGAGCCAGTTCAAAAATAGCTTTGGCATATCTTGTGGAAATTTTGCTTTCGTTCATTTTACCGGTCTTTAGTTCAGATTAGAGCTTTCTAACAATTTGCGGATATATTCCTGTTGTTTTTTCTCGTCAGATAGTTCACTGCGTAAAACTTTTTCTGCAATTTCCAGAGATAGTTCAGCCACTGTATCTTTAATTTCTTTCAGAGCATTATGTTTTGCAGCTTCAATTTCCTGGAGAGCTTCCTGTAATTTGCGTTGTTTAACCTTTTTCCCTTCTTCTTCGGCTTCGGCTATTATACGGCTGCGCAATTCTTTTGCGTCTTTAAGCATTTGTTCACGTTCTTTACGAGCCTCAGCCAGGATTTCTTCTGCGTCTTGTTTTACTTTTTCCAGCTCACGGCGTGCCTGGTTTGCTTGCTCAATAGCTCCATTGATATATTCTTCTCTTTGGCGTATTGATTCAAGGATAGGTTTCCAGGCAAATTTACCTAAGATAAAAAGCACAATTATGAAAGAAAGCGTCATCCAGAATAATAATCCCAGATCAGGAGTTAATAGTTCCATATTTCCTTCCTTTTAAGATTGAAAAAATCAAAGAAAATCCCCGAAAAAAGGCTTCGGGGACTTTTTCCGAAAATTAGATTATGATTAAGAAAGCTGCAATCAAAGCAAAGAAAGCAATACCTTCAATCAAGGCTGCAGAAAGAATCATGTTAGAACTGATGTTCTTAACAGCTTCGGGCTGACGGGCGATAGCTTCCATTGCGCTGGCACCGATTTTACCGATACCAATACCTGCACCCAAAACAGCCAGACCGGCACCTACTCCGGCACCAAATTTTGCCATAAA
Source organism: uncultured Bacteroidales bacterium (assembly GCA_964649975.1). Classification (GTDB taxonomy): domain Bacteria; phylum Bacteroidota; class Bacteroidia; order Bacteroidales; family S143-33; genus S143-33. The sequence goes on along the minus strand of CAZYSM010000055.1, from coordinate 10,561 downwards.
ATCTGCTCCGGTATTAGCTACTTGCAATAACACATTTAATAAAGCGAGTAATTCCATTGTTTTTTGAATTTATAGTTTGGATTTTAATGTTCTTGTTCAACAGCCATTCCAAAATAAATGGCAGATAAAAATGTGAATACGTAAGCCTGGATAAATGCTACCAGCAACTCCAGGAATGTTACAAAGACTATGAACAGCACGGAAATTACAGAGATTCCATAAGCTGCTACCACGCCAAAAACAGCAAAGATGAATATCAAGGCTACAAAAGTCACTCTGACGATATGTCCGCCCAGAATGTTAGCAAAAAGTCGGATCATTAATACTGTGGGCTTGATAAAGATACCGGTTAGCTCAATAAATGGCAGCAAAGGAATAGGTACCTTCAGCCACCAGGGAGCTTCCGGATTCCAGAATATATGTTTCCAGTAATGTTTGTTTCCGCTGAATGTTGTAATAACAAAAGTGAAAAAGGCCATAACACCTGTTACGGCCAGGTTGCCTGTGACGTTTGCTCCACCCGGAAAAGTAGGAAGCAAACCCAGCAAGTTGTTTATGAAAATAAAGAAAAATACGCTCAAAAGAAATGGCATATATTTCTGATATTTTTCTTCACCTATTGATGCTCGTGCCACATCGTCACGGATGAATAGGATAAGTGGCTCCAGCAGAGCCTGCATTCCTCTGGGAGCACGCAGAGGATTTTCTTTGTAACGTTTTGCTACTGAGAGGAATATCCAGAAAAGCAAAATCATACTTATCCAGATGGCAACAACATTTTTGGTAATGGACAAATCCAACGGACGGATTAAATTACCCTGATTATCTTTTTCAAATATTTTGCCCTTGTTCGGCGAATCTTCTTTGATGAAAAAGCCTTTGTAATGCTTGCCCTCCATCAATTTGTTGGACCAGAAAAAATACCATTGATTTCTTACTTTACTGTGTAATATCACAGGCAAGGGAATGGCAATTTCGTGGTCGCCAACTTTGGCTATATGCCACCAATACGAATCTAAAACTTCCTCTATGACAAAATCTCCAGCATTAAATTTAGCTTTGTGTTCCTGCTGGGCAAAGCCTGCAATGCCTGTAAAAACAAAGATTATAGCAAGTAGAACGTGTTTAACTTTCATAATACCACAATGTTATTAGCCATAGACATCTTGAGTGACAAAGAAAAATAAATTTGTAAAAAAAAACAATTCTAAAATTCATTTTCTGTATCAGAAGTTGTGTTAGTTTCTCCGGGTATGTCAGGTGCACATTCAAACGGCACGCCATCGTAATTAGCTGGCATTTCAAAGACATCGTCCGGACTGTATATCTTGTTCAGCTGGGGATCTGCATATATTTTTTGCATATAAATAGCCCATATTGGCAGAGCCATACTGGCGCCCTGTCCCAGAGCTGTGGAGGTAAAACGGATACTACGTTCCTCTCCGCCTACCCAGGCGCCGGATACCAGTTTGGGTACCATGCCAATGAACCAGCCATCAGAGTTGTCATTAGTAGTACCGGTTTTACCAGCTATATCATTCTGGAAATTGTATTTATACCGCAGACGAACACTTGTTCCGTAATCCACTACCGCACGCATCATTACTATCATACGCCAGGCTGTGCTTGGGTCAATAGCCTGATTTTTCCGGGCAGGGAATACAGCTATAGTATTTCCGTATTTATCTTCAATACGTTTGACAGCCACGGGGCTGACGTGTATTCCGTGATTGGCAAATGTGGTGTAAGCATCCACCATTTCGCCAAGCTTTACTTCAGCTGCACCCACGCACAAAGATGGAACAGCCGGCAAAGGACTGCGTATGCCCATAGCCCGTGCTATTTCTATTACTGCCTCAGGCGAGTAATGTTTCATTACCCACGCAGAAATCTGGTTAAGCGAAAGAGCCAGACCTGTCTTTAAGGTGATTTCCTGTCCGTCAAATTTAGAATGGGAATATTTTGGGGTGTAAGCAACTTTTTGTCCGTTTTCATAGACTTCAAAGGTTACAGGTACGTTCGGAACTTTATAACATGGTGAGAAACCGCCAGGCATCATAGCCAGGGTATAGACGAAAGGTTTGAAAGTGGATCCTACCTGGCGTCTTGCTGCCATAACCTGGTCATATTTGAAATGTCTGAAGTCTATTCCGCCTACGTAGGCGCGAACATACCCTGTACGTGGTTCAATGGATATGAAACCAGCTCGCAGGTATTTTTTGTAGTAGATAATGGAGTCCAGCGGGGTCATAGTTGTGTCAATCTCGCCATTCCATGAGAACACACGCATACGTCTGGGAATAAGGAAGGATTTAATGATTTCCTTGTCAGTTTTGCCTCCGTATTTGAGGGTGAACCAGCGGGTACTGCGTCTCATAGAATTCCAGATGATTTTGGCCAGGTCTCTGTTGCTCAGCCGTGGGTCAAATGCTTTAAGGTCGGGGTTGTTGATAGATATTTTTATGCCTTTTATTTTGAAAGTCAATCTTTTGCGCCAGCGATGTTTATAGTGGTTTTCAAAAACTTTTTGCCATTCTTTAACGTGTTGAGCAACAGCCTCTTCGGCATATTTTTGCATGCGAGAATCTATGGTAGTATAGATTTTCAGTCCGTCGCGGTAGAGGTCGTAAGGTGAACCGTCGGGTTTACGATTTTTGTTGCACCAGCCGTAGAGCGGGTCAGTTTCCCATAATAGCGAATCTTCGTGATATTGTTCCATATTCCAGGAAGGATAGTTTGTCGGGTCAGGCTTTTTGGCTGTCAGGTATAATCTGAGATATTCGCGGAAATAGGTAGCCAGTCCACGGTTATGTGATTCAGGATGGTAGTTAAGGACGATGGGCAGGTGACGCAGGGAATCGAATTGTTGATGTGTCAGGGGTTTCCATCCGAAATATTTTTGGAGCTGTTTTTGATATTTTTCCACCTGTGATAACACAGCGTTGCGACGGCGTAATGAACGGTCGGGATGCAAGACCGGGCTGTAATATGTTGGGGCACGCAGTAGTCCTACGAGAGTAGCAGCCTGTTCCAGTGTCAGAGAGTCCGGACTGGTGCCGAAGAATGTTTTTGCCGCAGCTTTTATTCCGAAAGCATTATGACCGAAGCTCACAGTATTGAGGTACATAACCAGAATTTCGTTCTTGGAATAGCGTTTTTCCAGGCGGACAGCAGTGACCCATTCCTGCACTTTCATGATAAGCATCTTCCAGATTTTTCCGGGTAAGGTTTTTGCCCGGATGTCCAGTTTCTGACGCATCTTATACAGATTTTTAGCCAGCTGCTGGGTGAGTGTACTGCCTCCGCCAGCAGATTCTCCCAGTAATATGGATTTGACCAGCACACGTGCCAGAGCTCGCATATCAATACCGGGATGCTTGTAGAAACGTATATCTTCTGTGGCAATTAATGCTGCCAGTATATTGGGTGAGAGTTCGTTAAAATCAACAACGGTACGGTTTTCCAGATAATATTTTCCAAGTAATTTTCCGTCCGCGGAATATATTTCTGTGGCAAGGTTGCTTTTGGGGTTCTCAAGCTCGTCAAAAGGCGGAATATATCCTACTTTTCCCATTGATACCAGTGCTATCAATGAAAACAGGAAAAATAATGGTAAAATGACTATCAGCCAGAGGATTTTGTTGTATTTCATAAACTTGTAAACCAGATGAGGAGGCAAATCCGATACCTTCTTTAAAATCATCATTTTGCAAATTTTCTTTTTCTTCAATCACAAACAAAAATATTAATAAAAATCGTTTGAGGAAAAAAGTTTAACCTTTTTGTATATTTGTCCATCTTAAACTTTATCACGTGAGCAAGGAAAAAGAACATTGGAGCATAGTCATTGAGCCCAAAAGAAGCTTGCTGAGCATTAATTTGAAGGAAATCCTGGAATACAAGGATTTGATATATTTATTTGTCAGGCGGGATTTCATTGCCAGATACAAGCAAACTATTCTTGGACCATTATGGTTTATTATTCAGCCTTTGCTAACCACTGTGATGTTTACAATTGTTTTTGGTAGAATAGCCAAAATCCCCACTGATGGAGTGCCGCATATACTTTTTTATCTGACTGGCACAGTTATATGGAATTATTTTTCTCGTTGTCTCACAGGTACTTCCACTACTTTTGTGAGTAATGCGGGCATTTTTGGCAAAGTGTATTTTCCGCGTCTGGTAACACCTATATCCATTGTTATATCCAATCTTTTCCAGTTTGCAGTGCAATTTTCACTCTTAATAGCGTTCTGGATTTATTTTATCCTGCGTGGTGCTCCTATACATATTGGATGGGAAATTTTGCTTTTGCCTTATCTGGTCCTGTTATCAGCATTATTAGGTCTGGGTTTTGGAATTTTAATTTCTTCTATGACTACAAAATACCGGGATTTGCAGTTTTTAATCAATTTTGGTATGCAGCTATGGATGTATGCCACACCTATTGTTTATCCCCTCTCTCAGGTACCTGACAAATGGCGCGTGTGGATTATCCTTAATCCTGTCACTCCCATAGTGGAGGGATTTAAAAAGGCGATTCTGGGTGTTGGCACTCTTCAGGCCTGGCATCTGATATACGCAACGGTTTTTACTTTGGTGCTGTTGGTAATAGGTATAGTGGTGTTTAATAAAGTGGAACAGAATTTTATGGATACGGTTTAAGGCAAATTACAGTCCCATTCTTTTTTTGAAATCCTCTGTAAGATATTTTTTTAATTTTTGGTAAGGAATTTCAATATCTACCAGTCCACAGGCATAGGAAAAAATTGAATAAGGGTCGTATATTACTAAAATACCATCACGGCCTATGCCCCAGCCATCCGGAAATGGGAGGCCTTCTTCTGGTAGTTCCTCATCCTCACAATTTTCTTTGTGCCAGGCTACTAAAGCAGGTAAAATTGCCTGTTCCAATAACACTGATGTATCCACAGCAAAAACCTCACTATACTTCACTTTGTGGCCATCCATAGCATCAAAACTTTCGTAGTACCGCGCAAAATATCCGTGGGCTCCCCCTGTAAATTCATAACTGTCAAACACAAGCGTAAGGAAACAATTGGAATTATAAGCCACGTCAATTGTTCTGTTAAAGTCATTACTTGCCTCATCTACGGAATAGATATCCGGGTCGGTAATGTAAAATTGTTTCCAGTCGGAATACAAACTGTCAAGGTCTAATTTTACGATTTTTTCAATGGGTAGGGAATCATGGCCATAAATTTCTTTCATCAGCCGTTTTTCTATGCCTTTTCTGGGGGCTGCCACAGGATAAACTCCGTCAAATTTATAACTGAAAGTAGCGTAGTCCCCTTTGATTTTTGCACTATCCTTTTTTTCCAGCGTAAAATTTTTCAGCAAAACACAGTGATTATTGCTGCGCAAAACTTCAAAAGGATATTTCCTCCCGGATTGCGGATTTAGCCATATACCTGTAATGGCCTTGCCAGAGATTTTTCCGCTGAAAATGTCGTAAATTTTTCCGTCCGGGCTTGTGCCTTGCATTTTAACAGAGTCGCCAGAGACATTGCCTTTAATGTCAATATATTGACCTACTTTGTTATAATACATTGTGCCGGAAATATTGTTACCCGAAAAAAGTAAATCCATTGTTATGGGATAACGGTTGCGTATCTTGCCAGTAAAATGGTAAAAACCTTGCAAGGATTGGGAAAAGGCATTCAAGCTTGTAAAGATTAATAGTAGAAAGAGTATGCGTCTCATAACCAGTGGGTTGATGTGTTTTCTTCTGTCTTTTAAGTTAGCATTTTTTCTTTTAAATTTTATACTTTTATCAAATTTTATT
>CAZYSM010000055.1:1715-4655 GCA_964649975.1 uncultured Bacteroidales bacterium | reverse complement strand
CGGAAGTGAAAAAATAATTTTATCTTCGTAATCATAGGAAAAATAAAATTTCATATTATGCTACCTGAATATTATGAATTTTACCTGCCTGTAAAAATTAATTCTGGTCAGGATGCTTTGGAAACACTTGGCTGGGAAATGCAGCAGATGGGCCTCAGCCGTCCTATTGTAATAACTGACCAGGGAATTGTCGGGGCAGGATTGCTGAAAGTTTTTCTGGACACTCAGAAAAACAGTGGAATCGATTTTTCCGTAATATATGATCGCACACCCTCGGATTCGTCCATTGATACAGTAAACGAAGTAGCAGAAATTTTCCGGAAAAATAATTGCGATTCTATTATTGCTATTGGAGGAGGCAGTGTTATTGATACTGCCAAAGGATTGAATATTTTGATTTCGCACCATGCCTCAGATTTACGTTCATTAATGGGCGTTGACCGTCTGACAGCCCCGCAGCTGCTACCGTTGATAGTTATACCCACCACCAGCGGAACCGGGTCAGAGTCTACATTGGTAGCAGTTATCTCGGACAGGGAAAATAACGTCAAACTGCCGTTTGTCTCATACAAGTTGGTGCCGAGGCTGGCTATACTTGATCCGCGTATGACACAGAGTCTTCCGCCACGGCTCACTGCGGCAACCGGTATGGATGCTCTCACACACGCCATTGAGGCATATACTTGCTTGCAGAAGAATCCCATCAGCGATGCTTTTGCATACAGTGCCATTGAGTTAATCCGGGATTATTTGTTCCAGGCTGTTGAAAACGGAAAAGACCGCAAGGCACGTCTGGCAATGGCTAATGCCTCGCTTATGGCAGGTATTGCTTTTTCCAACTCAATGGTCGGTGCTGTCCATGCCATCGGACATGCCCTTGGCGCTGTGGCACACGTGCACCACGGAACAGCTATGGCAATACTGCTTCCGCAGGTGATGGAATACAATATGCCCAAACTGGCGGACCTTTACGCACGCCTTTTGCTTCCACTGGCAGGCGAACAGGTCTATCTGGCCACACCAATGGAACAACGCGCGCAAAAAGCTGTTGAGATTATCCGTGATATGAACAGGCGTTTGCACAAGCTTACTGGTATGGCCATCACACTTTCTCAGGCCGGCCTGGCTAAGGAACAAATACCTGAAGTAGCCCATAAAGCCATCAACGATGGATCTATGAGCACTAATCCACTGGATATACCGCAAGAGGATGTGATTAAAATCCTGGAAAAAGTTTATTGATGGATCCGCAATTAGTCAATAAACCACAGGAGAGTAAGTCACAGCGCCCGCGTAAACAGCTGCGCGATATCTGGAAGGATATTAAAGCTTTTTTCCGTGATATACTTGCCATAGAAGGCGTGGATTACGAGAATACCATTAGCGATGTGCGCGAGGATATGGTTTTCCGCGGACATAAGGCCTGGATATTAGTGTTTTCCATCCTCATAGCTTCCATTGGTCTGAATGAAAATTCTACTGCGGTTATTATTGGGGCAATGTTGATTTCACCATTAATGGGGCCTATTGTGGCAATAGGACTGGCTATTGGAACTTATGATATGGATACTTTCAAAAGAGGCCTGAAAAACCTTGCTATTGCTGTGGTGATAAGCATATTGGCATCTACATTGTATTTCTGGCTTACACCTATAAAAGAAGCGCATTCCGAGCTGCTGGCACGTATACGTCCTACGTTCCTTGATGTTTTGATTGCTCTCTTTGGTGGATTTGCTGGTATTATAGCTGCTGCCCGCCGGGAAAAATCCAATGTTATACCCGGAGTGGCTATTGCTACGGCGCTGATGCCACCGCTCTGTACCGCAGGATACGGCCTTGGCACAGGACAGATGAGATTTTTCCTTGGGGCTATTTATCTGTTTTTCATCAATTCGGTTTTTATCAGCATTGCCACCTATATTATGGTGAAATACCTTAAATTTCCGCGTAAACATTTTGTTGATGCCCACAGGGAAAAACGTATAAAGCGTTTTATTACTGTATTTGCTTTTGTGGTCATTATCCCCAGTGCAATTATTTTTCTGAACGTAATAAAGGAATCCCGTTTTAAATCTTTGGCTTCGCAATTTATTGATAACGAGGTAATTGTCAAGGATGCTCAATTGATTTCAAAAAATCTGGTTTATACTGATACGATGGCATACATAGATTTGTATTTTATTGGTAGGCCTGTACAGGACAGTTTGATTGACAGCTGGCAAAAGAAACTGGATCAATATGGAATTGCAGCAGGTAATAAAAGGTATAAACGTTTGATAATGCCATCGCGGGTGAAATTGAGGATTTTTCAGGCAAAAGATAATACTGCTTTGATGCAACAGAAACTTGAAAATATAGACAGGCGTCTGCGCCAGCAGATTAAGTCGGATTTATTGGAGGAATTATACCGTAAAAATGAGCAATTGCTTGCTGATAAAGATAAACGTATCGCCTTCCTGGAGAACGAAATTACACGTATAAAAGCGGACTCTATCCCCGTAATTGACATTTATAAGGAATTGTTGATTAATTATCCGCGGATAGAGGAGCTTGGCTTTGCCCGTGGAGTTTACTGTATGAATGATAGCACAGTGGATACAATACCCACTCTTCTGGTAAAGTGGAAGTATCGCACAAATTACTATTACCGCAAGGCAAGCGAAAAGAAAATTGCCCGTTGGCTCAAAATCCGCCTGCACCTGGATACAGCAAAAGTTGTGGAAATACGGCGTTAATTTTTATCCTTTAAGATTAAAACCACAACATCCATCAATAGCCAGATAAGCAAAAGCATTGATAACCAATGAATGGTTGATTTGTCCGGATCGGATAAGATCTGGTATCCGGGATAGTGGAACAAGTTCTGTTTCAATATATTCCGACGGGTCAAAATTTATATGACCCTTTGGCTCTACATCCCGGGCAAGGACAAAGTGTATC
>CAZYSM010000055.1:0-1615 GCA_964649975.1 uncultured Bacteroidales bacterium | reverse complement strand
TACATATCAAACATTGGGGTATCAACCAGCAGCTTCTTGTCCAGTAATTTCCACTTGTGCATTTTATTTGATTTTAAAGACTGAATATGTCAAAGTGACAGCCAGAATTGAATTGTGTTGCATCAGACGCATTGGGCTCAAAAAGCCATTAGTGCGTGCCAATGTGATGTCCAGTCCCAGCCTGCCTTTGCTGACCGAGATGCCAGCATAAGCAGCAGCTTCCTGGGTGTAATATTTATCGCCCTGGTATTGAGGTATCAAAGCATCATATTTTTTGAAAACTTTTTGGTCTCTGTGCAATCCATATTCATAGACAGGGCTATTTTCAAATAAGGGAAAACTATATCCGCCCCCGAAAAATACCGATACTCTTACTGGTTTTAATATTGCATTGTATTTCATTAAAAATTTTAATTCCAAAAAACTGATATTCAGCTCGGTATAAGTATAAACATAGTCGTAATAATTTGTTTTTCCTGTTCCTGCACCTATGACGTGGAAGTTCCGGTAAGCCAGGCTGCTGTATAAAGAAAATCTGTAATTGGTTTGCCAAAAAGTATTCTGTGCATATATTCCGAAATAATCCGAAGGAATAGATACAAATTTTGGAGTGGAGAGATAAAAAAACATATTGTTCTCACCAGAAATGTCTGTATTCTGGAATGTTTTGCCAGCAAAAAAGCCTATATCTGCAATTTCATACGGGAGGATATAGCTATAAGCGGGTTTGCGGCCAGTCTCATTGTAATATTTATGGAACAGGTTATAAAGGCTGTAAAAATTGTATGTAGTAGTGTTAATTGCAGAATTGATGCCAGGGTAATCTGATAAATAAACAGATAGCTGAAATTTATAAGTCTCAATGACTGTTATCCTGGTTTCACCAGAGACTTTTGTCTGTATCTGGTAATTGTAGCGGTTCATCAAGCGGTTCAATGCCGGGTCCATAACGCTATCACGTGTTATTACCCACGGAGCTTCCAGAAGCACAATGGAATCCTGACGGCGGATGTAAAACAAATCCTTGTTGTTGTAATAGCCCCAGTATAAGGCTTTTGGACCATTAAACACTACTTGCAGGAAGAGAGTATCTTTTGAGAAAAACTCATCATAGCTTTTAACGTGCGAAAATTTTTTGTTCCCCGAGAGATCAACTTTTACAAAGGCTTTGATAAACTGGCGGTCATTGTAAGAATATTCCTTTAATTCCGAAAGTTTTATCACCTCGGGCCTGGATGTTTCATTTTTCTTGAAAAGTAATTTGTCAGGATTTTCTTTTAGCGGATTTACCTTTATTAATCCAAAAACTTTTTCACCATTATTATAAACGATGTAACCGCTGTTGAATTTCTGGCCAAACGCGGATATTCCTAACAATAAAAAGAATATAAAAATCAATCTCGCTCTCATCTGTGCTTTTTTAATTTTTTACAAGGTTAAATTTTTTAGATAACATCTTAAAATTTTATTTTTAAAAAAACTTGTAAAAATTTAGTTATGGACGAAATTAATTCCATAATACCAGAAGTTATCCAGCGACAAAAACAATTTTTCCTCGCCGGAAAAACGCTTGATATTTCTTTCAGAATCAAGCAATTAAAAAAGCTATACGCTG
>CAZYSM010000054.1:0-14845 GCA_964649975.1 uncultured Bacteroidales bacterium | reverse complement strand
TAAAATTAGCAAATCTTTTTTAGATATGAGAGGAAGCAGATATCTTTTCAAAAACCACGGAAGGACACAGAGAAAAGATCCGGGATACTCCGCGGTCTCTGTGGTTAAAAAAATAAAACCACGAAGGACACTGAGAAGCACAGAGGTTCGGCAGTTTCTTATTTCTAACCGCAAGGGGCGCAAAGGTTAGCAAGGGTGCTAAGTACACGGCGACACAGGGAAAGGACTGGTCTTGTCCAATATTTCCGCAAGTCTTTTGACTTGTGGAATGCAAATTTGCAAGTCTTTGACTTGCATAGCAGACAGAAGTCTGCCGAATTTTGTTTCCCACCAGAGAAAACTCTGGCGGGAATTTGTCTTATTCGTTATCCTGGGCGTTCCATTCCGCGTAGGAAGTGGGGGTTTCCCACAGACGCACGGAAAAGAGCTGAACATTATCCGGTAGATGTTGCTTTATTATACGCACAAATTCCAGGACCATAAGCTCACTGGTTGGCTGGAAGTCCAGCGGACGCAGTGCCTCAAAGCCCGCGGAACGATAGTCCAGCTCCTTGTGCGGACTGTTATTGTTATAGACAAAATGATGGTCGTAGCGGTCAATGATATGTTCCTTGACGATTTTTTTGAGGTCTCCGTAATCCATAACCATTCCGTCCTTTGGGTGTCCGGGCTGGTCCAGAGGTTCTCCAATCAAAGTGACCTCCAGCTTGAAAGTGTGTCCGTGAATATTTTTACATTTGCCGTCGTAGTTCCACAGGGCGTGAGCAGTGTCAAATTCAAATATTTTCGTCAGTCTTATTTTTGCCATTTTGTAAAATTTTTAATTATTTATTTAGCTAAAATATCAAAATTTCTCCAATAAAATACAATCAAGTTATACACGAATAAAACGTAAAATACGTTAACCATTTACCGTAATCATAAAGAGAAATGAGACGAACACACGTTTATATTTTGTTGTTTGTGGCTTTTTTGACCGTAGCGGGTTCGTGGGTTTACACATTAATCCTTGTCAAACAGCTTTCCCAGAGCGAGCGAGAACGGATAACTCTGTGGGCACAGGCATACAGGGAAGTTCAGAACATTGATGTCAATCAACAAATCAGTCCGCTTGTCCTGGAAATCATACGCAGCAATACTACTATTCCTGTAATCCTTGCCGATAATAAAGGGAAAATCATCAGTTATGCCAATCTGGACAGCCTCAAAAGCCGGGATAGCGCTTATCTCTATAGGCAATTAAAAATAATGAAAGACCAGCACAAGCCAATAGTAATAGACCTTGGCGAAGGCGTGCGTCAATATCTGTATTACAAAGATTCCTTCCTGCTAACAGCCCTATACTATTATCCTATTATTCAATTTATTGTCGTTGTAGTCTTTTTGATAGTAATTTTCTTTGCAGGGACTGTAGCAGCCAAAGCTGAGGAAAACAAACTATGGGTTTTGATGTCCAAGGAAACAGCCCATCAACTGGGCACGCCCATATCCTCGTTAATGGCCTGGGTGGAAATGATCAAGATGACGGATATTGACCCGAGGATGAAAACAGAAGTAGAAAAAGATGTTGCCCGTCTGGAAGCTATAACAGAAAGATTTTCCAGCATAGGCACTATGCCCAAACTGGAACCAGCAGACCTGAGCCACGTGATTGATGAAGTGATTGATTATCTACGATCTCGCACATCTAAAAAAATATCCTACAAGATACATATTATTGACAATAACATAACGGTAAATTTGAATAAGGTTCTGTTTCAGTGGGTAATAGAAAATCTTGCCAAAAACGCCATTGATGCGATGGAAGGACAGGGCACCATAACCATAACAGCCAGAAGTGAAGGCGATAAAGTCATTATAGATTTTAGCGACGAAGGAAAAGGAATACAAGGTGGACGACGACACCAAAAACAAATATTCAATCCCGGCTTTTCCACAAAAAAACACGGCTGGGGTATGGGACTGGCACTGGTCAAACGCATCATCCAGGATTACCACAAAGGGAAAATATTTGTTCTCAGAACTTCATCACAAGGAACAACCTTCCGGATAATACTTAACCGTTCCTCAGCAGACGCAGCAGGTAATTAACCTCGTAAGCCGTGTAAACAACATAATTTATCCCGGAAAAGATTATAAAATTCACCCAATCCTCTTTATCCAGAAACAGCTTGAACAAAAGAATAAAACCAAGAGAAACTATAAGTTTGAACAAGCTGGCCTGGGAAAATTTTACTGGTAAATACTTATCATTAACATTGCTTGCCAAAAATTTTATAATCGCAAAAGTCAGAAAATAGAAAAACAGAGGCACAATCCACAAAGCCCAATTATAAAAATTGAGATCCAGAACCAGAACAATGCCTATAATAATCCAGAAAACTATGGTTATTGCCGAAAGAATTTTATTGTAAGTTGTCATCTTTGAGAGATTTATAAACGTGATACAAACCTATTACCAGGCCAAAAATAGCAAAAACAAATGTAAGCCACGGAAATTTATCCTGGATTTTTTTATCCAGCCAGCTACCAAACCAAGCACCTCCTCCGATTAAAATAAAAAACTCAAACGGAATAGAAGTATATTTGACCAATTTACGCAACAGGTCATTATCAATTTTGTTATCCTTGCTGTCCATTGCTAAAATATTTTTCAATGAAAAACCGCACCGGCAAAACCGAAGCAAAATAACCGATAAAAAGCACTATTGCCAGAGTTATAGCTATATCTGTCAGACGCAATTCCACAGGATAATACAAATAGGACAAAGAGGTCACAGACGGAAATTCCAGAATACCAAAATATTTCTGCACCATAACCAGTCCTATGCCAAAAATCAAACCTATCAACACGCCAAAACCATTAATAATCAACCCCTGATTAATAAAAATCTTTTTCAACATCGTTTTATCTGCACCCAGGAAATTCAAAATTTCAATATCCTTACGCTTATCAATAATGAGCATTGAAATAGTTGCAATCACATTGAACGAAGCTATAATTACAATAAAGGTGAGGATAAGGATAACAGCCAGCCTTTCGGAATGAACAATCTTGTAGAAAAGTGCCTCCTGTTCATAACGGTCCATAACCCGGAAGTCCTTTCCAAGCTTCCGGCCAAGCTGTCGCTCAACTTCCGGCGCAGCATCAGCATTTGTTAGTTTAATTTCAGCAGCAGAAACTATATTAGTATCCAGACCCAGGGTGTATTGCAAAAAATCCAGCGGCACAAAAATATATTTACTATCAAAATCCTGATGCACAGAGAAAATTCCGGACGGAAAAATATGGGTGCGGACAAACATCTGCGTGATGTCAAAAGAGATTTTAGCCTCTGGCCGTGGCAACCACAATTTTATAGCACCCAGGAAATTAAGCTGCACTCCGAGGCTATTGGCAATTCCTGCCCCCACCACAGCCATAGGACGTCCTTTATAATAAAGTTGGAAATCTCCGTAGATCATCATTGTGTCAATGCCAGTGACTTTCAGAAAGTTCTCGTCCACACCCTTGACATAACCGATATACTGACGGTCTTCGTATTCCATCAAAGCATTGTCCTGCATCACAAAACTGTAAGCCTCAATACCCTGCATATTATCAAGTGAACTAACAACCTGCTGTTTATCAAAATATTTTCCGCGGGCAGCAACAATTTTTATATCCGGATTAAAAGCATTGAGCATAGACCTGGCCATCTGCTCAAATCCGTTAAACACCGAAAGCACTATTATCAAAGCAGCTGTTCCAAAGGATATACCCAGCAAAGCTATAACGGAAATAAGATTAATAACATTGGCCGATTTCTTTGAGAAAAAATATCTACGTGCTATGTAAAAAGGTAATTTCATTTTTTTGCTATTACCAATAACGAACCACCTTTTTTATTGTCCACAATGGTATCCAACCAGTTAAGCACAAGAGCAAAAGGCATAGTAATCAGATAATAAAACGGCAAAATAATGAAAAAAGCAAAGCTTTTGTTAAGCATAATAATAGGTAGCTTCATAGTCATTTTCCAGGCCAGGCCACCAAAATGGCCATACATAAATTTCACTTTCACCTCTGAAAAACCTATATCTTTGATCATCTTCTCCAACTCAGCAGGGTCATATCCGTCTCTGACGTGTTCATCCACAAACGATCCCTGCGTATGTTCATTATCATCGTGGTCATGGTCATGCGCCTCGGCATAGAGTGAAGGCGTGGACAAAATAAGCGTTCCGCCCGGACGCAGGGAAGTATAAAAATTTTCCAGCACCTGCCGGTCATCCTCAATATGCTCTATTACCTCAATATTAAGCACCAGATCATAGCACTGCGGACAGACATATTCCTCCAACCGGCCAACCAGGAATTTAACTCTATCCCCCCAGCCAATTTTACGGAAAAATTCGTTGGACTTAGCAACTTGTTCCTCTATAACATCTACTCCTGTAATTTTACACGTCCGGCATTTACGGGCAACAAAATATGAATGCTGTCCCAGTCCGCTGCCAGCATCCAGTACCTTGGGATTATCCGGTGCTGTTTTTAGCCAGCGTTTTATTTCCTTGTGTATATGCCAGGTGCGCAGCAACAATGTATCAATCAGCCGGTAAAAAATCTTCCTCAAAAAAGGTGTAGCGAAAATTTTGTTCAAAAAATTCTTTATTGGTTCATATTTCATTCCCATCTGTATCAGGATTTTTTCCTGGACCTGCCAGTCCGGGGTTTAGACTTAGACTTTGATTTTGACTTTTTGGCTTCTTCCTGTTCTTTTGCCAATTTGATAGCTTCTTCGGCCGTGAGTTTTTCCACATCCGTTTTGGACGGAAGCGTATAATACTTGTTATTGTAGTATATCTGCAAATATTTTCCGCGGGCAGCACGCACAATCTTAACCTCAGGATTATCAGGGAATTCCTTAACAGTCCGGGCTTTGAGTTTTTCAATGTGTTCCTCAATGATTTTTATAGCAAGATCCTCATTGATATCCAGGATGTTGTATTTTGCCGGAATGGAATAAAATTTATCCTTATACAGGAGATAAGGACCATATTTCCCTATGCCCAGAGTAATGGCAGCATCCTGATAGGTTCCAATCTTCTTAGGCAGCTGACGCAGCTGCAAAGCCTGTTCCAGCGTAATTTCATTAATATTCAAATTGCGAGGAAGGTTAACAAAATGCGGCTTTGGTCCGTCTTTCTCATATTTACCAAACTGCACTACAGGACCATATTTTGTCCAACGCGTATAGACCGGGGTTCCGTCAGTATCATAGCCAAGGAGAGTGCCATTAGGGTCTTTATAAAGCAGTTCCAGAGCTTCCTCCAGCGTTATCTCGTCAATATGGACATGCTTGGGCATACTGGCAAACTTCAAAGGTTCTTTGTCACCAAAGTCACCCAATTGAATAACAGGACCATACTTAGCAATTTTGGCATATACATTACGTCCGGTCTCCGGGTCAGTGCCAAGGAGACGCTCACGCTTTTCTTTGGATGCGCTTTTGGTAGTCTCCTCCACTAACGGATGAAAGGATTTGTAAAAACGGTCAATAACCTGTGTCCATTTTGCCCGTCCGGCTGCTATCTCATCAAAATCCTGCTCCACGCTGGCAGTAAATCCGTAATCTACAATCTGCGGAAAATATTTTTTCAAGAAATCCGTAACAACAATTCCTATATCAGTAGGAATAAGCTTGCGCTTTTCTGATCCGTAATTCTCTTCCTTTTTAGTTTGGACAATTTCTCCCTGTTTGAGTGCAATATAATCCACCTTGCGCTTCTTGGCCGGGATAGAACGTTTGATAACATATCCACGTTTCTGGATGGTATCAATGGTAGGCGCATAAGTGGAAGGACGGCCTATTCCAAGCTCCTCCAGCTTACGCACCAGTGTAGCTTCGTTATATCTGGCCGGAGGCGTGGAAAATTTCTGCACAGCTTCGGCTTCAAGGAGTTTCAGGGGCTGTCCCTCTGTCAGAGGCGGCAAAACAGGTTCTTCTTCCTCCTCCTCGTCCATATCCTTATACTGGTAAATTTTCAGATAACCATCAAACTTCAAAACCCGTGATGTAGCGGTAAAAGCATGCTTTTCCTTATCATCCACAATAGTAATAGTTGTTTTGTCAAATACCGCTGGAGGCATTTGTGATGCCAGGGCACGGTTGAATATCAGCTCATAAAGTTTCTGCTCATCACGGTTATTGCTAACCACACGTTCCATTGTAGTAGGACGGATGGCTTCGTGAGCCTCCTGTGCACCCTTTATCTTAGTTTTATACTGCCGTGGATTAGAATACTTCTCGCCAAAATTCTCTATTATATACTGCTTCATCATTGCTATAGCCTCATCCGCCAGATTAGTGGAATCGGTACGCATATAGGTAATCTTACCTTCCTCATATAGCTTCTGGGCTATTTGCATAGTTTTGCTCACCGAAAAGCCAAACTTGCGACTGGCCTCCTGCTGCAAAGATGATGTGGTAAATGGCGGAGCTGGGGATCGTTTAGTGGGCTTGGTCTCAATCGCCTTAACGGAAAAATTAACATCTTTTATCTCTTCCAATATCCTTAAAACCTGCTTCTTATCCTCAATTTTATCCGGATAATCGGCTTTAAGCTGATATTTTCCGCCTTTTTCATCCTCAAACTCAAATACTGCCGAGAGTTTAAACCAGGCCTGAGGCTTGAAATTCTTAATTTCCTCTTCACGCTCAACAATCAGGCGCACAGCCACGGACTGCACACGCCCGGCCGAGAGCTTATTTTGCACCTTTTTCCACAATAGCTCAGATAGTTCAAATCCCACCAGACGGTCCAGGATACGACGGGCTTGCTGAGCATTAACCAGATTATAATCTATCCAACGCGGATTTTTTATAGCATTCTCAATAGCTTTCTTCGTGATCTCGTGGAAAACTATACGACGGGCTTTATTTTCATCCAGGCCCAATACTTCTGCCAGATGCCAGGCAATAGCTTCTCCTTCGCGGTCTTCATCCGAGGCCAACCAGACCATCTCAGCCTTTTTAACAGCTTCTTTCAGTTCCTTAATAACTTTCTGCTTTTCAGGTTCTATAACATAAGTAGGTTTATAATCATGTTCTACATCTACACCAAGATTCTTTGTAGTCAAATCACGTATATGTCCAAAACTGGGCTTAACGTCAAAATCCTTTCCGAGATACTTTTTTATAGTCTTGGCTTTTGCCGGCGACTCTACTATAACTAAATTTTTCGCCATAAATAAAATACTATTTGTTTTGCCTGCAAAAATACTGTTTTACAAACAAAGTTTCACTATTAAAAATAAAAAAATAAGAAAATCAAGGAGATATTAGGCTATTCCCCGAGATAACGCCCAATAACAAAGCCTTCTTTGAAATTATAAAACTTGAAATACTTGAATTTTTCATGGATATACCTCTCCGAAGGATATACAGAATCAGCCGGATCGTGGAAATAAACAACCAAAGCATTATGAATTGTTACTTCCAGTTTTACCCTGCGTAATTGGTTATCCAGATTTTGATTTATCTCATAACTGGGCAAAAGGTATTGCACAGGTAAATGGAAATAAGCAAGCCCCGTATCAAGCAAATGTTTCAGGACATAAATCTTATTACTGTATATCTTAAAGTCAGCGCTACTGTCATATAAAGGTATAAATTTTTGCTTCAACTGACTGATCATCTCACTATGGACATAAGGAGAGGTAAAAATCAGCCCATCATCTCCCTGATAATACAAACTGTTAATTAAGTATGATTTAACAAAATCAGCTTTAGGGAATTCTACCACCGCGGGATCTATAAAATGTATCCAATAAGCTTTATTCTCTTCTACATCAAGCTTATAACGAAACATCCTCTGCATGAAATCTTTTTTAGGATAGCAAACCGTGTCTTTCAATTCACACTTACGAGGCTCCCAAACAACTCTTATTGTATAATTTGTATCAAGATATTTTTTTAGTAAATACACTTTATTGGTATAGATACGTTGCACTTGTCCAGAATCTTCTATAATCTTATCATTCAATTTCTTAACCACAACAGGAGTATCTATAAAAGAGGAATAAACCAACAAACCATCCGGATAAATTTTTATATTATGTGTAAAAAAATACTTACGATAATCTTGCAAAGACGGCAAGAGAGTATCACCAAAATTATGTTGAAAAATTACTGTATTATTTTTATCTAAACCAGTCTTTATCCTCAACAATTGTTTAATAAATCTTTTATTTATTTTTCCTGCTTTTAAAAAATATTTTCTCGGCAAAACACGAATATTGAGTTCCTTAGATAGTCTTTGTTTCAATAACCACGGAATATCTGTATATACAACTTTTATATCTTTATATTTCGCTAACAGATCATTTAAACTATCAATAGCATCATGATGGAATGCAAAAACAGGCATAAAAATATAACCATCTCTTAAGCGCAAAATATTACCTTTTACAAATTTAGCTTTCACCTCACTAATGGCCGGATGGATCAAGGTATCTGTATCATCAAAATACACAACAAAAGCCTTCCCACTCAAAGTATTACGCACAATAGTATTCAATATTCTCCTATACTTCGGATTTAGCCTGCCTTTTCCAAACCATTTTATAACAAAGCCATCAATGGAAAAATCCTTTTTTAATAAATTCAACCTCTGTCTGTGTGTAGCATAGAACCTCCGCAGCCCCACCTGCCTGAAAAAATTTTTGTAATACTGCAAAAAGCTAATAATACTGTCATCTTCCAGACTGTTATCAATTATAAAAGCTCTTTTTTCCGTCACAAACCTTGCAAAAGGAAAATCCTTCCGCAGGGCAGAGGTATCCGGTATTGTATCAAACAAAACAATGATATTATTATAAGGTGCTATTAATCTCAAATCCTCGGGCGTTTGCCGAACATTATATCCATTAAGACCTTTTAATCGCCTGGTATTATTGGTATATACAGTTTTTACAAAGCTTGTGTCGCGTGCATTTATATAATCAAGCACTTTCTTTCTCCCGGTACAAGATGATATCAATAATGCCAGAAAAATAAACCAGAATATTTTTTTCATCTGCTATTATTTTTTATTGTTTTTCAATTGCCGGACGGCCATAACGCATCCACTCCGGCATTGGTTTTTCTTTGAGATAATGATCAAAAAATTGCATCATACGCGTTGTTAAATCCAGACAATCCGGACTTTTGGCCTTAAGATTATGCGGCTGGCCGTTATAATTCAGCAGCCATACAGGCTTATTAAGCCTGCGCATAGCCAGGAACAGCTCTATACCTTGATACCACGGAACAGCACCGTCGTTATCGTTATGCATAATGAGCAGCGGAGTCTGTATTTGCGGTACAAAGAAAAGAGTTGAATTGTAAATATACAAGGGCAGACCGTCCCAAAGATTTTTCCCTATACGGCTCTGGGTTTTCTCATACTGGAACATACGACTCAATCCGCTGCCCCAACGGATACCACCATAAGCACTGGTCATATTGGACACTGGCGCTCCGGCCTCAGCCGCTGCAAACAGATTGGTCTGCGTGATAATATAAGCTGTTTCATATCCGCCCCAGCTCTGCCCCTGCAAACCAAGATGATGACGGTCTATCCACGGATAGCGTTCCAACAGGGCAAGAGTTCCGCTGATAACGTAATTATAAGCACTCATCCCGGGGAAGCCAACTTTATAACGGATATTCGGAATAAATACCAGGTAACCGTGACTGGCATAGTGAACAGGATTAATCACCGAACGGCTCGGAGTTGGTGCAAAATAATAGTGCAAACGGTCAGAATACAGCTCGTAATAATACACTATCATCGGATATTTCTTGTGTGGGTCAAAGTTATCCGGTTTAAACAATAGCCCCTCTTCGGTATTGCCGTCAGTAGTTATCCATTTGACCAGTTCCACATTTGCCCACAGATAAGGGTCTTGTTGGCTCTCCAGATTAGTCAGCTGATGCATATTTTTAAAATCCATAGTAGCTGACCACACATCCGGATAGGTGCGCACGTCCGAACGCTGCCACAGGATAATATCTGCTTTCCGTGCTTTTACAGGCGTGTAATAATAATGCGCTGTAAAAATCAATTTCTTCGGTTCGGACGGGTCTGTAAGGCTGGAAATAGAGAAAAAGCCAGCGTCTTTGGTTATTTTATCAAAGCCATTTACCAGCAGATTTGACAAATCAATATAATCGTCATCGCGTTTAAGGTCCACAAAACGCAGCTGTATATTATGCTTGCGTCCATACAGGCCTGTCAGGCACACAGGTTCCTCTCTGCCTGACATATCCAGTTTCCACACATCATATTTGTCGTAAACATAAGCAAATCGTCCGTCCTGTGAGAAGCCAGCAAATCCGTAAGGGTCGGCCGGAGCTGGCACGTCGTTTTCCTCATCGTAAAATTTAACAACCTTATTGGTGGTCAGACGTTTTGTGCTGCCGCTACTGCGGTCAAAAGCATACCAGCTGCTATCCCGGTGGCTGTAATAAAGCACAAAACGTCCTCCCGAGGCAAGATGTGCCTCTGCCATTTTCCGTGCTGCCAGTATCTTATTGCCTGTGCGCAAATCCACAATGTAATAATCATTCCACCACGGATAATCCCACGACTGCTGTTTGAGATATGGCGAAGGGTCGCGTTCCAGAGCAAAATCCGAATTGCCTTTATCCAGCAGGCTTATATCCGTATATTTATTTGTTTGCACTCGTACAACCCTGCCCGCAGAAAGGTCATACAGAGTAAGATAGGAAAATTTCTTATCCTTGTCCAGGTTAAGCAGCTGACGCGGCATCAGCACCGAATCTGTCCACGACCATATATCAAGCTTTGCTTTCTCATCTTCCGGCACTGTATCCTTAACCTCTGGTTTTGGCGCTGGCGCTATGCCGAAAAACAGTCGTTTACCATTATCCGAAAAATAAATATCTCCGTATTCACTCACACTCCAATCTGCCGGAAATCCTTTGGCGCCTTTATCAAGCTTCACCACAGGCTTAAAGTTACTCAAATCAGTTATCACAAGGCTATAAACCTTATTCTTTGTGGTATCCTCACTGGTCAGATAAGCCAGCTTATCAGCTGCTGGCGACAGAGTAATTTTCTTTGCTATTCCCTGTCCCTTATCCACCTGGCGGAAGGTAAAAGTCCCGGCATTCATCACAAAGACCTTAAACACAGGCTTATCTCCAGCTTTTGAATAGACGGCATAAGCCAACATCTTTCCATTATCCGAAAAAACCGCTTCGCTAACGCTGTCAACGGTTATTCGCCTATCCTGTGCGGCATTATACACAATCAAACGGTAAACCTCTGGCTTTTCTTTCTGTTTGCCCGGATAATACCGCAGCAAAGCCAGGGACGACCCTCCGTCGGAAGGCGTAATAACCGATTTTATGCTGTCAAATTTTATATAACGCCGGTCTGCTGTGCGGAAAATATATGCCGAATCCCTGGGAAACTTATCCTTCTTGACTCCGGCAAGTTTGAGCTTACGGATAGTATCATAACGCGGACTAACCTTAAAAACTATATAATCGCTATTGGGCGATATCTTTGCTTGCTTGCCGCCGATAAACACCTGCTCATAGCTACCATCAGTAGCCACAATAAACAGGCGGCTATCCCCACGGTAAGGTTCAGAATATATCGCAGCCCAACGGCCGTCATCCGAAATAGACTTCTGTTTTATGACCTGCCAGGATGCCAGCGCGGCATTATCCAGAGGCTTTTTCTGTCCCAGCGCAGTATAAAAAAAGAAAAATACACCTATCCATAGAAATAAAAAACGTCTCATTTTGAAAAATTTAGATTTCTTAGCAGTTAAAAATAAAAAAAAGAGGATGATAATCAAAACATTATCATCCTCCAAATTGACCACAAAATAATTTTATTGCTGCTGCTCAAAATAATGCGATATATCTGATATGGAATCCAGGAATTCCTCGCGCTGGTCTTTGCCCGCAGTGAAGGTCTCGTAAATCTCCTGTTTGATTTTCTCCATCAGTTCTGCTGTAAGCTTTTCGGCCTCTTCCTCGCTCTTTCCGCGAGCCATATAATTGTCCTTGATGTCCAGATGCAAATCATCATAAACACCTTTGAGCAGCTTATCAAATCCTGCACGGTCGCCACGCGAGTGCATCTCAATCAATGCCTCAAAATCCTTCTGCGACAATAGCTTCTTACGATATTTAGCCCGTTTGTATTCATAATCCTTACGTTCAATGGCTTTTTGCTTCTTAACCTGATTTTTCATCTTGGAAAAAATCGCCGACAGCACCTTTTGCAAATTCTTACCGCTTTCCTCAAAATACAAGGTTGCGCTCTGCATCTTAATCATAGCATCCACCTTCCATCCCGAAGTTTTTTTCTGAAATTTCAATTCCAGCGGCACCTCGGCCGGATAACGCTTAAACAGCTCATTGAAATATTGAACACGCTGATTGACAAGCTCTTCAATAGCCTGCCGTTTGTCTTCTTCTACAAGTTCAAAATTAATTAACGATAATTTAATCATAGTGAAAAAAATTTAGTTATGATGTTTTTCTGGGGGGCTGGTGCGCCAGCGGGCGCCCCACCGCATGCTCCGCTCGCATCCGGCTTTGTCTCGGCTCTCTGCTGTCAGTGCCTCGCCGTGGCTTACTCTGATCGCCCCGCCTCGGCAACAGCAGAGGCCTCGTCTGCAGCCGTCTGACCCGCTCCGCCTGCTGCCCCTTTTGAATTTACTAAAATAATACTTTTTGACAGGTTAAACAAATATCCTTAACGATCCCGGGATAATGTTATACTCACTTCCTCAACTATTCCTCCCAGCTTGGGGAAAAGCTTGGCCAGCCTGACCTCCAGACGCGAAATCTCCGGAAAAGCCTCAAAAACCCTGTCCAGTATCCGCTGACCAGCATTCTCTATCAAATTACACTTATGCCCCATCTCATCACGGACAATATTATAAACAGCCTGATAATCCAGAGCATCCGACAACCTGTCACTCTTCCCGGCAGCACTGCTGTCATACCACAAACGCAAATCCACACGGAAATTATTTCCAATTTGCTTTTCCTCGTCATAATGACCTATAAAGGAATGAAACTCCATTCCTTTCAGCTCTATCATTCCCATCAGTTCACGTAATTTTTTTGCGAAAATACGCAATTTTTACTATATAACCTCTAAACTATCAAAGTAAAACTTTATGTCTCAAAACAAAGTTCTTGACGGACTTATGGGCCTGTGCGTGGCCGACGCTCTGGGCGTGCCAGTGGAATTCACTTCACGCGAAGTCCTCAAAAAAAATCCTGTCACAGATATGAGAGGATACGGCACTTATAACCAGCCACCCGGAACCTGGTCGGACGACAGCTCCCTGGCCTTTTGCCTTGCCGAATCCTTAATCAACGGACTAAACTACAACGACATAGCAGATAAATTTGTCCGCTGGCTCTATGAGGGGTACTGGACGCCTTATGGTGACGTCTTTGACGTGGGCACCACCACATCCGAGGCTATTATGAACCTGCGCAATGGCGTAGAACCTACCAAGGCCGGCCCCGACGGATATTACAACATCAGCAACGGATCCCTTATGCGCATACTCCCCCTGGCATTCTACCTGCAAGACAAGGACATTAAAACTCAATTTGAAGTGAGCCACGACGTCTCACGCATAACCCACGGACACCCACGCGTGCTCGTTGCCGTGGCCATCTACATCCAATATGCCATTAACCTGCTAAAAGGACAAAGCCCCAGGGAAGCATACCAAAATATGCAACAAACAGTGCTGGAATACTACTCAAATCACGAATTTGCAGGTGAGCTGAAACATTTTGACCGCATCCTCCACAACGACATCTCATCATATCCCGAGGATGAAATACAGTCCACTGGTTATACCGTGGCCTCGCTGGAAGCTGCCCTGTGGGCATTCCTCAACAGCAAGGACTACGCCGATGCTGCCCTCAAAGCCGTTAACCTCGGCGACGATACCGATACAGTGGGCGCTATCGCCGGCGGTCTGGCCGGTATTTACTACGGATACGAAAACATCCCAAAAAAATGGATAGCACTAATACCAAGAAAAGACGACATCATTGACCTGGCAAACCGCCTCAATCAAGCCTTAAATAAATAAAAACGAAAAATGAAACTAATACAGCACTTCCAGAAACATATCTCCGGGAAAAACATAGTTGCGGGGATAGCTTTTATCCTTTTTGTCAACCTGATAGCTTTTCCGCTATTCCCGCGCTTGTTTCATACAAATATACCCCTACAATCCACCTTAGACTTGCATCTGGGCTTTTCGCCCCAAACTGTTTATCACACCTTGCAGGATTTATCTCCACAACAGCGCCAGGTTTATCTCATCTCAACCCTTGCCATAGACACTCCCTACGCAATTGCCTATTGGACAGTTTATACGCTTATCATACTGGCTTTGATGCAAAAGATCAGTATCAAGGATAAATACCAAAAGTTTGCTCTTATACCTCTTTTTATTTCCATTTTTGACCTGGTGGAAAACTCAGGAATAATATACTTCATCACCTCTTTTCCGGACATAAATCCGGCCCTTGTCCCAATATTTTCCATAGCTAATATTCTCAAATGGATTTTTGCTGTTATAACCCTGATCATAACTGTATCACTGCTACTGTTATGGCTAATAACCAAGTTGAAAAAAACTTGATTTCTATTTTGAAAATATTAATTTGCACAGAAAATTCTTAAAAACTCGGAATATGAAACGGCTTAGCTTTCTGTTTATTACATTTATCCTGCTGCTTTCCCTGCCAGCCTGCGGACAGCGTAAGCACAAGGAAAAAACTCCGCTGGTGATTAT
>CAZYSM010000053.1:0-15435 GCA_964649975.1 uncultured Bacteroidales bacterium | reverse complement strand
GGTGGTAATTAAATGCTATATCAAGACGGTGGTACGGCGGAGTGCGGATGTTGTTTATTTCTGTATAATAATCTATAAAAAATTCATTTATGGGGAAATTAGGAAAGAACTGTAGTCCGGTTTGTGTAGGTATGGTCACCAAAGAGCCTGAGTAAAAAGTCCATAATAAAGACATAGACAAAATAGGATTAATTTGGTAATTCCCTACAATAGCAAGAATATGAGGACGATCATAGCGGTATCTAAAAATTTTTCCGAAATTAGTAATATCAAACTTCCTGAAACTCCTTGAAAATGTATAAGATAACCAGCCCGTAAGTTTTCCTGTATGTTTTATTATTAAAAACTCCAATCCATAGGAATATCCTAAGCCATAATCTATACTCTCAATTAAATTAGTATCTGCAGTTAGTATATCTGTTCCAGGGAGGAAACGAACCAAATGTTCCATATATTTATAATAGAATGATAAACTCACACTCCAGTGCTTATTATTCCAATTTATAGAAAAATCACCTATCTGGGATTTTATTGGAAGCATTTTTTTATTAGAAGATAGATATAAATCCGAGGGCATATTAATAGCTGAACTTCTTAGGATATGGGTTTGCTGATGTGTAAGGCTATAAGATAGCTGAAACGAGAGATTTTTTTGTGGTAAATATTGAATTCTTATTCTTGGTTCAAGGTAATAAAAAGAAGTATCTATTAGCAAATAATTATTGTTATTAAATCCAAGATATAAATTAAAAAATTTATAAGTATAATTTACTGCTATAAAAGGACTGATAACAGTGGTTCTCATTAAAGTATCAAAATAATTTTTTTTAAATTTAAAATCATTAAAATTATCCAGATAAAAACTGTTTTTCTCTGGCATATATTTATTATAAGAAACATTAATTCCCAAATTAAACTCTAAATCAGAGTTAAGAAAATAAGTAAAAAACAACCTATCAGCTACTTTGTTAACAACCGAGTTTACATTTAAATCAAAATATTGTAAAAGTGAATCTGTCGTTTTATAAGTACTTTGGTAAAGTTTTTTATTAGCATAATTAAAACTGCTGTAATATAAAACGTTTATCATAGATAGTTTCTTAGATAAAATAGAAAACAAACGGGTTGAGATAGCACTGTTACCAAAATATAAATTATGCGCCTCTGTAGAAATTGCCATAACATTACCAATAGAATCGCTTACAGTGTTTAAATATTTATTCTGGTAAAAATCCTGCCCGTTAAAGAAAGAAAAATAAAGAGTATTGTTTTTATTAATTTTTATCCTTACTTTGGAACTTAAGTCATAAAACTTATAATTATCAGGTATCTCCACACCTGCTAATCTCCCCAGTCCGAACAGCGCATCTATAAAAGATCGCCTGTAAAACATTGTTAAAGAAATCTTGTTCTTTACAAGATATCCATCTACGGAAGCGGAAAGACTAATAGGGCTAATGGCAAAACTAAAATGTCTCTTATGCATATCGCCGTCCTTCATCACTATGTCCACCACAGATGAGGCCATATCGTTATATCTTGCAGGAAAAGCTCCTTTATAAACTTTCAAGGATTTAACTGCCTCACTATTGAATGTTGATAAAAAACCAAATAAGTGCGAGACATAAGACAAAGGCATATCATCAATTAATACTAAATTCTGATCAGGACTACCACCCCTGATATTCAATAGATTAGCCCCTTCAGCCCCAGGTTGTATCCCTGGCAGGGTCTGAATGCCTTTGAACAAATCTTTCTCTCCTAATAAAACTGGTAGCTTGTTAAATCTTTTTACTGGAATTGATAAAACAGAATGGTTTCTGGTTGATATAATTGATTGATTGGCTATAACACTAACTTGATCAAGATTATAAGCTTTAGGTTCTATGTAAATAAAAAGTATAGTATCCTTTTTTATGCGCAGTTTTATATTCTTTGTTTTATACGAAAGATGAGATATTTCTATTAACCAGTTTCCTTGAGGTAAATAAATATTAAAATACCCATAATTATCCGTCAATGTACTTGTAGATATCTCTTTCACTGATACTAATGCACCTACGACGGGCTCGCCTGAACTGCTGAATACACGCCCAGAGACAGAAAATTTCTGTCCATACATTATAGTACCTGCAAACAAAAGAAAAAAGAACAGAATTCTTTTCATATCCTCATTTTTTTGAACTAATGTTTATTATGTAAGGTCTGCTTATAGCACAAAATATTCCGTAACCATTTATTACATTAGAGTAAACTATGGAAGGCTCCATAAAAGGATTAGGTAGTTCTGGAGGAATCTGAGCAATAGCTGAATATAAAAAACGAGAAAAATCATCATTGACCTGATAAAAATATATTTTTCGTTCAGGGATATGAGATGAATATTCATAAAAATAACGGAAGGTTAACTTATAGGAAGATAAATTAAAAAGCCTGTCACTAAACAATACGCCGTAAAACTCAAATTCTTTTGATGGGTCATCTGAGGTTAATTGTTTACCAAGATTATCACTGTTGAATACATAAAAATAGTTTCTACCAGGAATTGTATCCCTTAGAAAAAAAGAAAAATCATAAATAAAATGGTAACCGTCATTCAAATCCGGGTCAGTACTTATATTACAAGCGACACTGTCAACCAATGGACTATATGGTACAGTGGTTTGTGCCCTAATAGTATCGTAGCCATTAACAAAAACTTTTAATGTGTACCTATGTCCTGGTACAGGCTTTAAGGAATCTGTAAAATATACCGGGGACGTTACATACCATAGGTTAAAACCATTTATCCAATAATCCGAAATCTCCTGTAAAACAGCTCTATTCCCCTGATCGTCCAATAGTTCAACATAAGCACCTGATATACCTTTAATTATACTATCAGGATGTGCCTTATCAGGTGGATAAGCATAAGTAAGTAGCACATAAACAGAACTATCAGGCATCAGAACACTGGATACTACTATTTTCTTGTTATATTCCGTGTCGTATTCAAATTCTTTTTTGCAGGAAGAAAAACCAAAGACTATCAAAATTATAACAAAAAAACTTATTATATCTATTATTTTCATAATTACTTAAGATTTAGATAAATTCCTCACTTAATGAAACTACTGGCTCTGGCTCAGTTGCCTCTTCAATGGCTGACTTCTTACAGCCAGAGAAAATCATTAACAAAAATAAAGACAACATTGAAATAAACAAAAACCTCCGGTACATAACTTTAAATTTTAAGGTTTTACCGGAGGCTAAGAAAGAAAGAAAAATTTTAACCTAAATTATCTTAAAGTATTATAACTTTATTTCAAAAGACAAGCTCGGGACAACAGGGAGTAAAGAAAATTTTTCCAATTTCAGCTCATGTGTAAAACCATCATAATCAATGAGGACTAATAAAGGATTCATACGGGCATATACATTTATAACATTAAAAGACAAAGTATAAGCTTTGTTAAATCTCCGCAAGACCCCATTATAACGCACAGCTATATCCAGACGATGATAATCAGGCAGACGATAATTATTTATCCCGGTATAATAAGGCAATTCTTCATCAAAACGGTATCTGATATAAGGATCATGGCTATTATCAATATTGATAAAATCATCTCCATAAACAGCCTGAATATAATTCAATGATTGATTAGACAATGTATAAGGCATACCCGAACCATATATAAAGACACCAGAAAAACTCCAATGCTTATTTGGACGCCATGTCATTACTAAATTAAGATTGTGCTTACGATGATAATAATTGGGGAAAGGACGTCCTGAATTCAAATTAGCAAATTGTCTGTAATTTTGTAAATAAGTATAGGAAAGCCAAAAATTCAGCTTACGCGAATTATACTCTAACATAGAGTAAGCACCATAAGCCCAGCCTTTACCGTTAACTTCCACTCTATCCCATATAGTTCTCTCTGTTCCAAAACTAACCCTATTATAATCAATTAAATTTGAAAATTTCTTATTAAAGGCACCTAAAGAGAAACGTAATTTTCTGGTATTCCATGTAAATTTAGCATCCCATAAATTTGAAGTTTCTGGCATCACCATATCAGACCTTGATACCAACCACATATCCTGAGGCACCATATTTGACGTTCCGTTTGCTAATAGATGAATAAACTGGTAAACATGTGAGTATGCCACACTCATATCCAATTTATTACTTAATTTCACTTTCAGTCTCAAGCGGGGAGAATTATAAAATGTGCCTTGCCATAAAGTAGTCCTTAATCCACCAAAAAAATCAAATCTGCCAGAAGAATACCCAAAGCTAAAAAAGCCTCCTTGCAATGCCATATTATAAGTGCTATCTCCGAAATTTTCCATACGATAAAGACTGTCCTCCCATTGCTTCAAATATCCAGCAAAAGGCAGAGAGGAATAATAATTAAAAAACAAACCTGAATTAATTTGAAGATTATGCGTAAACTGATATGTCAAATCAAAATTTCCAAATGGCATACTTACATAGCTAAACCTTTTTCCCTCATACTGACCAAGAAGAGAATCATCTTTATTTTCAAGATCTTCAAACTCCCATTCCTGACCTTTATACTCATAACCATATCTGGTATAACCCACCGTAGTAATTGCCAACAAATTATTTTTATTATATATCCATTTTCCACCAGTAGCAAAATTTCCCCAATTATTTTTTAATTTAATACTACTATAAAATGGATCTTTTTCTCCTTCAAAAAAACTATAATCATAATCAGTAAAATAACGATTATCTTTAATTTGATAAGTAAAATTATCCTTGCCATTATAAAATATCCATTGAAGAGAATTAAATTGATCTAATTTATAATTTAACTTAAATGTCATATCATAAAAATCATAAAAAACATCGTTATTACTAACATCTAACTTTTGCACCAAATAATTTATAAAAGAAAAAGTAGAATAACGTAACGAGATAAGATATGTCAGCTTATCCTTAACAATATATCCATTACTGGAAAACTTTGAACTCAGCAACCCAATATTTAAAGTGGAATGATGATTTTGTGGATCTCCATCTTTTAGCAATACATCCACATAAGAAGACAAACGTCCTCCATATTTTGCATCAAAACCACTACGGATTAGTCTGGCTTTCCTTATTGCCTCTATATCCAGAATAGATACAAAACCTGTTAAATGTTTGACATAAAATAAAGGAAGGCCATCAAGTAAAATCAAATTCTGATCCGGAGTTCCCCCCAATACATATAAACCAGTAGTACCTTCCACACCAAACTGTATTCCTGGCAATAATTGAAACGATTTTAAAACATCAAAATCACCTGTTAAGCTTGGTAAAAGTTTTATTTCTTTTTGAGTGATAGAATATGAAAAATCATTATTTCGTGCAGTACCAATAACACTAACAGCCTCTATTTTCACTCCGGGACTTAAATAAATTTGCTGATTATTAAACCGGTTATTTCCCGTAATTTCCCTATATACAGTATCATAACCAACATAAGTAATTTTTAATATAATTGTATCCAGTACAGGCACACGTAGATAAAACTGTCCATAATCATTAGTAAAAGTAGCTTCTCCGGAGTTTAATTCCGTTACAGTAGCTCCTATTAACGGATCCGAAGTCTTTTTATCAAGAACACGCCCACTTATGCCTATCTTTTGCGAATAAACAGAAAAAGAAAACAGTATAAAAAAAACAGATAAAATTATCTTGCGCATATCTTAGGATTTTTCATTGGTGTTTAATAATAACTGTATCTTCAACTAAATAAGATTGCTGACAAAAACCAGCAAAAATTCCAAGTCCATTTTGAATATTTGAATACAATCCTATGGGTTTGAAAGATAAACTCACTCCATAACTATTAAACAAAGCATAAGAATAATAACTTTTATCCATTGTATAATAACTCTTCATATATTTATAGTAATCATCTGAGACTTTACGGACAATCACCCAAAAGCTATATATCATTGAATCTACAGCTATCCCTTCACGTATTAAAGGAGAATAATCGGGTTTTAAATGAATTGTATCAGGATGAAATCCTGGGAAAAAATTATCAGATAGCACCATAGTTGGATACACATCATCTATATAGCCTTCCTGGTAATAATAAGGCTCATCTACCGGCGAAAAATAATTAGATTCCGCCCAGAAAGCTTCCTGATAAGCAAATTCGTAATAATCCGGTTGCCCCGGATTGGGGTCATCAAGCACTATATAAAGATCAGTATAATTGTACCCCGTATTAAGATCTCTATTAGCACGGGAATATCTATATAAAATATCTCTAACCAAAGCGGTGTCCGGCGGGATCTTAGTATGAGCAGTAAGAATAGTGTCATTTACCTGAACACGCAAAAAATATTCCTTGCCACATTTCGGTCGGTAATTTGCTACATAAATTCCAGAATCCCTATAATGTAACAATATCGTGGTGTCTCCATCCGAAATCTCCACCCTGGCATTAGGAATATAATAATCTGTAGTATCAGTTATAAATTTTGTATAAGTTAGTGATACAAACAAAGTGGTATCCGGATAGATAACACTGTTGACTACTATCTGACGGTCAGTTACCTCATCCAGGTCCAACTTCATATCACTGAAACAAGCCTGCATCATTGCTGCAAGAATATACAAAAATAATACTGTTCTTATCTGTTTCATAAAAACTGTATTTATTTTAATGATTTAACGTTATCTTCTAACCATTTTTTTAAATCGCCATATACAGTATCCTTTCTAGTATTAATTTGATAATAATCAGAAATAGGCTTAACAGTATGAATATAATCGCGCATATCCCCACCTTCCGATAAAGCTATTAAATGTGCTACAGGTGTCCTGGCAAACGACTGATAAATATAAACTTTACCTGTAATATCTCGTCCATTTAAATCTGTAAACTTTTTCATAACATACCCCTTAATCCGCCAGGATGTATATCTTGATTTCCATTTGCCCCAAATATTCTTTTTCTCAAAGTGGAAAAGAACTTTATAATAAACATAATAGTCATACGGATCAGATGTACACTTATTTTCACTTGTGATATATCTTGCTTCCAGGCCAACCCTCCACCTTTTCTTTATCCAGTAATACTTAATGTCTTCGGTACCAATATCAATTTTTGGATAATTACAAAAGAAACTGATCCCATCATCAGGAGATATATTTTTTCCCATTGCTTTATTCATAACTATCAACTTATCTCCTACATAAACTGCACCATCCAGAGAAAGTAAAGGTGCATACACTTCTGTCCCTTCTGGTAATTCTATTAATGCTGTAGTATCATTTGTAACTAAATTCACTATACCAATATTTGCCAGAGCAATAGTATAATCAGAATACAATTTGTAATTTTTAGACTTTCTTAACAACTGTATTTTCTCTGGCGGCAAGCTCTCGTAATAATCGTCCATATCTTCATCCTTCTTCACTGCTTTCAGATATTCAGAATAAATAGTTCTAATACCATAACGAGAAAGCCAATGCATATAATCCTCGTAATCCAGCTTATACAAAGAATCACTTATTTCTATTAATGTCTTCCAATCTTTTACAACAAACTTCCCATCCCTTACATATAAAGCCAAGCTACTATGATTATCACACGACTTATAATCTTTATAAAAATCTTTTTTGCAGCCCGAGAAAACTATTAACAAAAATAAAGACAACATTAAAATAAACAAAAAACTCCGGTTCATAGTTTTAAGTTTTAAAGTTTTACCGGAGGCTAAGAAAGAAAGACTTTAACTTAAATTGTCTTAAAACAAAAAATATTTTACCACTCCAGCGCCAGACGATAGCTCACAAAGGGCATTATGGGGAAAAGGCGTAGCTGTTAAATAATTTCTCAACCGCGGAACAATACCTTATCCATAGCTTCAGCCAAAACTCTGGCCGAAGCACGGGCAGAATACTTTTCCAATGCGGAAAAATCTGGCTGCCAGGCATTCCGCTCATGTATAAAATCCTCAAAGACCCTCCGGACTTGCTGCTTAAAATCCTGTTCCTTTTCTGGATTATAGCGCACTAAATAGGCATCTGCCCGGGCATCTTCCAGGATATTTACCGTAAGGCTCTGATGATGGAACACGCTGAAAACCGGACGCTGGCTCAAAAGAGCCTGGAAAATCTTGGACGCGGTATAATGACGTTCCGTGCTACCAATAACCATTACCCCGTAAGCTTGCGAAAGAAAATGCAAGATATGCAGATAAGGGAAACGTTCTCTTATCTCCGTTACATATTGATCCACTCCAGCCTCCCTGGCATATTCACTTATGGATTTATGAGTATAATTGCCAGTGCCTATGAAATAAAGACGTATATCCTTGGGCATTATGCCCTGGTCGTGCATCTGACGTATAGCACGGAATAATTCCTGAATAAAATATCCGCTCATGGGCAGGAAAGCTCCGGCATATACCACAGGACGACAATTACATCCTTGCCATGGTAATTCTATCTTTGCAGGTTTTATTTTATGGTCACCAGGGTCAAAGCCATAGGGCATGGCAACAGTGACGGGCTCCTGCCCAGCGGAAAAATTACGTTTCAACACAGGTTCAAAATAAGCACGTGAAACACCGGAAATCAAAGCAGCTTTTTTCACTGCAATGGGTTCAAGCACATAAGCAGCTGCATTACTCAACACTGCACGCCAGTTGCGCCGGTTGCTTATGTTCCGCACCCACGGATCAATGTAATCTATTCCGTAAGGAATACCTGTGCGATCATGTAATATCCTGCCCAGGAGTGCTGTATAAAACGACGGAATAGGTATCCAGATAAAATCAATCCGGCGCGCATGTATAATCTCCAATGCTTTCCGCTTGAGATAGCCAAAGGATCGCAATCCAATGTCGCCATATATCCGTGGTTTGGGCACAGGACGGGCATCAGTGTATATGACCTCAACATGTGGCGCCACCGTTTTAATAATATCATAATCCGGCGGCTCTTCATAATATTCCGGTTTAACTGTTAGCACAATAGGATGCCAGCCAAATTCATTGATATAATTAGCAATCAGGCGCGGACGATGCACGCCTGCCAGGTTGGACGGTGGCCAATGTGGATAAATTATCAAGAGGTTTTTATTGTCCTTTCCCATAACTGCTTAAGCTTAATTTTTTCTTTTGACCAGCCATAATTGCGGGCAGCAGTAAAACGCGCTTGTTTATTTCTCCGGATATTATCTGCCTGCTCAATAAGCTGTTCAATAACTGACACAATATCCTGCGTGGATTGCGGAATAATACGTCCGTGGTCTACAAACTGCTGAATAAACAGCTGCTGGGCTGGCGTATCCGTAGCAAGGATATACAGGCCGGCCTGGAAGTATGCCCATATCTTGTTAGTCAAACACACCTGCCTGTTGAAATCCGCGGATGAAAGCTCTATGGCCAGCCCTATATCAAATTCTCCAAGGACGTAATTTAATTCCTTGCGGGGCATGGGCTTACGGATATTGACAAAATCCCGGTAGCGGACAAGCACACTCGCGTAAAAATCCGGATACAAATTACCTATCAATGTCAAATCCAGCTTGTCCTTGAACTGTGCCAGAGCCGGTAGGATAAGTTCCAGCCCACGGCCAGGAGCAATATTTTGCGAGAACCACACAAAACGCAGTTTTCCCTGGCCAGGCGGAATATAAACAAATTCCTCGTCCGGAAAAACATTATTAATCAGATCAATCCTGTCATACGGATACCTGCCTATGAGTTTACGCACCAGATCCCCAATTAACGGAGCAGCTACTGTAATGTAAGCAGCCTCAGGCAAAAGCCGCTGCATCAATTGCTCGCGGCGGCGCCGTTCATTATCAACATCCCGGGTAATAGCCTCGCCCGGATGATAATCCTCCACGTCAAAACCAAAAGGAATATTCAATCTACGCGACAGGCGCCAGGCAGGATACAAAGCTGCCAGATTATGAGCTACAATAAGGTCATATTTCTTATTTCTAAGTCCTCTCAGATACTTCCACAAACGGCGGCTACGCCTGCTATGCGCATAAGCCGTAATCTTCAAGGAACCAGGCAGCAAAGGATAAATCAGACGGGAGAGCCGCTCGCAAATTACATCCGCAAGCCACTTAAAAACAGGGCGCCGCCGCGCCGGCAGATAAACTTTTTTAGCACGGTATTTTGCTGCTTCTTTACGTTCAATCTCTGTACTCCATCCGCCCAGGTCAAAGCCAACAAATTCCGTCTCCCAGCCAAGTTCCTCTGCCAGATTCAGTTCCTTGGCCAGCCGTGGATTAGTAGTCAAATCATAGGAAGTAATGAAAAGTATGCGCATACAGGCCAAAATTTATTCAATTTTACAGAAAAATACCTTAAAAGAAAAATCCTCTTGGCATAAAATAAAAAACGAGCCGCCTTTTGTGGCGGCCCGTCCCAAAATTATGTTCTCAGCATAAATTTATTTCAAAGACTGGTGTTTTTCTGCAATCAAATCAGCCAGCTGGATAAGACGGTCAAAGTCTTCTTCCTTGGGCAGACCTTTTACCAGAACAGGTTCCAGGATTTCGGATCGCATATTTACCAGCAATGATTTAATCTGGTCTGCCAGTTTACCACCCCAGCCGTAAGAACCAATGATACCAACAAAACGCGTCTTAGGACGCAGAGCATTGGTCAGGTATGCAGCATAAACCACCTGCGGATGAGCGCCGCCCAGCACCATTGGTGAACCGAATACCACTGTAGCAGCATCTACCAGCTCAATAGCATAATGTCCCAGGTCTGTTTCAATCAAATTAAACGGAATAACTTTGATACCGCGGGCTGTCAGCTCCTGGTAAAGGAAATTGACAATTTCCTTGGTGCTCTCGTGCATAGAGACATAAGGCAGTAGGACTTTGTTTTCCACGCGGTCGGAAATCCAATCCTTATAAGCTTCTATGATGAGCTCCGGACGCGGATAAACAGGTCCGTGGCTGGGTGCGATAAAGCGTATTTCGTAGTTTTCCAGTTTCTCAATGTTTTTCTTGATATGCTTACGGAAAGGCATCATAATTTCAGCATAATAACGCTTGGCATCTTCCAGCACCTTGTATTCGTCCTCTACAAACAGGCGGTTAGTAGCGCGGTGCGAACCAAAGAAATCACAGGTAAAGAGTATCTTATCCTCTTTCAGATATGTGCTCATTGTCTCTGGCCAGTGTACCCACGGAGTAAAAATAAATTTCAATGTTTTATCACCCAGCGACAGTTCGTCACCATCGTTGATAACAATGAAATTATCTTCTTCCAATTGGAGCAGGTCAATAAGCATATTCTTGCACTTGGCATTGGTAACTACTTTGGCCCCCTCAAATTCTTCCAGTATGTATGGAATAGCGCCTGAGTGGTCCTGTTCGGCGTGGTTAGAGATGATGTAATCTATTTTTTCCACTCCCAGACGGTCCAGTTTATCAAAGAGAACTTCAATCATTTCTGGGTCAACAGTATCAATCAGAGCTACTTTTTCGCTACCCTCTATCAGATAAGCATTATAGCTGGTTCCGTCGGGCAGAGGGATGAGCTCATCAAATAGACGGCGGTCCCAATGCTCAGCTCCAACATAAAACACTCCTGGTACTATTTCGTTATACTCCATATCGGCATTTCGTACCTGTTTATGAGGTTTAACCTTTTCCTCCATTTTAATGTCATCATCCTCCAGGGGCTCAAAATCATCCTTTGTTACACCGCAGACAGGGCATACCCAGTCGTCAGGGATTTGTTCAAAAGGAGTACCCGGAGCTATCCCACTGTCAGGATCACCTTCAGCAGGATCATAGATATATCCACATACAACGCAACGATATTTTTTCATAATATATTGATTTTTAAATTTTCTGCAGCTAATTTAGAATAATTCTAAATTACAAACAAGTATTTATATTTTTTTTAATTTCTTATACAAAGAAACATTTTATTTAGATAAGACAAAAATAAAAAAGCCGGCAAGGAAAAATCCTTACCGGCCAGTTAGATACTCCAGCTTTTACTCATCCTCTATAGGTTCAAAGTCTTCTTTTGAGACGCCACAAACAGGGCATGTCCAGTCGTCAGGGATTTCCTCAAAAGGAGTACCCGGAGCTATCCCGCTGTCAGGATCACCTTCGGCCGGATCATAGATATATCCACATACAACACAACGATATTTTTTCATAATTGTAAAATTTAAAGTTTAATTTAAAATCTATCCCAAAATAGAATTATTCTGAAATAAAAACAAAATTATTTTATTTTTTTAAACTTTATTCCCATCACAGTGACATCATCAGTCTGTCTGTTATTGCCTTTCCATTCATCAAAAGTCTGTTCCAGCTGTTTTTTCTGTTGGTCAAACGGCAAATCAGAAATTCTCTGTAAAAGGGAATAAAACTGTTTTTTCATGAATTTCCGGCCTTTGGCGCCACCAAGCTGAGTTGGGAAGCCATCAGAAAACAGATAAATTATATCATTTTCCTCCAGTTCAATTTCTTTATTGGTAAAAGAACGGTTATTAAAAAACTTGCCTATAGGCATCTTATCTCCCTTAACTTCAAAGAGTTTACCCTGTCGGATAATTACGATAGGATTGTAAGCCCCGGCAAAATCCATCTTTTTCTCATCCGGATAAATGATTATCAAGCTCATATCCATACCATCGGAAATAGTCTGTTCCTGATCATTTTTGCTTAACGCCTCAATAACTTTGTCTCGTACAAGATTCAGAAAATCTGCAGCATTGCCAGAAAAATTCTGGGCTGTCTCTCTTATAAAAGCCATGCCCAGGGCACTCATAAAACCACCAGGTACGCCATGTCCAGTAGCATCGGCCACTGCAAGGAAAATTCTATTTTTCTCCTGCCTAACCCAATAAAAATCCCCGGAAACAATATCCCGCGGACGAAAGAAAATGAAATATTCTGGCACTAATCTACCAATCTCTTCATCTTCTGGCAAAAGAGCTTCCTGAATACGTTTGGCATAGCGGATACTGGAGATGATTTCAGAATTTTTCTTTTCTATTTCTTTTTTCTGGATTGTGGTAAGCTCGTTTTGCTCAATTAACTCATGCATACGCATATCATAGAGCCGCATAATAAAATCCCGCCAGGAAGGATATTTTCTGAACCATTTTTGCGATGTAGCCCTGTCTATAAGAATAATTTTGCTGTCTCCCACAGCTCTTGCCCTGGCCGGAAAAGTCTCACCTCTTACCACTGTGGTATAAGTAATGACACAACTCTCGCCCTGGTTGACATCGTATATATGAGCGGTCTCGGCCTCCGGGGTTATCTTATAAAGCATTACTTTACCTTGCTTAACCAGAGGGATAACATCTACATGCATCCCCTCTATAAAAATATCCTCACCGGCTTTGACCTCCATCACAGGGCGTTTACGCAGTTCCTTTAGTAATTTCTTTTCAAAATTCTGATAAAATATTTCCGGGAAATCTTTATTCATGCCTTTTTCTTTTAAAGTTAATCATTTTTAGTTTTTATTCTTAAAAGAATCCATTACTTTTAAACAAAATTAAAATCTAATTAAGATGAAACGCATATTTCTGTTTTTGGCTACAATAGCAATAGTTATTACTTCCTGCAATGTAAAATCACCACAAGAATTATCCGAAAAATTCTCTCAGCATCAAAAAAATCACAATTTAATCCATGCCTCGTGGACTTTCAGGGCAAAAGGTGCTATGAGCAAAGATACTTTTTCCATTCACGCCCAGCTATGGGCACAAAGGACCGCTAACGACACCAACTGGTATGGCAATATTATGGCCAAATTCCGCAATACAACTGGCTTTTATATTAACGGTGAGGGCATGGAGTACGATAGCGCTCATAACCAGCTTGTTATATATCCAAAAAAATACGCCCGCTATGCTGTCAGCGGATATGGTAACGAATTCATCAAATATTATCTCAATCCTGATAAACTCAATGAATTAATCACCGACCCACAAAATAAAGCCCAGCTGATTGACACCATCATTGACGGAACAAAAATGAAAGCTGTTAAGCTTGAACTACCTGACGATGGAGACCTGACAAACCGCAGCCAGATTATCTTCTTTGACAAAAATTACAACATCAAAAGGATTGATACAAAGGGATATATGATTTGGGGCTGGACATGGCGGAGCTCTGATATTGATAAGATAGACTTCAAACTCCCGCAAAACTTTATTGAACAAACACTGGAACAAATCAAAAAATCCGCTAAAATTGATACTATGAAACTCAGCGGAGACCAACAACAAGACCAGCTTTTACAAAAAGGTACATTAGCCCCGGAAATTTACGGAACAAACTATGCTACAGGCGATACTTTCCTCCTGTCTCAACAAAAAGCTAAAGTCTATGTCATTGACTTCTGGTACCAGACATGCAGCCCCTGTATGCGTGCCATACCTTACCTGGTTGACCTGTATAACAAAAACAAAGACAAAGGATTACTTGTTATAGGCGTCAACTCTGTGGATAATAACCCGAGGCGCAGACCTTATCTTAAAAAATTCATTGAACACAAAAAAATTAATTACCCCATTGTGCTTACTGTAAGAAAAGTGGATATGAGCTACAAAGTGCCCGGATACCCAACAATATATGTGCTGGATAAAGACAGAAACATTATATTCTACGAAGTGGGTTTTGATCCTGAGGAAAAACTGCATGCCGTAGATTCAGTGGTTACAAGCTTACTCAACAAATAAACAAAATCAAATAACCTGAAAACAAAACTGGCGCCGACAGAATAAAAATTTTTACATAAATTAAAGAAAAAAACTTACTACAATGAAAAAACTCTTACTTTTCCTCTCGGTTATGTTTTTAGCTGCTGTCGGCGCCCATGCTATTATCGTGCAGCCCGTCTATCCTGTCAGAGACACCATTGTTCCGGCTCAGCAAAAAAGCACAACTAACGTCGTCACTCAACCGCAGAATAATCAACCTGTTCAACAACAGGGTAAAGCAAAAAACCAGGCAGTAGCTCTGATATTGGCCATCTTAGGATTTTTCGGAATAGCTGGCCTGCATCGTTTCTATCTTGGATACTTTGGCATAGGCATTATTCAGCTGCTCACAGGAGGCCTATTCGGAATATGGACCCTCATAGACATAATCAGGATAGTCACCGGAGACCTCCAACCCAAAGACGGCTATTACGCGGAAACTTTATAGAAATGAGCTGCTATATAAAAAATCCCCGTCTGTTTGTAAACAGATGGGGATTTTAAATTATTTGCCATCAAAAAAACTGAAAATAAAGAATATTACTTTTCCTTAATTTTAGCTTTTTAGTAATCTTTATGGCTTCACTCAAAAACGCACTTTAACAGAATCTTCGGCAATAGACATACCTGCAAAAATACCAAGGCCTCCATCCACATTAACTCTCACATTTACAGGCTCTACAAACGGATTATCAAGTGAA
>CAZYSM010000052.1:0-15603 GCA_964649975.1 uncultured Bacteroidales bacterium | reverse complement strand
GGCACTGCCGGAAATGGGCTGGCTTCCCCGCTCAATGCCAAGGATATTTACTGGAAAATGTCCTTTGACCTGGGCAATGTGACGATTTCCTCCTCTCCTGTGCCTCCTAAGGTGCGTCTTACCTACGATGTTAGATCCGAAACAGCCCCGTTCTGCATAGCACAGAGCAATAATGATATTAACGGCACTTACAACTCCATTGGGCGGATTATTGGATCTGGCACAATAAAATCCGAGACCTTTGACCTTACCAGCAACGGAGGATTAGTTCCTTCCGGAGATGCTTATTTGCTTATAGCCCAGATTGAGCCTATCCAGGGTACGCTAACCGTAGGACAGAGCGGAGATGTGCTTAACCTTACGCAGATTGCTGATACCCTGCGGAAAAACTTTATCAAAGGACAGGTAGTCTTTGAATTACTTTCCGACTATGACGCTTCCACCGAAACCGTGCCAGTGGTCTTTGACGTTATCCAGAAGGTTAATCCTACGGATGCCGTGCTTATCCGTCCTCAGGCAGGAGTGAGTGGCACACAAACCGTGCTGTCAGGCTCTGATTCGGCAATAATATATTTCAAAGGCGTCAGTTCAATCCGTTTTGACGGACGTCCGGGCAGTAGCGGTGCTTCCGACTGGCTGATTGCTAATAATAATTCCACACCCGGCTGGGTCTTTGAGTTTACCGACGGGGCAAAATATGATACACTGTCCTATCTGACAATAAAATCTGATGTGCAGAACACCGCCAGAGGAGTTATTCATTTTTCTGGAACAACCAAAATGCAGGGCAATTCGCATAACGTTGTGATGAACTGCGATATTACTGGTAATTCTTCCACGCCCATTATTGGGATTTCCTCCGAAGGTGATGCAACTTATCCCAACGATAGCAATGAAATTGTCAATAATAACATTTATGATTTCTTTTCGGCAACGGAAAATCCTTATGGCGTTTATCTGGCTTCAAACTCTAATGCCTGGACAATTAAAGGAAATCGCTTTTATCAGACTGTCAGCCGTAGTTTTTCCGAGGAACAGTATTATGTGCCTATCCGTATTGATTGCGGCGTGGGACATTTGATTGACGGAAATATTATCGGTTATGCTGATAATACGGGAGGTGGAAAAACGACAATTTCTGGATCTACATCGCACTTTATCGGTATCTGGCTTGATCCGGATAATGGTGCACAAACACAGGTGATTAACAATCATATTGACGGAATTGATTTTTCTTCGTCCTATAATGCAATTTCTGGTCCTGGCGTATTTACAGGAATTTATGTTCCCGGTGGAAATAGTGCTGATATACAGATTGGTTCGCAGACACAGGGCAACGTGATTGGTTCTACCTCTGCCACCGACCAGATAATTATTTCCTCGGAAAATGGATCTGCTTCCTATGGAATAAAATATAGCGGTAATAGGGATATTCAAATCCTTGGCAATACCATTGCAGGCATACGTGTTAAAGGACTGGCAGCGGATGATGATATACGTTTTTATGGAATTTATAATTATTCCCGTGCTTTGACAATACGATATAATTCCATTGGTGCAAGCGGAGTTGACAACAGCATTCAATTAGGTGAAAGTGGAAATACAACTGGAGGCACATATTTTAGAGGAATTTTTAACAATCCTAACCAAACTGTTAACATTTCGGATAATACAATTTGTAATGTCACGGGCTATGGCACAGCTACTCACGGATACTTCACAGGTATTTATTTTGCTAATGGCGGTGGAGTGGTTAACAATAACAAAATCTTTAATCTCAAAACTCTTTCCCGCTGGAGTGGAACCGTGGGAACGCCTACTGTGTGCGGAATCAGGAAAAATTCATCGGCTCAGCTGGTTGTTGCAAATAATGAAATTTATTCCTTAGGCGATGATTATAATGCTGATAGAACTGTAAGAATAGCAGGAATTTCGCTCGGAACTTCCGATGCTATCACCGATACCATTAAAGGCAATTTTATCCATAACCTGTATAATAATCCTCAAAATAAAGAAGCAATAATTTATGGAATAGTGCCTTATGCTGGTAATATCTTTCTGTATAACAATATGATAGATCTGGGCTATATGCCTGATGGAACGGATATTACTACACCAACCCAAATTATTGCAATTTATGATTTGACCTCGGATTTGGCTTATTATTACAATAACTCTGTGTTTATCGGTGGACAAAATGTTGCGGACGGAAACTGGCACCATACTTTCTGTTATTACAAGGAAGGAACAAATTACAGCACCGTCAAGAACAATCTTTTTATAAACAAACGTTCCAACCAAAATTCCTCGTCCAGTTCCAATCATTTTGCTGTTGATTATTCTGACGACGAGGTGGTGCGTTCCGACTATAATATATACTTTGCCAGTGGCACTGGTGGGGTTTTGTTCTTTGTTGATGGTCAGTCTTTTGCAACACTTAGGGCTTTGCGTGCTTATGGCAATCACGACTTCCATTCCGGAGTGGGAGACCCGCAATTTGCCAATCCTACTGGTGATGCTGCTAACTGCGATTTGCATATCTCGTCCAGTGCCAATACACCTGTGGAAGGGACAGGCCTGGCAATAGCAGGTATCACAACCGACTTTGACGGGCAAGCCAGAAATTCGCTTACACCAGCTGACATAGGAGCAGACGCAGGTAATTTTAATTTCAACGCCTCGGTGGATATTTTTACGCCGAACTTTGACTACACCCCTATTGAACCTCAAAAATGTGGAACCAATAGCGTAACCATTGACGTGACAATTACCGATCAGGGGACAGGCGTGCCAACTTCTGGATCTTATGTGCCTCGTGTATATTACCGCGATAAAAGTCAGGACTGGTCAACTGCTTCCTCTTCCGCCGGAACACTCGTCAGCGGAGATGGAAACAACGGGGTATGGCGTTTTACTCTCTCAGGACTGAGCGACGGAGTATTTTACGAATATTATTTTGTAGCTCAGGACCAGGCAAGTTCGTCTAATCTGTGGTATTCAAAGTTTGATGAGGCTTCGCCTGTCCATTCCGACGTCAATACACCAACTACCTATCCGGATAATAATGTGCCTATTGACCTTTTTACTGTATG
Source organism: uncultured Bacteroidales bacterium (assembly GCA_964649975.1). GTDB lineage: Bacteria > Bacteroidota > Bacteroidia > Bacteroidales > S143-33 > S143-33. The sequence continues at coordinate 12,511 of CAZYSM010000052.1, read as the reverse complement.
CGTTTATCCGGCTTCGCAGTATTATGTAGGCAATTCCACGGATTGCCCTTCCTGTGATTTTGATAACCTTACTGGCTATGACCAGCTGTTTTATAACCTCAATTCAATGATTATTGACAAGGATGTCACCTGTTATATTGCAGCAAATACTGATGAACCAGCTACTTATGGATTGCAGGATTTTAAATACGAAAATGGTGTACACAGGATAATCATCAAGCCTGTGGATACCACGACAGTGGAAAAAATTATTTCTGTGCAAAGCTCTGTGAATAAAGCTCTTATTCGTTTTAATGGTGGCGATTCCATTACTATTGACGGACAACTTAATAATGACGGGAAACGTTGGATCGTATTCAAACATTATAATGACGACCAGCCTGTTTTACAATTTGTTAACGATGCTTCCTATGATACTGTGCGTTATTGCCAGCTACGTGGTAGTGGTAAGTTAGACCCACGCGGAATTGTATTCTTTGACACTACGAACGTGGATAATGGCAATGGTAATGACCATATTGTTATTACACACAACTTTATAACTAACCAGGGTCAACCTCCTTTGAATGCAATTTACAGTTATGGTTCGGATAACAGGACAAATTCGGATAATGAAATTTCTTACAATATTATCGGAAACTTTAAGATGAATGGAATTAATATCACGCCCAATGGCAATGGTAATAACTGGATAATTGACCATAACATCATTTACAACTCTTATGTGGGCGATTCCTTGCAAAGCATTATACGTGTGGAAGCTGGTGAGAATCATTCTATTACAAATAATTTACTGGGTGGAAGCAATGCGAAAGCCGGAGGCAATCCCACGGAAAATAACGGCAACCGTGAGGACTTCTATGCTATTTATCTGGATGTGGGAACAGGACAGGCAACCACTGTTCAGGCAGATACAATACGTAATCTTTATATGAGCTATAATGGTGGTTGGCGTTATACTTATGGAATTTATGTCAAGAACGGTCTGGTAAATATTACAGGGAATGTCATTGACAGCATAGCAACTAACAGGAATAGACAATTGTATGGTATTTATTATAAGGGACTTTCAAATGTTTCAATTTCAAATAATAAGCTTTCACGATTAATACATAACGGGGCAAGTGATATTGTAGGAATGTATCTTTCGCCTTCTGATAATTCCTCATCTATTACGGTGTCAAATAATACTTTTGCCGGCTTAAAGCATAATAACACTACATCAACCACTGCTGATATGCGTATTATAGACGTGGCAGCTGGTAATGCAAATATCTTTTCCAATACTTTTGGTGGACCAAATACTTCTGATAAAATTGATTTTTACGGAAAAGGTAATTTCTACGGAATTTATGTTCATTCTAATGATTTTGCCAATAACATTGTGCTGAATACTTTTAATAACATCCAGACTTACAATGCCAACAGGGTCAGAATGGTTTATCTCTCTAATACTGCGGATAATACTTCTTTCAATCTGGCTAATAACAGCTTTGATAATCTTACCCTGTGGGCAAGTAGCGAAGCAGAGATTATTTATCTTACCGACGGCGGTGCTGTTATTGCAAGCAATACTTTTGGTAATACAGGACAGATAACTTTTCCGAATAATTCGCCAGCTTATGCTGTTTATGCAAGTCCTTCTTACGAAAATTATTCTGTGGTGTCTAATATTTTCTCAAATCTGGATGCAGCCACGGATTTGACTGTTATTTATGCTGATGCTGATAATAACCGTACTGTCTCGGTAGCAAATAACATTATCCGCAATATCAATTCGTCAAATGATTTGAACTTTAAAGGAATACAGCTTTATACCTCGTCCAGCGGACAGATAAATGCCAGTGGAAACCAGCTTTATAACATTACCCTCTCTGGTGCAAATTCTTCATTTAAAGGAATAGAACTGTTGGATGGAAATATTACTTTGGGAGGTAGTTCTGCCAACGAGGTAGGATTATCCTCAAATAACATTTCCGTGGCTGGTCCTACGGCTATCGGAATACTGGTCAATAATGCCTCGGGAAACGCTCAGATTACCGGAAATAAAATAGGCTACATTGACCAGACAAGCACTTCCTCGTCTGCTTATATTGCAGGAATTGCCACGCAAAATGCAGGTGTGCAGACAGTTAAAGGAAATACCATTCAGAACCTGACCTCTACCAGCCAGAAAACTGATATTTCCGACGGAATTCTGGCTATTCAGGGAATTCTTCTGCAAGGAACTGGCACGCAGACAATTGATTCAAATTATGTTTACAACTTTTCGGCAAATTCCTCTTCGGCTATTAATCTGGCTGGAATTACAGAAAACGCCCAGACACCGGTTATTACACGCAACAGTATTTATGCCCTGACTAATGCATCCTCTGGCGGAACAGTAAGCGGAATTGTACTTAATAAACTCAGCTCCGGATATGTGGCTAATAATATGATTGCCATCGGTGCGGACGATGCCACAGAATATTCCGGTATATGGATACCTCAGGACAATTCAGATGTCAAGAAAATTTACTTCAACTCTGTTTACATTGGTGGAAATGCCTCTGGAGGAAACTCTTATGCTTTTCTGCGTGGTAATAATTCCACTCCTTTGCACCTGCGCAACAATATCTTTGACAACGAACGCAGCGGTAGCGGAAAGCATTACGCCATTGCAAACCTCAACACTGCGGACTGGGACAGCACTTATATCTTTGCCACAAACTACTACTGTGCTAATACCTCTACCGTAGGACTATGGGGCACAACTGACTGTGATTTTGATACCTGGACTGCATACACCAAGGAAAATGCTTATTACAAACGGACATTTTTCCTCCAGCCCAATTTCAAAGACCCTTCCGTGGCTGATTTGCATCTGAACGATTACAGCAATGCCTGCGTGTGGAACTCTGTTGGCGAGGCTGTTGCAGATGTTACCATTGACTACGACGGTCAGATGCGTTCGGCAAATCCGGATATTGGAGCGGACGAATTCTCGCCCACAGGACGCAGCGGTGATTACGTATGGCGCGGCTGGGCAAGTGCCAGCTGGGATGACCCGAATAACTGGCAGTGTCAGTCCGTACCGCCGGACAATACCGTTACCGAAAGTGTTATTGTTCCGAAAGCTGATAACCAGCCGGTCATTGACCGCGGAGACCCGGCAAATCCGGTAATTATCAATGATCTGACAATCCTCTCGGATGCTTCAATGACTGTTAATCCGTCAAGTGCCTTGACCCTCAAAGGTGCGCTTACCCTGGACGGACAGCTTATCCTGGAAACACCGCTCAACGACAGTATGCCTACAGCTACGCTCATTGACAATGGAACAATCACTGGATCTGGCAAGCTCGTTGCTAAACGCTTTATCAACGCCAAGCAGTGGCACGAGGTATCTGCCCCTGTTATATCGTCCGATGCTACCAGTGCAGTGTTCACACGGACAAATGCTTCGGGCAATTTTAATCCCAACTTCTACTATTATGACGAAACAGTGGACCTGGACGGTAATCCTAACACCGAGCCAGCCGGATCTTTTGATAGCCAGTATCTTACAAAAGGCTGGAAATATGCTCATAACGGCGCCTCTGGGGCAGATGTTCACTTGCAGGAAAATCAAGGATACCTGTTCTGGACCGACGGCGATCAAGTGATAACCTTCCAGGGCAAACCTGCTACTGGTAATTACGACGTTAGCAATCTAAGCTACACTCAGAACGACCCGGACGATGACGGCGATGCCGTGCCTGACCTCTACGACGGCTGGCACCTGCTTGGCAATCCGTATCCTTCTTATATTGACTGGGATAAAATCAGAGATGACCAGATTAGCGGCGTGGACGACGGAATATACGTCTGGGATGACGGACAATATGCTGGTTATAAAAACGGAGTTTCCGTTATGAGCGGACACCTCTCAAATCTCATCCCGCCTATGCAAGGATTCTTCGTCCACGTGAACAATGCCACAAATTCAATACAAATCCGCAACGAACACCGCACCCACGGAAGCCAGAAATATCTTAAACGTAAAACTGTAATCACTGACTTGATCAAACTCCGTACAACGGCTAATGGCGTGAATGACTATTTTGCTGTGTATTTTGAACCGGATGCAACGCCTGCGTATGATGAAAAATACGATTTGGTCCGTATGTTCACCAATCGTATGGATGTGCCTCAGCTTTATGCATTTTCCGATAACGGGGATCCTCTCTCGCTCTCGGCTCTGCCTCAGGCGGATATGAACAATTCTGTTGTTCCGCTCGGGCTGGCAATAGGCGAAAATTCCGCCTGCGAGATTTCGGTTGATAAGCTAACAGGACTGAACAACATACACGTTTACCTGCGGGATAAACTGCTGGACAGCCTGATTGATTTACGTGCAGTTAAATCTTATAAATTTACAGCACAATCCGGCAGGGACGATAACCGTTTTGAACTGATATTTGGGCAGAATACCCCGCCTTATGCAGTGAAAACCGACACCTTTACGGTCATCTCTTACATTCCGGCAGAGATAGACCTCGCAAAATATTTCCGGGATGCGGATGCACTGGACTCCTTGCGTCTGACACCAGAGTTTAACTATCAGTTTGCTGATATGGAGAACGGTAAGCTGCTTGTATATGCATTTGCCGAGGATACAGGTTTTTATCCGCTGGATGTGAGGGCTACCGACCGCCTGGGCAAAAGCACGTCCACGCGTTTCTACATCCGTGTGCTGGCTAACCGTCCGCCTGAGTTAACACTGGATAGTAAAGTTTATTACGTGGAATCTGGCAAGGAATTTTCCGTGCCTGTGGAGGAATTGTTCCGCGACCCTGACCCTGGCGATAAACTGACTGTTTCCGTTGATGTGGATTCTACTGGCTGGCTAAGATTTGACGGAAAACGCTTCTATGGCAAGCCAATGGATTATAATAAACAGTTGGCTGTTGTCAGTGCAGTGGATTTAGCTAAAAACCAGACCGTTGAACAGATTGTGTTTGTGCCATTCAGCAATGATTTGCTTCTCTATCCCAATCCTGCGGATAAAGAATTCACTGTGATATTCCGCGGACAGCAGGCTGTTTTGCAAATTTTTGATTTGAACGGACGCCTGCTGTGGGAGAAAACTGTTGCCAGCGGGCAGCGGATAAATGCAAAATTTCTTGCTGCAGGTACTTACATTGTAAAGCTGAAAAATAGTAACGAGGTTAAGCGGCTGATTAAGAAGTAGTTTGTTATGGCAGTGAAAACTAAAATAGCCCTGTGCTATCTGCTTCTCGCTCCTTTTGTCTTACTGGCACAGGGCTCTAATTATGATTTTTTATACCAAAACACAGTGGCTGCCCGGTATGTTAATCCTTTTATTGGAACGGCCGGCGAAGGTGCTACGCATCCGCATGCTACCTCACCCTGGGGAATGGTCTCTGCCGGGCCACATACTACTTACACCACAAAGCTGGGATATGTATTTGGGCAAAAGATTGCACCAGCAGGATATTACTATGGTGAGCCTGTTATAGACGGATTTGGACAAACTCATTTGAGCGGTGTTGCCTGTCCTGAATTAGGGGCGCCTGTGCTGGCTGTCAATTATGAAAAATTACGTCCAGGTGATTATGCCAGTCATTATAGTGATGAAGTGGCAAAAGCTGGTTATTATGCTGTCTCGCTTGATGATGCCAGAACAAGAGTTGAAATTACCACTACGCAACGGGCAGCTTACTATCGTCTTACTTTCCTGGGAAATGGTAAATTTTATGTCTTGCTGGATGCTTATAAAAATTTGAGCTGGATAAAGCACCAGGGATTTATAAAAAAGATTGATGACCAGACATATTGCGGCTGGTCTATGACAGGAAATTTTTGTAATCAGCGAAATAAGCAGAAAGTCTGGTTTTATCTCAAGGCTAAAACAGTGCCGCAGGAATCTGGTTTATGGTCAGGACACAGGGGTGTTAAGAACGCCACGCAGCTACAAGGACGAGTGGGGGCATGGCTGGCTTATGATAATGTTCGGTCTGTGGATATTATTATTGGCATATCTTATGTTAGTGCTGAGAACGCAAAGCTTAATCTTGAAAAAGAAATCGGTAATAAAGATTTTGGAACTGTATTGCGCGAGAATATAGAGGCATGGGATAGGGTTCTGGGAAGGATAAAAATTGCTGATACTGGCAGGGAAAGGGAAAAACAGATTTTCTATACAGCACTTTACCATGTTTTGCTCCATCCTAATGTGGTGAGTGATGTAAATGGTGATTATCCTTTATATGAAGCCCAAGGACACGGTAATTCCCAGAATTATATCCGTTATGGTCTGTTTTCCATGTGGGATACTTATAGGAATGTGCATGCTTTATTGAATCTGTTATACCCCGATCAGGCACAGGATATGTTATATACACTTGAAGCAATGACTTTGGAAGCTGGACATGCACCGCGTTGGGAACTCTATGGTTCAGAAGTAAACCTGATGGTGGGCGACCCGGCTTTGAGTATTTTGTCGGAGGGTTATGTAAAAGGTTTTAAATTTCATCATCCCGATAGCTTGTTCTCTGTTTTATACTGGGAAGCTACTGATACCGTTGGAAATTGGCGTCCGGGAAACAACTGGTATTGGAACAAAGGATTTATTCCTGAAAAAACTCGGGGCGTGTGGGGTAGTGTTTCCACCACACTGGAATATTGCTATCACGACTGGGCGCTTGGGCAATTTGCTCATAAACTGGGCAGGGACAGAGATGCAGAAAAACTAATTAAACAGGCAAGGACATGGAGAACGTTTTTTGACAAGCAAACAATGGTCCTACGTCCAAAAGATAAACATGATAAATTTATATCGCCTTTTGACCCTGCGGCAATGAATTCATCATGGTTTGTTTCATTGTTTGTGAAAAATCACGGCGGTCCAGGATTTGTTGAGGGAAATGCCTATCAATACACCTATATGGTGCCACATGATATTCACGGCTTGATAAACTTATTTGGTTCTGTGAAGGAGTTCAGCAGAAACCTGGTTAATATTTTTGAAAACGGTTATTTTACCCTGTGGAACGAGCCAGATATGCTTTATCCTTATTTGCTTGGAATTGATAAGCAGCAAATTGATTATATGCAAAAGCAATTACAATTTTTGAGGACAGAATATTTTAAAACTGATCCTGATGGCATCCCTGGCAATGATGACGCTGGGACACTATCTTGCTGGTATGTTTTCTCGGCCTTAGGCTTTTATCCTGTCAATCCTGCCAGTGGTGAATATTTTTTAGGAGTTCCTTTGTTCCAGGATATTCAGATTGAATTGCCGCAAACAGATGCTATTCTCAGAATCAGGGCGGATTTTGACGTGGACAGGCAGAGGTGGACATCTGTAAAATTTAATAATCAAACACTGGATACTATATTAATCTCTCATAAACAATTAGTTAATGGTGGAGAATTATTTTTTTCCTCTAAGGAATGAAATCTTTTCGGTTTGTCTGGATGGATTTGGAATTTTTCATTTTAAAAAAATTTATTTTATTTGTTGACCTGAATTTTAAAAACAAAGGATATGTACAACTTACTCAAAGGCAAGAAAGGAATTATTTTTGGCGCTCTGGACGAGAAATCTATGGCCTGGCGTATCGCCGAGCGCGTGGTAGAGGAGGGCGCCAAAATTACTCTTTCCAATACTGCAATGGCTATCCGTTTCGGAAAAATAAAGGAACTGGGAGAAAAACTGGATGCTCCTGTTATTGCTGCTGATGCCACCAGTATGGAAGACTTGGAAAATGTTTTCAAGCAATCCATGGAAGCTCTGGGCGGAAAAGTGGATTTTGTCCTTCATTCCATTGGTATGTCAATGAATATCAGGAAGAACCGTCCTTACACTGATGTGGACCATAATTTTTATATGAAAACCCTGGATATCTCTGCAATTTCTTTCCACAAAATGTTGCAGGTGGCTTATAAGCTGGATGCTATCAACGAAGGCGGTTCGGTTGTGGCAATCAGTTATATTGCTGCCCAGCGTATTTTTGACAAATACAATGATATGGCTGATGCCAAAGCTTTGCTGGAATCAATTGCCCGTAGCTGGGGATATTATTATGGCAAGGAACGCAAAGTCAGGGTGAACACTGTTTCGCAGTCTCCCACGCCAACTACTGCCGGACAGGGTATTGAAGGCTTTGACGTGTTCTTTGAATATGCCGAAAAAATGTCACCTCTGGGCAATGCCGATGCCAATGACCTGGCTGATTACGTTGTGACTTTATTCTCAGACCTTACCCGTAAAGTGACCATGCAAAACCTTTATCACGATGGAGGCTTCTCATCAATGGGTATGAGCCAGGATTTGATTGAGTTTATCATGAATAATCACGAAAGATAAATTTTTTGTAGTGCGAATAAAAAACGGGGCGCCCTTTCTCACGCCCCGTTTTTCTTATGCTTCTGGCATATTGCTTCCGCTGAGGATTTGTTCCACAGCGTCGCGGATAATTTTCATATCCACGGCATTGCCCAGATATATCTCACCAGTAAATTCCGGATTGATTTTTTCTGCTTTTTCCACTCTGAAATTCTTATCCAGCCGGATTTTATTCCCTTGTGCCTCAAATAAGTATCCTTGTTCAAGTATTGTGAGTTTGTATTTGGCATTTTCCTTTTTTAGATAAATTTCATTTTCCCTGACGTAGTAGCCAAACGGACTTTCCATGTAGCTCTGCCATGCCAGATGGACTTTGGGTTTATCCACGTAAGGCTTGCCAGCAGTGGGACAGAAGGTTGCACAGTTACCACATTCATTACACCAGTCAGCTATGTTCAGGGTCTGGTATTTCTGGTTAATCACAACGGGCTGGGCTTCATCTATGCCAAGGATTTTTCCGTTTTCCACGGATATTTTTTGCACATTGTATATAGCAGGCTTGACATTATAGTGCTGGTTTGCCATATTGGGACAGACAGTTGTGCAGATGTCGCACAGCTCGTCGCATAGCAGACAACGGTCTGCTTCCTTTTGTGCCTGCTGCGGACTTAACGGCCCAACTATCACGGAAAAATCCCATCGCTTATCAGCAGGTAATTCCTCTGGTTTTTCCGGATAAATCCTGCGGTAGCGTTTGAGTTTCAGTTCCTTGTACGAAACTTGCTTTTCCTTGGGCTGACGCCACGGATGGAAGCCCGGATTAAACTTGCGGATAATATTGTATGCCGCCAGCTTGCCGTCTGCCACAGCACGGACAATGGACTCTCCGCCATTAGCAGCATCGCCAATGACCTGCAAGCCTTTGACCTTGGCGTAATTGACAATGTCTTTTTCAACTTCCTGACCAATTGCAGGAATTACAGTGTCCACCGGCAGGGTCATGGTTTGTCCTTTGACTGGCACGGGGCGCGGACGTTTACCATCCCCGGACGGAACAAGCTTCATGCGTTGCAGTTCAATACCTGTGATACGTCCGCCGGATACAATGTAACGGATAGGTTCCACCAGATCAATGACTTCAATATTTTCCGCGAGTGTATCAAGGATTTCCTCCTCTTTGGCAGGCATGTATTCAATGGTGCGGCGGTAAAGGATATAGACTTTTCCGCTGGGACCAACCAGACGTTTTGAAATCCGTGCCACGTCCATAGCAGTGTTGCCTCCGCCGATAACTGCAACAGTTTTGCCCAGCTGGGGTTTATCACCACGGCGGGCAGCTTTGAGGAATTCCAGAGCATTCAGCACACCTTTGGCCTCAAAGCCTTCCACTTTCAGCACAGGATTTATCTGCGCGCCAATAGCTACTATGACGTCGTCATATTCCGCCAGTAGCCTGTCAATCTCCTTGCGGCTTACCTTGTGGTTGTAATGCACAGGTATGCCAAGGCTGAGGATGCGCTGGATATCGCGTTCCACCTTGTCCTGGGGCTGGCGGAACAGCGGAAGTGCCTGGGCTACCATTCCGCCCAACGTGTCAGAGGCTTCAAAGATTTCCGGAGAGAAGCCGTAGAGTTTCAGGTAAAAGGCCGCAGACAATCCGCCCGGACCACCGCCGATGATAGCCACTCTACCTGTTTTAGCAACAGAACGCACGTTCAACTCCACATCCCGGTCAAGGTTATGCTCGGCAATGAAACGTTTAATCTCGCGGATAAGCAAGGATTCCGTGTAATTCATCTGTGTACATTTACTCTGGCATACGTGGTCGCAGCTGTATCCCAGCACAGTAGGGAATGGATTATCCTCCAGCACTACGCTGAAAGCCTTGTCCAGATCGCCCCGTGCCGTGTGATACATATACAGCGGAACGTGCTGATTTGTAGGACAGGTGTATTCGCACGGAGCAAAAATGCAGTCGTATTTTTCCAGCTTCTTACTGGTTTTTATGGATGGTTCATGTAGCTTTGTACGTTTATATCTATCGGATTGTAAAACGTGGTCTGCATAGAGATTTAGGTTTTCCAGAGCATTCTGGCGTGTGTTATTGCTGGTTTTTCCGTGGTTGATTAGCTGGTCAATAGACTGGATATTAAGCTGTTGCTGGGCGTTGCGCAGATTTTCGTAATACTGGGCCAGGCGTCCGTATCCGCCGGGTTTGAGCAGGTCCGAGCAAACAGTTATGGGACGCAGTCCGGTTTTCAGCACGTCAGTGATGTTAAAGGCATCCACACCGCCAGAGAATGATATATCCAGCTGTCCGTCAAAATAGTTCTGGAATTTACGGGCAAGGTTAATGGAAATGGGATGCAAAGCGCGTCCGCTCATATACATCTCGTCTGCGTTAAAATATGATTTGTGGTTTTCCGCCTCCAGTGTGTTTGTCAGTTTTATTCCGAAAAAGACATTATTTTGTTCAGCATCTTTTCTCAGTCGTTTGATGATTTCCACGGCCTGGTCAAATTTGAGGTCATGTTCAAAAGCAATGTCCGGGACGCGAGTTTTAAACTTGGTGGTTCTGAGTATCTTATGCAGTTCGTCTTTGCCCAGCAGTGTGGGATTGAGCTTTATGTAAGTATTGAGTTTCCTTTGGGTGATGAGGTATCGGGCAATTTGTTCCACTTCGTCGGGCGGGCATCCGTGCATGGTGGAAAGAGTGATATTATCGCTCAGCCGGGCAGGGATGTCAATTTCGTCAATTTGTGGATATATCCCGCGGATGGCCTGTTTTTTCTGTTCCAAATCCTGCGAGGCGTCAGTCATTTTATCAAGAAACCACTGAACATTGTCCTGCATAATTCCTTTGTAATCGTAGCCTATGCTCATATTAAAGATTGTGTCCAGTGATTTGAAACCCAGTTCTTTTTGCAGGATGTGAATAATAATCCAGGCGTCTAAGTATTGGTCAAAAGCCTGTTGGATTTTAAGCTCCTGGGACCATTCGCAGTTATATCCCTCGTCCTGCATATCAATGCAGGGTTTGGGGATGTCCAGTTCGTCAAGGGTTTGAATGGTTTTCAGTTCAATGAAGCGTGCGCCAGCGAGCCAGGCAATAATGATGTTTTGAGCCATTTGTGTATGTGGTCCAGCAGCGACGCCAATGGGCGAATGGATATTTTGTCCGAAAAAAGAGGTTTTAAAAAAGTCATTTTCCTGTGGGATAAAGAACATTTCTTTTGGCAATCCGAGGACGTGTCCGTGTTTGAGGTTGGAGAGGATAATTTTCAGTAGTTGTGGAAGTGACAAAAGATAGAAACGGTCGTTAATCTTGTTCATTGTCCGGAATTTTAGGATTTATTGGAGCATAAAGTTAAGGAGAATTTTTGATTTATGTAAGCGTGATTGGTAATGAGCTGAAATACAAAGAATTGTTTTTTTGTTTATACCTGAAAATTATGCCATGAATGCACGAATGTTCACCTCCTTAGAAAAGGAGGCTGGGAGGATTGACCCCACCAGACAAAAGTCTGCGAACTTTTGTCCCACAAGTCAAAAGACTTGCGGGAATGTGGGAATTGTTTTTTTGTTTATGCCTGAAAATTATGCCATAAATGCACGAATGTTCACCTCCTTTGAAAAGGAGGCTGGGAGGATTGACCGAATCGCCGAAGGCGAGAAACAGTCCGAGCGAGCGAGGACGACCTATCCCTAACCCACGATGGCAATCGTGGGGATTGTGGCGTGAGCCACAAAACCAGTCCCGCACGGGACGACCTATCCATAGCCCACAGATTTATCTGTGGGAAACGGGCAATAGCCCGTAAAAATCCCGTCAGGGATGAACGCAAACCACAGGCAGACGAAAGTCTGCCGAATTTTTGTTCCACAAGTCAAAAGTCTGGCGGGAATTACCGGTTTTTATTCGTGTTCATTTGTAATTTGTGGTAAAATAGAATGCCATAAATACACGATAATTTAATGCCACGAATGCGACGAATATTCGTGTTAATTAGTGTAATTAGTGGCTAAAAAATATCACAATGCACGAATGGAATTTTATTGTGGCGAGATCCACAAAAGATGCGTGAGGGCGGAGGCGGAGGGATGGCGAAGGCTGAGGCCATAGTGCCACACCGCCGAGGAGGCGAGCAGAGTAAGCCACCGCAGGCGGTTTTAGGC
>CAZYSM010000051.1:0-15654 GCA_964649975.1 uncultured Bacteroidales bacterium | reverse complement strand
AAATTAAACCTGTGGAAGGACATCCGGGTGGTAGCCAGCTACAAAACCAGGTTTATCACTTTTATGGCAGGACGGAGTAAATTCCATCTGGGTGAGAGTTTTCATTCCCTATGGCTGAGCGGATATTCTCCGGCACTTCCATTTATTGGTGCCCGCGTGGATATTGGGCCGATATTTTACGGTTATCAAATCCACTGGTTACAAAATTCGGATTTGCGTTTCCCGGACAAGCCTCTGTTCCACGCTTTTAATATAACGCATTACCTTGATTTTAGTCTGGGACCTATGAATATCACAATGTTTGAAACAGTGGTGCAGGACCCAATCGATTCCTTAGGTGCCCACCGCGGATTTGATATAAATTACCTCAATCCTGTAATATTTTTCCGTGCTGTTGACCTGTCGCTTGGTTCTCCGGATAACGTCCTTCTGGGCCTGGGCGGAAGCCTGAAAATATTGCCGGGTACACAAATTTACGGATATGGTCTGCTGGACGAAATGATTGTATCGCAGCTGCTTGCAGGGACGCACTGTTGGTGTCTCAAATATGGACTAAATGCCGGGATAAAAAGTTATAACGCATTTAAAATTCCTGGACTATACCTGCAGGCCGAAGCCTCAACAGTGCGTCCTTATACCTATTCCCACGACAATCCTATCCTTGCTTACGGAAACCTGTATCAGCCGCTGGCACATCCGCTTGGTGCAAATTTCTATGAAAGCTTGGTCCATCTGGCTTATATGAAAGACAAATTTTTTATTTCCGTAGAGGCCTCGGCTGCTTTATACGGACAGGACATTGACACGCTGAACTACGGCAAGGATATTTTCCGTCCTTATACCACTCGTATAGGCGATTACGGCATTCTCACTGGTCAGGGCAACCGCACAATGGCTTTTTATACCTCGGTCAGCTTGCAACGGAAAATCTTTCCCAACGCATGGATTAAATTTTCCATTACATACAGAAAAGAAAACAGCAGCCAACCGGATAGCTGGCTGCTGCTGGGCCTCGGCCTGACCAGTCAATTGTATGACCTGCGCTGGGACTGGCATTAAAACTCGTCAAAACCAGAATTGTCTTGCTGTTGCTGCACAGTATCCGACTGCTGCATCAAGGAATCTGCCATAACTTTAAACACTACCAAATCTATCTTTGCCCCTTTGGGCACTTTATATCCGGGCTGAACCGTATCTCCTTTGTAAATCATAGCATAGACCAGACCATCGTCCTTATTGCTGGGTATATAATCAACTTTACCAATTCGCAATCCCAGAGGACGTAGCTCATTTTCGGCCTGTGTCAGAGATACATAGCCTGGTAAATCAGGCAGAGGCACCATCTTGGGTTTGTATGCAATAATTGTCACGAAAATTTTACGTCCTTTTTTTATAGGAAAATTTGATGGCGGCGACTGGTCAATTATAGTGCCCGGGGGCAGAGGATTATCTACGGAATTATCCACAGAATCAATTATTTTCAATTCAAATCCTTTCTGCTGGACGTAAGTTTTAGCTACATCATATTTGTATCCACGCAGCTCCGGGGTAAGATACTCCTTTCCGTGACGTGTTATTATCCGCAAATAAAAAGAGGTGAGAATTACAACAGCCAGAACAAATAAAACAATTTTTATAACGGCTTTCCAGAAAATCGTGGAAGTGATATATTCCCAGAGTGTACGCCAAAAATCTCTAAAAGCCATAGATAGACAGATTAAGTTTCATTCAAAATTAAAAAAAGAAAACGACAATAAAAATCAGTTCAATTTTTCCAGTAAATCATTAGTCTGGTCAAGTTCGTTATGCAGTTGTTCCCATATAGTTTCGGCCTGTTCCAATTCTGACTTTATATTGGCATATTCTTTAAAGACCTCTTCGGATAATTTATCCGGGCTGCTCATTTTCAACTCCAGTTGTTCTTTTTTCTCTTCCAGATCCATAATTTTCTGTTCGGTTTCTGTAATTTTTTTCTCCAGGCGGTTAATTTGACGCTGAAGCTGTTTTCTTTTCAAATAAATATCCTTGTTAGCCGAGGACTTAGCTGTTTTTTGCTGTTTATCTGCGTTTTTTTGAACTGCCCAGGTTTCTTCCAGGTCACGGACAGAATTTACTTTAAAGTAATTAAGGAACTCATCTATGCCGCCCTTAAACTGGCGTATTTTATGATTACGGAAATGATAAACAGTATCCACCAGCCCCTGCAAAAAATCCCTGTCGTGAGAAATAACTATAAGCGTGCCTGAATAATTTTTCAGAGCCTGTTTGAGTATGTCCTTGGACAAAATATCCAGATGATTTGTCGGCTCATCAAGCACCAGAAGGTTATACGGACGCAGTATCAATGTAGCCAGAGCCAGACGTGCCCGCTCGCCTCCAGATAATACAGAAACTTTTTTGTGAACATCATCCCCGGAAAAAAGAAATGACCCCAGAATATCCCTTACCTGAGCCTTCATCTCGCCTATGGCACTGTCCTCCATCACCTCAAGGACAGTTTTATCTTTGGGCAGAAGTAAATCCTGGTTTTGTGCGTAATATCCTATTTGCACATTATGCCCAAGTTTGAAAAATCCGCTATAATCCAGGTCTCCGACAATAATACGTGCCATAGTGGTTTTACCTTCGCCGTTGCGGCCAACAAATGCTAATTTCTCGCCTCTTTCCACAATCAGGGAGACCCTGTCCAGGACAAGATGCTGGCCGTAAGCCTTTGATAAATCCCGCATCTCCACAACAACATCTCCGGAACGGGGTGCAGGCGGAAAACGGAAATTAATTTTAGCTTCATCAATCTCATCTACCACAATTTCCTCCTGCTTTTCCAGCATTTTTATACGCGACTGCACCTGCGAGGCTTTTGTAGCCTTATACCGGAACCGCTCTATAAATCGCTCTGCCTGACGGACTTTGCGCTGCTGGTTTTCCAGGCGGGCTTTTTGCTGTTCTATTCGCTGCTTGCGCAACTCAACAAAACGGGAATAAGAGACAGGATAATGGTAAATCTTTCCGTTGACAATCTCCACTGTTCTGGTAGTAACGTTATCCAGGAAACGGCGGTCGTGCGAAACCAGGATAATAATTCCTTTGAACTGTTTTAGATATTCCTCCAGCCATTGGATAGACTCAATATCCAGGTGATTAGTAGGCTCGTCAAACAGCAGGACATCCGGCCTTCTTAAAAGTATCTTAGCCAGCTCCACACGCATACGCCAACCTCCGCTCAACTCGCTTGTAGGACGGTCAAAATCCTTTTTTTCAAATCCCAGACCCAGTAAAATTCTCTCGGCTTTAGCTTCAGTACCCTCAGATTTTAATTCAGCCAGACGGATATTTATTTGCTCAAGCCGTTCAATAAGCTTATGATAATCCGTTGAGTCATAATCCTCTCTATCGGCAAGTTCCTGTGTGATTTTTTCTGCTTCCTGATCCAAAGTATGGACAAAATCAAAAACCGAAATGACTTCTTTCCAGACCGAGGTAGTATCTTCAAAATCCAGATGCTGGGGCAAATAACCCAGGGTAAGATTTTTTTTCATAATAATATTTCCCTCATCCGGGGAAATTTCGCGTAATAATAATCGCAGGAAGGTTGTTTTTCCGGCCCCATTACGGCCTACCAGCCCGATTTTATCATTATCGGAAATTTCAAGGTTAACATTATCAAAAATTATCCTTCCTCCAAAACTCAGAGACAAATTCCTTATAGAAATCATATCAACTTAGAGATGTTCTTTTTAAATTCTTCCAGAGTTCCAATATCCACCCAGCTTTCGCTGGAAATAGGGAAAACACCAACGCGTCCGCCCTGCTGCTTAACCCGGGTAATCAAATCGGTAATGTCAAAACGGTCGTTATATGGAATATACCGGATTACTGAAGGATTTAGCACATATAAACCGGCATTGACGATAATAATATTATGAGGTTTTTCCTGTAATTCAACCAGTTCCATTTCATCATTCACCTTACATACTCCGTAGGGGATATAAGTTTTTTTCACTACTCCCACCAAAGTAATGTCAAAATTATGTTTCAGATGAAAATCATAAAGCTTGGTATAACTTGTCTTGACCAGGACGTCACAATTAGATACAAAAAACGGTCTATCAAAATTTTTTTCCAAAAACTTAATAGACCCAATGGTTCCCAGAGGCATTTCTTCCTCCACAAAAGAAATATTATAATCCCTTGATTTCTGGGCGAAAAAGGCTTTAATAAAAGATGCCTGATAATTAAGAGTAATAAAAAAATCAGACACCTTATAATCCCTAAAACGATCTATTATAATCTCAACAATAGCCTTATTATCAATAGGTAACAATGGTTTAGGCACTATTTCGGTATAAGGTTTAAGCCTCACTCCTGATCCACCGGCCATAATTACTACAGGAACAGATTTTAAATCAGGGATGATTTCTTCCATTACCGGCCCATAGACATTCTCCACTTTATCCTTACCTTTCTCTATAACAAGATTATAATTTTCAAGGGAAAAGCTTTTATCAGACCCTTTTCCGTTCAAATGCCTGACATAAAAATTATTTAGCACAAAATTTTTCACAGGCTTATTCAAATTCGTGGTATCAGTTGCCAATACACGAATCCATCTATCTGTTAGATATCCAGAAAAATTATCTCCTTCGGAAACCAAAAAAACTGCATTATTATGTTTGTCCGCAATGGCAAGCGTATCGGACAATATGGTATCTGAGGATAATATTATAGGGTAATTTTTCTCCATAACCATTGCTTGTTAATCTACAGTGAGGATTGTAAAAATACGAAAATCTCAAAAAATCATAAAATCACACTACTGGGAATATTCACTGTTCTATTATATAAATCCCTGGCAATAAAGTCAGAAACGACCAACTCATCTTTAAAAACATCAAGGTCGGATAATAGCTTCCAGACCGATCGCGTTTGAATTTCATTTTTATTTGTGAATTTCAAAAATTTATTTTTAAAATTCAAGTCAGGTAATAAAATTGCATTAAGCCAATAATTTGAGCGAGAGTTTTTGGGCTCACATAGGAAATCAATATCAGGTAATGATGAGAAAAATTCTTTATACTTCTCTGCTAACCATCGTTTGCGTTCAACAAAAAACTCAAGCTTATCCAACTGAGCCAGTCCGAGGGCAGCCTGCAGGTTAGACATACGGTAATTATAGCCCACCTGGTCGTGAATATACTCCCACGGATGTGGCACTTTAGCCTGGGTAGACAAATGTCTGGCAAGCGATGCAAAATCCTGGTCATCAGTCAATATCATACCGCCGTTTCCGGTAGTGATAATTTTATTTCCATTAAAACTGATAATACCAGCCAGTCCAAAAGTTCCGGTATGTTTGCCTTTATAGAAAGAACCCAGACTTTCGGCAGCATCTTCAATGACAGGGATAAAATACTTATCACAAACAGAGATAATTTCGTCAATTACTGCAGGATGGCCAAAAGTGTGAACAGGCACGCAGGCAGCAATTCTTCGTCCGGTTATCTTATTTATACAAACTGTTTTTTTGTCAATTTGTTTAATCAAGGAATTATCCCTCAAAAAATCCTCAAGTTTTTGTGGGTCAAGGGAAAATGTTTCCGGATAAACATCTATAAAAACAGGATGAGCTCCTATATACTTAATAGCATTAGCGGTGGCTACAAAAGTAAGAGGCTGGGTGATAACTTCCTCCTGAGGCTTAACGCCAGATACCAACAGAGCAAGGTGCAAAGCAGAAGTGCCATTAACTACAGCCACAGCATACTTACTACCTGTATATTCAGCAATTTTTTTTTCAAACAGATTAACAAATTCTCCCACACTGGAAACAAAAGTAGAATCAATAACCCGGGAAAGATACTCCTTTTCCTTGCCAATAAAACGTGGTTCATGTAAGGGAATAAAACCTTGGGGCTGCTTGAATATCTCACGTATAAAATCCGTTATTTGTTGAAAAAACTTCTCCACAGTCAAATATTACGATATTTAGGGTCATCCGGATTGGTAATAATGCCTTTCTCTATAACCTCCTTAATTTCCCGTATTCCCTGGGGCAATGTCCTTGTTATGGTAAAACCCAGTTGTTTTTTTATTTTCTCAAAACTTACGCGATAATCCCTGGGGTCTTCCTCTTTATGCACGTATTTAATTTTAGCATCAGGAATAACTTTCAGTATTTCATCCACAATCATTTGTTTGCGGTAATTTTCCGCAGTATCGCCAACATTAAACACCTCAAAAGCCACTTTATCTTGCGGACTTTCCAGAGCCAGCAGAACACTCCGTGCAAGGTCGTAAACATGACAATATGGTCTCCAAAACTGTCGTCCATACACCTGCAGTTCCCTGCCCAAAACTAATTCCTTAACAAATTCGTTAACTGTCAAGTCAAAACGCATTCTCGGACTAATTCCATACACAGTAGCAAAACGCAAAACAACCGGAATAGCAGAGTTATTTCGTGGTTGATTAAGCAAAAACATTTCTGCTTCCACTTTGGTGCGTGCATACAGGGATACTGGCCTCAGTGGTGAGGTCTCGTCAACAAATTCCTCGCTATCTGCCATTTTTCCATAATTAGAACAGGTAGAAGCAAAAATAAATCTCTTAATTCCTTTCTCATTAGCACGGGTATATAAAAACTTAGTAGCCTCCAGATTAACCTCCTTTGCCAGTTCGGGCTGGGCAGCACAAGCAGGGTCACCTACAATAGCGGCCAGATGCACAATATAGTCCACGCCATCCAGAACCTTATCTATCAACTCTTTGTCCCTCACATCGCCTTTGATAAATTCAAAATCCGGATTAAGGAAAAGATCCAGTAAGGCCTCGCCTCCAAAATTCAGTATATCATAAGCTTTTACGTAAAAACCTTTATCAAGTAATAAGCGGGTTAAAATGCTACCAATATATCCGGCGGCCCCGGTAACTAATACTACAGGCTTCATAGCTTCAGATCTTGTAAATATCCCAAATCTAATAAATATTTTTTTATAATTTCAAGGTATCTGGAATACATCTGATTACCAGGCAAAAAAGTATTTTTACCAATAAAATAATCCATTATACGAGCATTCCTCTTTTCCACACAAACACGGAAATAGCTATTATAAGTTCCTTTATAGTCATCAACGAATATCAAAATATCACCCTGGCAATCAGCAAGTTTATCCTCCTTCAGGTCAAACAAATCTTTAATTTTATCCATCTCATTGTCCTGCGCCAAACGGATAAAAGCCCTATACTCGTATAAACGCGGTAGTTTAACAGTATCAGGCTTGTTTGAGTAAAAAAAAGTATTAAAAACCGTTTTTATAGTCAAAAAAATAATTTTCACATCAAACCAGAAAGATAAATTTTCCACATATTCTACATCGTATTCAAAACGTGTGTTCCAATCCAGAGCAGTTCGTCCGTTCACCTGTGCCCATCCAGTTATGCCAGGACGGACCAGATGGCGACGCAGCTCACGCGGGGTGTAATACGGCAAATATCCGGCAAGTAAAGGACGCGGACCTATCAAAGACATCTGCCCGAGTAAAACATTTATAAATTGCGGAAGTTCATCCAGAGAGGAACGACGAATGAAACGACCCAGGCGCGTCATACGCTGATCCTCTGGCAAAAGATTACCATTTTCGTCCGTCTCATCCGTCATTTTACGAAACTTAATAATCCTGAAAATTTTATTCTTATATCCTATCCTTGGCTGGGCATAAAAAGGTTTTCCTTTAAACTGAATAGCTAACAAAATTGACAGAAGAATAAAAATAGGGGAAAAAACTATCAAAACTAGCAGGGCCACCAGTTTATCAATGAATATTTTAAAAAAATCACGATACAGATCCATGCCCTCTACCAAGGTATTTATCAAAATATTCAATTGTTCTTTTCAGACCTTGTTCCAGTGGTATTTTAGGTTCCCAGCCTAATTTTTTCTTTGCCAGAGAGATATCAGGTTTACGTTTTCGTGGGTCATCCTGAGGCAGTGGTAAAAACACCAATTTGGAACGACTACCAGTAAGGTCAATAATCTTATGTGCCAGGTCAATAATCTTGTACTCATCGGGATTGCCAATATTAACAGGCCCAGTAAAAGTATCTTCAGTCTGCATCATTCTTATCATACCCTCCAGCAAATCATCAATATACTGGAAACTACGTGTTTGAGTGCCATCTCCATAGATAGTAATAGGTTTGTTCTGCAGGGCCTGAACAATGAAATTTGAGACAACACGTCCATCATTGGGGTGCATACGTGGCCCATAAGTGTTGAATATCCTGACTATTTTCACTCTAACACCGACCTGACGGTGATAGTCCATAAACAGGGTTTCGGCCGCTCTTTTACCCTCGTCATAACAGGCTCGTGGGCCCAGTGGATTGACATTTCCCCAATAAGTTTCGGGTTGAGGATGTATTACCGGATCACCGTAAACTTCGCTGGTAGAAGCTTGCAGGATTTTAGCCTTAAGGCGCTTGGCAAGCCCCAGCATATTGACGGCGCCCATGACGTTAGTCTTAATAGTCTTAATAGGATTATACTGATAATGTACAGGAGAAGCCGGAGAAGCCAGATTATAAATTTCGTCCACTTCTACATACAATGGCGAAGTAACATCATGCCGGATAAGCTCAAAATAGGGATTATCCAGCAGGTGGAGTATATTATCCTTTGAACCTGTAAAAAAATTATCCACACAAAGGACTTCGTGTCCCTGATTAAGTAATTTTTCCACCAGATGTGAGCCAATAAAGCCGGCTCCTCCTGTCACTAAAATTCGCTTACGCATAAAATTATATTTTATTTACGACCAATGCCATAATAAACAAAACCGTGACTACGCACTTCGGCAGGATCATAGATATTACGCCCGTCAAAAATAACTTTCTGCCGCATCAAGCGCTCGGTCACCTTGTAATTAATAAAGCGAAATTCGTTCCATTCGGTCACAAGCAACAATCCGTCGGAGTCGAGTAATGCTTCGTATTGATCCGAAGCATACTCAATGGAATCACCAAATATCTTTTTTGCATTTTCAGTAGCTACCGGGTCGTAAGCTTTGACCGAAGCGCCAAGTTTGAGCAATTCATTGATAATGGTTATAGCAGGCGCCTCGCGCATATCGTCAGTATTAGGTTTAAAAGCAAGGCCCCATACAGTAAAAATCTTTCCTTTAACATCGTTGTTATAATGTTTAAGCACCTTGTCCACCAGGACACGTTTCTGTTCCTGGTTAACGACTTCCACAGATTTTACTATTTTGAGATCCACGCCGTTCTCCTCACCTGTTTTGATAAGAGCCTTAACATCCTTAGGGAAACAAGATCCACCATAACCAACGCCTGCATAAAGGAATTTCGGACCTATACGCGGGTCTGAACCAATACCCTTACGCACCCAGTTAATATCAGCACCTACACGTTCGCACAAACGCGAAAGCTCATTCATGAAACTAATCCTTGTGGCCAGCATAGCGTTGGCAGCATATTTTGTCATCTCAGCCGAAGGTATATCCATAAAAAGGATAGGATGTCCGTTCAACAAGAATGGTTTATAAAGACGACGAAGTACATCCTCAGCCCGTTTGTTATCAGTACCAATAACGATACGGTCAGGTTTCATGAAATCGTTAATAGCATCACCTTCCTTGAGAAATTCTGGATTAGAAGCCACGTCAAAGTCAATATCCGCGCCGCGTTTGTCCAGTTCCTCTTTCACTGCTGCTCGTACTTTCTCGCTGGTACCAATAGGTACGGTACTCTTGGTAACAACGACCATATAATGATCTATCAGGCGTCCGATATCGTGGGCTACGGAAAGAACATAACGCAAGTCGGCACTGCCATCTTCGTCTGAAGGTGTGCCCACGCAGATAAAAGCTGCCTCAGAATCTTTTAATCCTTCTGCCAGGTCAGTGGAGAAAAACAAACGTTCCTTTTTACGATTACGTTCTATCATATCATCCAATCCGGGCTCATATATCGGGACAATGCCGTTGTTGAGCTTATCAATCTTTTCCTTGTCAATATCTATGCAATATACGGTAGCACCTGTTTCAGCAAAGCAGGATCCAGTAACCAAACCGACATATCCGGTACCAATAATAGTGACTTTCATACAAATTCCGTTTTATGTTTGGGACAAAAATAGAATTTTTTTTTAAAGTAATTACCTACTTTTGGGTATTGTTTAATAAAGCTTGACAAAGCATCTTTGCAATAAATTAAGATTGTTAGTGATGAAGCTGTCACAATTACAGGAAGGAGATAAAGCCGTCATAACCAAAATAAAAGGCCGTGGGGAATTCCGAAAGCGCATAATAGAGATGGGCTTTATAAAAGGCAAAGAAATCAAAGTTATTAAATACGCACCACTAAAAGACCCTATAGAATATGAAATCATGGGCTACCAGGTGTCTTTGCGTAAGGCAGAGGCAGATCTTATTGAGGTAGAGCCTGTGGGTAAGCCCATTTATTTCCAGAACAACCATGCAGAAGTTATAGCAGATGAAAACGATTTGACAGTAAGGATTAGAGAACGTACCCATACAATTAATGTTGCCTTGGTAGGTAATCCCAACTGCGGAAAAACAACCATTTTCAACTTCATCACGGGTGCCGCTGAACATGTAGGTAATTATGGTGGAGTTACAGTAGATGCCAAAAAGGGTAAAACAAAAAAATTCGGCTATACTTTTGAAATAACCGACCTGCCTGGTACTTATTCGCTATCAGCCTATACCCCGGAAGAAGTCTATGTCAGAAACCATTTGTTCTATGAGCTGCCAGATGTAGTGATTAACGTTGTGGACGGATCAAATCTTGAAAGAAATCTCTATCTGACGACCCAGATCATTGATATGAATATCCCCACGGTTATAGCCCTGAATATGTATGACGAGATGCAGCAACGCGGAGATAAAATAGATTACCAGAGTCTCTCCAGATTACTGGGCATACCTATTGTCCCTACTATAGGTGCTACAGGTTTTGGAATAGACAAACTGCTACAAACTGTCATAGAGGTATATGAGGAAAAAAATCCAGATATCCGTCCAATAAAAATTAATTATGGTCCGGAAATAGAAGAAGCAATAGAAGAACTTAAAACGCTCATTGACACAGACTTTAACAGCCACATAACCAATATTATATCACCACGTTTTATAGCAATAAAACTGCTGGAGAAAGACCCTAAAATCAAGGACCTGGTAAAAATAATGCCCAATGGGCAGCAAATTATTGAAACAACAAACCGCCTGATTAAACATCTGGAAAACATACTTAAGGAAGACACAGAGGTATTGATAGCAGATGCCCGCTATGGTTTCATTGCCGGAGCACTCAAAGAAACTTATCAAGAGGGAAACATTGATAAATTCAAAACAACAAAAGTTATAGATTCCATCCTAACCCACAAATACTTTGGCTTTCCCATCTTTCTGGTTATCCTGTGGATAATGTTTGAGGCGACCTTCCGTATAGGTGGATATTTTGCCGGATGGATACAATGGCTCGTGGATGGCTTCGGATTTCTGGTAGATAAATATATGACCGATGGGATGCTTAAAGACCTGATTATCCAGGGAATTGTTGGAGGCGTAGGCAGCGTTCTGGTATTTTTGCCCAATATCCTTATTCTGTTTCTATTTATCTCTTTTCTGGAAGATACAGGCTATATGGCACGTGTGGCATTTATTATGGACAAGCTGATGCATCGCATAGGCCTGCACGGAAAATCCTTTATACCCATGCTTATGGGCTTTGGATGTAATGTTCCGGCTATTATGGCCACGCGCACCCTGGAAAATAAAAAAGACCGTCTGGTGACCATGCTGATTATTCCGTTTATGTCGTGCTCGGCGCGTCTGCCCGTATATATCCTGATACTGGGGACATTTTTCCCCAGAGATGCCGGAATAATAATGCTTGGCATATATATCCTGGGCGTTATTGTGGCTATTCTTACAGCTATACTGCTAAATAAGACCATCTTCAAAAAACAGCAAGCGCCATTTGTGATGGAATTACCCCCGTATCGTATGCCAACAACGAGGGTTGTTGTCAAACACATGTGGCACAAAGGCAAGGAATACCTGAACAAAATGGGAGGCGTAATCCTGGTGGCAAGTATAATTATCTGGACACTGGGATATTTTCCTCGTCTGAAAAATAATCCGTATCAGGACAAAATACAACAAACCCGTCAGCAATACAGCCGTCTCATAAAAGAAAATCCACAACAGGCCAGCATGCTGGAAAAACAAAGGGATAGCCTGGTTGCCCTTTACCAGGTGGAAGCTGAAGCCAGCCGTCAATATAACTCTTACATAGCCCGTCTGGGTAAAGCTATTGAGCCATTCATGCGTCCATTGGGTTTTGATTGGAAAGCCACTGTGGCTATAATAGCAGGCTTCTCGGCCAAGGAAATAGTTGTTTCCACTATGAGCGTATTATATCAATCCATGGATAATACACAGCTGCAGCAAAAACTCAAACAAGCAACTTATCCGGATGGTCCCAATAAAGGCAAACCTGTATTTACCATCCCCGTGGTAATAGCTTTTATCATATTTGTTCTGCTCTATGTTCCGTGCCTGGCAACAGTAACAGCCATAGCCCGGGAAAGCGGTTCGTGGAAATGGGCTTTGTTTTCCATAGCTTACTCAATCTCCGTAGCATGGATACTGGCTTTTGTAGCCAAAAACATCGCTCAACTACTTATTTAAAAAGATAATAGAACAAAGCTGCCAGTGAAATTGACAATAATAAAAAGCCCAGTGCTATCAGTCCGTAAGTGACAACTTTTGATTTAAAATCATTGAACAGGGAAAGACCATAAATAACTTTTTTCTGCATATTAATCTGGTCACGAAAAAAAGCAGCTTCCTTAGGTGGAAGTTTGTTCAAATATTCCAGTGCCTTGTCTATATAAACTTTTGCCCTGTCGTAATCCTTTAACTGGCGGAAAGCTTCCGAGAGCTTAAAATAAGTATAAAGCAGGAATCTATCAGGTTTTTCCACACCTGAAAAAATCATTCCAAGGGCACGCTGGAAAAAATGAACAGCTTGCCTGTATTCCTTAGTTTTAAAATGCACTTCGCCAAGGATAAAATAAAGATTTGCCGTAACCTCAGGCATTGTTCCGACAGCTTTTTGCAAACTATCCCGGGCTTTAAAAGCCAATAACCTGGCTTTTTCAAGATTTCCCTGTTTTAGATAAATAAAAGCCTCCTCGGTAAGATAATGTCCCACAAGCGGACTGGAAGGCTGTTTCTTATTAACGGCTTCTATTGCATTATTCAAAGCCATAATAGCCTCATCATAACGTCCCATATAATTAAGATAATGGGCATAAGCAGCATGGAGCTGTGCCAGCTGCACCGAAACCTCTTCAACATTATTCAAGATAGAAAGCACATAAGTCTCGTAAGCTATCAACAGGGTTTTGTCGTGGTCTTCGGCTGTGGAAAAAAATTTCTGAAAAAAGCTCATTAGCCTGAAAAGGTCAGTGGTAGCAACTTTATGCATAAGACGGAACTCCCGGGCCTTTTCCTGCGGTAAAACATAATAAGCATTATTGTATTCAAGCCACTGAGGCACAAGACTATGCAATGCATCAAAATAAGTTACCAACAAATCTTGCGGAATATTCAGGAATGTAAATAAATCTTTGGCACGTACCGGAAGCCCCGGCAACACAGATAAATTTTTCAGCAAATATATCTGCTCCTGCGTCAAATCCATATTTATCCCGATACGTTCCATAAAACCAGTTGCTTTTTACAAAAGTAATAAAATTAATTGTTTTTCAGACTGCGCTGGATAATTTCTTCCACAGCTAAAACTTTATCATTCAACGACAAACGTCCATCAATCCAATGAATTTTCACACCCAGGCGTTCCATACGACGGAACCAGGTCATTTGCCGTTTTGCAAATTTATGTATGGCAGTATTAAGCTTTTGCACCATCTCGTCATAAGTCAACCGACCGGTAAGATACAGGGTTATGTATTTATATTCCAGTCCGTAATAAATCAAATCTTCCGGGGACAGGCCGCTGTCCAATAACTTCTGCACTTCTTCTACCATGCCCTGTTCCAGGCGTTTATGCAGCCTCTCGGTTATACGCTGACGCTGGATAGTACGATCGTATTTCACCCCAACGACCAGGGCATAAATCTGTGGATAATCCGTGCGTTTGAGCGGATGATCACGATAATACAGTTCAATCTCTATGGCACGGATAGCACGCTTTTTTGTGTCAATATCCGTTTTGTTATGCAATTTTTTCATAGAGGCGAGCATATCCACCAGTTCATCCATGGATTTTTTTTCAAGTTCCTGACGCAGCTGCGCATTGGCAGGCACTTCCAGCAGGTTATAATTCCGCACTATAGCATCCAGGTAAAGACCTGTGCCTCCGCACATTATAGGAAATTTTCCGCGGTTGATAATATCTCTGTATGCACGGAAAAAATCCTGCTGATACCGGAAAAGATTATATTTTTCTCCGGCCTCGGCAATATCAATAAGATGATAAGGAATGGGCTTGCCATTGACAATGTAATCTTCCAGGTCTTTGCCTGTTCCGATGTCCATTCCGCGATAAACCTGACGGGAGTCAGCACTAAGGATTTCTCCATCCAGATGATAAGCCAGCTGGGCTGCCAGGGCAGTTTTTCCGCTGGCAGTAGGCCCAAGGACAACCAATAGATTATATTTCCGGAAAAAAGCCTGTTTGTCAATGTTCATTGTCCTGTTTTTTGTTCCAGCGTTTTTTCCACCACTGACGCAGACGTTCCAGTATTTTACGCTCCTGGGGATTATCCGCAGGTATATAAAAACGCTTGTTCTTCACCTTATCCGGTAAATAATCCTGTTCCACAAAATGTCCAGGGAAGTCGTGCGGATACTTATAATCTCCGCCATATCCCAGATCTTTCATCAGTTTTGTAGGGGCATTACGCAGATGCAAAGGCACCAGCAGATCACCTGTCTGACGTACAGTTTCTATTGCCTTGTTTATAGCCATATAAGCCGAATTACTCTTTGGAGAGGATGCCAGGTATATAACTGTTTCGGCAAGTATTATGCGGGCTTCGGGCATGCCAACCTTATCCACAGCGTCAAAAGTAGCCTGAGCCAGAAGCAGGGCATTCGGATTAGCCAGCCCAATGTCCTCGGCGGCTGATATAATCAGCCGCCTGGCAATAAAACGTATATCCTCCCCTGCTTCCAGCATACGTGCCAGCCAGTATAGTGCAGCATCAGGGTCACTTCCGCGTATGGATTTTATAAAAGCAGAAATAACATCATAATGCCAATCGCCTTTTTTATCATATTTAAGTGCATGAGTGATCAAAACTTTCCGCACATTTTCGTTGTCTATAGGCACCGGGTCGTCAGGATAAAGGCTGACGACCATCTCAATAATATTCAACAGTTTGCGTGCATCACCGCCACTTTGTAAAAATAACTCCTCGGTTTCTTTTACTACAATTTCCCTCTCTTTCAAGTATTTATCTTCTGTTATGGCGCGATGCAATAATTTTTCCAGGTCCTCCTTACCCAGTGGCTCCAGAGTATATACCTGTGCACGCGACAATAGTGGCGGAATAACCTCAAAGGAAGGGTTTTCGGTAGTGGC
>CAZYSM010000050.1:0-16345 GCA_964649975.1 uncultured Bacteroidales bacterium | reverse complement strand
TAACCCACGATGGCAGTCGTGGGAATTGTGGCGAAAGCCACAAAACCAGTCCGTTAGGACGACCTATCATAGCCCACGGTTTCAACCGTGGGTAACGGGCGACCAGCCCGTAAAATCCAGTCCGTCAGGACGACGCAGAATAGCCCATGATGATAATCATGGGAACATGTGGCGGATGCCACGAAAATTGCGCGAGGGATAGGAGCGGAGACAGGGCGCAGGCAGGGCCGTGCTATGACGCGAGCGAGGAGGCGATCAGAGTAAGCCACCACAGCCGCCTGTCATAGCCGGCCGTGACAAGCCCTGCCGCAGCGGATAGCCCGACCCTCGCCCGTAAGCCATAAAAAGTGGAATTTTGTTTAGTTATACGGATTGAATGTTCCAGACAAAGGCGGGCGAGGGACGCGCCCAGAAAAATTCTAAAAACATCGTGAAAAACAAGTTTGTATCTGGCGTGAGTGTATGCCATTTTTTGGCCGGTCAGAGGCAGCCAAAGTTTTTCCGGGTGAGAGCTGTCATAAAAAGTCCTGATTTCCAGCAAGATATTAAACGGACGTGCCCGTGGTAAATTGCGAACACGCCCGTTTGTAAATTATTGCGGATTAGGTATTATGCACAGAAAGACCAGGTCGCTCTCGCCTGTATTGCGGAATTGATGCATCACATCCGGGGGTACGAAGACCACAGTGTCGGCAGTGATGTCATAGGTTTTGTCATTTATCCTGACCTGTCCCTGGCCGCTGAGGACATATACCTCGTGTTCATAGGGATGGTGATGATACGGAGTGTAACCGCCTGGTTCAACCCTGAAACGGCGCATAGCAAAATTTGGTGCTCCGTCGTCACCAGCAATGAGCCACTGTATAAAAGCGCCTTTGACACCCTCCATCTGCACAGGATCGGCCTTTATCTGACTGATATGGGTGACCTTTTCTTTCATTGTACCTCTTGTTTTTCTTTCTTTTTCAGCGTGGAGATGTGAAAAAGCTCATAGAGACAGCAGTGGCTAATGATAGAGGTTGCCAGGAAAGTGATTGCCAGAAATAGAACAATGTATTTCCAGAATCCGGGAACCAGTCCGGCAAAGAAAAAGTAACCAAGGATGATAGACAAAATAAAGCGTATGATACGGTCAATCAGACCGATATTTTTTCCCATTTTAGCCATAATACGTGTTTTTTGGTTTTCATAAAGATAAGAATTTTTTATTTTTAGCAAGATGATAAATGTTTTTTGTTATGCGTGAGGAGTTTTTACTGGATAGGGATGTTGTTTTTCTTAATCACGGATCTTTTGGTGCGTGTCCACGCCAGGTAATGGAGGAATACTGGCGCTGGCAGAGGGAGCTGGAACGTGAGCCAGTACGTTTTATGACAGAGCATTGGGTTGATAAATGGGACAGGGCGCGCCGTGTGCTTGCGGATTTTGTTGGTGCGGCTACTTACAATATTGCTTTCATAGAAAATAGCACTTATGGCGCTAATACTGCTGCTAATTCCTTGCCTTTGTGTGAGGACGATGTGGTGCTGGCAACAGATATGGAATACGGAGCCTGCAAAAAAGCCTGGTTGTATCATTCGCAGCGCAAAGGATTTGAATACAGGGAATTTCCTTTGCCATTGCAGTTTTCCTCGGCTGATGAGTTAGTTAGAGCTGTGGAACAGGCTATTACTCCGGATGTAAAAGTGTTGTTTATCAGTCATATTGTCTCGGCAACAGCGGTGATATTGCCTTTGAAGGATATAGTGGAGTTAGCACGTAGCCGTGGAATAATCACTGTTGTGGATGGTGCACACGCTCCCGGACAAATAGACCTCAATCTGGACGAGCTGGGCGCAGATATTTATTTCGGAAACTGTCATAAATGGTTACTCACGCCTAAGGGAACTGCTTTTATATATGTTCGTCCGGAGTATCAAGATGTTATACAGCCACCTGTTATCAGCTGGGGCACGGATTGGGATGATCCGCATCCGGTGCGGTTCATTGCTGATCTGGAATATCAGGGCACGCGGGATATATCAGCTTTTCTGACCATTCCGGCTGCAATAGAGTTTATAAAACGGCACAATTGGAAGGAAGTTCGTGCTACAGCACACAGACGGATAGCCTGGATGAGCCGTGAACTGGAAAAATTGCTTGGCACTGAGCCTATTACCCGTGATTTGAGCTTTTTCGGACAAATGTATGCTCATCCACTTCCGCCAGGAGTTAATCCTGGCCAGTTGCGTAGTTTTTTGTGGGATCAATACCGCATTGAAGTGCCTGTTAATTGTGTAAAAGGCACCTGTTTTATCAGGCTATCGTTCCAGGCATATAATACAGATGAGGAATATGAGATTTTCCTTAAGGCCGTAGAAACATTTTTACAGCAATCAAATTAGAACTTTAGCACGTTCGTATAAAGGAAAGAGGACGTTTTCTTCCTCATAGATGCGGTTACGCAGAGTTGCCATTATTTTTGCCGAATCCGTGATGAATTCTTCTTTGGAATAATTACGTCCGGAAAAATATTTATCGTAATATTCTTGGATTTGTTTGTAGATTTTATCAAAGTCCTGAATAAAAATATCTGTCATAGTTCTGATGTAGTCATCTTTCTTTGCTGCTTTGTATAGCACAGGGTAGAATTGTTCATCTTCTGTTTTTATGTGATCCAATAGTAGGTCTTTCAGAGATTTAGCCACTTCTTCAATACTTAAACTGTGGGCACTATCGTTGAAGATTCCTTCAAAACCTTCTAATAATTTTTCGTGTTGCTTTTTAAGTTCCTCAATAAGTCTATCCATTGTTTTAGTGGATTAAAATTTTTTATTATGAGAATGCAAGATAGTCAAAAAAAATTTTTTGAGTAATTATGTTTGATGAAATTTGTGAAAAGTTAGATAAGATACCGGAAAATTTAGTGTAGGAGATTTTTGGCAAGGATGCGATAATAATTTTGCTTTCGTGGTTTTTTAATTAATTTTGATAAAAAATTTTCTTACGGTGAAAAAAATCAGGATATTAACAATTGTTTTTGAACCTGAGATAAAGGGAAATGAGGTACAGCTGTTCCGTGGAGCTGTGATAGCCAAAGCTGGGCGGGATTGTATTTTGTTCCACAATCATAAGGATGATAAGGTTTATAATTATCGCTATCCTTTGATACAATATAAACGCATCCGGCGTCATGCAACAATAGTTTGTATTGAGAAGGGAGTTGACGAGATACACCGTCTTTTCAGCGCACCGGACTGGAAGGTGCGTATTGGCAGAGAGGAGAAGGAGTTAAAAATACTGAAGCTTGATGTTAAGCAGTACACAATGAATGTATGGGATAAAATGTTTAATTACCGTATATTCAATTGGTTAGCTCTTAATGAGGAGAATTATAAGCGTTATATGCAAATAGAAAGTTTGAGTGAGAGGATAGAGTTTCTGGAAAAGATATTAACCGCTAATATATTGTCATTTGCAAAGGGAGTGGGCTGGACTGTTCCGGAGGATAAGGAGATAAAGGTTAAGATAATGGAGATACAAAAAAAGAAAATTGTGAAGTTCCGCAGAGCTTATCTTACTGCTTTTGATGTTGATTTCCAGACTAATGTTTTTCTTCCGGAAAATATTAGTCTTGGAAAAGCTGCCAGCCATGGTTTCGGTATGGTCAGAAAATTAATAAATGATAGGCAAAAACAAATAAAACACAGACAGGTAAAATGATTTTGTCTCTGTCAAGTATATTAAAAGATGGACATTATAGGGGGAGAACTGTGAGAGAAATCCTTATTGAACATCCGGATTACATTTACCACAGGTATGTTTCGGATATAGACTTTGATATTAATCTGGATATAATTTTAGCACTGGAAATCAAAAGGTTTAACATGCGTAAGGCTTATATCAAGCGTCTTAATTTATTATATGTCAATTATTAATAACTTCCTTTAGTTTTATCATTCCACCGCTGTATTTGCTAAACCGTCCTATCCCTATATACTCCGGAAGGAATATATTTGTTTTAATTATAACGTCAAAAGATTTAACCATGGCACCATAAAGAATTCTTGTTTTTTTCTCTTGATAATCAATGAGGTCCATCCACGAATGATTGTTTATGGTTTCTCTGTCAAAACCAATGAAACGGAAGAAATGGTGTAAGTGCCGTTTTATGAATTTAGTCAGATAATCCTTTTTTTTATCTTTTTCCAGATTTGTAAAAGTCAAGTAAGATATAGAATGAAAAGGAATATAATTTTTTATTTCATAGACAAAACTTTTGTTTTTATAGAAGTCTAAGTCAAGTTTTTTACAGCTTACTCTATTAATTACCAGATTGCAGTTTATTTCTTCAATGGAAATGTTTGAAATATCAGAATTAATTATTTTGTCTATGAATTTAAGCCCTATATTTTTGTAAGATACAGTCCATAATTTCTCATCAATAATTTTATACTGGATATAAGGAAAGTTTTCATATTTTTTTAAATTAATTTCATCAAGTAAATCAATAAGCTTTTGGTCCAGGAGATGTAGTTTGTTAGGGTTAAGCTTATTGTCAAACTTTATGTACGAAACTAAAAACTGCATAAATAATCTTTCACCTTTTGGGTTAGTATATCCAAAAGAATACAAAAACTGCAATATTTAAGATTCTTTTTGACGAAGTTAATATTTTCTTTGATAAAATAAAAAAAGTCGGCGGCTGAAGCCGCCGACTTTTTTAAAGTTTTTTGTGCATCAATTTATTTATTGAAGTATTGTGGATATTTAGCTTTGAGGTATTTATGCATACCAGCAGCGGCACGGCGTCCATCTCCCATGGCCAGGATTACAGTAGCACCTCCGCGGATAATATCGCCGCCGGCGAACATATCTTCTACTGATGTCTGCATATCATCGTTGACCACGAGTGTTCCCCATTTGGTTGTTTCCAGCTCAGGTACGACCGAAGCAATGAGAGGATTGGGCGAGAGGCCGATAGCAACTATTACTACATCCACATCCAGTTCAAATGTTTCTCCAGTAGGGATAGGACGACGGCGTCCGCTGGCGTCGGGCTCACCCAGCTGCATTTTTTCCACAATCATTTTCTTTACATGGCCTTTTTCGTCAGCAATGTATTCCTTAGGATTGCTCAGGAACAAGAATTCTACACCTTCCTCTTCGGCATGCTTGATTTCCTCTACACGTGCAGGCATCTCAGCCTTGGAACGGCGGTAAATAATATAAGCATGCTCAGCACCCAGACGCTTGGCTGTACGCACTGCGTCCATTGCTGTATTACCACCACCAATCACTGCAACGTTCTTTCCGTGCGGTACTGGAGTATCGTAATCATCACGGAAGCCTTTCATCAGGTTTACGCGAGTGAGATATTCGTTACAAGAAAGAATGTTAATACTATTCTCGCCCGGAATGCCCATGAAACGCGGCAGACCAGCTCCGGATCCAATGAAGAAAGCTTTGTAGCCCTGCTTGCGTAAGTCGTCAAAAGAGGCTGTTTTACCAACGATGAAGTTTGTAACGAATTTTACCCCCATTTTGCGGAGGTTCTCAATTTCAAAATCAATTATTTCATTAGGAAGACGGAATTCTGGAATACCGTATTTAAGCACACCGCCAATTTCGTGAAGAGCCTCAAAAACAGTGACATCGTATCCCAGACGTGCCATATCTGCAGCCCAGGACAGGGAAGCAGGACCAGAACCCACACCTGCTACCTTTATGCCGTTATGATCAGATATTTCCGGGATAGCAGCTTTGCCTGAGT
Organism: uncultured Bacteroidales bacterium; assembly: GCA_964649975.1. Classification (GTDB taxonomy): domain Bacteria; phylum Bacteroidota; class Bacteroidia; order Bacteroidales; family S143-33; genus S143-33. The sequence continues at coordinate 10,593 of CAZYSM010000050.1, read as the reverse complement.
TGCGTTCATAGTCAGCAGCAAAGCGCTCCAGATAACCAATAGCAATAGGCGGCTTTTTGAGCTGTTGATTGTAGAAACAGTTTTGTTCGCACTGTTCTTCCTGAGGGCATACACGTCCGCATACCGCTGGAAGTGTGTTAGATTCTTTGATAACCTGAATAGCTCCAACAAAGTCCTGAGCTTCAATCTTTTTGATAAATTTTGGTATGTTGATATGGACAGGGCATCCGTCAACACATGTTGGATCAGGACAGTCCAGACAACGTTGAGCTTCGGCAACAGCCATTTCTGGAGTAAGCCCCAGGTTTACTTCAAGGAAATTAGTTATACGCTCCTGTGGTTCTTGTTCCAGCATGTGGGTACGCGGACGCATTGTCCTTTCCTTGGCTTTGAGAGACTTGCGCAGTTCCACGCGCCAGGGTGCGCTTCTTTCTTTTTTGTAATATTCTAAATCTTTCATGGTTTTCTGATTTTTTAGGAATTAGGATTAAGCGTTAACGGTTTTTTTGCGGTTACGTAAGAATTCTTCGTAAGCTTTTACCTCAAACTCTTTATAGTGAGTAAGACGTGTGAGCAACTCGTCAAAGTCAACCTGATGAGCATCAAATTCAGGACCATCAACACAGGTGAAAAGTGTGCGTCCTCCTACAGTAACACGGCAGGCGCCACACATACCTGTTCCGTCCACCATCAAAGAGTTCAAACTGGCAATAGTATGAACATTGTATTCTTTGGTAAGCAAAGAAGCAAATTTCATCATAATAGCCGGACCAATAACCACGGCTTCGTCAACTTTTTCCCTTTTGAGTACTTCCTCCATTCCGTGGGTGACAAGGCCTTTTTTACCATACGAACCGTCATCTGTGTAAATGACGAGTTCATCAGAAACTTCGCGCATCTCATCTTCCAGAATAAGTAAATCTTTTGTTCTTGCAGCAAGGATGGAGATGACTCTATTACCTGCTTCTTTGAAGCCTTTAACAATAGGTAATAGAGGAGCAATACCCACTCCGCCTCCGGCTGCCAGTACTGTTCCTACTTTTTTGATGTCAGTAGCTTTGCCCAGGGGCCCTACTATGTCCAGGAGAGCATCGCCCGGTTCCAAATCCATTAATTTTCCGGAAGTAACACCTACTTCCTGTACAATCAGAGTGATGGTCCCCTTTTCAATGTCGGAGTCCACAATGGTCAAAGGAATACGTTCTCCTTTGGCATCTACTCTGATAATAACAAAATGCCCGGGCTTACGTGATTTGGCAATTTCTGGTGCTTCCACAACAAACTTGCCTACTTTGGGCGCAAGAATTTGTTTCTCTACAATTTTGTACATGTCGCTTTTCTTTTCATATTAGTTTGGCAACGCAAAATAAAAAAAATCAGAATTATCAAATATGATTTTGACCATAAAAATTTATTTTTATAAAACATTTAATTATAGAATTTTTATTTTTGGAAAAACTAAATTTTTATTTAATGTATGGGTATCCTCGTAAAATTTTAGTATTTACGTTGGTCTCTTTTTTCTTTTTGGGTTGTTTTAATCCTAAGGAAAATAGAGATAAAGTATTGCCTGCCAATACTATCCCTTCCTCAAAAGCTAAACACAAATACACCAATTCATATAATATCCTGGAGTATTTGAAAAAAATAAATAAACAGTTTTTACCCCCAGTAGTTAAGCAATATTTTGATGAGAAGGGGAATATTAAGGCCGAGTTAGTTGATAACAGAACGGTGAAGTTTTTTACAGCAGAGGAGAAATATGCCCGTCTAGTACAAATAAAACTACTAAAAACAGGTGATAATAAAGATGTTTTGTTTATCTCCGGCATAAAAAAAGATTCGCTAAATTATCAGAGTTACTTTTATGCACTGGGCAGGCAGGGTAATCAGTTCCCCAATATTACTTTGCTGATTATTCCAGATAAAGTTATACAGATATTCAAGCTGGAGCTTAACACTGCTTTTCATTATCATCATTTATATAATTTTTGGGCATATATCAGCGATGCTTCTAATTATGCTCTGGATTTTGATTTTCACGGAGATAACGCTTATGTGTCCAGTTGTTTCCTGAGCATGGGGGGGACACCGGAGCAGTGCAAGGTGATAATGCAATTGATATGGACAGGAAGTAAGTTCATTTTTAAATTGATTACACCCAAATCCGATGATAATGGCCTGCTTTCCAGTCAGGAACTTGAAAAAGTCAGACGTTATATTTCTTTGGAAGAGGCTTTTAAAGAACCGGAAAATGTTTATATATTGGACCTTCAGGACAATGGGTTGACAAAACTACCAGATAATATTTCTGTTTTCTCTCACCTCCAGATACTAATTTTATCAAATAATTATCTGGATTCTTTGCCTACGGCTATTGGTAGTCTCCCTAATTTGCAGGTGCTAAGAGCTGATGGAAATCATTTAAAAGCTTTACCCAGGGAGATGGGCAATCTGAGGAATCTTACTGAACTTACCCTGGCTAATAATCGCCTGACATGGATACCATACGAATTTGCACGCCTGGAAAAATTGCAGAAATTAGATTTATCCTATAATCGGCTTCATGTACTTGCTTTTGATATGTCCGGATTGCAAAAATTATACAGTTTGGAGCTACAGGGAAATAGATTGGAGAAAGTTCCGTCTCAGATTTTTAAATTAAAAAATTTGATATATCTGGATTTATCGGAAAATCCCATTAAGGTAATCCCTCGGGAATTTATTTTTATGAAAAAATTGCAATACCTGGTGATTTCTAAAACTCTTATAGATTCGTCACAAGTAAATTATTTGCGTCTAAAACGACCTGATTTACAGATTGTTTATTGATTTGTTTTGATATAATGACTAAATAAATTATTTTTTTTTAATAATTTTTTTACTTTGGGATGGAATTTTAAAGCCTGGTATATGGAGTGCGAGGTTATAAATCAATACGGTACGGTTAGGGAAGTTAATGACAAAATAAAAGTAGATGTTATTGTTAGCGAGGCTTGTGGTAAATGTGCTATGAATGGTGTTTGTCCGGTGCCTAAAACCCGTAGGGTGGATGCTGTAGCTGAGGGTAATTATACATTCCAGCCTGGTGATAAAGTCCGAGTAGAAATGGAGGAACGTATGGGGCGTAAAGCTTTATTTTTCGGATATATTTTACCCTTCTTTGTCCTTTTGGCGGTGATGATTATTGTAAAAATAATCACAGGTGATGATGGGAAAGCCGGATTGGCTGCCATTGGTAGCCTTATTCCTTATTATTTTATTTTATTTTTGTTCCGCAAACGTTTTGAAAAAGAAATCACGTTCAAAATCAAACCTCTATAAATAGACAGATATGAATCCGATAATTTTAGCTATCATTGTTTTGGCGATTGTTGGAGTTTCAGCCGGACTTATTCTGTACTATGTTGCTGAAAAATTTAAGGTGGAGGAAGACCCTCGTATTGACGAGGTGGAGGAAGTTTTGCCAGGGGCTAACTGCGGTGGATGCGGTTATCCCGGATGCCGTCAGTTTGCCGAGGCTTTGACAAAGACTGATACCCTGGAAGGTTATTTTTGTCCTGTGGGCGGAAATGATGTAATGGCTCGAGTAGCTCAAATCCTTGGTTTGCAGGCTGTTGAAAAGGAAAAGGAACTGGCTGTGGTCAGATGTGCCGGTTCGTCCGAGTTCCGTCCTGTCACCAATGAGTATGACGGACCTTCCAATTGTGCCATGGAGCATGCCCTTTATTCCGGACATACCGAGTGTCAGTATGGATGTTTGGGACACGGTGACTGTGTGGCAGCCTGCGAGTTTGACGCTATCTACATGGACCCTATTACCAATCTGCCGGTTGTTGTTGAGGAAAAATGTACTGCCTGTGGTGCATGCGTGGAAGCTTGCCCAAGAGATATTATTGAGCTGCGTCCAGTAGGTAAAAAGAGCCGCAGGGTTTATGTGGCATGTATCAACGAGGATAAGGGTGGTATCACTTCCAAGGCTTGTAAAGTCGGCTGTATAGGCTGTGGTCTGTGCGAAAAAGCCTGTGAGTTTGACGCTATTACCATAGCTAATAACCTTTCCTATATTGACCCGGCTAAATGCCGTCTCTGCCGGGCTTGCGCTCCGGTTTGTCCGACCGAATCTATCTGGGAACTGAACTTCCCGGCTCGCAGAGCTATCCCGAGTAATAAACCCAAGCCAAAGAAAAAGCCTACTGCTTAATTCTATTGTCTCAAATCAAACAGAAAAAACTTGAACAATGCCAGAATATAAGTTATTGACTTTTCCAAAAGGTGGTGTGCATCCGCCGGAGAATAAATTGACTGCAGATTTGCCCATTGAGAATTTTCCTATTCCGGCAAAAGTATATATCCATGTACAACAGCACATCGGCGCTCCTGCAAAAATCCTTGTCAAGCCCAAGGACAGGGTGAAAACCGGGCAGCTGATTGCCGAGGCTCAAGGCTTTGTTTCCGCTAATATTCATTCCAGCGTCACAGGTACGGTTTTCAAGATTGAGCCAATTTATGATGCTTCCGGATACCGCAAAGATGCTATTATCATTACGCCTGAACCTGAGGATGAGTGGGCAGAGGGTATTGATACCTCAGATGAATTGAAAACAGATATAAGTGGTTTTTCTGCAAAAGACATTGTTGAAAAAGTAAAAGCTGCCGGTATTGTCGGATTGGGTGGCGCTACCTTCCCCACTCACGTAAAAATCTCTCCGCCTCCGGGCAAGGAAGCAGATTTACTCATCATTAACGGTGTGGAATGTGAGCCCTATCTGACAGCTGACCATCGCCTGATGCTGGAAAAAACCGAAGAAATCCTTGTGGGCGCACGTTTGCTGATGAAAGCTCTGGGCGTGGAAAAAGCTGTTATTGGCATTGAGGCTAACAAGCCAGATGCTATTGAGAAAATGATGCAGGCTGCGGAAAAATATCCGGAAATCACTGTGCAGCCTCTGAAAGTTAAATATCCTCAGGGCGGTGAAAAACAGCTTATTAAGGCTGTGACCGGACGGGAAGTTCCTTCCGGAGCTTTGCCTATTGAGGTGGGTGTTGTAGTACAGAACGTCGGTACTACCTTTGCCGTATATGAGGCAGTGATGAAAAACAAGCCGCTGATTGAACGTGTGCTTACCATTACCGGAAAAGACCTTGAACGCAGGGCTAATTTCCGTGTGCGTATCGGTACCATGGTCAAGGATATTGTTGACTATGTTGGCGGAATGCCAGAAAGCACAGGCAAGGTCGTGCTTGGCGGACCAATGATGGGTAAAGCCATTAAGACACTTGAAACCCCGGTTGGAAAAGGCACTTCTGGAATCCTGTTCCTGCGGCGTAAGGAAACAAAACGTAAACCTGTGCAGCCCTGTATCCATTGTGCCAGATGTGTGGTTGCCTGTCCGCAAGGTCTTGAACCCTACTTGATTATGGCGTATGCCGAGCGTGGTATGTGGGACAAAGCCGAGGAGGTACACGCACAGGATTGTATTATGTGCGGATCTTGTAGCTTTGTTTGCCCGTCTAACCGTCCGCTCCAGGATTATACGCAGTTTGCCCGTAATACTGTTATTAGCATTATGAAAGCCCGTGCAAGGAAAAAATAATTTTAAACCTCTGAGAAAATGGAAAACAAGTTATTGATTTCATATTCGCCACATATTCATAATGATAAAGCCAGCGTGCAACGGATTATGCTGGACGTGATACTGGCACTATCCCCGGCAGTGTTATTCTCGTTTTATCTATTTGGAATAGGTGCTTTGATAGTGACAGTAGTTTCAGTGGCTTCCGCAGTGCTGTGGGAATGGCTGATTTCCAAATATCTGCTCAAGCGTCAGCCAAGCATTTATGACCTCTCGGCAGTGGTTACAGGTTTGCTCCTGGCTATGAACGTACCGAGCAACCTGCCCGTGTGGATGATTCTAGTCGGTACACTCATTGCCATTGGCGTGGGTAAAATGTCTTTTGGCGGATTGGGGCAGAATATTTTTAACCCGGCACTGGTAGGACGTGTATTCCTGCTTATATCTTTCCCTGTGGCAATGACTTCCTGGCCTATTCCGCTTAAATCCCGGATGCATTACCTTGATGCTATGACAGGAGCTACGCCTCTGGGTGTTATCAAGGAGGGCGTGAAAGCTGGTAAGAAAATTAGTGAATTAATGCCTGAGATACCTTCACATATGCAGATGTTCTACGGCGTGATGGGTGGTTCGCTTGGCGAAATGGCAGCTCTGCTGCTTATCCTGGGTGGAATTTATCTGCTTATACGTAGGGTTATTACCTGGCACATTCCCGTGTCTATTATTGGAACGGTATTCGTCTTGGGCGGAATCTTATGGCTGATTAACCCTCAACGTTATCCTGACCCACTGTTCCAGATACTCACTGGTGGCGTGATGTTGGGGGCAATATTCATGGCTACCGACTATGTGACCTCTCCGATGACACCGAAAGGGCAGTTAATATTCGGATTTTTCATCGGACTGTTGATTATTATTATCCGTGAGTGGGGCGCCTACCCCGAAGGTGTTTCCTTTGCCATTCTGATTATGAATGCTTTTGTTCCCATGATTGATAAATACGTTAAACCCAGGCTATTTGGCGCTCCAAAGAAAGTGAAAACTAAAAAATCTGACGAAAATGGCAAGTAAAGTTAAATCCACATTGGTGAGCATGACACTCACCCTGTTGATAGTGACAGTTGTTTCTGCCGGTATATTAGCTGTGATAAATCAATTAACAAAAGAGCCTATCAAAGAGGCGGATTTGAAAAAGCAGAAATTAGCGCTCAAACAGGTTTTGCCTGATTTTGATAATAATCCGATTAAGGAGTCTGATACTATTCCAAGTGATATACAGGGAGATGCTTATAAGCTGGTAGTATTTCCTGCTATAAAGGACGGTAAACTGGTAGGTGTTGCCATAAAGACTTTTACGACCAAAGGTTTTGGGGGACGTTTTGACGTAATGGTTGGCTTTTTGCCAGATGGAACAATTTATAATTCAATTGTGCTTAATTATCAGGAGACTCCGGGACTTGGCGATAAGATTGACCCGGAAAAGTCTGATTTTTCCAAGCAGTTTGCCGGAAAAAATCCTGCCACTTTCAAGCTGAAAGTTAAAAAGGACGGTGGCGATGTGGATGCCATCACAGCTGCAACTATCAGCTCCCGTGCTTATTGTGATGCTCTCCAGAGAGCTTATAATGCTTTCAAAAAGCTTGACTTGAAAAAATATCAGAATAACTAAAATTTTGTAGTCATGGCTGAGGAAAAGAAAAATCGTCTGGATATATTCCTGAAAGGGTTTATCAAGGAAAACCCCACTTTTGTAATGTTGCTGGGGCTGTGTCCCACGTTGGGTACCACAACCTCGGCTATCAATGGTATGGGAATGGGCCTTGCCACAGCTTTTGTGCTTACTATGAGTAATCTGGTAATTTCCCTGGCAGCTCCTTATATTCCGGATAAGGTGCGAATACCTTCGTACATTGTGATTATAGCTTCGTTTGTGACAATGGTGGATATGACCATGCATGCTTATGCTCCGGAATTATACAAGGCTCTCGGCATTTTCATTCCATTAATTGTGGTTAACTGTATTATCTTAGGACGTGCTGAGGCTTTTGCCTCCAAAAATGGTCCGTGGGATTCAATACTTGACGGACTGGGAGTAGGACTGGGATTTACCATGAGTCTGACAATCCTTGGTGCTGTACGTGAGATACTCGGTTCGGGTAAAGTTTTCGGCCTGAACTTGCATATTTATCATGGAGATGGAATTCTTGTCTTTATCCTTGCTCCTGGAGCTTTCCTTGTTCTGGCTTATCTTATTGCCATTGGTCAGAGAATTAAAAAACGTATTTACGGAGAATAATTAAAAACTCATTGCTATGGAAAATTTGCTTGTTATCCTCATAGCCGCGATGTTCGTAAATAACATAGTCCTTACAAAATTCCTCGGACTATGTCCTTTTATCGGCGTTTCGCGTAAACTTTCCACTGCTGCCGGTATGGCCGGTGCTGTTGTATTTGTTATGACCCTGGCCACAATTGTTACCTGGCTTTTGCAAAAATACGTGCTTGTTCCCTATCACCTAGAATATTTACAAACTATTGTTTTTATTCTGGTTATTGCTGCTCTGGTACAGATGGTTGAGATTATCTTAAAGAAAGTCAGTCCTTCTCTGTACCAGGCACTTGGAATTTATTTGCCGTTGATTACTACTAACTGTGCTATCCTGGGTGTGGCACTCCTGGCTGTTCAGAATACTGAGTTCGGACTTTTAGAGACCACTTTCTTTGCTATTGGCAATGGTCTGGGTTTTGGTCTTGCTCTGGTCGTTTTCTCCTCAATCCGTGAAAAATTGGATTTGAACGATGTGCCCGCAGCCATGGAAGGAGTGCCTATTGCTTTTGTCGTTGCTGCTATACTTTCTCTGGCTTTTATGGGTTTTGCCGGATTGGCATAAAACTTTTCATGGGGGAGGCCGAGCCTCCCTATTTTTTCTTTCCTTGTTACGCAAAATCTAAAAAAATCACTCTTTTTACTAAGAAATATGACATTTAGCAGTCTAAATGTCATATTTTTTGTTATCTTTTTTAAGTAAAATTTATTTCCTATGAAACGGCTATTTTTAATATTGGCTTTGTTACCATTATCTTTTAAGCTATACTCGCAGGTGGATATGGAAGCCAGGCTTAATGACCCTCGGCGGACGGTATACTGGATTAAGCTTGACCTGGTTTATACACGTGACGCAAAGCTTCATGTGCCAGTGTATCTCACACATCTGAGGGATAAACGTGCTTATTCTGGTAATATTGAGGAATTTTCGGAAAATCTATGGGAAGCGCGTAGCAAAGGTACTTATATAATTATAGGCCCTTTTTCTTTCAGGGAACAGGTACAGTTAGCTCTAAAAGTTTATGATGTTAATGCCAGGCATAATCCTACAGTTATGAGGGATTCGGCTATGTATTACTGGTATCTTGTAAGGCTTGGACGTTATAGCCGCTTGGCTTCATACAGATTCATTCATATTCCAGCTGCTGTAGCCCACGGAACATTAAAGGATTTTCTGGGAACCCTGGATGCAGCCCGGTATAATGATGCTGTTGTTATAGGGCCTTTTCCTACACGTATAGAGGCAGAGTTCTCTAAAAGAGTATATCGTCAACAGGAATAAAAAAAGTATTAGTATGAAAACGAAAGTTTACATAATATTGTTTTTGCTGTTAAGTTTATTTGCCTGTAATACAAACGAAAAAAAGCCTGCAGAGAGACAGAGTGGTGAACTCCATTATTATGTCGTAGGACAGGATAGCTCAGCTGTATTAGTCGCTGATTCTGTTATTTATACAGTTTATTTGAAAAATCCTGATACTCTTGACCAGTGGAGATCTTACACTTTGCGTTATGTTAATAGGGATAAATTGGTGGATATGATATTCAATGATATATATTCTGGCAAATTGACTGCTTATTCTTACAGGGATTGGATATATGGCGATAAGGTCATTATTCCGGTGGATTCTGTGAGAAAATTGGAAAAATTAAAGCCCCGAATAGGACAGGTGGAATTTGTGGAAAGATGGTTCTATAGTCCTGTAACTAATAGTTTTTATAAACAGGTTCTGGAAATGACATTAGCTTATGAATTATATGATACCAAGGGCAATGTGAGAGGTTATGCGCCTTTGTTTAAAGTCTCTTTTAATAAAGCTGATAATAAACCTGTGGCTAAATGAAAAAAATTCAGTGGTTTATATTATTAGGCGTGATACTACTTGCTTCTTGCCATGCCGAGGTGCTTATAGGTACGGATGAAGACCCGCCGAATTCCCCGGTCTTTGAGGATTGGAAGTTGAATAGCTTTTCTGCCATGGCGGATAATGATGTTTATTATAATTGGAATGCTGCTTGTGACCTTGTATCTCCATGGAAAAAAACGCTTTGGGATTTTAATGACATAATTAAATGTTATAATGATTTGAGTAAAGGTTGGATAACTTTTTTTGCAGGGCAAACCTGGTATAGGAAAAATGATACTGCTTATTTGTATCTTACCTACGAAGATAATAACTCTGTCTTTTGTGAGCTTTTCATAGATACGGATAATAAAGATATGAACAGATTAAGAGTGCTTTGGGGAAGATATGATGATGATGTAACTCATGGCTTTTTTATACTAAATAATGGTGACGATAGTATACGTGTGGATTGGAAGGATAATTCTCTGGGATATGTCTATGATATTTATGATTTTGATAGTGGTGAAATTTTGAAGGTGGAAACTTATTGGCCTTCATATGGTTATTGGTTGTATGGCGAGGATACTTCTACTATATTTATTAATTGGTCCCTGATCAACGGAAGAGTACAATCTTACCAGTATTTTGAGGATAGCCTGTGGCACTGCTGGAATAATGACAGGCATAATGTCACTTGTGGTTATGGAGGATAAATAAAATTAAAAACAGACTAAAATTTGTATGAAAATAAAAAATATGATAAATTTGCCACGCATTTTGAGAATGGTCCCGTAGCTCAGCTGGATAGAGCAACGGCCTTCTAAGCCGTGGGTCGCAGGTTCGA
>CAZYSM010000049.1:0-16853 GCA_964649975.1 uncultured Bacteroidales bacterium | reverse complement strand
ACAACGGACAGGCTCTGGTAGAAACCCACACAGGACAAAAACTCATAATTGACGATCAAGGACAAGTGGTGATGGAAATAAAATGATATAGAACTAAATGCCATACAAAAAACGTAGCAATCTTCCCAACCTACCTGGAATAAAAACAAACAAAATATACAATACCTGCCTCGGAACGGATCAAGGCACAACCAATACGTTTGGTATTCTCAGAGACAATATTTAAATAATGAGCTGCTAATAACTCTGTATCCGGCGTTGAAGGAACGTAATAAAGCTGTTCTGCTGCCCAGGATTTAACAGCTGTTACTACATCAGTATCAGTGGAAGCATAAAAATTTTGCCGATAGCCATAATCATTATGCGATATTAAAGGATTTTTCACATAATCATTGAGCCACTGATAAGCTCTTGAAGCCAGTTCTGGCGACCATATCAAAGCATCTCTGCCCATAACTGTTCTATAATAATTATGAAGCGCAACAATAGTGTCAATCTGCGAATTATTCAATCCTACCTGTTGCCCAAAACAAATTATACCCGGCAATAACAGCAGCGCAAGGACAAAGATTTTTTTCATCAAGGGAAAATTAAATAACAAATATTTATATCTTAACGGTCAAAATTAAAAAACTATTTTATAATCCGTAAACACACAAAAGAGTTATGAGCGCAGGATTAGTCTTTGGTGTATTAAGTGGGTATTTCTTATTACTTATGGTGGTATCACATTTTACTTCTCGCAGAGCTAATACAGCCACTTTTTTCAATGCCAATAAAAAATCACCCTGGTATCTTGTGGCCTATGGGATGATAGGCGCATCTCTTTCCGGAGTGACTTTTATTTCGGTCCCTGGCTGGGTCAAGACATCTTATTTCTCTTATTACCAAATGGTTATAGGTTATTTACTGGGATATGCAGCCATTGCTCTAATACTATTGCCCATTTATTATAAAAACAACCTCGTATCCATCTATAAATATCTGGAAAAAAGATTCGGAAAATACTCTTACAAAACCGGTTCTGCCTTTTTCCTTTTATCCCGGACTATAGGTGCAGCTTTTAGGTTATTCCTTGTGGCAGAAGTATTACAAATGGCTTTCTTTAACCATTTTGGAATACCGTTCTGGATAACCGTCATTATAACAATTGCAATTATATGGATTTACACTTCTCGGGCTGGTATTAAAACAATAGTCTGGACAGATACCCTGCAGACCACAGCAATGTTAGCTGCAGTAATTTTTACAATTATAATTATCGCACGCGAATTGGGTTATAACTCCAAAAGTCTTATTATAGCTATCAGCCATCATCCTTATTCTAAAATGTTTTTCTGGGATTGGCATAGCCCCTATTATTTCTGGAAACAATTTTGGGCCGGATCTTTTATGGCATTTGTTATGACTGGTCTGGACCAGGATATGATGCAAAAAAACCTGACAGTGCGAACACTCAAAGAATCACAAAAAAATATGTTCTGGTTTAGTCTGAGCTTGCTTCCTGTAAACCTGCTGTTCCTATCCCTGGGTGTACTGCTTTATATGTATGCTGCCAAATTTAATATTCCGCTACCAGCCCGGACAGATCAGGTATATCCTATGCTGGCAATCAACTATTTTGGTACCACAACAGGCATTCTTTTCCTCATAGGTATAACCGCTGCTGCTTTTTCCAGTGCCGATAGCGCTCTAACAGCTTTAACTACAGCATTTTCCATAGATTTCCTTAATATCAATATTAACAGCAACAACAGGAGTACCAGAGTTACAAAAAGTGCTGTACACCTGGGCGTATCTCTTTTATTATTCACTGTTATAATAATTTTTCATACTTTAAGCAACGAAAGTGTGATTTCTCAACTCTTTAAAGTAGCAGGATATACTTACGGTCCATTATTGGGTCTGTTTAGCTTTGGAATTATTATGAAACGGAGGGTGAAAGATAAGTTAGTACCGATGATAGCCATCAGTTCCCCAATAATAGCTTATGTTATTAAACACATAATAGAAACTAATACCGGATATAAATTCGGCTTTGAATTCCTTATACTCAATGGCTTAATAGCATTTTTGCTTCTATTAATAATTTCTAATAAAGCAATATCTGTCAAAGAAAATAGTTAATTTAGTACAATCCGAAAAATAAAAAATAGAGGGCTATGAAAAAATACATTATTGGATTTGTTTTTTTAATTCTCGCAATTTCAGGCGTTTATGCCCAGCAAGGTTATAAAATAGAAGTCAAAGTAAAAGGTGCGGAAAACGGCCAAATAATCCTTGGCCATCACAAAAGTGGAAATCTAATCCCGGATGATACAGCAAAAGCCAATAGTCAAGGCTATGCAGTATTTAAAGGAAAAAAGAAATTGCCTCACGGACTTTATCTGATTTTCTTGCCCAACAGAACATATTTTGACATTCTCGTTGGCGATGATCAGCAATTTTACGTAGAAAACGATACCACTGACCTTTTCAAAAATCTAAAAGTAAAAGGTTCACTGGATAATGAAATATTCCTTCGCTATCAACAATTTATGGAAAAAAACAGCCAGAAAGCGAAAGCTATAGAGGAAAAACTTAAAAAAGCCAAAAGCGACAAGGAAAAAGAAAAATACAAAAAACAGTTACAAGATCTAACTGATGAATGGAAAAATTATATTCTGAACATCAATAAAGAATATCCCAATCTGTATGTAAGCCAATTTCTCAAAGGCTTAATTGATGTACAGGTACCGGACAGCATCAAAGATCCGCTAAAACAATATCTATGGCTAAAGAAGCATTACTTTGATAACTTTGATATATCTGACATAGGAATGTTTTACACACCATTCTATGAGAAAAAAATTGATAATTATCTTGATAAAATCATTGTCCAGCATCCCGATTCTCTCATTGAAGCTGTAGATTATATCCTTGCCAGGGTTAAAGGCAATGACGAAATGTACAAAAACGTCCTGATACATTTATTCAATAAATACGCCCGAAGCCAGATGATGATTGCCGAAAATGTTTATACCCACCTGGCAGAAATATACATAAAAGATGCCTATTGGAGTGACCCCAAATTCATTAATAGACTTAAAACCAGAATTGCACGCAAGAAAAACTGCCTTATAGGAGTACAAGCACAACCACTGGAACTTGCAGTTTTACCACCAGATAGTGCTGCAATAGAACAACTACGTATACCGCTGAAAGAAATGAAACAAAAAGGTAAGGAAATAGAAAAACAAAAGCCTAAATTTGACGACCGCATAGCAGACCTATCCGAGCTGCTGGCACAATATATGGCAAACTTTCCTCAATATATTGATTTATATAAGATAAACGCAAATTACATAGTACTGTGGTTTATGGACCCCGAATGTAGTCATTGCCGTGCCGAAACCCCACAAATGTTCAAAATATTCAAAAACGATTTAAAAGACAAAGGAGTTGTCGTACTTAATATATATCTTCCACGTAATACTGATGACTGGGGCCGGTTCTGCGATCATATAGGAAAATGGTTTACTTTTGTGGAAAAAGACAAGCTATACGCCGATGGCTGGATAAATGCATGGAACCCCTTTGCTAATTCCAGATTTAAATATGATATTTCCAGTACACCTAAGGTCTATGTGCTGGACAAGGATAAGAAAATCATCGCAAAAAACATTGGCCCCGATCAGGTCAAAGAAGTAATCCTGGATATGGAAAAAGCCAAAAAAGAAGAGAAAAAGAAATCTGAATAAATAACAAAAAATAAAGGGGGCGTCTGAAAAGTCGCCCCCTTTTTAATAATCTTATAATTTTCTATCTTACTTTTCTTTTCTGACAGATAATCCTTTTAGAATATCTTAAAAATTTATGTTCTCTTTTACTTTTTGGACAGCTCCTTTATTTTTTACATACGCTCTGGTGCTTCTATCCCCAGCAACCCAAGGGCATGTTTAATAATCCTGGCAACACTATCGGCCAATAATAAACGGAAATTTCTAACAGCCGGATCAGCCTTTAATATCGGATGATCATGATAATAACTATTAAAATCCTTGGCCAGATTATATACAAAATTAGAGATAATTGAAGGATTCATCTGCTCTGCAGCTTTTATAACAGTCTGTGGATAAAAATAAATATTCTTGATTAAATCCAATTCCTTTTGTTGGGGTTGCACAGAATTGTCCAAATTATAATCTATCTCAATTCCACTTTCCTGAGCTTTACGGAAAATAGAACGGATACGAGCATAAGAATACTGTACAAATGGTCCTGTTTTACCCTGGAAATCAATAGATTTCTGCGGAATAAAAAGTACTGTACGTTTTGGATCCACATTAAGAATATAGAATTTAAGAGCAGCTAATCCAATTTGTTTAATTATTTTTTCTTTTTCTTCAACATCTATTCCTTCTAACTTTCCGGATTCCTGGGCTTTTTCTCTGGCAGTAATATACATTTCCTCAATCAGGTCATCAGCATCAACGACCTTTCCTTCGCGTGATTTCATTTTTCCTTCTGGCAGTTCCACCATACCGTAAGAAAAATGTATAATTTTATCCCACCAGGGATAGCCAAAACGTTTCAAAGTTGCACGCAATACCTTAAAATGATAAATCTGCTCATCAGCAACAACATAATAATGCTTATCAAAACCATATTCTTTGTATCGCAAAACAGCATTACCAATGTCCTGGGTAATATAAACCGAAGTTCCATCGGAACGCAGCAATATTTTTTTATCTAATTTCTCATCACTCAGATCAATATATACGCTTCCATCTTCAGCTTTTTGTACCACTCCTTTTTCCAATTGTTCCAAAATAATCTTCTTACCAAGCAGGTAAGTATCTGATTCATAGTAAATTTTATCAAAATGAATTCCCAGCTCTCTGTAAGTCTGTTCAAACCCCTTTAGTACCCAGGAATTCATAGTTTTCCATATTTCCATAACTTCCGGATCGCCCTGCTCCCATTTTTTCAACATCTCCTGAGCTTCTTTAAGCAAAGGAGCATTTCTTTTTGCTTCGTCCTCAGGAACACCCTGTTTTACAAGCTCTTCAACCTGTTCCTTATACTTCTTCTCAAAGATCACATAAAAATCTCCGACCAGATGGTCACCTTTTTTACCTGCTTTTTCAGGCGTAATTCCATTGCCCCACTTTTTCCAGGCAAGCATACTTTTACAAATATGTATTCCCCTGTCATTTATCAAGTTAACCCGTATAACTTTATTTCCTATTTCAGATAACATTCTGCTAAGGGCGTCTCCAAGAAGATTGTTACGGATGTGTCCCAAATGCTGAGGTTTATTGGTATTAGGCGAGGAAAACTCCACCATTAACAGCTGTCCATCCGGCTGTTTAACAAAGGAAGATATATCCGAATGGTGTAAGTCCTCAAGAAAATTCACCCAACTTACACCGTTTAGAAATATATTAAGAAAACCTTTCAGGAATTCTGCTTTTTTTATAAAATCCTGGTTTTCCAAAGCAGGTATTAATAAATCTGCCACCTCCTTGGGAGAAACCTTAAGAAACTTAGCCAAAGGAAATAGAACAATGGAAAAATCTCCAGGAATATCCCGACGTGTAGGTGTAATTAAAAGTTGAGATTTTTCCGGTTTCACAGAATAAGTCGCTTCAATAGTCTCCTCTACTACAGATAAAACTTTCTGCTCATAGTTAATCATAGCTTCAAGAATATTTTTATTTGCAACAAAGGTATTGAAAAGAAAAATTAAAAACAAAACCCCTGAAAACCAAGTTAATTTAATTTTGTAAACAAAATTTACATAGTTAACTTTTGTAAACAGAGTTTTCTTTAAAGTAACTAAGTTTTGTTTATCCCATAAGTCAAGGAAAAGAGACCTGAAATAAAAATCAGGGATGGTTTTTAAAAAGCAAAAGCAAAAACATTATATATATCCCAGAAAAACAAAGAAATAACAAAAATTAGACGGTATAATTATATTTCTAAAAGTAAAAAGAAAAAACTACTAAAAATAATACTTGAAACTAAAAATATAAAGTTCTTTAAACCAGTAAAAAAAATATTTTATTTAAAGAGTTGAATTAAAAAATTTAAAGAAATTTAACTCTTTCGTAAAAAAATCAGTTAAATAACAAATACAATATCTTGATACCCAGATAAATAATAATTCTATTTAAACCCATTTTTTAAACAATTTTTTATCAATAATTATCTGATTTTCAATTAATTATACTTACAGCTTCTTCAAAAACGCAATACATTGATTTACAGATAATTATCTTAATAGATGATTTTTTATTACAATAATATAAAACTATTAAAAATTATTTTTAGTATTCCATTGTAGTATAACATTACAAAATGAAATTTTTTACTAAAGATAAAATAATTTACAAAAACCAACAAATTTGGGTTATTTTTCTGTATAAATCTGTTTATCAATGAATTCAATTTTATTATCTCAATAATTACTTCTGCCCTACTCTACAATTGTTCTTTCTAATAATATTGCACTAAAATTATGCCAGAAATTATATTTTTAAAAGAAAAATATAAAAAAAGTAATGAATTATTTAAATAATAAAAATCTAAAAAACTAAAAAACAAACAATTACACAAAAGTAAATAAAAATGTAAAGTATTATTTTATTTTTTAATATTAAAAAATTACAAAATTAACCCTAAGTTTACTCAATTCATTGATTTACTGATGTGAAATTTAAAAAATGTTTTGATTTTTAATTTTAGTTTATTAAATTTGTAAATAACAACAATTAATTAAAGTAAATGCCAGCTCCGGAAAAAGAAATACCCCAGATGGATATAAACAAGCGTATCCTACAATTCATTGAAACCGAGGGATTAAAACTGAGCGAACTGGCAGATATTTTAGACGTACCTCGCTCACGTCTATCCCATATTAAAAGCGGAAGAAACAAACCCAACATTGAATTTATTACAAAAATGTTGCTTAAATTTCCTAATCTTAATCCCGAATGGCTATTACTTGGCACTGGACGAATGTATAAAGTACCTCCTCACAATATTGAAGCAATTAAAAAAGAGGAAGATAAAATACAAAATAATACCCCCACGTACGATCCTCCCAAAGATACTCAACAACCAGATTTATTCTCTGCAGCACCTCAAAATAGAACTACAAATCAGGAAAATAAACAAAACGATACAGAAACAGCCTCACCCGAAAATACTAATAATCAAACAGATAATACAGAAATACATATCCATTCCTCCCATCATCCAGAACCAGAACGCATTTTGATTCTTTTCCCTGACCATACTTTTGTAACTTATAAAGAGAGAAAATAACCCTTCCAAAATGTTATTAACTTATTTTTCTAAATTTTAGAGCCCTATTATTTAACATAATATTTGTTTTTTTCACAACCAAGACAGATAATACACTAATAATCAACAAAATAAATCAAGACAAATTTTATACACTTCTATTAAAATTTGAACTGAAAATAAATTGTGCGTACAAATTTATTCCTTTTTAAAACATTGTTATACTTTTGTATCAAATGCTAAAAAAATTAGCCAATGTATAAGTTATTAAAACCTGTTGTTTTTTTATCAAGGCCGGAATGGGCACATAATGCAGTTATAAAAATTTTAAGATATGATATTAGCCAATGGCTATTAAAAGCTATATGCAAGCCTGAAAAATATAATAAACCAACCGAATTATGGGGATTAAAATTTAAAAATCCCATAGGTCTTGCTGCTGGTTTTGATAAAAATGCAGAAGTAATTGAAGGATTAGCTTCTCTGGGCTTTGGCTTTATAGAAATAGGCACTGTTACACCTCGCCCCCAACCGGGAAATCCCAAACCCAGAATATTCAGACTATCAAAGGATCAGGCTATTATTAACAGAATGGGCTTTAATAATAACGGTGTTCAACAAATTAAAGAAAATATTAAACAAATAAGAAAAAAAGATATAATCATTGGAATTAATCTGGGTAAAAACAAAGACACTCCTAACGAACAGGCTGCATCTGATTATTTACATTCTTTCAAGGAATTATTTGACTATGGTGATTACTTCGTAATTAATGTTAGTTCTCCCAATACTCCAAACCTCAGGGATTTGCAGAAAAAAGAAATGCTTTCTGAAATACTAAAAACTCTACAAGACTTTAACATGATCCAGGATAAACCTAAACCTTTACTACTAAAAATTGCCCCTGACTTGAGCTATAAGCAAATAGATGATATACTGGAAGAAATATACATACATAAATTATCCGGAATTATTGCTACTAATACAACCATAACAAGGCCGGAAAATCTAAGAAGCAATAAACGTAAAATTCAGCAAACTGGAGGATTAAGTGGAAAACCATTAAAACAAAAAAGCACAGAAATTATAAAATATATCCACAAAACAACTCAAGGAAAACTTCCAATTATAGGTGTAGGCGGAATTATGGATTTTGCTGATATGCAAGAAAAACTGGAGGCAGGCGCTTCATTAATACAAATTTATACAGGTTTGATATATAATGGCCCTTGCTTTGTAAAAAAACTGAAAAAGGAATATTGCGAAAATTATTGTTAGAAAAAATTTAAAAATTTATTTTTACAAAAACGCAAAATAAAAAAGTTATGCAGGGTGAATTGATAATTACCAAAGCTGAGGGTGTCAAGTTAACACCCAAGAAATACAAGGTGGAATATACTGCGATATTTACAGACGAAAACGAAGAAATAAAACAAGATCTGCAAAAAACTATTGAAGACAAAATTAAAAATCTGGCTCTACTGGCAGAAAAGATACCTATTGATTCGGGTATGTTCGCCCAAATGCTAAGGCAGCAGCTTTCTTGGGAGGTAGGAAAATTCGGAATACGATTAAAAGAAATCACTATTAAGGCTTCAGCAGTGGAAGAAGAAAAAACTCCTCTGGTAGAATAAAAAAGGTCGGGATTTGGTCCCGGCCTTTTTTATTAAAATCTAAATTTTTCAAAAAAACATTTCCAGAATAGATAATCTTTAGCGAAAAACTTATTTTTAAGAAAAAATGTATGACAAAAACAATTCATACTCAAAGATATTTGACTGATAATAAAGAATATAGCATTTCATCATTACTGGCATCCTGTTTCCGGTGTCAGCAAAATGAGAAGAAACAGAAAATAACTAAAGCATATAAATTCCTCATATCTAACACATCAGACTCTAATATCATACGGCATTCCCTTGAAGTTGCCTCAGTCATAGGTGGAGAAATAGGTCTGGGCGCAACTTCCGTTACTGCTGCCCTTCTGCACGAATTACCCAGATATACTGACATCACTCTGGAAGACATAAAAAACGAATTCGGTCCTGAAATTTTTCAAATATTAGAAGGTCTCTATAAGATAAAAAATACCGAACTGCAATTTAAAAAACGGGATATAGAAAATGCAGACCTTTACCGTCAAATCATTTTCAATATGGCAAGAGACCTCAGAATCATTTATCTAAGAATTGCCGAACGCCTGACCAGCTTGAGACATTTTGATCAATTAAACCAGATACAAAAAGATGTTATACCTTCGGAGACTCTAAAAATCTATGCTCCTATCGCTGATGCACTGGGGAGCTTCAAAATAAAATCCGAGCTGGAAGACCGCTCATTCCGCTACCTTAATCCAACAGAATACTCAAAAATACTCCAATACATTGAAAGCAATAAATTAAAAGAATGGTATTTTCTCAACAAAGTGTCATTGCCTATTATCAAAGAGCTATTTTCTCAAGGTATAAAATTCAGCATGCAAAGCAGACAAAAATCCATCTACTCAATATATCAAAAGGCTATCAGGAAAAATATCCCTTACTCACAAGTATTTGACATCTTTGCCATCAGGATTATCCTTTTCTCCGACCCAGAGCTAAATAAAGACCAACGCCTGGAACAGGAAAAAGTTTTATGCGAACAAACTTCCAATATTATTGAAAAGATTTATGAAATACACCCTGGGAGAATACGCGACTGGCTACACACCCCAAAACAACCTTCCGGATATATGGCAAAGCATATAACCATTAAAGAACCAAAAACTAATAGATGGGTTGAGATACAAATACGCGGTGAGGCAATGAATGAGATTGCGGAATTTGGATATGCCGCACACTGGAAATATAAAGGAGTTAAAGCTGGATTGGATAAATTTGCAGAAGAACTTAAACAAATAACAAATAAACTGGAAAATATTGAAGAAGATGTGGAATCTTTACTTTCCCTGATTGACCCGTTCGTTCGCCTGGATAAAATTCACGTTTATACGCCGGATTTAGACGAAATAACTCTGACCAAAGGTGCTACAGTGCTGGACTTCGCAGCAAAAATACATACTGATCTGGTAAAACATTTTGGCGGAGCTATCATCAATAATTCAAAAACAGTTTCAGCTACTTACGAATTACAAAACGGAGATATTGTAAAAATCATAAAAACCAATTCACTGCTCCGGCCACAAAAAGAATGGCTGCAAAAAGTAATATCCACTGATGCCCGAAAAGAATTGCAAAAGATACTTAACATCAAAAACATTAGACAGGAAGGTTTTGTCACTTTATTAAATATAGCAAACAAAAACGATATAACTATTGATAACAAAGTCATTAGGGCACTTTTGCAAAAATTTAAGCTGGAAAATAAAGATATACTTTATAATAAAATTGCATCTGGCGAAATATCTGAAGAACAAGTAGAAAATGTTATTTCAAAATTTAGAAAGACAAAATTTTTCAAATTTGTAATTAAAAATTCTGATAAGTATAAAGAACTGAAAAACAATTTCATACTTGCTACATGTTGCAATCCTACTCCAAATGATAACATTGTTGCAGTAAAAGAAGATGGTATTTATCATATCCACAAAACAACCTGCGAAAACTTAAATAGAAAAATAGATAACTCAGAACTTTATAAAATCATTCCTTTGGAATGGCAGCAATTCAAAACACAAGCACTTAGCAGAACTATACAAATAAAAACCAATTCCAGGATTGATTATTTAATGAAATTAACCCAGTTATTATACTCATTTTCCAAAGTAGAAATCCAGGAGCTTACTATGAATAAAAATGATGCAGATGAAACACTAAATATTAAAATTTCTTTAACTGTGCTTAATAATAAGGAATTCCAGACTATGATAAAACAAATAGAAAAAATTAATGGGACAATAAAAGTGGAAGTTATTTGATTTTTTTATTATATTTGAGTAAAAATAAACTCTAATAATATGACAAAAAAAGAACAAGCACAAAAAATTATCCATAACCACGTGCTATGGTCAATAGCTGCAGGCGCTATTCCCTTTCCTTTTGTGGATGTAATTGGTGTTTCGTTTATCCAGATGGATATGTTCAAACAAATAAGCAAAATATACAAAGCTGATTTTGATTTGAATAAGGGAAAAGCCCTTATTACCTCATTTGTTACCTCCACCCTGGCCGGAACTATTTCTATAGGCCCATCTCTTTTTAAAACAATGAAAAAACCTGTTAGCATAGTGTCAAATGCTGTACTGCAAGGAGCTTTGACTTATGCATTAGGAATGTTATTCCTCAATTCCTATGATGAGGGTAAATGTTTCTTTGACCTGGGGCTGGCAGATAGCACAGAGTTATTTGAAGAAGCTTTTGAGAAAGGCAAGGAATACGTAGAAGGATTAAAAAAATAACTGGCTTAATCTTGTATCAAATCATTTACCACGGTATAAGCACAATACAGTCCGAAAATCGCCGGGATAAATGATATAGTTCCTAAGGTGGTCTTTTTGTTCCGTTCATTAACAAATATTAGAGCTTCAGGATTAGTTGGTTCAGGCGAAAAAACTGATTTTATACCAGCATAAATACCAAGTTTATGCAGTTTTTTCCTTAACTGACGGGCAAATTTATCACCGTAAGTTTCCGAGATATCTGCTATACGCACCATGGTAGGATTAAGTTTTCCCCCGGTACCCATAGAGCTGACAATTCTAAAGCCTCGCCTCAAAGCATGATACAATAATAGCACCTTAGGAGTTAAAGTGTCAATAGCATCCACTACATAGTCGTAATTGGCCATTCCCAGTATATGAACTATTTCGGTCTCGTCAATAAATCGGTCTTCAACTGTTATATTAAGCTGAGGATTAATATCCTGCAGCCTCTTAGCAAGGACTTGTGCTTTTTTCTCCCCCACAGTGGAATGCAAAGCCTGCAACTGTCTATTAATATTTGAAATCTGCACAACATCACTATCAACAATAGTCAAATTACCAATTCCCGAACGCACCAGATGTTCCGCAGCATTACTACCCACTCCTCCAAGGCCTATGACTAAAACATGAGCATTTTGTAACTTCTCAAAAGCTTCCTTACCCAACAATTGTACAGTCCTATCAAACCACGCTGACATTGAAAACATTATTAAAGTTATAAAAAATTTTTTCCTTTAAAACTTCTGGGGTAACGGATAAAATTTCCGCAGCCGCAAAATAAATATCTTTCACTGAATTCTGCCATACATCTGTTTCAAAAAAAATATAATTTATAGGAAAATATTGCAATATTTCTCTCAAACGGGAATTTTCACTTAATAATTTACTTCCAATACTAAGATATATTCCTCTATTTATCAACTGTTTAGCCAGTTCTTTACTTCCGTAAAAACCATGTATTATCCATGGCTCGGAAGAATAAGTTTTCCTCAATTGTAGAATTTCGTTATAGGATCTAACAGAATGGATAACAACAGGTATGTTAAAGCTTTGTGCTAAATCCAGCTGGCTGATAAAAACTTCCATCTGCTTATCCAGAGATGGACCTCGCAATTTATCCAGTCCTATCTCGCCTACTGCAAGACAATTATCACTTTTACAATACTTCTGTAAAAGTGATAATACTTCCGCAGAAAAATCGTCTGCATGCCAGGGATGGCATCCCAACGAAAAGAAATAATCGTTTGAGATGTCTTCGTGCCCAGCAACAAAAGATCTTATAAAAATTACATCTTGATCCGTATATACTTTATGAGTGTGGATATCAACATATTTAAGCATGCTCTTTCAAAATTTCCTTTCCGTAAAGCAGACGTCTGAATAAATCAAATACCAGAAAGACATACAAGATAAATGTCCCAAGCCATATAATAAAAGTATTAAACCAGAGAGTATCAATACAATATCCTGCAATTTTTTTACATGGTGCAAAAAATTGCGCTCTTCCCCAATCGGAATCTGGCTCAAAGAAAACTGGTTCAAAAACTCTCACAAGATCATTATCCTCTATAACTATATCATTCAATTCATTACGTCTAAGCACAAAATCTGCCACCTTTTTATTATAGTTATCCAACTTAAGTTGATATAATGCATCTTTATCTCCAAGGCTATCAACCAGACGATAATAAATTCTATCCCGTTGACTTCGTAAGGAATTAAGCTTATTTAAATTAGGCACTTTAACATTGAAATACAAATATTTAATACAATTATCATAAACTACTTTATTAAAACCAACTGGGGATAACTCGTTAAAATATTGAAATTCACTATTAGTTTCATTCTCCAGCTTATGAAACTCAGTTCTTAAAATTGAAAAATTCCGCAAAACTTTACTTTTAACCAAATGATTGTTCAAACTATCTAAATTATATTTTAGCAAACTCTCCATTTTATCATAATAACTTGATGAATAATAATTTGCAGTAGAAATGCCTTTATCTACATCAAAGAAATACTTTTCATAAGCATTGTATTTAAACTGTGTGACCATCAAAGCTTCGTATGCCCACCTGGAAGTTATTAAATCACCAATACATGGAACATATTTATACCTTGCAAAATCTTTATGCAGTTTGGAAAAATCTATTATTGTCCCACTAAGCAAAAGTTGGGGAACCAGAACCAGAGGGATGGAAATATATATAGCAACAACAGATTTGAGTGTAGAGGAAAGAATTAATCCCAGAAGGTTAGCAAAAGCAGCAGTAGAAAACAATATTATCCAATATTTGAAAAACATCCCACGGATATGTAGAATGGAATTTGTAACCAACAGAAATGAAAAAACCTGAATCGCCGAAATAATAAACATCATCACAACCTTGGAATTAACATAAGATAGCCAGCTTAGATGCAAAAACTTCTCACGTTTAAGTATTCTTCGGTCTTTTATAATTTCCTCGGCACTAAGGGTAAGACCAAGAAACAAAGCCACAGTAACAGCCATAAACAAAAAGGCAGGTATATTCACATTTTCAGCAAAAACATAAGTAGTATTATTCTGAAAATATTTACTAAAATACGCCAGTATCCCCCCAAGGATAGGCGCTTCGGTAAAAGTAATAAACAAATATTGTTTGTTAGCCAGCTTACGCAAAAAATCCCGGATGAAGAAAATAACAAACTGATTAAAAAATGAAGCTATGCTAAAATCGCTCCGTGGTAATTCTTCCTGTCGTGAAGGACAATCCAGATTCAAATTAGGTTCAATCTCAGTTTTATATCGCTCGTACCACTGAACAGGACGTATTTTTCTCTTATTAGTCAACCGCCCAAACTCGTCAACTACTTTTGCTTCCATAAGTTCCAATATCAACTCCGGCTTAACTGTACCACAGGTAGGACAGACAGCAATCTCGGCATTAACAATATTACTAGCCTTCTTGAAATATATCAAAGCATCAATAGGGTTTCCATAAAAAGTAATATAACCGCCATAATCAAGAACAATAATGCGATCAAAAAGTTTATAAATATCCGATGATGGTTGATGTATATTTACAAAAACAAGCTTTTCCTTATAAGTCAATTCTTTAAGCAAAAGCATAACACTTTTGGCATCAGAGGAAGATAGACCACTGGTAGGTTCATCAACAAACAAAATAGCAGGTTCCCTCAATAGCTCCAGTGCAATATTCAATCTTTTGCGCTGACCTCCGCTTATTAGTTTGTTCAGAACATCCCCTACCCTATAATCCTTTATATCGTAGAGATTTAAATCTTTAAGAACTTTTTCAACTTTATTTGTCAATTCCTCCTTGTTAAGCCCCCTGAAACAAAGCTGGGCATTGAAAAACAAGTTCTCAAAAACAGTTAGTTCCTCAATCAGCAAATCTTCCTGCGGAACATAACCTATAAGTCCTTTTAATTTTTCAGGATCTTTGTTCAAATCTATCCCATTGATAAGTATTTTCCCTGTGTCTGGTTTTATATTTCCAATAAGCAAGTTCATCAGGGTGGACTTTCCTACTCCGCTACTCCCCATAATACCCACCAGATGCCCAGACTCCTCGTATAACCTCAGAGGTTTAATACCATTAGTAGAATTTTTAAATGTAAAGGAAATATCTTTTGCACAAAATTTTATTTTAGCCTTACCAGAAGTAGAAATAAAATTGGAAACCAAATCCGAATAATAAATAGGCTGAGTACGGGGCGTACTTATAACTCCACCTGTATCAAGGATATAGGTATAAATAGGTATAATGCTAACACTGTTAAGATAAAGAGTATCAGCCCCGTCGTAGATAAAAACTATCAAACGTGTGGAAGGCAGATACAAAAAGAATAAACGACCAATAAATCCCTTTGAATATAGATGTTTAAATGATGAATATTCCTGAGGCAATTTTTTTTCACCGCTAAGAATAAGCACCCTGTCTTTGACATCAATCTGATCTATTTTCCTGAAAACCAATTTCTGAATAGCCTGATATTCATCTCTGGGCAAATTAAACACCTCAGCTACAGTATTGACAAAATCAAGCTCCTCAGAGGAAATAGTCCCATTATAATAAATAAATTCTACAAGTCTTACATACACAATAACTTTCTCCAGCTGCCTTAATTCCTCATTAATCTCGTGGCAAATAGCCAAAATTTTCACTGAGTTAAGAGCCAAACGTTTGCGCACCTTTTTGGTATCACCTACCTTAGGATGATGAATTTTTAGATAATGATCAAATAACTTTAGATATTCATCAACCAAATCCTGACTGAGATGCAAACTTAAATAATTTTCCACTATGCGGCGAGAAGCTGGAGAAAGCCCTTGTTCATCAACATTGGCAACAATAGCAAACAGACGTAATAAAGCTTTCAAAATGTTTTCATTCATACAAAAACCTTTAAATTAGGCCTTTTCAATACGATTAGTATCAGGATTATATTTTAGCCCGTGTTCAGAAAGGGACTGATGAAATTTTTCTACAGTAAGTTTACCTGTACGCCATAAAAATAATTCTTTTTCCAACAAAGCAATACGATTACGAAGCTTAGCAAGCTCCTCATTATCAACTGGTTCATCCGAATTAAACAGATTTATACTTTCCTGAATAATATTATCCAGACCTTGTTTAAAACTTTTCTTGCGAGCCATAAGTTTTTTGTGTTAAATTATTAATTAAAAACCTCATTGTCAAATTTAAAATCAGGTTCATGACGTTTCAAAAACTCAATTGTCAATGCTTGATAGTCCTCAGCACCTTTTGAGGAAGCACTATAAGAAAATATATCACTTCCCTGTGCGGGCGCCTCTGCCAGAGAAATATTCTCTCGGATTTTTGTCTCGTAAACTTTATCCTGAAAATAAGTCTTTATGGTCTCCTCAATATCACGATGCAATATTTTACGCTTGTCATACAAAGTAATAACAACACCTGTTATCTGTACACGCGGATTAAGTCTGCGTTTAACCTTATTGATAACTTCCAGAATTTTTGTCAAACCTTTGATAGCAAGAAAATGAGCTTGTATAGGAATAATAATTTCGTCAGCGGTCGTAAAAGCATTAATAGTAAGTAAACCAAGGGACGGCGGACAATCAATTAAAATATAATCATATTTGTCTTTCACTGGT
>CAZYSM010000048.1:0-18012 GCA_964649975.1 uncultured Bacteroidales bacterium | reverse complement strand
TAATTTTGCTCAATAGGTATGGAGAGCTTGAAAATAAAACTGCGTCCCATGTCGTAGAAACCAGCTTCCTTGAGTGTGGACAGGTGGTCGGAATATTTTTCGTTAAAGATATTCTCGCAGCCTATTGTGATATGCCAGCGGAAGTGTGTGGTTGGGATAACGGTTTGCAGATAAACGTTCCACAGGTTATACGCTGGTGAGGGTTGTTCCGTGGGGGCTATACGGTTTTGTGCAAAAGCATGAGTGTATTTGACTGTCAGACGCCAGGGCGTATTTTTTGTTTTGTCCATATAAGTCAGCCATAGATGTATTTTATTCTGAGGCATAAGTGGAAGATAAGAAGTATCTGCCTGTCGGCCAATGATGTAGCTGTATGTGGATTTTATTTCAATGTTTTTTACCGGATGATAGTCAATACCTGCCTCCTGTCCGTATATCAGGGCGTTGGACTGCATATAGCGGTATATCCGCATGCTGTCTGTGGTGAATTCATTTGTTGGAGAAAGGTAAATGTAATGGTCTATTTTGTTGTAGAACGAGCACAGGTCAATCATTACTTTGCTTGTGTGGAAGTGTACCGACAGGTCGGTTTCCCAGCTACGTTGTGGTTTCAGGCTGAGGTTACCCTGTTCAAATCGGTATGCATGCACGCCGTATTGTGCCAGTTCAGCCATGTTAGGCATGCGGAAGCCTGTAGCGGTATTAAATCTGATATGCAGATATTGCGTGGGCTCAAATGTTGCTCCGGCCGAAGCTGAGAGATTATTGTATTTGAGGACTGTATCATGCCCAAAGAGGTCGTAATATTGTTGATGTGGAATTTTTACCTGTGAGAATTCGTAGCGCAGTCCGGTCTGGAAATTGAATTTCTCGTCCACCTGCAGTTTTATCAGCGAAAAAGCAGCGTATGAATCTTTGTAAAAGTCTGGTATGATTTTCTCAGAGGCAGCAGTATCGTTATTGTTTGTGATAGAATATCCTTGCAGTCCAGTGATCATAATGACATTACCCAGTTTTTTTGCCATTTTCATTTCATAATTGATTGTCTGCTGTGCCATGTGGATGGCAGGTGGATTATCCTTGTGGATTTTTATTCCGCGGGAATTGTTTTCGTATGAGAGATTAACATAAAGTTTTGTATTCTGGCCAAGGAAAAATTCATTTTTATTTGCAGCAAATAAGTCCGTGAGGTCTTGATAAAAAGCAGTATTAACATTTGAGTTGTCCTTTATATAAGGAAAAGCCGGGACAATAGGCAGTCCTATTTTATATTTTGCCCCTTCAAAGAAAAATTTATGCACAGAGTTCTTGGTATTTACTATGGCGAAACCTTTGGTATCGTATATGTTGAAGCGGGAGTTTAACACCTGTTTTCCGCTCCCGTCATAGAAATCGGATTGTGTGTTAATTATTCCGCGCAGGCCCCACATCACTTTTTCGTTACTGGCTTTGACACCAAAATTTTCTTTTACTCCGTAGCCATTAGAAAAATAATCCAAGTTGTAATCTATCAGGATTTTGTTTATTGGTGCAGGTTTTTCCCACAGGAAGTTAATAACTCCGCCTATGGCATCGGATCCGTATAGCAGGGATGCTGGCCCTTTGATTATTTCCACTTTTGATGTTCCTTCGTCACCCACAAGGAAAGGGTGGTTTTGTGAAAACTGGAAGTTTTCCAGGCGGAAACCGTTTTTCAAAACCAGGATATTAGTTCCCGAGAGGCCACGGATAACAGGCTGGGCGATGGCATTTCCTTTGGAAATTATTTCCACACCAGGTACTGCCGAAAGAAATTTCAGGTTTGATGCGTCGGGTAAGAAATCTCTGGCGCGGATACTTTGCACTTTTATGGCATTGGTGTGTGCATCAGAAAATTCGCCTGCTGTAACAACAATTCCTTCTATTTCGGTGTATGATGGTTCCAGTTTTATGACAGGATGGAGATTATCCGGGGATAGCAGCAGGGTTTGAGTTTTATATCCCAGATAGGTTATTTGTGCTTTTACCTGGGAACGTGGTATTTGTATGTGAAAGACACCTGCGGTGTCGGTCATTGTAGCGCGGTTTAGTTCAGGTATTTCAATAACAGCACCTATTACAGGATTACCTGAATGTGCATCAATAACTTTACCTGTGATTTCTATTTGTCCAATCATTGGTAAGTATCCCAGCACAATAAAAAGGCTAATAATAATTTTTTTCATATTCCTTTGCTTTTTTTAACCGAAGGGCAAAATTAAAATTATTATTTATCAATAGTCAAGTGCGAAATTTAAACTAATAAAAAAATGCTGAAAAAAATGTTTTAGTCCGAAGAAAATTCTCTCAACAGTTCCCTGTAACGGAGGAAAAAATTGGAACGGGAAATAAAGCCCACATATTTGCCATTATTCAATATGACCAGGTTAAAAACTTTTGTTTGCTGTATTTTTTCTGCAATATCTTCCAGATGTTCCTTAATATCAGCGAATACTGGCGGGAAAAACATCAAGTCTGCTACTTTTATTTTGTCATAAAGTTCAGGTTTGAACATTATTTTACGGATGCGGTGCAGAGACACAATGCCCAGAAAGTTATTTTCTTCATCTACTACAGGAAAGAGGTCTCTTTGACTGTTTTTCACAGCTTCCACGAGTTGTCCGAGGGTATCGTCAGGATGAACTGTGATGAAGTTTGTTTCTATTAAGTCCTTAACATTAAGGATGGTTAGCACGTTGTGGTCAGCATGGTGTGTGAGCAAAATTTTCTTTTGAGCCAGATCTTTGGCAAAGAAATTTTTATCCTGGAAAAATTTTATAAAAATATATGAAACTGAAGCTGCTATGAGCAGAGGAACAATCAGCGAAAAACCACCTGTAAGCTCTGCAATGAAGAATACAGCTGTTAGTGGCGCATGGAGCATTCCGGATATTAAGCCTGCCATGGAGACCAGAGCCACGTTCTCGTGACGTATGTTAAAGCCAAAATACCTGGCCAGATGTGAGAGAAACAGCCCTATATTGGCCCCGGCAAACAGTATCGGGGTGAAGAAGCCTCCCACACCGCCCGCAGCAACAGTCAGATTAGTCGCCAGTGCCTTGAAAATAGCTATCAGCAGAAAACCTGTCAGGAAAAGCAGATCATGTGACTTGAAATTAATGAACAAATCATTTTGTGTGAGATATTCAAAGTTTCCACGGATAGCGTCATTGAGTGCTCTGTAGCCTTCGGCGAACATCCCCGGAAAACTGAAAACCAGAAGACCTATCAGCACACCAGCCACAGCCATCCGGACAAACAGACTTTTTATTTTACCCAGCTTTTCCCGCATTTTTATGTAAGAATTGGAAAAGAAAAGCGCAAAAACGCCTGTAAATAATCCTACCAGAATGTAAAATGGCACATGAGAGATTTCAAATTCAGGCACAATCCTTAGTTGATATAAATGATTAGTACCCCAGAAAAGAAAAGAGGTCAGGGCAGCAGTTATAGACGCCAGCACAATGGGAATAATAGACATTGAGGTCAGATCTATCATTATCACTTCCATAGCAAAAGCAATACCTGTGAGTGGGGCACGGAAAATTGCAGAGATGGTGCTTGCGCCGGCTATACCCAGCAGCAATATGCGCTGACGGTAAGGTAGTTTGAAAAAACGCGCCACCTCGGAACCTATTGCACCTCCAGTGGTAATATTAGGACTTTCCAGCCCTGTGGGAGCACCAAATCCTACAGTCAGGATAGCCCCGAGTATGGAAGAATAAGTATTATGTGGCTTGATATATCCATTATTCCGTGATATGGAATATAACAGGTTAGGTATGCCCGGATTGATGTTCAAGTCTGTTATTTTTAGATAAAAATATGTTAGAATCATTCCTATCAAAGGAAAAAGAAAATACAGCCATAAGTGCTGGTCAGCGCCGGCCCGGTCGCGGACAATACCATGCACAGCATGCACGGAATTTTTCAGTATAACGGCCGCTATACCTGTAATGAAACCTACTATCAAGCTGGAGATAAGCAGTATGTAATAATTGTTTTTTCCCTTACTGCGCCAGCGTGTTAACCAACGTATATAGGAAATTTTTTTCATATTAACAAAGTTACGAAATTTGATAATTAATTGTTAGTTTGCAGATATTTTTTACTTTTGGAAAAAGGTAAACGTTTTTCAATGGCCAGAGGATATAAATTTAATGCTTTTTCCGGTGTTTACACCCCTTCGGTATTGACTATCCTTGGTGTGATAATGTATATGCGTCTGGGATGGGTAGTGGGCCAGGCCGGTTTGATAGCTGCTCTGATAATCATTGTTATTTCTCATGTCATTTCTTTTACAACTGGATTGAGCATATCGTCCATAGCCACAGACAAAAAAATCCGTGCTGGTGGAATATATTATATCCTCTCACGTAGCCTTGGTCTGCCTATGGGAGGAGCTATTGGAATAGCCCTGACCCTGGGCACTGCCCTGGGCATATCCATGTATATTGTTGGTTTTGCCGAAAACTTTTTGAGTATCAAGGTGATAAGCGAATATCTGCATCTTGGACCAGATTCCAATTCCATCCGTTTGGTGGGCACTGTGGTATTGCTGTTACTTACAGTGCTGGCTATGATAAGCACTTCTCTGGCCATAAAGACACAGTATTTTATCCTTGCTGCCATAGCTTTGTCCCTGGTCTCAATGTTTGCCGGATTTGGCGTGCATCTGGAGTTGCGTCCCGACAGTCCTTTGCTTGCACCTGCATCCGGGCATCTACCTTTTGAGAAAATTTTTGCAATATTTTTCCCGGCTGTAACTGGTTTTACTGCTGGCGTGGCTATGTCAGGAGATTTGCGCGATCCTCGCAAGGATATTCCCAAAGGAACTATGGCTGCCATTGCTACTGGATTTGTGATATATATTGTCCTTGCCCTGGGATACGGACTATTTGTCAGCCGCGACATCCTTCTTACTGATAATAACGTGGCTATGCACGTGGCCTGGATGCCCACCCTGGTAGTGGCCGGAATATGGGGTGCAACCCTTTCCTCAGCACTGGGCGGAATATTGGGCGCCCCCAGAATCTTGCAGGCTCTATCGGCTGATGAGATAACACCTCAGATTTTTGGAAAAACCTATGGCAAGAAAAATGAGCCCAGAGCCGCTCTGGTGCTTATATATATCATTGCCCAGGCCGGAATTTTAATTGGTGACCTCAACGCTATAGCTGGTATTGTCACTATGTTTTACCTTACTTCCTACGGTTTTATTAATCTGGCTTATGTATTGGAAGGCTGGGCTAATACCGATTTCCGTCCTTCGTTCCGTGTGCCTCTGTCAGTGGGTATTGTGGGCTTTATCTTTGCTTTTGCAGTGATGTTCCGCATTGATATGATTTCTATGATTGCTGCTTTTGTGATTATCGGCGGAATATATGTTTATTTACAACAGAAACAGCTCAAACTGGAAGGCGGAGACGTATGGCGCAGTGTTTGGATTTCTATTATCCGCCGCGGACTGTCCGCCCTGATAGCCATGCCCGAAGATGATAAAAATTGGCAACCCAACATTATCCTTTTTACCGGAGGAACAAAACAACGTCCGCATTTGATGGAATTTGCCCGCACCCTGGTGGGCCATTACGGTTTCCTGACAAATTTTGACCTGAAAGTTAATCCTGAGGCCGAAGTGCTCTTTCCTAAGTATAAACAAAATTATATTGAACCAGAGGAACAGGCTTCTGGCATTTTTTTCCGGCGTATGACTGTCAAGGACGTTTATCAGGGCATTGAAATGATTGTCCGCACTTATGGTTTTTCTGGCCTGGAGCCCAATACTGTTATCCTTGGCTGGCCACGTCAGACTGAGAATCCGCAAAGTTTTGTCCGTCTTTTGCGCATTATTAACTCTCTGGATTACAATGTGGTATTGATAGACTACGATATCCGTTATGGCTTTGGTCGTTATGAACAGATTGATATATGGTGGCGTGGTGCGGGTAATAACGGAAATTTTGCATTGATGCTGGCCAAGCTTATGACTCTTTCGGATAAGTGGAAAAATGCTTTAATCCGCCTGTTGATTGTCAATGATGATGACAGCAAGGCTTTTTATCTCTACCGCCGCGCCAGTGATATGCTTGCTGGTATGCGTATTGAAGCTCAGGTCAAGATTATTAACAACGAAGTGGAACGCCGCAGCTTTTACGATATTGTGCGCGAACAATCCAAGACAGCGGATATTGTATTTATCGGCCTGCCTGATATTCCACAAGGATCCGAGAGTGATTTTATAAAAAGAACCAATAAATTGCTCTTTGAAATAGGAACAGTAGCTCTTATTCGTGCTTCACGGGTGTTCAAGGACCTTAATCTGGGTGTGAATATTTCTCAAAAAGCTGTTCTGGCTCAGAATAAGAAACTTAACAAAGTGCCGGATATTGTTACCACACGTTTGAATAAATCCTCGCAAGAATACCTGTATAATGTCCTATCGGAATTTCAGGAAAAGGTTCTGAATATTTTTGATTTAACTGTTCATAATTTTGTTTTTAAGGAATCTGACGATTTTATGGAATTCTTACAGGGGCTTCCAGATTTGCTTTTTGATATTAACAATCTTTTGCGGACTAATCTTATGGGATTGGATGAACAGCGTCGCCGTTTGTATGTGCTTCGTTATCAGAATTTTTTGCTGCTAAAAATGAATCGTTTTTTCCAGGGCTTTAAGCGTAAATATCTGGAAGAGTTAAACGAAATGCTTGATAATTTGCTTTTTGAGCTGAAGGGGCGTATTCCTGATGTAATGAAAGAAATTCCTGCAAGTATAAATCTTATTTTTGATAAGGATGAATTAAATGATCTGACCGGATTGACAGCGAAAATAAGTAAAATTTTTATGCATTTGGTAGATACCAGGCAGGATAAAGTGGTTATAAATTATCATACAAAGCTGCTTGCCAGGATATTGTCTAATAGATTATTAGAGCTGATTTTCCTGGACGTAGAGCGTATTCGTATAGAAACATTGAGGTTTGTTTATAATTTTGAGAAGTTTTTTTCCAATTACATTAATTTTTTGGAGGATGGAAAGAAGTTATTAGTGTGGGAAATTGGAAAATTCTTTGATAATCTGGATAGGGTGGTGAAGAAGAATCTTGATAATTTTTTGTTATTAGCAGGTGAATTACCAGCGCGAGTGGCCCAATATCGCAACCAGCAACTTGCCGTCATGCTTAATGATGTTTTGCAAAAATTTGAACATCCTCGTTCTGTATATTTTTATCATAAAAAAGAATTAAAGAAAAATCGCAGGGATTTTAGCCAGAGGATTGATAATGAGGTGGAAATATTTTTTGAGAGTTTTGATAAATATCTTGAGGAGTTGATGATGGAAAATTATATGTGGTTTTTCAAAGTCAATTTTTTGCAGTGTTTGAATGAGTTGAGGAATTTTTTGGTTCATGATTACTTGAAGGATATTAATATTTGGTTTGGCCTTTTGGCTAAAACTAAAGAAAGGATGCAGTTGGTTTTGCATAAAATCCCGGAGGTGTTTGTTGTTATGGATAAAGAGAGCTTTAATGATTCTTTTTACAGGAATTTTTCGCATATTGATCTGAGGGAAGTATCCTTGCGTTATTCTCTGGAAATGATAGTGAATGTATTGCTGAATAAGTTAATGGAACAAACATCAGTTTTGCAATATATACCCGGAGATCTTGCAAAAAAATTAACAGAAGATCTTGACCGGGTTGCTACCCGGATAAGGAAACTTCCCATAATTAATATGTAAGATAAATAGCAATGATAATTTAAAAAATAGCTGTTCCAAAAGTCCAAAAGAGTATGTTTTTTTGATATTCAGAAAGGATTTTCTGTGGTGAAAGATATAAGTTAGAAAATTATAAGACAATAAAAAAAGGAGGCGACTTTTTAGACGCCCCCTTTTCGTATGTAAGTGTGTTTTTATTTGACAATCAGGCGCTTGGTAATACTGCCCTTTTCGTAAGTTATTTTTATCAGATATGTTCCGGACTGTAATTCTGGGTTAAAGCTAAGCGTAGAACTTGTTACTATCTTGTGCAATAATTCGTGTCCTGCCAGATCGTAGATGCTTATTTCCCGTTTGCCATAATCCGGGAAGGTGATATTTACTGGTCCATCAGTCGGATTAGGATAAATCTTGGTGTTTGCTGCCAGCCAGTCTATATCCTTTCCTTGTTCCTCGGTTTTGTATCCTGTGATTTCGTTATAAAACCACTGTGCGGACTCAGGAGTGATGTCAACATGCATCTGGTTGTAGTAAGGATAATAAATCTTGTCAAACGGAGTTTTTATCCAGCTCAGGTTACTATTCACGTTAATAATCGGATAAGATACATTTTCCAGAGCCAGAGAGCTAAAGGTCGGGATAAAGCAGTGATTATCATAGTAGTTGATAATATCGCCATAGCCCGGATCGGTGTTTCCTATTTCCTGGAAGGTATTTGTATATCCGCCAGGAGCATTGTCATAAGGATACGAGTATTGTAGATATACTTTCCATTTGGTTTCGTCAAATGGCAGGAAAGTGTCATATAATCCCTGGAAAATGATATGATAATCCCAGTCGGGCACAGCCCATACATTACCGTCCAGGTCAACCTTCCAGCTGCGGTAATGATAATAAATTACCAGATCGCCAGGATGGAAAGGTTCAGTTATGCCATATCCACTTCCGTTGATGATAGCCACCTTACGTGGCAGCTGCGGAAAGCCCATGGAATTGATTTCGTTGTAAAAGCTGTTGAACTGGTCATGAGCATAATAATAGAAGTGATAAATGAGCATCTGCTGTGCTGCCGGGGAAAGTAAAGCAGATTCTGCTTCCTGTGCAGATTCGGCATCAGCCACGTCAGCAAAGAAATGCACCCAGTATTGCAGACCCAGCGGAACATTTGCGCCTTTCTGCGGAGAGTCAAACGAAATCCACGTGCGAACATGGTGTTCCATACCGTGCATCTCCATATAACGCAAAGCATAACGTGTTATCAGTCCACCCATACTTGGTCCAATAACTACTATCTGCGGAGCAGCGGTGTATGTGCCAGCTGCTTTCATACGGTTGATAACTGTCTGGATGACTTTTACTACCAGCATAGCATTGCGCTGGATATATCCTGCGCCGTCATAGAAATTGACCAATACAGCATCATATCCGCGGCCCCGCAATGTTTCAAGCATGTTTTGTTTATTTGCCAGTTCGTATAATCCGGAGACAGGACGGCTATCGCCGGGGTCAAAACCATCAACTACAATCACCGGACGGGTCAAGGCATGATTACCACTTCCGTATAGAATAGCTACCTCACCTTTGGCATAGTATCCGTTCCATGGAATATCGGCTGTGAAGTTTACCCAGTCTTCCGAAGGAGACGGCATCTTGGTATCCTTTACGTTGATAGTAAATGTGCTTATTGCATCTGCTTTGCTGGCAAAAATGGCTTTTACCTTGATTTGTTTTTTACCTTCGGATTTATATTTTACAGTGTAAACTTTATTAGGAGTGACCTGCATAAAACCGCGTCCGTCGCCAAAGTCTGCATATATAGCCTGGATTTTATCCTTGCGGTTGGAGAAAATCATATCTTCCGGGATAACGTAATTGACAGTAAGACGTCCGTATGTCCTGGATGATAGGGCCGAGGCGGCAAAAACACGGTCAGTTTCCAGGATATTTCCGGCTTTGGTCTGTATAAGTTTTTTTCCTTCACGTTTGACCCAGCCTTTTTTTATTGCTTCCTGCGTGATACGGTCATATTCATAGTCCAGCACAGCAATGGGATAAATATTCTGACGCACATATTCATTGTTTTTCTTAACTAAATCCATAATGTCAGGCAGCTGTTTTTTCACCGAAGCGCGGTCTAATTCAAAATAAACCTGTTTCCATACCGAAGCTTTAATGACCGGGCTGGTCTCAGCGCCTGTCAGTTTTTCAATCGGAGAATGCTGTATTGCCATGTCATACAGCACATTAGTTTTCATTCCGGATAAATCCAGATTGGAAAAAGCTTTGAAACGTTTGTTTACTTCTTGCCCTTTGAGGTTAAATGAAAGAGAGAATAACAAAGAAAGGGCGAAAAATAAATAAAATTTTCTCATGGTTTAAAATTTTTGATTTAGCATTGAAAGATAAAATATTTGTTTAAATTATAAAAATTTAATTTAAAATTTAACATTTGGTCGTCTTTCAAATCCGCTTGTTTTGCCAAAAACAGGAAAATCGTTTTTCTTTGTGGAAAATTAATTCTAACGGATGCAGGAAAAAGTTATATTGGTTAATCACAACGACGAGCCTCAGGGAGAGATGGAGAAGATGCAGGCACACCGCCAGGGGCTTCTGCATCGGGCAGTTTCAGTATTTATAATTAATACCAGAGGGCAATGGCTCTTGCAACAACGTGCTGATCATAAGTATCACTCAGCCGGGCTGTGGAGTAATGCTGCATGTACCCATCCATTCCCCGGGGAGGATAATTTAACAGCTGCCAAAAGACGTCTGAAAGAGGAAATGGGCCTGGAAGCCGAACTGACGGAAATTTTTGACTTTATTTACCGGGCGGATCTGGATAATAACCTTATTGAACACGAATTTGACCATGTCTTCTTAGGCGTTTCTGATGCCAGGCCTCAACCAGACCCGCAAGAGGTCAAAGCATATAAATATGTGGATTGGCAATGGCTGGAAGAGGATATACAACAAAATCCGCAGAATTATACCGAATGGTTCAAACTCCTGTACTGGCGCATTCCTTTTTACGTAGAAAAATTATTTAAATAGCTTGATTATGAGTGAAAATAAGAAGTTGCAGGTTTATATAGCTTTGTTTTTTTCAATTGTTTTCTGGGGCTTTTCTTTTGTATGGACCAAGCAGGCTTTAATAACTTTCCGGCCCATAACTGTGATTTTTTTCCGTCTGGTTATTTCGGTTATAGTCCTATTCTCGCTCGGAAAATTACTCGGACTGCTGCAAACTCCCGACCGTAAAGACTGGAAAAGATTGGTACTTATTGCATTCTGGGAGCCTTTTGCTTATTTCCTTGGCGAAAATTTTGGGCTTATGCACGTATCTGCCACCACGGCTTCGGTCATTATTGCCACTATTCCGCTTTTCTCACCAATTGCTGCCTATTATTTCCATAAAGAACGCATTTCCTGGCTCAATTTTCTGGGTATTCTAATGTCTGTTCTTGGTGTGGTACTGGTCGTGCTCAAACCGGATCTGCATTTTAAAATTACTCTTATTGGCCTGGCTCTTATGCTATGGGCAGTATTCTCGGCTGTGTTTTATTCTGTGTTCGTGCTGGATGTTTCCCGTAAGTATAATGTTTACACAATTATTGCCTATCAAAACCTGTTCGGTTCTTTGATGTTTTTGCCTCTGTTCTTATTAGTTGATTTTCGTCACTTTATACATACACCTTTTGTCATAAAACCATGGCTGGCTATATTGCAGCTTTCCGTCTTTGCTTCTTCCATTGCTTTTATGTTTTTTACTTATGGAATAAAACACATAGGCGTTACACGGGCTAATATTGTGGCTAATTTAATTCCTATTTTTACAGCACTTTTTTCTTTCTTCGTCCTGGGTGAAAAATTCACCTGGTTTAA
This sequence comes from uncultured Bacteroidales bacterium, assembly GCA_964649975.1. GTDB lineage: Bacteria > Bacteroidota > Bacteroidia > Bacteroidales > S143-33 > S143-33. The sequence continues at coordinate 6,389 of CAZYSM010000048.1, read as the reverse complement.
TATTCTGGGGATAATTGTCGTTGTGGCAGGCGTCATCCTGTCCCAGCAAGGACAAAGTAATCTCACAATAACTGAGGTATAGACAGCAGTTTCTGACAGTTGACTTTTATATTACTTCGTTGTAATATTGCTCAAATTATAATTTGATTATCTATGAAGAAAACAAGCTTTGTTCTGCTGGTGATAATTCTTTTATTTGCTTTTTCTGCCTGCCACAAAACCTCGCCAGCAGGAGATCTGCGGCCTATTGATGAAGTGGATAACTGGGCATATCAGCTGCAAAATGCAGACCCGCAACAAATTGCTAATTCCGGATTTCAGCTTATTGTTATGGATTACTCACGCGACGGAACCGAAGATGAAAAATACTCTCCCGCTGACCTGCAACTGCTCAAAGACAACGGCGTTATTCCTATCTGTTACATCAGTATTGGCGAAGTGGAAGACTACCGCTATTACTGGCAGAGTGATTGGTCAAATAATCAGCCTCAGTGGCTTGGCACGGAAAATCCAGAGTGGAAAGGAAATTATGCTGTCCGCTACTGGTATCCACAGTGGAAACAGATAATTTTTGACTATCTTGACAAAATTATTGACCAGGGATTTATGGGAATTTACCTTGACAAAGTGGACGAATTTGAATACTGGGCCGACAGCACGGAAAATTACGACGGTGACATTTATCCCGAGGACAGCACTGCCAGATGGATGATTGAGTTCATCCGTGAGATAGCGGATTATGTCCGGGCTAAAAATCCTGATTTTTACATTATCCCCCAGAACGGAGAGCGTATCCTGGAATATGACAATGATGGCACTATTCTAAGCCTCATTTCCGCCTGGGGTGTGGAAGACATGTTCTATAACGAGACCCAGCCATGGACAGGCGACGACTGGAACTATATCCTCAGCGACCGCATACCAAACCTTAAAAAAGTCCTGGATGCTGGACATCCTGTCTTTAGCGTGGATTACGTGGACAGTGGCCCTTACCTGGGTGAAAACAAACAACGTATCCTGGATTACTACGACAAATGCAAGCAGTATGGCTACATTCCTTATGCAGCCATATCTGACCGTGCCCTGGACAAGCTCAATATCATCAATGGCCTTCAACCTTAAATAAATCCTGCCCGGGCTGTCAGAAAAAATTATCTGTCTGACAGCCCCTTATCCGGCATTTTTATTTCATATTCACGGATTTTGTTTTTCAGTGTATTTACAGCAATGCCTAGGGCTCGCGCCGTCTGCATCTTGTTGTAATTGAATATCCGCAGGACTTTCTCAATATGCCGGCGCTCTACTTCTTTGAGCGACAGACCGGAGCCTATTGTTTTTATATACGGAGGCAGGTTGTCTATGGTAGCCGTGTCATTTTCGGATAATACAAAAATATAATCAAGGATATTTTCAAGCTCACGGATATTGCCCGGATAGTGATATGTCATCAAAAAATTCCATAGCTGCTTGTCTGGCTCCGGATAGCGCCTGCCGTAAAGCTTTTGTTTTTCTCTGAGCAGATATTCTATAAACTTGCGTTTTTCCTCCGCAGTATAATCTTTGAAATCAGGGAGATGTAGCATTATTCCTAAGCGGAAAAACAAGTCTGCACGGAAGCGTCCCTGTTCTACCATTTCGTATATATTACGGTTTGTGGCCGCAATAATCCTGACATTGACCTTGCGCGGTTCGCCACATAAGGGCTGTAATTCCTTCTCTTGTAGCAAGCGGAGCAGAGCCTGCTGCATATACGGACTAATATCTCCTATCTCGTCAAGGAATACAGTTCCGCCGTCGGCCTGCTCAAAAATACCTTTGAAATCTTTGTTTGCCCCGGTGAAGCAGCCTTTTTTGTATCCGAACAGCCGGCTTTCCAACAGCTGGTCACTCATTGCAGCTGTGTTAACAGCCCGGAAAGGCTTGCGCCTGCGTGGCGATGCACAATGGATATGTCTTGCCAGCAGTTCTTTTCCTGTGCCAGTGCTACCAAGGATTAATACCGGGACATCAGAGGCCACTGCTATTTTTTCAGCTTTGTCATATACCTCCTGCAGAGAAGCTGTTATAAAAGGCTTTTTACGGCTCTGTCCTATTACCTGTTCACGGATAATTGCAGATACTGGCACTGGTGAGACGCCCTGAGTTTGCACTTCCACCAGGTCTGGCTTGCGTGGGTCGCGGCTCTCCTCAGGCGGAAGAATTTGCACAAGCCGCGTATGTAACTTAAGCGTGGTATGCAATATGTACCAGGCTATTTTCATGGTTCCGCTGCCCGTGGACAGGAAAATGTCTATTTCATAATTTCTGTATCCCAGCAGTATTTTCTCTACCAGAGCCTTTATGACGTCCAGATCCTGATGGACTTTTTCTATTCCGCTGACAATTTGTTTCTTAATTCTTATCTGTGGATAGTTTTCTTTTACATACCGCTCAAACACCGCAGCCTTGCCCAGGTTATCTTCTGTGAAAAGCAATATATATTCTGAATATTGCCAGTGATGAAGCAGAAAATTCAGTGTTGGTCCGCTGGGATTTACTTCTGTTTCCGAGAGGAAATCCTTGTTTATCCCCAGCCATCCGATAGCTATTTTTTGCATTTTTTCTCGTAAAGATAGAATGGAAATTTTACCTATCAAAATTTTTCTATTAAAAACAAAAATTGATGAGCTTTTCTTTAGTCTTTATCTGTTAATCCTTTAATAGTCAATTTTAAAGAATTTTAGGAATAAATTTTGGCATAAATGATACAAACAAAAATGAACAGTTATGAAACTTTATACTCCCAATAGCGTGCTTAATTTCGGTAAATACCGAGGAGAGGCATTAATTGATATTGCCAGACGTGACCCGGATTATATAAACTGGTGCCTGGAAAACCTTGACGATTTTGTAATTGATGATGGCACCGTGGATGTGCTTATGCGTAATAGTGATTATTTCCCAACGCCCGAAGCAGATAACATCCGCTCTAACAAACTGGCATATTTCTATGGAGGCAACTATTGCAGCGCTGATGAGGACGATTATCCAGATGAGGAAAATGAATATTATGAGGATGATGTTGAATATTCCGGAGAATATCATAATCCTATGGAAGAGGTGGATTGGGACGAGATAGCTTATTATACCCTTACTGAAGGGGAATTTGGAGATTATGAAGATTTGCCAGATGATTTTGATTTTGATGACTGGCGTACTGCAATGGGCTTGGACTGATAAACATAAATATAAAATAAAAGGCTTATGGAAAGTAAATTAGACCTTTTGAAAAGTCATTTTTTGAATATGTATCTTACTGCATTGTCAGATTTTGATTTTGCAAAAGAAGAATTTGACTTAATCAAGGAACTGGGGAAGAATATTGGACTGACTGATGAAATCATGCAGGAAATATTGATGCATCCGCAATCAGTGGAATTTATCGTACCTGAGGATATGAATACCAAAATTGAAATGTTGTATGAGTATGCAAGAATAATTTGGGCGGATAAGAAAATTTTAAAAGAAGAAGAGGAACTATTAAAAAAATTTGTTGCTAAATACGGATTTGGAAAGGTTGAGGAAATCACTTCTTTGTTACTTAACTCTGTTCAGCAAAATCTTCCTGTTGAAGAAGTTATAAATAAAATTGAAAAACTTTAAAAAAAATACCACTATGACAGAAAAAACTCATGGAAATATCTCCCAAAAAGGTTCATCTATGCTATCGGGCTATTTATATGGGCCTAATAATGAATTGTTGACTTATGAGAGATATGGTTTTCTGGCTGCATCAAAGAGTACTGGTGATTTGACAGCTCTGAAGGCAACACTGATTGTTGTCACTAATGACTATTTGAAGAAAACTGAAGAAGATAAAAGTAATATCATTTCTGCTTTGGAAAATAGAATTAGTAGTGCGAAAAATACCCTCGCCGAGAAAGAAGCTGAATATAATACCCTGCAGCACAAGAAGGAGAATAAGAAAAGCGAAATTGATGAGATAAAAGAGAAAATTGGCAGGGCTAAGAAAAATCCTCAGGAAGTGTTGAAAGAGAGTGTCAATAAGTTTTCCGTTTATATAGGTACAATTTTACTTATTTTGATGAGCGTCTATCTGGTACTGTTTTATTCCTCTGCAGCTTATTCTGCATTTTTTAAGGAATTTTCTATTACAGACACAACTATTAGCCAGGCAATTTTTGACGGACAGGCTTTTGCTAAAGCTTTAAATGATGGTTTTTCAGAGCTTTTAATTATTGTACTGTTTCCTTCTGTATTTTTAGGCGTTGCTTTTTTAATTCATGTGGGGGATAACAAAAAAGGTATTCCTGACTGGCTGGTTTATACCTTTGCTTTCTTATTTGATGCCTTATTGGCTTTTGAGATAAGTAAAAAAATATACGATCTTAAACGATTGGGTGACTTTGCAAGCAATCTGCCTCCATACTCTATTAAGTTAGCGCTGCAATCAGCTGATTTCTGGATCATTATCTTTGCCGGATTTATGGTCTATATAATTTGGGGATTAATTTTTGGACAGGTAGCAGATGGCTGGCGGAAAATGAAACATATATCTATCCATATTGCAGATTTGAAAGAAAAGTTATCAGACCTTGAAAAGGATATGACAGAAATTATTAGCAAATTTAATGAAAAAGAGGCTGAAATTAAGAAATTGAAAACCGAGATAGAACACAACTTGAAAAAGATAGAGACTATCAAAGTAAAAACTTTAATTGATGTTAATACTTTCAAGGAAGTAATTAATGATACATTCAAAGGATGGGTTAACTGGATGTCCCATATGGATCATAATAAGGATAGACGAGAAGAAGCAGAAAATATCAAAGATCAATTTGTGGAAAATTTCTTAAAAGGAGTTTCTACAGAAAAATTCTTTATTCTCAATTAAAACTAAAAACACATTAGCTATGAAAAAATGGATGTTAATTATTGTAATAGCAAATGTTTTGTTTGCATGCAAAAGTAATGTCAAAACTGGAGATGATAAAATATCAGAATTTTACAGGCAAAAAGGGAAACAATTGAATATTACAATACTGCTTGATCTCTCGGACAGAATTGACCCTGATGTTTATCCGGCCCAGCCTTCGCATTATAAGCGGGATATGGATCTGATTAAGACTATTACAGAAATTTTTAAGCAGGACATGGAAAAGAAAGGAGCTTATCTGGCTAAAGAGAAAATCAGATTGATTTTCTCGCCAATGCCCAACGATCCGGAAATAAACAACATTGTTAAAATTCTGGACATTGATTTGAGCAAATATTCTGTGCAGCAAACAAAGGAAAAAAAGAAAGTATATGATACCATTACCGGACTATATCAGCATGAGCTGGCTTATATCTATGATAAGGTCCTGAAAGAAAAGCATTTTATCGGTGCGGATATATGGCGCTTTTTCAAGGATGATGTTAGGGATTTTGCTATTGAACCGGATACAAACTATCGTAATATTCTGGTTATCATAACGGATGGCTATCTGTATCATCCTAACAGTATTTTTCATGAGGGGAATAGAACAAGTTATATAGGAGTAAAAATGCTTAATAAACTGCGCGGTCCAAATTGGCATGAGAAATTCGTAAAAGGAGACTACGGTATATTAAATCCATTGGATCCTGATGAAAAACTGGACAATCTGGAAGTTTTAATCCTTGAACTTACACCCAAACCAGCGTTTCCGAATGATATTGACATACTTAAAGCCTACTGGAAAAAATGGCTCAGGGAAATGGGAGTAAAACATTATGCTGTCTATGCTTCCGAGCTCCCCACTCTTACCGAAAAACGTATAAAGAATTTCTTTGCTTTGGGAATATAGTACCAGGTATAAACGCACATTATAAATTAACTAAAACTTAAAAATCAAGGAATTATGAAGAATTTTAAATTATTCATTCTGTTTATTGCTATTTTCTTATCTACTAATCAAGGATTTGCAATTGATAAAGCAATTACCAACTATCATAAGGATGTAAAATGTATAGTTAACAACTATCACGCACCTATTGATTCGGCCAGGGGCATAAAAAAAGCACATCTGTCCGCTTCATTAGGCGCTTTAGGTTTTGTCAATGCGTTGGAGTTTCTGATGCTGGTTGGCTCACAACCTGCTTTGGCTGCACTTGATTTGATTTTGTTATCTATTTTCAGCTTCTTAGCTATTCACTTTGCAATACAAGGTATGTATTATAGCAATAAGGCAGGTACTAATAATAACAATCTGGCAATTGTGGGTATATTTTTTGCTTTACTTAATTTTGAATTAATAGGTCTATATAAGCTTTTGTCTTCATAGAGTTAAAAAAGTTTTTAAGCAAAAACTTATCAGTTTTATAGAAATCTTTTTGAATATTTAATCTTTTTTATTAAAATCACGCAA
>CAZYSM010000047.1:0-19172 GCA_964649975.1 uncultured Bacteroidales bacterium | reverse complement strand
CTGTGCAGGTCAAAAGACCTGCAAATTTCCTTCCCACAAGTCAAAAGACCTGCGGAAATTTGTCTGTGGACTGCGCCGTCCTAACGGACTGGTTTTGTGGCTCACGCCACAAAACCCACTATTACCATCGTGGGCAAATCTGGGCATCCCTGGCAGGATTTTTCACGAGATTATCGCCCTTTTCCCAAGATAAATCTGTAGGATATGATAGGTCGTCCTCGCACGTCTCGGACTGGTCTTGCCTGACGGCAAATCGGTCAATCCCCCCCAGCCCCCTTCACCAAGGGGGAGCTGGGCAGACTGGGGTCTGCCTGTGTGATAGGTCGTCCCATGCGAGACTAATTCTCTCCTTCGGCGAGATAAAATTTTTGCCCCCGCCCAGCTTTTTTATTTTGCCTTCGGCAATACTGTTCTCTCACCGAAGGATAGATTTTTACCCGTCCTATAACCCAACTGATAACAAAATCCAGGCGAATAACAGACACAGTATAGATTTACCATGTGTTGCTGGGATGCAGTACCCCCTTGTTGAAATCAAAACTTTTAACAAGTAGAACTAATAATTTTTACCATGTTTTGGTGGTAAGAAATAAATTTATTCTATGCTATCACCAGTTCTACTCCTAGTTCTTTTAGCAATGATATATATTCGTCTGGAATACCTGTGTCAGTAATTAAAATGTCTATTTTTTTTAGTTCGGAAATTTTCACGAAACTACGTCGGTTAAATTTAGAGGAATCGCAGACTACAATTACTTTCTGGGCAATTTGTGTCATAATTCTGGTAAGGTATGCTTCGTAAACATTTGGGGTATAGATACCCTCTGCATCAATGCTATCCACACCGATGAATGCAATATTGCAAAAATATTCTTTTAAATTTTTTTCTGCCAGTGGACCTATGAGCGAACGCATTTCTTTACGTAATATTCCTCCGGGCAGGATAATATCCATATCCGAATCTGCAAGTTCCTCGGCAATGGGAAGGCTATTGGTTATTATTTGAATATTTTTCATACCTTTGAGATTTTTAGCCACGGCAAGAGTTGTAGAACCTGAATCAAAAACTATGGTATAACCTTCTCTGACAAATTCCGCAGCTTTTTTCCCGATTCTTTGTTTCTGAGGGAAGTTAGTTTTTAATTTCTGACTCAGTGTTAAATCATAACTAACAGGCGGGCGTTTAATTGCACCTCCTCTGGTTTTGACCAGTAGGCCTTTTTTTTCCAGAACCGCAAGATCGTTTCTGATAGTCACTTCGCTAATATTAAACATTTTACTAAGTTCGTTTACATAAACTTCACCTTTCTTTTCCAGTATTTCTAAAATCTTTGCTCTTCTTTTTAGAATAGAATTGCCCATAAATAATTTTTTGATTCTTGTATATACACAAAGAAAATAATTTGTAAAAATTTTTCAAAAAAAATCTTGTTTTTTTACAAAACCTTTTTTATTTTTATTTTTAGATACTAAAACAAAACAAAATGAAAGATTTTGCTAAGTTTATAAAAGAGGAAATACATCAACAACCTTATCTGTGGAGCCGTACTTACCAGTTAATTAAAGACCGAAAGGATAGAATAATAGATTTTATGTCAGGCTTTTCTATTACGGATACGGAATTTATTTTCACGGGGGCAGGTTCGTCTTTTTTTGTTGCCGAGGTTGTTTCAGCCATTTTTCAAAATAATACGGGATTTACTTCGCGGGCAATTTCAAGTACTGAATTAGTCACACATCCCGCACATTATATTAATCCCTTAAAAAAAACTGTGTTAATTTCTTTTGCCCGTTCTGGTAACAGTCCTGAGAGTCTCGCAGCAATAAATAATTCTGAATTAATAAGTCCGAATATTTACAATATAATTATCACCTGCAACAAAGAAGGTAGACTGGCAAATTTATCCACCTCCCGTCCAGTTTTAAAAATTGTTTTACCTCCTGAAGCTAATGATAAATCTCTAGCTATGACTAGTAGTGTGACTTCTATGATATTAACCGCCATACTTCTTTCAAAAATCAAAAAAATTGATACTGAGAAAAAAAATATTGAGCTATTGATTAACTATACAGAAGCACTTTTTGAAAAATATGAGGATGAAATAATAAAAATAAGTAAGCTGGACTTTGATAGAGCGGTTTTTTTAGGATCAGGACCTTTTCTTGGGGTGGCACGGGAAGCTCATTTAAAAATGCAGGAACTATCTGACGGACAAATTATAAGTAAATTTGACTCTTTTCTGGGCTTCCGTCATGGTCCAATGGCAGTGATTAATCCTAAAACACTTTTAGTATTTTTTCTGTCCAATAATGCTTATGTACAACAGTATGAACGGGATTTGATAGCTTCGGTTAACAATCATAACCCATTATATACCATAGCTATTTCAGAGAATTTTATACCTGAAATAGAGACAAATACTCAAATTTATGCAGTAAAGAATACTAATTCTTTATCAGAGGAATATTTAACGTTATTTGCACTTGTACCAGCTCAGTTACTGGCAATGTATAAATCTTTGCATCTGGGGTTGGACCCAGATTCACCGTCAACACGTGGAGCTATTCACCGAGTTGTCAAAGGTGTGAAAATTTATCCTTATCTAAATAATAAATAAAAATGAGAATGAGTAAAAAACAGGGAAATAAAGTAAAACATATTCTGACCCGAATTAAAGAATTGGAACAACAGTCCGGAGTAAAAAGAACCCTTCTGGCAGTTTGTCCTAATTCAATGGCAGTGATAAAAGCTGCAATACGTGCGGCAAAACGCAATAATGCTCCGATAAAATTTGCTGCAACATTGAATCAGATTGACCTTGACCGTGGATATACGGGGATGACACAGTATGAATTTGTGAAAATCATAAATCAGGAAGTAAAACGATACAATTATACAGGTAAAGTAATTATTGCGGTTGACCACGGCGGACCCTGGCTCAAAGATATTGATAGAATTAATAATCTGAACTTTGAACAAACTTTTGAAAACGTAAAAAAATCACTTATTGCTGCTGTGGACGCTGGTTATGATATGTTGCATGTGGACCCCACGGTAGATATTACTTTATCAGAAGGACAGATTATCTCTATTGAAACCGTTGCCCATAGGACAGTAGAGCTTATAAGTCATGTGGAAAAATACAGGCGCCAGAATAATCTGCCTCCAATAGACTACGAGGTTGGAACAGAGGAAGTACATGGCGGATTGGCAGATTTGGAGGTTTTCCGCAATTTTTTTGAGCTTTTGAAGTCCGGACTTGCCGAACGCGGACTGACAGATGTCTGGCCCATTTTTGTTGTGGCAAAAGTAGGAACTGATCTCCATACTACGGAATTTGACCCACAGGTGGCTAAGGAAGTAGTTAAAATAGCTGCGCAATACGGAAGTTTTATAAAAGGACATTACACTGACAATGTAATAAATCCTGAGGCTTATCCGCAGACAGGTATGGGAGGAGCAAATGTTGGACCAGAATTTACTGAAAACGAATATGATGCACTTATTGAATTAGAGAAAATAGAAATAAAGCATAAGGAACAAATACCTGTGCTTTCGGAGATTAAAGATACTATATGGAAAGCTGTTATTGAATCAAACCGCTGGAAAAAATGGTTATTACCTCATGAGCTGGGAAAAGATTTTTACGAGTTGGAGAGAGAGCGTCAGCTATGGCTTATAAAAACCGGAGCCAGATACATCTGGGCAAAACCAGAAGTTCAGGTGGCAAGGACGAAACTATATGAAAATCTCTCTAATCTTGGCATAGACGCACCTACTATAGTATTGAGCCGTATTGAAAAAAGCATTGATAAATATATGCGTGCTTTTAACCTCATTGATTTAAATGATCTACTATGAAAAAAGAATTTGAAATACTTGTAATAGGCGAGTTGAACGTGGATTTGATTTTGAACAATATTCAAACTTATCCACGCATTGGAGCTGAAATTTTAGCTCAAAATATGGAACTTACCCTTGGCAGTTCCTCTGCGATTTTTGCCTCCAATATCTGTGTTCTGGACACCAGAGTGGCTTTTTGCGGGAAAATAGGACAGGACAGTTTTGGAAATCTTGTTCTTGATACACTTAACAAACGGGGTGTAAATACAAAGTGGATTATAAGTTCAAAAGATTATGCCACAGGCGCTTCTATTATTCTTAATTATGCCAACGATAGAGCTATTATTACTTATCCAGGGGCTATGGAGCATCTCTCCTGTGATGATATTTCCGATGAGGCACTACAATCAGCCAGACATATCCATATCTCCTCTGTTTTCCTTCAACCCGCGATAAAAAATTGTCTTAAAAACCTACTTTTACGGGCAAAAAAATTCGGACTCACTACTTCAGTTGACCCCCAGTGGGATCCCAAAGAAAATTGGGACATTAATTTAAAGGAAATATTACCTTTGATTGATGTATTCCTTCCGAATGAGAGTGAAATTCTGGCTTTTACCCGGGAAACAGTCGTGATACGGGCTCTTAAAAAATTAGCACCTTATGGAAATTACATTGTCGCAAAGCTCGGAGAAAAAGGGTCTGCCGGGATATTTGATAATAAACTCATAGAAATGCCAGGCTTTAAAAACAATAAACTTATAGATGCTATTGGCGCAGGAGACAGCTTCAATGCGGGCTTCATAAAAGGATTCATTCAGAATAAATCGCCCGAGGAATGTCTGAAACTGGGAAACCTCATGGGGGCTATTAATACAATAGCCCCGGGAGGAACAGGTGCTTTTACTTCTCTGGAAAATGTAAAACAGGTGGCAAAACAGAAATTCAATTACAATTTATCATTATGACTCTCAAACAGGTTTTACATAAATATCGCAATGAGTACAGAGGTATTTTAGCGGCTAATGCATATAATTATGAGACAATAAAAGCTATAGTTTTAGGCGCAAAGGAAAATAATGAGCCAATAATTATCCAGATAGCACAAAGTACAATCAAGTATCTGGGTATAAAAATAACTAAGTACATTTTTGATACTTTGAAAAAGCAATATGATGTGCCGGCATGGATACATCTGGATCACGGGACTGATATGGAAATGATAAAACAAGCAATAAACATCGGATTTGATAGTGTAATGATAGATGCAAGTAAATTACCAATGGAGAAAAATATCCAGATAACACGGGAAGTTGTAAAAATGGCAAGAAAGAGAAATATCCTTGTGGAAGCAGAGCTGGGATACGTTCCTAAACTGGGGGAAAGCTCCGAGGACATAGAATTTACCGATATAGAAACAGCTACTTATTTTGTAGAAAAAACAGGCGTAGATACTCTGGCAGTTTCTGTTGGCACGGTGCATGGATTTTATAAAAGTACGCCTGAGATTAATTATCAAAGAATTAAGGAAATAAGACAGGGAGTCAATATCCCTTTGGTCTTGCATGGAACCAGCGGTTTGTCTGATTTGCAATTGAAGAAAGTCATAAAGTCCGGAATTACAAAAATCAATCTTGCCACAGAAATCAAGAAAACTTTTACTGAAAAATTAAAACAGCAACTAACTGAGACAGACGAAATTGACCCCAGAAAATATATGCCTGAGGTTATAAAATCTGTGTCAAAACTTATAATCAGCAAACAAAAAGTAATTTCTCAATAAAAAATGTAATATTATGAAAAAATTCATTATTACACTTTACTTAATTGGGCTTGTAATTTTCTCCCATGCCCAGATTTTAGTAAAAGGGACGGTGTTTGACGAAAACAACCTTCCTTTGGTTGGTGTTACGGTAAAGGAATTGGGAACTAATTCCGCTACTATTACAGACGTTAATGGAAAGTTTACATTAGAAGTAAAATCTGATACATCACATCTGGAATTTTCCTTTGTGGGATATGAAACAAAAATTCTTTCCATCAAAGGCAAAAGAGTATTAAAAGTTTATATGCAACCCAAATCTCAACAAATTGATGAGGTAGTGGTTATGGGATATAGCTCTAAGATGCGCAGTGAGATTGCCAGTGCTGTGACAACCCTGAAAGCTAAGGATATCCAGGATATTACCACACAGGACGTAGGCTCAATGTTGCAAGGGAAAGTGGCTGGTGTAATGGTCACTCAGAGTTCCGGAGAACCAGGATCAAATGCACAGGTAAGAATAAGAGGAATTTCCACAATCAAACCCGGAAATCAAGAACCTCTATATGTAGTGGATGGAATTATAGGCGGAACTTTTGACCCTGATGATATAGAGTCAATTACCGTATTGAAAGACGCAGGTGCAACCGGTATGTATGGAGCCAGAGCAAGTAAAGGCGTGGTTATTATTACAACTAAATCCGCTAAGAAAGGAAATATAAAATTTGAAGTCAGAAGCCGTGTGGGAATGAGAGTGGCAAATCACGGAAACCTGAAAATGATGAACGGTAGGCAATTCTTTGATTATTCAAAAGAATTATACAGAGACACTGAAACTCATGAAATTGACTTGATACGTTTTTATCATGACTATCCAGAGGAATTGGCAAACAGAAATTTTGACTGGGTACATACTGCATTCCGTCCCGCTCCCATACAGAACTATTATATTTCTGCCTCTGGCGGTACAGATAAAAGCTCTTTGCTCCTGAGTATGTCCTATTATGATGAACAGGGTACTTTTCTCAAAACTTATTATAAACGTTTGAATATCAGACTTAATCAGCAGATAAAACCGAATTCCCGGTTGAAAATACGTAGCAATCTCAATTTTAGCTTTAATAAAGGTGGATATTACGACTATATGGATATGTATTACACCTTCCTGATGCTTCCGTGGGACTATGGATTAGATTCAACAGGCCAACCTGTCTATGTTGACGCTAATACGCCTGTTCCTGGGGGAATTCCAAATGGCAAATGGTGGTCCAGAGATAAAATTAATCCGCTTCATACTATTGCTAATTCGGATTATAATGGATATGGATTTGATATTGATTATGACTTTGTTCTGAAATATAAATTGACTGACTGGCTTACTTTTACAAGCTCCAACCGTATTAGTAGTAGCACCTCTAAAAGCCATAGTTTTGTTTCACCCATTACAGCCGGACCATACCATGACAAGGGCTGGATTAATGAAATTCAAGAAAATTGGTACGGTGGCATTTCAACGGATCTTTTGCATATCAATAAAAATTTTGGAAAACATTCTTTTTCTGGTTTGATTGGAGTAGAGGCGGATTATGGATATAATGATAATTTATCCGCTGACGGTAAAGGCTTGCCAATCGGTTTTTCTGTGCCTGCTGTGGCTTCCCGAGAGCTATCCATTGGCGGAAGTTATGAATGGGGAATTATGGAGTCGTTTATTTCCCAGTTCAATTATAATTATGATAAGAGATATTTCCTTACAGCTTCCTATCGTATTGACGCTTCATCCAATTTCCCTTATACTCACCGTGTTGCTAAGTTTCCCACAGTATCTGCATCCTGGTTGATAAGTAATGAGCCATTTATGGCTACCAGTTCGGCTATTAAATTGCTCAAACTTAGAGCAAGTTGGGGCGTCACCGGAGATCCAGACATCGGAGCTTCCAGATATTTAGGGCTTTTTTCTTTGAGTACCCAGTATAATTCCCAGCCAGCAGCAATTCCTTACCAACTGGCTAACTACGACCTCAAATGGGAAAGAACTTTTGAAAAAAATATCGGACTGGATCTTAGCCTTTCACGATTTAATATGACTCTGGATTTGTATCATAATGTAACGAAGGATCTGATTGTTCTTGTAGCTCAGCCACTGTCCGTAGGATTTGAGCATCGCTGGGAGAACCGCGGAGAAGTTGTTAATATGGGAGTGGAATGGTCTTTTGACTATGATATTATCAAATCAAGAAACGTGTTCTGGAATTTCAATTTCTCAATTGCTTATAACAAAAATGTTTTGCAAAAAATAGGACAACCATTTTATAGAAATCTTAATGGTATTTCCCAGGTTTATGAAGATGGTGGCGAAATTTATACCTTTGTCCTTCCTAAATGGCTCGGGGTTGATCCAGAAACAGGAGGTCCTTTATGGGAAAAAATTGTTTATGATGATAATGGGAACATAACCGACAGAGAACCAACCTCAAATTATGCCGAAGCCCAACCCCAGAAAGTAGGGAGTGCATTGCCTAAAATAATCGGAGGTTTTGGCACAAGTTTCAGTTTTAAACGAATATCACTTATAGCAAACTTTGTCTATCAATATGGCAACAAGGTTTATAATTTTACAAGAATGTTTATGGATAACGATGGACATGAACCTTATAACAATGCAATGGTGCCAAAGCCAAGCTGGAAAAGATGGACAAAACCCGGAGATATTGCCACACATCCAAGTATGCAGAACGCTCCTTTGTCCAGCGAAGTATCCTCTCGCTATCTTGAAGATGGTAGTTTCCTGAAAATAAGGACTATCTCTTTAAGCTATAATATTCCCGTCAAAGCCGTAGGATTTGATAAACTCACTTATCTGGCAATAAGTTTTAGCGTAGAAAATCCAAAAGTATTTACTCCTTTCTGGGGACAGGACCCTGAAATATCCCTCAATCAGGCAGACTGGTCAATGCCCGGTGTCCTTGACTTTAAATATCCTAATAATGCCCAATATGTATTTAGCATAAACTTTAAATTCTAAATATAAAAAAATGAAAGTCTTAAAAATTTCCATACTCATTGCAATTGTGTTGATATGGGGGTGTAATCTTAATTTTATTCCCCCGGATCAGATGACAACTGAAATGTTGTCAACTAATGCTGACGCTCTAATGAACGTCACTAATGGTAATTATGCTCTTTTTAAAGATTGTATTGAATTTAATGGCTTTAAAGACGATAATAATGGCTATCTGAGGCAGTATTTTCAGATGTCAGATTTTGCTTCGGATGATGTAGTATGTGGACAGGTCACAACAGACCCATTCTTTTACAGTTTCACTTATACCCATTCACCTGACCAGCAAAATGCCCGTTATTTCTGGTATATTTCCTATAAGATTATTAATGGAGCAAATACTGTTATAGATGTCTTGAAGGATAAAAAGGATTTAACTGATTTACAAAAACAGCTTCTGGGAGAAAACTATTTTCTCCGTGCATTAGCTACTTTCAATCTGTTGAAGTTTTTTGCCTGGCCTTATACAGTGGGAGATCCCACTCAGAATCCGGGTGTGATTATCCGTGAGACCACAACTGACGTGGGACCCAAAAAACGGGCAACTGTAGCCGAGTGCTATGATTTTGTAGAAAAAGACCTTAAAACCGCCGCCTCTTTGATGAACCAGTTCAGAGGAAATCAATATGCCTCCAAATATGCGGCATGGGCTTTGCTCTCACGTCTGTATTTGTATAAGGAGGATTTTCAGAATACTATTGCTTATGCTGATTCTGTGATTAATTCCGGACAGTTTGCACTGGAAACACCAGAATCTTTCCCCGATTTGTACGCAAACGCTGCTACACACTCCGAACCTATATTTATAATTGCTTTTACCCAAAAGGATAACAGAGGAAAATTCGGGTCAATTGCTTCAATGTATTATTCTGATGGTAATTCTGGCTGGGGTGAAGAATTTGCTTCGCCTTCCTTACAGGATCTTATGGCTCAGCACCGCGAGGATGTGCGTTGGTCTATGATTGATTCCCTGAAAGACGAAAACGGTAATCTGGTTAAAAAGAACGGTATCCCTATTTTCTGGGTTTTGAAATTCTCTTTCCAGGACGGAGATCCAAATCTGAGTTCCCCAATTATGCTTCGTCTGGCAGAAATGTATCTGAACAAAGCCGAGACTTATGCTAAAATGGGGAATGATGCTCAGGCTATTGAAATGGTAAATATTATCAGAAGCCACAGGGGACTTGATAATGCTCTTTATAGCGTTGGAAACCTCCCGGCTGGTAAAACTGTTTTAGATATTGTTCTGGACGAGCGCCGTATTGAATTTGCCTTTGAAGGACATCGCGTTACGGATTTAGTCAGAAACCATAGACCAATTATAAGGGATTACTGGGGATACCATATACCCGGGCTCAGGGAAGCTGATATTAATCTGAACATTAAACCCTCTGAGGCAGGTTGGCCAGCCAGTATCCTGCATATTGACTACAATGACCCGAGAATTCTTTACAAAATACCTGTGGATGAAATAATTACAAATCCACTCTGTCAACAAAATCCTTAAATCAAACTTTAAAATTTAAAAACTATGAAACGGATTGTTTTTCTTTCAGTTGCTACTATTACAGCATTGGTTCTTATTGTTAGCTCCTGCAAAAAGGAGCCTCAACCCTCTACCGGAGATGCTCTCTTTGAATACACTGCCAATGGATTGACTGTGCAGTTTACCAACAAATCAACTATTGAAAATCCAAAATCTTTCCTCTGGGATTTTGGAGATAATGCTACTTCTACCGAGGAAAATCCTACACATACGTATGCTAAGAAAGGAGAATATACTGTTAAGCTAACTGTCACTGATCAGGCAGATGCTCCGCATTCGGTTCAGACAAAACTTACTGTTGATAAAGGTTCGCCTGTAAAATTAGATGACGATTCCTTTGATGATTGGGCTAATGTAAACGACTTTGTTATGGCACCCGGATCAGGGGTGATCAAAAAAGTAAAACTGGATTATGATGTAAATTACATTTATCTCTATGTAGAAGCTGAATGGACTGATTCTATTATCAACGACATTATGTTTGATACAGATCTGGATACTAACACAGGTTTCATTTCACATTTCTGGCCACTGGTTGGCGCAGATTTACTGGCAGAAGGCACTCCTATGGATAAAGAAGGCGGTGCATGGGGTGAATTTACATACGCAGGACAACCAGGAGAACATGGTTGGAATTGGAACGATATCTCGGAGGATGGAAATCAGGTTATTGGTACTTTTGAACTCTCTGGCGGTATAGAAAGATATGAGATGGGATTTAGCAGACAGATGCCAGGACTCGGTATAGATAAAGACTCTATTAAGATTGCAATTTTTACCTCTAATTTTGATTGGTTGGAAATCGGATTAGCTCCGGATACTTTGAACAATGACGACGGATTTGTTTTGAACCTGGATTTGACCAAGTAATCGTTTAATACTAAAATTCCGGCTCCTGGCAAAATGCCAGGAGCTTTTATAAAAATTTTGGAAATGAATAAAAAATCTATTGTATATATCGCAATTTTACTAATTGCCTTCCTTTTTACTGGTTGTAAAAAAATTTTTCACTCGTACACTTATTTCCCGCTAAAATCCGAGGTCTCGGAAGTGCAACCTATGACCGGCATAGTGTTTTTTAATGATAATTATGCCTGTGCCAATTTTGCAGATATTATGTCTCTTGAATTCACTTACATAAAGTTTAATGAAGTGGTTGTGGATAGCGGAGTTTATGATTGGTCCGTGGTGGAAGAGGCTTTAAATAAAGCAGCCTCCCACAATCATCAATTGGTAATACGTTTTGCCTATACCAAACCCGGAGAACATACCACTGTCCCGGATTATATTAAACAACGTCCTGATTATCACGAAACCGTAGGACTATCCGAGGGCAAAGAGACCTATTTCCCGGATTGGACTAATGAGGAATTAAAACGCTTCACTCTGGAATTTCATACCAAATTCGCTGAAAAATACGATAATGACCCACGTCTGGCATTTATTGAGGTGGGCTTTGGACTCTGGGCAGAATACCATATTTACGATGGTCCATTTGAACTGGGCGTAACATTTCCCTCAAAAGAATTCCAGAAACAATTTTTCTATCATCTGGAAGATACATATAAAACACTCAGATGGCTTGTTGGAATAGAGACAATGGACGAGACTTATTCCCCACTGCCTGATGATCCTCAGATAAAAGACAGGGTTCATTACGGTCTTTTTGACGACTCTTTTATGCATAAATATCATTATTTGTGGAACGAAAGCCTCTGGCGAAAACACGGAATGGATAGATATAAATTTGCGCCAAACGGCGGAGAGTTTAGTTATTATACTGAATATGATCAAGAGCATGTCCTTGATACTCAGGGAATATACGGACACACCTGGGAGGAAGAAGCCCGAAAATTCCACATGACTTTTATTCTCGGTAATGACCAACTCCATTATCAACGCCACGAAAGAGTTAAACAGGCTAGTATGGCAGCAGGATACCATTACAAAATCCTTGAATTTAAAGCCGATGAAAATCAGACATTTATCACTATAACAAATACAGGCACTGCTCCTATCTACTATGATGCTTATATTACTGTAAATAACATACCTTCCGGAGAAAATCTACGAAACCTTTTGCCGGGAGATACTGCATTGTATATAGTTGATGTTGGTTATAAGAAAGGAGACCCTATTCCTGATATAGAGATTAAATGTGATCATATTTTACCTACTCAAAAAATTCAGTTTGACGCAGACCTGAACCCCAAAAATTAAAAACAAAGATATTATGAAAACACGTAAATGGTTGATATACGCTATTTTAGTGACAGTATTCTGGGGAGTGTGGGGAGCTACCACCGAACTGTTGAATCTACCCGGAACTTATATTTATATTGTTTGGTCCTTTACTATGATAATCCCGGCAATTATTGCACTTAAAAATATAAATTGGAAACTTGAAAGTGATTTAAAATCAGTTATTTATGGCTTGACCATTGGACTGACAGGTGCAGGCGGACAACTTATTCTATTTACAGGCGCCATACAGAACGGACCTGCCTATTTGATTTTCCCTATCATTTCTCTCTCGCCAATTGTGACTATTATTCTTTCATTAATTTTTCTTAAAGAGCGGGCAAGTCTCCGTGGCTGGATAGGTATTTTATTTGCAATTATCGCCATACCATTACTCTCCTATCAGGATAAAACTGATACCAACGTCAAAAGTATTATCTGGCTGTTATATGCACTTCTGGTATTCCTTGCCTGGGGATTACAGGCATTTTTCATGAAAAAGGCTAACAAAACCATGAAAGCCGAAAGCATTTTCTTTTATATGACAATCACAGGTTTACTTCTCGCACCCATTGCTTATTTCATGACACCAAAAGGAATTCCCATTGATTTGAGTCTGAAAACTCTAACCTGGGCTTTTATAATTCAAATTCTAAACTCCATTGGTGCTTTGATGCTGGTTTATGCTTTCAGATACGGAAAGGCAATTATTGTAAGCCCTCTTACAAATGCAGTGGCACCTGTTTTAACTATGATTATCTCATTAATCATATATCGTGTAATTCCGCATAAAATTATTATTATGGGGATGATTGCCGCAGTAATAGCAATGGTTATTTTAGCTTTTGAGGACGAGGAGGAAGATATGTCCCCTCAATCCCAAATACAAAAAGTTTCAGAAGAAACTACAAATTATCTTATTAAAGATACAGAAGACACTTAAACTCAAAACAATAAGTTTTAAAAAATGAAATATCTTGTTTATATAACTTTAATCTCATTTTTGTTTTTCTCCTGCAATAATAAACATGTTGTCTCCACAGGCAAATTAGCCTTAGAGATTGACAATAATCTACAAGCAGGTATTAAAATTAATTCCCAGAAAATAAGTCAAACTACAATTCCTAATTATATTGTGATTAATAATCAGGAAGTAAAAGATTTTGGAGTAAAGAAATTTTCTAAAAGGATTTTTAAAGACAAAATCGGCAAGGGTACTGAATACACTTTTGTTGCCGAACATAACGGTGCATGGGTAAAGCTAATTAAAATTGAAAAATATAGGATTTATGATAGCTTTCCAGATATGATTGTAAATCAGGTAATTTATATTAACAAATCTGATTCCGATTTATTTATCAACAAGTGGATTAATAATGATTTTATTTTATCAGGTGAAAATGGAGATACTATTTTCTGGTCTTTTAACGGAGAGTCCACTGTCAACCGATCCGATTGGATTTTGCCTGTGGTTCCCGGATTTTACAAACGGAATTTTATGGGGATGAATAACGAGGACTACGGCGGAGGCATACCTGTGAGCGACGTGTGGACACGTAAATGGGGAATTGCCATAGGACACTTGCAGCTCCGCCCCGAACGGGTGGAAATACCTATTAAAGCTTTACCCGGACACAAAGCAAATATCCATATTGATTTCGTGGTGAATACAACACTTGCTCCCGGAGATACTCTAAAAACTTTTGAAACATTCATTCTTGCCCATGCAGGCGATTGCTATAATTCTCTGAAAGAGTATGCTAATTTTCTGAGGAAAAAAGGACTTAAATTCCTTGATACTAATCCACAGTCTTATGAACCAATATGGTGTGCCTGGGGATATAGACGTGATTTTACGCCAGAACAAATAATTAAAACTTTGCCAAAAGTAAAAGAATTAGGATTTAAATGGGTGGTCATTGACGATGGCTATCAGATTGAGGAGGCAAATTGGCATGCAGATACGAAAAAATTTCCCGGAGGGGATAAAGATATGAAAAAGCTCATTGATAAAATACATTCCTACGGATTAAAAGCTAAACTCTGGTGGGCGCCAATGGCGGCAGGTCCCTGCACCGATTTTGTCCTTAATCATCGGGACGCAATTATTACGAATGACGAAGACGTACCAAGATATATTACCTGGTGGGACGATTATTACATGGATCCGTCCAATGCTTATACTCTGGAACATACTAAAAATGTGCTGAATTTGTTTTTTGGTCAGTGGAATATTGACGGACTGAAAATTGACGGACAACATCTAAACGCGGCTCCGCCTAATTATAACTGGCGTCTGGAAAATTATGACCCTATGAACTCTTATTACGGAG
Source organism: uncultured Bacteroidales bacterium (assembly GCA_964649975.1). GTDB lineage: Bacteria > Bacteroidota > Bacteroidia > Bacteroidales > S143-33 > S143-33. The sequence goes on along the minus strand of CAZYSM010000047.1, from coordinate 4,385 downwards.
TGCCAAAATTTTTCAAATTCATTAAAGATAAGACCTTTTCATACAAACCTGATGCAGTTATAGAGATTTGTCCCTGCGGAACCTGTATGTCAATTTACAATATGCAATTTGTTAATCAGACCGTTGCCTCTGACCCGCTTAGTAGCCGCCAGATTAGAATTAAAGGAAAAGTTTATAAAGCCATACTCAGAAAAACTGCCTATTATGGCGACCATGTTGAACTCTCCGACGGCGGAAATGATTTTGCCAGTACCATAGGAATAGGCGGTGTTCCAGGTTCCAAGTTTACTTATCCGTTTTATAACTCGGATGATTCTGTTTGTTATCTATCCCCGGAAAAAGAAAAACTCTGGAAAAAATGGCTGGATATTTATTATCAGAAAATGCTTCCAAAGGGAGATTATCTTGGATATTTGTACGACATCGGATTTGATTATCCCGAAGCTCATGTGATAAGAAAACAGGATACTCTGTTTTATGCTTTTTATGCTCCGGAATTTTCTGGAACTATTGAACTTAGGGGTTTACAGGCAGATAAACAATATCACGTTTACGACTATTTTAATAATACCAATTATGGCAAGATTTCAGGTTCCAATCCTTTATTAAAAGTGCATTTTAATAAATTTTTACTTTTACAAGTATATTAACAAAAAAATCAAATAAAATGAAAACAAAACTTTTACTGACAACTTTATTCATATTTATTATGAGTTGGGCGATTAAAGCTCAACCTGATGTGATTTTCCCCAGAGCTTTTGCCTTTGCTATTGACGACCTGGGCTGGAATATTGGTAATGATGACGGAGATATTGACCACCAGGGACCATATCGGGCAGGCGTGGATAAACGTATGACACTGAATGACTACAAACCTATTGTTGAAGTAGGTAAAGCCGTTGGTACCCGTGTTCAATGCTTATTTGTCCTTGCGGAAATGGATAGATTGAATATCCTGCGTTTCCATCCTTCTACTACATGGCAAGGTGCTAACTGGGATAATTCTAAAAATATCAGTCCTGAGCAGATTAAAATTATGGATTTTGTCAAGAATAACGCTGCTTATATGGAGTTCGGGCTTCATGGCGTAGGACACGAATACTGGGAAAACGGAAAAAAAGTCCGGGCAGAATGGTATGATTTAGATCATGATAAACCACGCCCAAAAGATACTATTCTGGCTCATATTAAGTGCTTTAAAGAAATAATGGCTCAGTATGGACTTTCGCCAGAGAACGGTCAACGTTTCCCGGAGAGCTATGTCCCCTGTGCTTATGGGATTTACTGGAATCCTGAGTCTGATACCAGTACCGGAGCTTTACTCTCTGCCGCAGGAGTAAAATATGCTAACACGGACTTCTCATGGGTCAAAGAGCTTAATCCACCTGAGGGTCCTAATGGAGGAGGCTTTGATCATGGAATGCTTGTAATCAACCGCCTTAACTACGGAAATGAATGGTGGAAACTATCAGCCCTGCCAACTACCCCTCTGGATCAGCAGCAAAGCGATATTATTGAAACTCACTGGCCCAACTGGCTCGCACAGGACCGTTTCCTCCAGCCACGGACAACTAAGGCTTTTATTGATTATTACAATAATGTGCAGAAGTCTAAAAACAGATATGTGGCTAAAAATACTGAACAGCTCTATTCCCAGTGGCTTTATAAGAAATATGCTACTGTTAAACAAATTGCCCCGGGAAAAGTGGAAATTGATAACACTAAAATGCCTGATCCTGCTTATAAACATGATATTCTGGGAGTTATGGTTCTTAAACTTCCCTTAAAAGAAAATCAACATGTTGAGGTGGCAAAAATCAATGGAAAGCAGATTCCGGCTTATTTTGAACAATTCGGCTGGGCTTATCTATATCTCCCAATCTTAAAACAGCAAAAATATACTCTGGAATACAAAATCGGCAAACAAATTCCTGATTATATAGTCTATAACGACGGAACCTACAATGTTTACGATGTTTCGGTTAAGAAAAATACTGTTGCTATAGACCTTGAAATGTATGGTACACAGACAGTAAAGATAAAATTACCAGGAAAACCTGTCTCAGTGCAATCTAATAATCCGAATTTAATAATTAAAAATTATAATTATTCTGCCCCTTACCTGGACATTACCATTAAAGGTACTGATATTCAGGGAGAACGAGGTCTAATAACTATTAAACTTTAAAAATGGAACACGATGAAAAAAATTTTTATTGCATTAATGTTAATTTCTTTATTTTCAAGTTTTAGCTTATTTGCTCAAATTTATGTTTCCAAAAATGGCAATGATTCTAATGATGGGAGTATTAACAGTCCTTTTGCTACTATCCAGCATGCCCTATATGCGGCACAGGCAGGCGATACTATCTATGTTATGGCGGGTGAATATAATGAACGCCTTTATTGGCCAGTATCTGGTTCGGAAGGAAATCCCGTGGTATTGACAAATTATCAAGACGACCAGGTAGCTATTGACGGAGATAATGCTACCAATTCCTCACAGAATGAACTTCTGGCCATTAACAGTCATAGCCATATAGTTATTGATGGACTGATTTTCAGGGATAATATAAGAAATGATGCCGGTGGAATTTATTACGTTGGCTCTGGTTCGGATATTGCTATCCGCAACTGTGAATTTTATAATATAGGCTGGACAAATGATCCATCACAAACTCCCTCCTCATCGGACAATGCTCATGCTATTTTGTTTGTTGGTTCTCAGGCGAATTCTATTTCTAATATACTGATTGAGAATAATTATATCCATGACTGTATTCCCGGATACAGTGAGGCTCTTACTCTCAATGGAAATATTGACGGCTTTACTATTCAGAATAATAAAATTGAAAATATTACAAACATAGGTATGGACATTGCCGGACACTGGTCCTGGACAGGCGCTCCTGCTGATGTGAACTATTCCCGCAACGGAACAGTCAGAGATAATCAGGTGATAAATTGTAATTCTACTTATTCCACTTCTGCAGGAATTTATACCGACGGTGCGGAAAATGTTGTCATAGAAAATAATACACTTGTAGGAAACGATGTGGGCGTAAGCGTTGGAATAGAGAACGCCGGAACAGTGTCAAACATAACTGTCAGAAATAACATTTTTTACAACAACAAAGAGGCTGGAATTTATTTTGGCGGCAGCTTTGCCAATTCTGGTGTGGTGCAAAATTCTTATATGATTGGTAATACACTGTATTACAATGATATGGGACATTCACTTTCCGACTGGACAGGCGAAATTGTCCTTAACAGAAATAAGGACTGTCAGATTTTTGATAATATTATATACCCCAGAGATAACGAGAACAAAAAAGTAATTGTTGCCATAAATAATGGTACTACAAATATTTCCGTGGATTATAATCTTTACTGGCGACAAAGTGGAGACGTTAATTACCTGTATGACTGGGGAACTGGTAACACTTATTCTGTTGGAAATAATAACATTACGCAGGATCCTCTATTCAAAGATCCTGCTAATTACGACTTTCACCTCACTGCCCAATCACCTGCTATTAACGCAGGTAATCCAAATTACACACCTGTTTCCGGAGAAAAAGATATGGATGGACAGAATAGGGTTATTAATGGTAGGGTTGATATTGGAGCCGACGAATATTCTGCAACAACAACATTAGTTGCAACAGTTGAAAATAGTTTTATTAAAATCTATCCTGACCCTGTGGAAAGTTATTTAACAGTCAAAAGTGATAAAAATATATCTCGGCTAACTGTACTTACTCTTACAGGACAGAAAGTTATTGAAAAACATCTGCTTAATTCTAATGACATATTGATTGATGTAAAGGATTTACCCTCAGGAATATATGTTTTGCATCTGAAAGGAAAAGATTTTGAAAAATCCATTAATTTTATAAAGCATTAAACCGATTCTACACATGATTGGGGCTGTTCCGGGAATTTCGGACACAGTCCCTTTTTTATTTGATTTTTAGATAACATTGCTTAACAAAAACTAAAAAGCTAAATTTCGTTCCGTTTCAAGCAATAAAAAAACTTCTGTTATGGATAGATTATTAGTGCTTATGGGAATTATGAGATAGAAATATAGTAACTTTATTATACTTGCTTTCACTACTGAAAGTTTTAAGACTTTCATCTAATCTTGTGTAAGTTTTCCTTGCCTTGCTATAACTTAATAGTTCTGATTTTGTTAAAATATCCATATTTTTCTATTTTGAGTGTTTAATCTATATGCCCGCTAATACGATAAATGAGGCATTTTAAATCTCTTTTTTAGTACTATCTGCACTATTTTTTATATTGTGTGTTATGCTTGGTTTTGCTTTTAATCTTAATTCCTCTATTATCCTAGGTAAAAAATCCTCAAATTTTTTATATTT
>CAZYSM010000046.1:0-19904 GCA_964649975.1 uncultured Bacteroidales bacterium | reverse complement strand
TATAATTTTAGGTCTATAAAATAACTTTTCGTATATTTGTAAATAAAAAATCAGCTTTATATGTTTCCCCGGATTTTAGAAAAAAACATCATTCAAAAATTACATACAGGCAAAGCAATAATAGTCCTTGGCGCCAGACAGGTCGGAAAAACAACCCTTATAAAAAAAATTCTACAAAGCAAGGATTATCTTTTCCTCAACGGTGATGACCCCGCAGTGCGTTCCCTGCTGTCAGACATTAACACAGAGGAACTTAAATCTTTAATCGGAAATCATTCCTATGTTTTTGTGGACGAGGCACAACGTATTCATAACATCGGCCTAACCATCAAAATCATTGTTGATAATTTTCCGCAAGTCCAATTACTCATAACAGGTTCATCCTCATTTTACCTGTCAGATGAAATTAACGAAACACTCACTGGCAGAAAATGGGAATACATTCTTTATCCCATTGCCTGGGAGGAATACGAACAAAAACTGGGATACCTGCAAGCATATCAGCAACTGGAAAATCGTTTGTTATACGGATTTTATCCTGATGTCTTGAATAATCCCGGAGAGGAAAAAGAAATACTAAAAAATCTGGTGGATAGTTATTTGTTCAAAGATGTTATGGCTCTGTCCGGACTGAGGCGTCCTCAGGTATTGGAAAAACTTGTGCAAGCACTGGCTCTGCAAATAGGACAGGAAGTCAATTTCACGGAATTAGCCTCATTGATAGGAATAAACAAAAACACAGTGCAACGCTATATTGACATTCTGGAAAGAAACTTTATTGTTTTCACTTTACCCAGTTTTAGCAAAAACCTCAGGAATGAAATCAAACGCAACCGCAAGATATACTTCTATGACCTTGGCATACGCAATGCTGTGATAGGAAATTTCACTCCGCTTGACCTGCGTCAGGATAAAGGGGCTTTATGGGAAAACTTCCTTTTATCAGAACGAAAAAAACAACACGCTTACAAACAGACTTTTACACAGATGTATTTCTGGCGGACAAAACAACAGCAGGAAATTGACCTGGTAGAAGTTCAAGCAGGACAAATCCGAGGATACGAATTTAAATGGAAACCCAGGAATGTTCACATATCACGCACATTTACAAATACATACAATGCCGAGGTAAAGGTCATAACAAGCGAAAATTTCAGAAATTTCGTGATAGTATGATTTTCAACTACGAATAAAAAACATTCGTGCATTAAACATCATCAATCCTCCCAACCTCCTTCTCCAAGGAGGAGAATTCGTGCATTCGTGGCGTTTTTATTCGCATTCCCGCCAGAGTTTTCTCTGGTGGAAAAACAAAACTCGGCAGACTTCGGTCTGCTGTGCAGGTCAAAAGACCTGCAAATTTCAGTTTCCACAAGTCAAAAGACTTGCGGAAATTCAGTTCAATCCCCTGTGTTGCAGGGCTTCATCAACCCTCTTTGCGTCCCTTGCGGTTAAAAACTAATTCGTGCATTCGTGGCGTTGATTTTAGCCACTAATGACACTAATGAACACGAATAATAACCTCTGGGAAACTCTGTGAAAAACTCTGTGATACACTGTGGTTAAAAGAATTCGTGCATTCGTGGCATTAATATAATCAATCCTCCCAACCTCCTTCTCCAAGGAGGAGAATTCGTGCATTCGTGGCTTGATTTTTATGCCCTTTGAGAAAAAATCATAACTTTAAAGAAAAAATCCGAACAAAATGAAAGCAAAAGCCCGCATTATAGTCTGGATAATAATGCTTTTCGGAGGGGCAAGCCTGTCCTTTTTCCTTGACAAAAAATTCTTTCCCACGCTGCTATCCAGCCCTGTTTTCCACGCAATAACTTTTCTGGCAGGCTTAATAATGTTAAAAGCAGTCATCACTATCAGCAAGGTAACAGGCCGCACCCTGGCTAAATACGGACGTCAGGGTGATATTCCACGGATGGAGACCAACCGTCTGGTCACTCAAGGCGTTTATTCCAAAATGCGCCATCCAATGCATCTGGGTCTAATGTTTTTTCCTTTATCCATAGCCTTGCTACTTGGCCTGCCCAGCTTCATCTTTTTCATTGCTCCAGCCGAGATGCTATTCATCCTTGCAATGGTCTTTCTGGTAGAGGAGCCCGAGGCAAAGCGCAAATTCGGACAGGCTTATGAACAATACAGTAAAGAGGTGCCACGCTTTTGCCTGAGACCAGATTGCCTCAAAGCACTTTTCACACTACCAGAATAAGCTGATATTCAAACAATAACATTAATCTATTAAATTCTAAGTTTCATCAACAAAATCAAAATGATAATGTAAAAAAACTGGACTTTTAGCAGGGAAAGGGATTAATTCTCTCTAATAGCAAAATTTTTAAAATTTAACAAAATGAAAGCTAAATTTATCCTTGTTTTTCTTTCCCTGCTGTGGATGATAGCGGCTAACGCTCAAAATCCAAAAGTTAGCGCAAATGCTACTGACTCGTTGGAGCTTGTAGATATATACAACTCCACGCAAGGTAACAGCTGGACGCATAATGACGCCTGGCTCACCGACTCGGTCTATAAATGGTATGGTGTCACAATTAATGACCAGGGGCGGGTTATAGCCCTGGACCTGACCGGAAATAACCTAACTGGCAACATACCTGAAAAAATTGGCTATCTTACAGAGCTGAGAAGCCTCAAACTCGCATCAAACCACCTCAGCGGTAATATACCAACCGGCATAGGAGACCTGTCCAAGCTACAATACTTGAATCTGGCATATAACAACCTCAGCGGAAATATCCCGGCAGAAATAGGTAATCTGGACAGCTTACAAAAACTGGAATTGGAACATAACTCACTCTCTGGTAGTATCCCCCCTGCAATAGGAAACCTCAGTGTCCTAACCCGTATGGATTTATCTTACAACCAGCTCTCTGATGCCATTCCTCCGGAAATAGGAAATCTGGACAGCCTCAAATGGCTGGATTTGTCATTTAATCAGCTCAGCATTCTGCCTTCCGAAATAGGTAACCTTTCTAATCTGGAAGTATTAAAACTAAATGATAATCAGCTGCATTGCTATTTACCATCGTCCCTGGACAATCTGCACAAACTCCAAATCTTGGATTTGCATAACAATGAATTATTTGGAGAAATCAAATTTGATTTTTCCAACATGTCCGGCCTCACAAATCTGGACTTGAGTCATAACCATTTTTATGGTGACTTTTCAGCTTCTATTGGCCTTGCAAATAACCTTACGGATTTAAACATTTCATACAATCAATTTACTGGCACAATTTATTTACTAAAAGCCTTTGCAAGCCTGGGTAATGCTAACTTTTCCCATAATCTTTTCCAGAAACTGGAAATGGATGGAATACAACCTTTATCAAACCTATTTAGCGTAGATGTTTCTTACAATAATCTGTCGGAATTCACTCTCAAAAATCCTGGTGGTTTCAGCAATCTTGGCGAATTGGTCCTTAGTCACAATCACCTGGATACTCTGCCTGATTTATCTGGCTTATCTGGTCTATTCCGCCTGGATGTGGATAATAACAAACTGGATTTCGGCGATTTGCAAAATGCTAATCCTACTTTTTACTCCACTTATGCACCACAGGCTAAAATAGGACATGCTGAGTTATTAGGCTTCCAGGCAGGGGAAAATGTCCAGCTTTCTGTAAATGTCAGTGGAACCAATAATCAATATCAATGGTATAAAGATGGGGCCCCTATATCAGGAGCTACATATTCCACTCTCATTATAAATAACTACAACCCCAATAGCGACAATGGAATATATTACTGTGAAATCACCAATTCCGACTATCCTGACCTGCACCTGTATTCATGCAACAAATATCTTGATGTTCCCCGTAATACGTATAATATAGATATTGTAATCTCGCCTGCCGGGGCAGCTGCCCATTATTCCGGCGATGGTAGCTTTGCAGATGGAGAGGCAGATACTCTGAGAGTTACACCCAATCCCACATGGCGCTTTGCCGGATGGATAATTAAAGGGGAATACGTAAGTTCTGATTTTTATCTGCCGTTGGTAGTGAGCGCTGATTGCACAATTACAGCCCAATTCATTCCCGACACTACTCATTACACAGTTGTGGCATATTCCGAGCAACCACAGGGCGGAAGCGTCACCGGAGGCGGCAGCTATCAATACGGACAAGTAGCACATCTGGAAGCTAACCCTAACCCCGGATGGGATTTCTCTTACTGGTGCTTGCATCTATGGAATATAACTGCTTGCTCTTCATCCTCCACAATGGTAGATGTGTTCGTGGATGGTGATTACACCTATTCTGCCCAATTTACACAAAAAATATTTAATGTAAATCTTACAGCAGACCCCTCGGATGGTGGTAGCGTCAGCGGAGGCGGACAATATAACTACAACGACCAGGTGCCAATCTCCGCAACTGCTAACCCCGGATACTCCTTTGACAAATGGACAGACAGCCACGGAAATGTAGTGTCAACAAATCCGGATTTCACGCTTACAGTAAAATCCGACACCGACCTGATTGCTCATTTCACACAGAATATATATAACGTCACCCTGTCTGCTGTCCCCGCAGAAGGCGGTAGTGTCAGCGGAGAAGGACAATATTACTACAATGATGTTGTTCAGGTCAATGCTACACCAAATAATGGTTATACTTTCCTGCACTGGGAAGACCTCTCGGGCAACACAGTTTCCACACAAGCCTCATTCTACCTGACAGTAGTTAGTGATACCACGCTCTACGCAATATTTGGCGCACAAAATACCGGTATTGCTTCTATCAAAGACAATATCAATATTTACCCAAATCCTGCCAGCAGTATTCTCAACATTACAGGCAAGGACATAGATATAACATCGGTTGTAATCACCAATATCCTTGGCAAAGAGGAACCTGTAAAGATTATACGCAGTGACGCTGACCGTGTAAGCCTCAGTGTAAAAGACATTCCACCGGGTATTTACCTATTAAAAATCCTCACCAGTAGCGGCAGATACATCAATAAACGCTTGATAATCAAGTAAAAACCAGGGACGGATGAGTTTCATCTCTCATCCGTCCTTTTTATATCTATCAGGTTTATCAAATTTTATTGCAAAGCCCGAGGATTTTTATTTTATTTGAAATACAATTAAAATCCTTGGATTATGGGACTATTTGACCGTTTCCTCCGTGCCAGTAAAAAAGCCGTAAAAGTTACGGCCGACCAGATAGAAGTAAAAGGAAAAGTGCTTCCGCATTTGCTCAATGTGCGCAAAAAGCCCAGCCTTAAATCCCGGGTAGTGGGACGGTTGCGCCGCGGAGACATTGTCAATATACTCAACGAACATGACGAGTGGTATGAAATACTCTGGGGCAAGGAAAGTGCTTATGTTTACAAAAAATACATCCTCATAATTGCCTATATCAAACGCGGACAGGTTAATGCCAAAATACTCAACGTCAGAAGCATGCCATCATTGGAAGGAGAAGTGGTGGGCAAATTGCATCAGAATGATATTGTTTTCATTGTGGAGGAAATGCTTGACTGGTATGCCATTGATTACAACGGCAGGGTGGCTTATGTAGCCAAGCAATGGATAGAGGCACATGACCTTCCGCCTATTGGTGGGATGCAAGCCATAGGAGAATTTTTCCATCAACGCGAAGACCTGCTCAACTATCCGCTGGAACCGGATAAACAAGTTAAAGTGCCTGATGGCCCGAGTAATTACCGCCGTGCAGCCATAAGCTGGAATAAATACGGAGGCTTAATGAAACGCATCAGCCTGGAACTGGGTATTGAAGTGGAAGCTGCTATGTCTATCATTTGCGTGGAAGGCGGAGGAGATGGTTTTGACGAAAACGGCCGCATGATTATCCGTTTTGAGAACCACGTTTTCTGGATGTTCTTTGGGAAATTCCATCCAGACGTGTTCAATAAACATTTTACCTTTAATCCACGTAATCGTCGTTTTGGTCACAAATGGCGTCCGGACGAAAAGGAAGACTGGCGGGATGTCCACGCCTCGCAGGATGCGGAATGGGAGGCCTTCAACTTTGCCCGCAGACTGGACGAAACAGCAGCTATGAAATCAATATCCATGGGCGCACCACAGGTTATGGGATTTAACCACAAAGTAATAGGATACGACACTGTGCAAGAGATGTTTTCCAACTTTGAAAAAGACATCCGCTATCACCTTTTTGCCCTGTTTGATTTCACAAAGGCTGTTCCCCGCAGGATTGCCTACTTGCAAAAAAAAGACTTTTACAACTTTGCCCGGGAATATAACGGCGAAGCCGCCCCAAAACAGTATGAACAACGTCTGCTGGAATACTATCACATTTTCAAAAGGATTTTATGAGCCATTTAATAGTCAGACATCCTTATGTCGTAATACTGGGGCTTATTTTTTCCGCAATAATATCCTGGCTGTATTACCGCAAGGATAAAAACTTTTCCGATATAAAAAGGCTATGGATATATACCATGGCCTTTTTACGCTTTATATCGTTGTTCCTGCTATTTTTACTTTTGTCCAGTATCATTCTCAAAACACTAAAACATATCCGTCAAAAACCCATAATAATCTGGTTGCAAGATAATTCACAATCTATACCGCTGGCTACTGACAGCTCGTATATTGCCGGATACCTTGCCAACATGCAAAAAGTTGTAAAAGAACTACAACAGGATTATGACCTGCGTTTTTTTGTTTTTGACAGAAATTTAAAACAAGCTGCCCAGCCAGATTTCAAAGGTTCATATACAGATATTTCCGGTGCTCTGGAACAAATCCGGCAGAGATTTTATAACGAAAATGTCGGAATGATAATCCTTGCCAGTGATGGGATTTATAATACTGGAATAAATCCAGCAATAACAGTAGCTACTCTGCCCTACCCTGTTACAGCCCTTCTGCTGGGGGATACAACAAGGCACAAAGACGTGAAAATTGTTCGCATCAGAACAAACCAAATTGCTTATCTGGAACAAAAATTTCCCGTGCAGGCGGAAATAAGTGCTTATTATGCAAAAGGGAATAAGCTGAAAGTCTCATTATTGATGAATAATAGACTGATATCACAAAAAAACATAACTGTCAATTCGGCCAACTATCAAACAAAAGTAAACTTCTTTGTTAAAGCTCAAAGTCCGGGGAAAAAACTACTTACTGTCAAGGTGCAACCCATTGCTGGTGAGCGCAATAAAAGCAATAACAGTCAGACTACCGTTATAGATGTAATCAACTCCAAAGAAAAAATACTCATACTCTCGGCCTTTCCTCATCCGGATATAGCAGCCATCCGCAGGATATTAAACAATATTCCCACGTATAAGATAAAATTCTCATACTTAAATAAATTCCATGGCAAGCTTACTGATTACAATCTGATTATTCTGTATCAATTGCCCACTGAAAAAAATCCCGCGGAAAATATTCTTTCTCAAATATCTGCCACAAATAAATCCGTGCTTATAATATGCGGTGGCAAAACCGATTACAACAGGTTAAGTGCAATGCCGCTGGGCTTTAAATTTTCCCCTGTTTCCGGAAGCTTTGACCAGGCACAACCATTGCTCAACGATAATTTTGAAATTTTTGTTCCGGATAAAAATTTCAAAACCCTTCAGGATAACCTTCCGCCCTTGTTATGTGTCTATGCTAATTTTCAAAACATAAACTCAAAAAACATCCTTCTTTATCAAAAAGTTAACAATATCCCCACTGGTAAACCGCTAATTTTACTCTTTGACTATAGTCCGCTTAATAATAACAAGTTGGGAATAATCTTTGGCGAGGGAATATGGCGGTGGCCCATGGCGGAATATAAAAATACTCACTCCTCAAGTCAGACCGAAAAACTGTTCACACAAATAATACAATATCTCACTGCCAATAACAACAAAAAACGCTTCATAGTAAAAGTTAATCCTGTTATTGACCAGAATCAGGATATTATTTTCACAGCAGAACTCTACGACAAATCCTTTAATCCTGTCACCCAACCACTTGTCAAACTCAAAATCCGGGATTCGTCAGGAAAAACTTTCAATTACATCATGGAAGCACGTAGCGGTTATTATTTCCTGGACATAGGGAAATTCAGCAGTGGTATTTATACCTATGTTGCACAAACCCAACTTGGTGAACAAACTTTCGTTGAAAAAGGAAACTTTGCTGTAAGGCCAATTAACATGGAAGCTGTTAGCCTGCAGGCAAATAAAAAACTAATGGAAAAATTAGCTTTAAAATCTGGCGGAAAATTTTTTACTGTCAGTCAATATTCACAACTACTTAAATATCTGAAAAATAACGACAAATTAAAGAGCATATTCACAACAAGAATGATAATCAACGACTTAATAAATCAAAAACTGATATTCTTCATTATTCTGATTTCACTGTCGCTGGAATGGATGCTGAGAAAATTTTTCGGTAATCTATAAGGAATAAGTATGAAAACCTGGGAAAAATACCTGGCTATAAGTCTTTTAGGCATAATGCTTTTATTCCCTATACTATTGTCTACATTGTTTCTCTCCCGGAACCTTATCCTGCACAGGTTAATAAAAAAAGCGAATAAAAATTTATTAATAACCATTCATTTTGACCACTCAAAAGTTATTTTACTGAAAACTTTTCCAAACATTGAAATTCATTTCCAGAATCTATCTATTACAGGAAAATATGCCTTTGAAAAGGACACATTATTATATGTGCCTGACATTAAAATAATTATTAATGCAGAAAATTTTCATAAAGACTCTATATTTTTTATCCAGGAAGTATCAGCAACCCATCCAACACTTAATTTGATTGTAACTCCCGAAGGACTGGCTAATTATTATCTTTTCCCATCAAAAGAAGAGCTAACTGCCAGTGCCAAAGATTTTTTCATAAAAATAGAAAACCTGAGAATATTCCGTGGTAAGGCCGAATATACAGACTACCAGAGTAATATAAAAATATCCTCGTCCCAGATATTTGGCCTGTTCAGAAATCTAGTAATGAGCAATAACAGCGCAACTTTCTATCTATCTGGCATATTCAATAACTTCACGGTAGTGTATAAAAAGGCTACTCTTGCCAGGGATATGACTTTGAGTATAGATGCCAATTATAAAAATATCTTCCCGGCATGCACAGATAATTATTATTTTGACGGAAGATTCAAAATCAACAGATTACAATTCAATGCCAGGGGAATATTTGAAAATTCACGTCTGTGTGAGAGCAAAAGCTATCATAATTACTCATTGAAAATTGATGCCCAAACCAAAAGCTTCAAGGATTTACTCTCAGTTCTGAATATTTTTTACAGACATAATTTCTACGCCCTCCAGGCCAGCGGAGACTACAACATCAGCCTTAATTACTACAGCCGTAGGGATAGCAGCCTTGATACTAATTTCCTCAAAACCGACATAAAAATTAAAAATGGTTACATACGTTATCCTCAGCTACCTGAAAGTGCCAGAGATATTAACCTCAAAGCCAGCCTGGAAAAATCAAAGGATTTAAAAATCAAGGTGGATTTTGCCAACTTCCGTCTGGCTTCGGGATTTTTCCACTTAAAAAACTTTTCACTATCAAAGGATATTAACAATCTGTATATCAATGGATTGCTAAATTATAATTTTGACCTATCGCAGTTGCAACTAATATTTCCAATCAAATACAAAATACAGGGTAAAATCCGTGCAGATATAATACTCAATGGAAAAATTAATCTGAATAACCCCACAGATATAAGCAATATTAACCTCACTGGCAGCGGTGATATAAAAAAATTCAAATTTGTAAAAGATGACCTTACGATTGAAAGTAACAGGCTTTTTTCATACTTCTCACCACGCCAGATTTTAATCCAATCTTACGGAACACGAATTAATAACTTCTTTTTCAACACCAATGCAGTCATTGAAAATCTCATCCCTCACATCATTAACCCAATTAATAACCAACTAAAAATTAACTCAGCAATTAATTTCAACAAGCTTGATATAAGTCCGTTAAGAACCTCTGAACAAGGAAAAAATAAAAATTCTTTACCACCTATAGCTATTCCAAAAAATTCTATAGTAAAAAGTATAATAACTGCAGATACAGTAATTGTGGATACCATACGGATAACAGATGCTAAAACACTTGTCATCTTTTACAAAGATACAATTAAGATAAACAGTTTTTCTGCAAACTATGCACAAGCAAGTTTCAAAGCCAAAGGTATAATAACTCTTACAGATAAAAATGCTATTATAAATTTTGCCTCTCGCGGAGAAAACATTAACATCCAGGATATTGGAATTATTTTCCCGCAAATAGAACATTACGCTCCCATAGTTCTCCTCTCACGGGGACTATTCAGCTATCAAGGCGGTGGAACAATGATATACAACTATCAAAAAGGACTGCTAAGTAAAAGTATTGACATCACGGCCAACATATATTCCGACGCTCTTTACTTGCCTCAGAATCAATATACTGAAAAACTTGCCAGATTGCTTAAAATACCTTCTCTGGCTAAGCCTACAATAAAACATTTAAACCTGTATTTCAGATTATCCTCAGGTAGTCTGACAATCCCGGAAACACAATTTATTCTCTCGGATAGAAAAGCAAGCATAAAAGGATTCTCCTCATTAACAGGATTAATAAACTACCGTCTGGGTATAGGCCTGGAAGATAAAGAATTGGCAAGAATCATTCACAAGAATATAACAGGCAACACCAGCCCTATGATATATATATCAATACTCGGAACAATCAATTCGCCAAAAATAAGATTATCTACCAACCTGCTACAAAGCTCAAGAAAGGCTTTCATACAACCTTCTCCACGCCAGCAGGCCATTACCGACTCACTCGCAGCAATGAAAGTATATAAAAAAGAACTGAAAAAAAAGGAAGCTATTGAAACAAAAAAACTAATAAAAAAAACAAGGAAAGATACCCGTCAAATAATGCGTAAAGCAAAACAAATAGCCCAGCAACTTATGCAAGAAAACACTCCTGAAGCCCGGAAAAAAGCACGAAAGGTAATACGTAATGCCCGTAAAATGAGACGACAGCTTATAAAACAAGCTAATATAATAAAAAAACGAAAACGTAAATTATACAAAATGAACCTGGATTCCATTAAAAAGAAACTCCGTTTATCAAAAAAACGTATAAAAAAGCCAAAAAATTAGTATATTTATTTTTAACAATTTGATCCGTTTCTTGACTTTTTGTAAATTAAAAATAAAAATTCATGAAAAAATTTCCTTTACTTTTATTCCTACTGCTGCTAATTAATGCAGCTTACGCGCAAAAAGACACCACTGATATATTCAATCTGTCACTATTTGACCTGACCAGGATAAAGGTTTTAACTCCTACCCGTAATTACCAAAATGTTCAGCAAGCACCTTCAAGCATAATTATCCTTACCAAAAAGGAAATTTTTGAAAACAACTACTCCTGTCTACGTGACCTGCTAAAAGATATACCACAAATTATAATCCAGCGGAGATCTTCCTCGGAAGATGAAGATATTTATACTGTTAACGGCATATCAGGAATAGAAAAAATGCTCATTCTTATGGATGGAGTGAGAATAAACTCTGCCTCTGGCACAGATTATCCAATAGGAGATGCTTATTCTCTGGAAAATGTAAAACAGGTTGAAATAATACTAAACCCTTCTTCTGTCTTATACGGAGCGGATGCTTACACTGCAATTATAAATATAATTACTTTTAAGCCTAATGAAAATCCCGGCATATATCTAAAAGCAGCCAGGGGAAATTATAATACCAAAACTTACAACCTGCTTGTAAACAAGCAAATAAATAAAATAGGAATATCAATTTCTGGTAAATATTATTACTCGGACGAACCTTTTATGCCAATCTATTATCCTGATCAATACAAATGGTATTACCATTATTTAGAAACAGGAGAAGTTATATATTTTGGTGATACAATAAAACCTAATTTACCAATTATGCCATGGGATATACACACCCAGGCAGCGTCTTTGAAAGCCAGAATTACATATAAAAATTTAAAAATAGGATTTAGTGATTTTTATAATACTCATTCTACCTCATATACCTCTCCCCCAGAAATTTCAATTTACAGCCGCCAGGCTCATTATCACACCCGCATCGCTAATTTGTATTTAATCCACGACTATTCAAATAAGAAGAAAACATTTACAGCCAAAACAATTCTATGGGCACAGAATTTCCGGATTCTACCTAATTCAGCATTTATTAACCGTTATACAGGCTTCCATATAGGCTACAAATATGAAAACAATAACAATTTACACTGGGAGGAAAATTTCATTTTTGCCCCTCACAAAACATATCACTTTCACATAGGCTTTGCTCTGGACTACTTTGATGTTATACCCAAAACCGGAGACCTTCCCCGGCCTTATGACCAGACCAAACCTTACAATCAACAATTCATTCCATATCCCGGAACTGATGTTGTGGACACCAGCGGAAACAGTCTGATTATATACCAGGACATTTATAGAATTAAATACTATAATGCTGCTGCATACCTACAATTTGAAAAGGACTTTATAAAAAAATTCCATTTAACACTCGGCTTACGCAGCGAATACAATAGCAAATATGGTGCGTCTCTTATCCCACGTGCCAGCCTCGTCTATAATCCCTCATCCAAAATATCTGTTAAATTGATGTACGGAAAAAGCTTCCGTGCACCATCACCCCATATAGCCTATGCACATTTTGGATCATTCGCCCCTGTATATGACAGCGCGGGCAATGTTATAGGCCTGAACGCTCCTTTCTGGCGTCTTACAAATCCTAATCTCAGACCAGAACTCAAAGATGGTTATGCTCTTTCAATTAACCTCAATAATGAAAAAACTCACACATTCTTAACGGGAAAAATGTTTTATAATTCATTATATAATTTAATTTCTAGCCGTACCATATACGATACTTCTTTTCATAATATTCCAGTAGATTATGCCTGGATACCAGAAAATAATACCCAGGGTTATACTTATGGATATAGCTTAATAATCGGGAAAAAAACAGAAATAGCTCCGTTTGATTTTTATTTTGTGGCTTCTTATACATACACTAATGGCAAAATAGATAACAATACTCTTGAATTTTATACCCCACATTCCGTTAAAATTAATTTTACCTTATCCTTGCCGGGGAAATTCAACATAAGCCTATCTGGACAATATAGGGATAGAACATACAGAAACTCAGACATCTACGCTCCACCTTATTTTGTGGCCTCCGGCACAGGAAATTTCTTATTATACAGTAGTAGAAAGTTTTCCGTATGGGAATATTTTAAAATCAACAATTTATTTAATAGCAAATATTATAACGTGACAGAAGGCGAGCTTAATCCACTGCCTCAGCAACCAGTAAGGATACTTTTCGGCTTTAAACTCCGCCTAAAATAAAATTGATATTGCCATAAGAAAATAGTATCTTTGCTGTGCAGCAGGCCGTCCTACCGCTGCGCGGTTTTTATTCCGTGCAGAGGAAAGTCCGGACAGCGCAGGGCACTGCTCTGCCGAAAGGGCAGCCGGCCGTGAGGTCGGGGCAATGCAACAGAAAATAACCGCCGGAGATTGTTCCGGTAAGGGTGAAAAGGTGGGGTAAGAGCCCACCGGCACTGCGGGCAACCGCAGTGGCCGTGCATCCAGCAGGCTGCAAGGTCAAATATACCGGCTACTCCACTGGGAGTAAGGATGGCCCGTCCGACGCCGGGGGGTTGACCGCTTAGATAAATGGTAGGACTGACTTGCCCCTGGCAAGTCAGACAGAATCCGGCTTATAGGCCTGCTGCTTTATCTTTTCCTTGCTACCAGAAAATAACTGGAATACCAGCGAAGCTATTAGTAAACACATACCAAGCCACAGAAAAACTATCATTAACTCATCATTGCGTAATCTGGAAATATCATAAACTCCTACTTTTAGCAAAATAATTATCAAAAAAACTATTGAAACCACACGTAACTCCTTTACTTTATACAAAAAGCCTAATAGCAAAATAATTACTGCATAAACTGCCCACAACATTGTATAATACATACTGAAAACCTTTGACAACAAGCTACGTATGAGCACATTGGGCTGATAACGTTTGACTATTATCATATTATCCAGCTCATTGCTCAAAAATACCAGAAGTAATACAACAAATACTATTGTAATCAGATAATTAAGCGCCATATTTTTTCCGTATAAATACCTTATTGAAGCAAAGCCAGACACACTGATAACCAATAACATTGCTGCCGAATAGTAATGATAGGCATATTCCTTAATTCCTACAAAAGGGGATAACAAATACAGATTGCGCAAATCCGCCCACGAAAAAGCATAATCTGCCAGATAAAGCACATAAGCTACAACAAAAGCAAACAAAGCAAGGTAGGCTGTGCCTTTGTTTCTGATAAAAAGTGCAGGTAGTGCCAATAAAAACAAAATTCCGTAATTCAAAATACTTAAAGCAGCCTTTACAATAACTTCTTTTTCATATATCTGTGTCAGTAATGATTTAAGCTCCAGACGGAAAGAAATGTAAAAAATAACAACCGCTGCCAGTACCAGAAAAGCCTGATAATTACGTTTCTTGATAAATTTAAATCCGTAGTAATCCTGCTTTTCCATTTTTAATAATCCGGCAGAAATTAACAAACTTAACACTGCCAGCATTGAACTTAAAAAACCTTTGTTGAATATAGGACGGATGTATTCTATCTCTCCAAACAGACTCAAATACTGGTCATATAAATCAAATGCCAAACTGGCTAACATCAAAATAGTGAGCTCCACAGATCCCAGTTTCATTCCCTTGATATTAGCTCTGATACCCACAAACATCAATACTATTGATTCAACTGCCCATACCAGTGTAGGGGATTTTCCCATATACTCCACAGGAATAACCAGAGCCAGAAACATTATGGATAGTCCCAGAAATAAATTCAAAATACGCCTGTCAAAATTTTTCCTGGGATATAAAAACAAGAAAAAGCCATAATTCACCAAAGCTATCCATAAAGTAAATATGCCTTTATACTCAACTCCTGTCCGCACAATAATTATATAACCTGCTGTATAATACAATAAATTGGCTGAAACAAGCATAGAAAACTCAATGGGTAGGAAACGCCTATTCTCTCTTACGTTATTTACCAATACTATAGCAAAGACCATCAAATAAAAGACAGTCAGAAATGCAATGGCGCCATAAAACGGAATTTCTTCTTTGCGGAACCAATACTGGTCAATCAGCCATATAGCATACAAAAGATAAGTAAAAGCAAAGGATACAATATTAATTAGCAGCGACTTACGATAATAGTCATATATAATCACGCCAATATCAAGCAGAATTATAAAGGTAAATACAACCCAATAATCCCCTGTAGTAAGATTTACAGTCATCGGACCTAAAAAACCTGCTGCAAAAGTCAGAGCTGCAATCTCAGAATGCCCGGTTATAATGGACAAACCTACGGCTATGAGTATAACCACAAATACCAATAAATAAGTAAGCCACAATGTCAATAATCCGTACAAATAAAAAGCTGCAAAAATAGTAAAAATTACAGAGGCAAATCCTCCACCAATTAACACAGCACCCAGAACTGGAAAACGTTTTTTGAACAAATATCCAACTAACAGCAAAAATCCAGCAATTACCAAACCCAGAAAAACACGCCCTATTGAGTTAATCCAATTATACTCTATACCTACCCCAACGAGCAAAACCAGGCCCACCAACAAAGCAATTATGCCCAATTTGTCCAGAAGCGTGCCTCCCACAAAAGTTTCAAACTTATCAACAAATCTGTAAAATTTCTTCCTGCGCTTTATTTTTACTTGTTGCCTATTTTCACGCTTTATTCCTCTTATATCTAATATGCCCTCCTCACGGAATAGCTCTTTGGAACGGTCTCGGGACACAACTTTCCCAACAAGCTCCTTCTCAGCCTGTTTTAGTTTGGAAATATCTTTCTTTAAGACATCCAGCTCCTTGTGAAGAGAGAAAAAAAACTTCTTAAATCTCAACACATTAAAGAGTAATATAACAGTCAATATAAATGCAAAAATACTAATATACAAAGCTATAGCATAAGTAGGATTCATTGCCCGGGCTACTTTCTGAATATTTTATGCTAAAATAGTAATTCTACATTCTTTTACCTAAAAAATAAACCAAAAAGTGAAGGAATAAAAAAAGGGGCGGTCACAGGCCTAATCCTCTGACACGCCCCTAAAAGCAATTGCTCAGGCTGAGCTCGCTATTTTACAGTACCCTTAATCATATAAACAAATTCCTTATATACATTCATTCCCTGCCCCACTTTCTGGGAAGTACGCACAATCAAGGGCAAACTAAATTCTCCGGTATTAGAAAAATAATTTTTGTTTATTGTTACAATAATTTTACCCTCGGAACGCGGCTTAATAACCTTATTGACAACGGTAACAGTAACACCGTCAGGAATATTAATGCTCTCAATTGTCATCTCTGTAGGAGAGGGATTTTTTACAATAAACTCGTGACTGACAATATCAGAAGTGATATTGCCAAAATCATACTGGGCATAAGCCTGGGTATTAACAGATCTAACGCCTCCGAAATACTGGCCTTCTTCCTCGTCAACCTGAGCACTCATTACAAAACTCAAGCCCATAAAAACGGCCAAAATAAAAACTAACTTTTTCATAACTCGGGATTTTGTTGTTTGGTTAAATATATAAAATAATTTATCAGTTGTCAACTATATTTTGATACGGTTCTTGTTATTGTCTATCAACGGATTATAAATACGATTATATAACTGACGCAAATCCGAAGGGGTATTAATATTTAACAAAATATATTCATCATCCACTTCCACCTCAATACGCCTGAATTTTTTCAGAACATCCCGGAAATTAATATCATAATCTGTGCGGGAGATTATATCCTCACTTATTTCCTGGCTTAGTAGAACAGGATGCCCACTTTTACCTTTATAAACTGGTACCACATAGGATCCCGGTTTCAAGCTTGCTTTCATAACCTCCAGAGTTGTGCCCGAAATACCCGGCGTATCTATATTATGCACAAAAACATTACACACTCCCAGATGTTCTACCCCGCAATAAATAGAATAAAAACGCCCTAATAAAGGACGCTGGTTAAATACAAATTCCGCCTCTGGCAAATTTATCCTTTTCTGCTGCATACGGATATATAACTCAGGCGAGACTACAATTACCAGACGATCTACCCGTGGTCTAAAAGTATTATACAAATTCTCCACAAAAGTAGAACGACCATAGGGCAATAAAGCTTTAGGCCGTAACATCCGCGAGGACAAACCAGCAGAAAGAATTATGCCGTTTACTTTTTCCAAAACCTTTTATTTTGTTTTTACTTAATAAACCAAATTTATGCCATATTTATTGTAAAGCAATTGCACACACATAAATACTTGTATATAAACAAATTACATTCAAACAAATCATTTTTACCAAATATAAAAGATAAAAAAAATAGCATTTTTTTTAAAAAGCTTTTTTTTTGTTGTGCATAAAAATTTTATTTTTGCAAAGCCTCAGTTAATTGTGCAAAAAACAGTCCTATTAAAAACTTACATTATGGAAGAATTAAAGAACAATCAGAATGCTGCAGATATTATTTCCAAAGGTCTGGAAAACGAGAACATTACATCAGAACATTTACAGGAAATCTCAGAGGAAATTGATAAAAAGAACAATGACGGAGAACAGGAGAATTCCGAAAAAACAGACTTTGCCAAGCTTTCTCTGGAGGAATTAGCAGATAAATTGAGAGAAATTGTAGAACAGCCGGTTAACGAGATACGTCAAACTGTTGATAATATACGTAATTTATATTTCAAAAAACGTAACGAATTACTGGACGATTTACGTCAAAAATTTATTGAAGAAGGAGGAAATGCCGAAGACTTCAAAACACCTCACGAAATCCTGGCCATTGACCGTAAATTCAAAGACGCTATAGAAATTTTTAAAGATAAAAAAGAAGCATACGAAGAACAAATCAGGCAGGAACAGGAAAAAAACCTGGAACAAAAGAAAAACATCATTGAAAAAATAAAGACATTAATTCAGAGTAAAGAAAACTTTGATAAAGTTTACCGTGAATTTAAACAATTTGAACGTCAATGGCGGCAGATAGGCAGTGTGCCCAAAGAGGCTTATAAAGAACTGATGAATGAATGGAACAGAGTCCGTACTCAGTTTTACGACCTGGTTAGAATAAATAAAGAACTAAAAGAATTTGATCTCCAGCGTAATCTGGAACAAAAACAGGCCATTATAGAGCGTGCTGAGGCTCTTATATATTACGATGATCCTGTACAGGCATACAAAGAACTGCAAGAACTACATAAAGAATGGAAAGAAATTGGCCCTGTACCAAAAGAAGTACAGGAGGATATCTGGAGAAAATTCCGGGAAATCAGCCACGAAGTTAACAAACGCCATCAAGAATATTTCAAAAAATTAAAAGAAATACAGAAAAAGAACCTGGAAGCTAAAACACGTCTGTGTGAGGCCGCTGAAAAAATTGCCCAACTGGAAATTACTACTACAAAAGAATGGCAGGAAAAGACAAAAATCATTTTGGAACTTCAACAATTGTGGCGTAAAGTAGGACGTGTTCCTAAGAAATACAACCAATCCATTTACGAGCGCTTCCGCAAAGCCTGCGATGCTTTCTTTGAAAAGAAAAGGGAATTTTTCCGCCAGCATCAGGAACTTCTCCAGGAAAATCTTAAGAAAAAAGAAGAACTGGCAGAACTGGCAGAGAAACTACGCGAAAGTACAGACTGGGGCAAAACAGCCAGGGAATTTGAACGTCTCTTTGCCGAATGGAAAAAAATTGGTCCTGTACCCAAGGACAAAAGCGAAGAAGTATGGCAGCGTTTCCGTACGGCACGCCTGGAATTCTTCCGCCGTAAGCGCCAGCATATGAAAGAAATGCGCCGCCAGGAAAAGGAAAACCTTAAGAAAAAACTTGAACTTATTGAAAAAATCAAGAATATTGAACTTTCTGACAACCAGGAAGAAAACATCAAACTTCTGGAAGAAATTGAAAAAGAATGGGCATCAATAGGATTTGTGCCTTATAAAGACAAAGACCGTATTAATAAATTATACCGCCAAACTCTGGACGAAAAATTTGCTTCCGTTAATCTGGATGCAGAAAGCCGTCGTCAGTTGCAGTTCAAAAATCATCTGGAAAATATACTTAAATCTCCAAATGCAAAACGCTTGATATACAAAGAAATAGAAAAATTAAAAACTCTGGAACAAAGAGTTAAGAACGACATAATAAAATTGGAGAACAATCTTGAGATGTTTAAAGATTCTCCGGATGAACTGCTGCAAGAATTCAGAGATAAGCTCAATAAACTAAATGATAAGTTAGCTACAATCCAGAACAATATAAAACAGTTAGTTCAGGAATATAAAAAGCTCTCTTAATCGCTCTGATAAAAATTTTGTAAAACGGCAGCTTATCCCTCCAAATAAGGGGCTGCCGTTTTATTTTTTAAAGTAAACAATAAAACCATTGTTGGTGAAAGTGAAAAACACTAAGTACATATTCATCACCGGCGGAGTTACCTCTTCCTTGGGCAAAGGTATAATTTCTGCCTCTCTTGGTAAATTGCTGCAGGAAAGAGGCTATAAAGTATCTATCCTAAAAATTGATCCTTATCTGAATATTGATCCCGGAACGCTCAATCCTTACGAACACGGTGAATGCTATGTTACCGAAGATGGTGCAGAAACCGACCTGGACCTGGGGCACTACGAGCGCTTTTTGAATATCCATCTATCCAGAATAAATAATGTCACTACAGGCCAAATTTACC
>CAZYSM010000045.1:0-22297 GCA_964649975.1 uncultured Bacteroidales bacterium | reverse complement strand
TTGGCATCAGTAATTTTGCCTGTTATTTCCTGTGCATAAACGGAAATAACGCCAATGATGGCAATCATAAAAATATATAAGCGTTTCATTCCGGTAAAAGATTTAAATTTTTTCCAAACGGAAAATTTAATATTAAGTCCTTAAAAAAGGTGAGGTTTTATAAGGAAAATTGGCTGTTAGACGGCGGAGAAATGTTTTTTTGTTGTAAGACAGGAATTTGTCGCTGATGTTTTATAGCATAATTACAGGAATGTACAGAAAATTTTTGATTTTCCGCACCAGTTTTTTGGGTCTTTCCACAGGCAGGAAGTGGGTTGTATTGCGGATGGTCTTAATTCTGCAATTAGTAAAAATCCTCCTGATAAGTTCTATTTGTTGTTTTTGGATATAAGGACTTTTGCTGGCACGGATAAAGATCGTGGGCGTGTGGATAGGTCGCTGGATGTCAATGGGATAATCCCGCAGGGTGTTTATGTATTCGTGGATTGCTTTGGGGTTGAATTTCCAGCAAAAGCCTTGTTTGGTGCGGCGTATGTTTTTCTGGAAAAGGTTTATTAACGGAGAGTTGCCAAGGATCTGGCTGAGGCGTTCGGAAATTTCCTTGCGATGGGCGAACTGGCTCAGGTCAAGCTGTAAAATCTGATTGAGTTTTTCAAGGTATCCGTGTTGGATTATCTGTTGCGGCGGATATTTATCCGGCGCCATATCAATGACCACAAGGCGTTTAACTCTGTCCGGATGGTTTTGCGTCAGGTTCATAGCCACACGTCCGCCCATTGAGTAGCCTACGAGGTAAGCAGCGCGGATTTGTAGCCTGTCCATAAGTTCAATAATATCCTGAGCCATTGCCGTAAGAGAGAAATCATTGCTATGCGGAGATTGTCCGTGGTTGCGAAGGTCAGGCAGGATAACGTCAAATCTGCGGGCAAGTGCGCGGGCAATGGGCAGCCAGGTGTCGGACATTTCCATTAGTCCGTGCAGCAGGATAAGCGGTTTGCCTTTGCCCAAACGGCGGTAGAATAGTTCCATCTCAGTACCAGTTTTGCATAATATCCCGGGCAATGTTGTGTGGAACAAATCTGGAAATATCGCCTTTGTATTTTATAATTTCCCGGACAAATGTTGAGCTGATGAAGGTATGTTCCGGCAGTGTGAGCAGGTAGACTGTTTCAATTTCAAAATCACCGAGCTGGCGGTTAATCTGTCCTATGACGCGTTCGTATTCAAAGTCGGCTGAGGTTCTCAGTCCGCGCAGGATAAAGCGGGCGCCCTGATCTCGGCAGAAGTCCACGGTGAGCATATTGTAAGTTTTGACCTCAATTTTTGGTATATCGGCAAACAGCTCCTCAATCCATTGCTGACGTTTTTCAAGGGGGAAAAGATGTTTTTTCTCTGCATTTATACCAATGCCAATGATGATTTTATCAAAAAGTCCCAGAGCCCTGCGCACAATGATTTCGTGTCCTATGGTGAAAGGGTCAAAAGACCCGGGGAAAACAGCTATTCTGTCCATAGTGGTTAATTTTACTGCAAAAGTTTTATCTTTATAAACAAAAAAAATCAAAATTTTGGACTATGAAAAATCTGGGAGCGGATTTGGGACAATTGTTGACTTCCTGGGGGTTAAATTCCACACAGGCTGAGGTAGTGCGTGGTGTAGTTATAGCCATTGGAATAATTTTTCTGGCCTGGTTGGGCAATTGGATTACCAAAAAGATTATTATCCATATAGTTGCAGGTATTATCCGGCGCACCAAAAATGAGTATGATGATATTTTTCTGAAAAAAGGCGTTTTCAATAATTTGTCTCATCTTGTTCCTGCTGCCATCATATATTTTATGACTCCTCTGGCTACTGATAATCATACTGTTATTGTTGTGGTGAATGATTTTGTTGCAATTTATGTGATAATTGCTTTGACCTTTGTCTTAAATGCTTTTTTGAATGCTCTGGGAGATATTTATGAAATTATTGCTGAGAAAAAAGGTTACCGGGTTACTATTAAGCAATATATCCAGGTATTGAAAATAATAGTCATAATCACGGCAGTGATTCTAATCATTTCCATCCTTTTGAGTAAGAAACCGGGGAATATTCTGGCTGGGTTAGGTGCAATGACGGCTGTTTTGATGTTGATTTTCCGGGATACAATTCTGGGTTTTGTTGCAGGTATCCAGCTTTCGGCTTATGACCTTGTCCACGAGGGCGACTGGATAACTGTTCCTTCCCGCGGGGTGGATGGCGATGTATTGGACATAAATTTGACGACTGTTAGAGTTCAGAATTTTGATAAAACAATTGCCACTGTGCCAACTTATGCCTTAATCCAGGAGTCGTTTATCAACTGGAAAGGAATGCAGATGGCCGGAGGACGCCGTATTAAGCGTTCCATTTACATTGATATGCAGAGTGTAAAGATTGTAACACCGGATATGCTGAATCGTTTCCGTCAGATACCTCTGATAAAAGATTATATTGAACGGAAAATCAAGGAGTTGGATTATACTCAGGAAGACAATCAATACACGGTGCTGGACGGAAAGTCGTTGACCAATGTAGGAGTTTTCAGGGTTTATGTAGAAAATTATTTACGGGCAAATTTCCGTGTTTTTAAGAAATATCGTAAGGAAAAATTTGTGGTTAATGGGATCGAAATTGAGCGTTTTGTGATTGATGACCCTGAGGAATTTGTAAAGGAACTTGGTGCAGGAGCTAAAAAGTTTTTGACCCGGATAGAGGGTAAGACGGTGATAAAAGATGTTACAAAATTCCTTGTGCGTTATTCTGACTATTATATGCTGGAAAACAATTATTTGTATAAAATCCGTAAGGTTAAAAAGACTGTAATCCGCAAAGGGGCAGAGGTAGAGGTAGAAGTGCCAGAAAAGATTCTGGTCAAGCCTGGGCTGTTCTGCGACGATTTAACTCTGTTGGTGCGTCAGCTTAAGCCCACAGACAAAGGCTTACCAGTGGAGGTTTATGTCTTTGCTGCAACTACTAATTGGCTGGAATACGAGAAGATACAGGCAGAGTTGTTTGAGCATTTGCTTGCGGTATTGCCTTTATTTGAATTGAGGGTTTACCAGCAGCCTGCTGGCAGTGATTTACACAAAGCTATTTTATAATTCGTTAAGAGTTTTAATTTGTGTTTTTTTGTAAATTTGAATGGAAACGTAAAAAATTCAAGTTATGTCAGAACAGCGCAAAGAATCGCTTTTCACCCGTTTGTTTTATGCAGGAGTAGGCCTGGGAGCAATTGCTGTGGAAAAATTAGAACAGTCTATCTCAAAACTCGTTAAGGAAAACAAAGTTAGTCTGGACGACCTTAAAGAATATATCAACAAAATGGTCAAGGACCTGGCTGGTAAAAAAGACCAGCTGGAAAAGGAAATGGATGAATATGTTAAGAATTTTGTTGAAGGTATGAAACTGGCCAAAAAGAAAGATCTGGATAAATTGATGAAAAAGCTTGAAGATCTGGAAAAGAAGCTGGAACAAAAAGGTCTGCCTTCAAAAGAAAATGAAAAATAATAAGCTATGAATTTACTGGAAAAATTCTTTTATGTAAGCCTGGGCCTTACTTCCGATTTGGCGGATAAGTTGGGTAATACTCTGGATAAGCTGGTCAAGGAATCCAGGATTAGTGAGATTGACGCAAAAAAAATCAAGGAGGATTTTCAAAAATCCACGGAACGTTATGCACGGGATATAAAAAAGAAGTTTGATGAGTTGCTGAAGAAAACTTTGGAGAATATGGATTTTGTTACCCAGAAGGATTTGGACAGGGTGAAAAAGCGTATTGAGGCGCTGGAAGAAAAAATTGACCGGTTGTAATCTGAAAAAAGCCCCGTACGGGGCTTTTTTCAGATATTCTTTTTCAAACTCATATCCAGGCTTTTTATCTGATGCGTTAATGCACCCACGGATATATAATCCACTCCGGCCAGGGCATATTCTCTGATATTTTCCAGGGTTATACCGCCGGAGGCCTCAGTTTCGTAACGTCCTGCTATAAGTTTTACGGCTTTTGCTACTTGCTGTGGAGTGAAATTATCAAGCATAATCCTGTTTACACCACCTTTTTTTATAACCTGTTCCAGTTCGTCAAAGTTGCGCACTTCAATTTCAATTTTCAGATTAAGTCCTCTGGCTTTGAGGTAGGCGTGGACCCGGTCAATAGCCTGTTCTATGCCACCAGCAAAGTCTATGTGGTTATCCTTTATGAGTATCATATCATATAGACCGAAACGGTGGTTATACCCTCCTCCGATTTTTACAGCAGTTTTTTCAAGCAGGCGCACGCAGGGTGTAGTTTTTCTGGTATCCAGAATTTTAGCTTTAGTTCCTTCAACGGCTTTTACGTATTGTGCAGTCTGTGTGGCAATTCCACTCATCCGTTGCATAATGTTGAGAACAAGCCGCTCGGTTTGTAGTATGGATCGGGCGCTTCCTTTTACTTCAAATGCTATATCTCCGGGTTTGACGTGTGATCCGTCAGTTATAAAAACATCTGTTTGTAATCCGGGGTCAAAAATTTCAAATACTTTTTTTGCAACTTCCACTCCTGCCAGCACTCCTGTGTCTTTGATTAGCAGTTTGGCACTTCCTATGGTGTCAGGCGGAATGATAGATAAAGTGGTATGATCACCTTCGCGCAGGTCCTCTTCCAGGGCTTTTTTAATGATGAAATCCAGTTCCAGCATATTTTTAGTTTTTTATAAAATTGTTTGGATATATGAATTTTTTAAATTTGTTTTAACTTTGAACAAAATAGATTAAAAACGAATGGATCAGATTTCTTTTTTTCAGAGGATTTTAGCCGGTAAAATAAGGAAAATTTTTTCAGCCAGAAAAAAGTCGGTCATACCTTTTGCCGATGTTAAAGAATTATTATTGGTTATCAATGCCGACGAACAGACGGATATTGCGCAAGTGCAAGCAGTAGTAAAGGATTTGCAAAACAATGGCAAAAGTGTAAGGGTGGTGGAATTAACCCGGAATAAAAATTATCAGGGTAATTTTGAGGTGGTGGTTTACAGAACTTTCTTATTTATTATCAAGTTTTTACCTGTTACGTCCTCAGATATTTTAACCCGTCATTTTGATCTGGTGCTTGGTTATAGCCGTGAGTTTAGCTTGCCATTGCAGTATTTTGTTAATATGGTGGATAGTTCAATGATTGTGCTTCCTTTTGTGGATGAGCCGAACTTTGCAGATATTTCTTTTAAGTTGAAAAACAATACATTGAGCCATTTTGTTTCCCAGGCAATTGATTTTCTAAATACAATAAAAAAATAAGGAATATGGCTAAAAAAAATATTAAAGGCACGGGAGTGGCCATTGTCACACCTTTTAAAGAGGATAAAACCATTGATTTTCCGGCTCTGGGTAATCTTGTAAACTATTTGATTGATAACGGAATAGATTTCCTTGTTGTATTGGGCACTACGGGTGAGAGTGCTACTCTGACGTCGGATGAGCGTAATCAGGTGCTGGATTATGTCATTGAGGTTAATGCCGGACGTCTGCCTATTGTTGCCGGATTTGGAGGAAATAACACCCAGGCTGTTATTAATTCTATCCGTGCACGTGGAGATTTTTCCAATATTGATGCAATTCTTTCGGTAGCACCGTATTATAACAAGCCCAATCAGCGCGGACTTTATGAACATTTTATTGCAATTGCTGAGGTTTCGCCTGTGCCTGTGATTTTATACAACGTCCCGGGTAGGACCAAATCAAACATTGCTGCGGAGACCACTTTGCGTCTGGCAGAACATCCTAATATTATGGCCATTAAAGAGGCTTCCGGAGATTTTGGGCAAATAATGGAAATTATCCGTAACAAACCGGATGATTTTACTGTGCTTTCTGGCGATGATGCCATAACGCTTCCGCTTATTTCCGTAGGAGTGGAAGGAGTGATTTCCGTAGTGGCGATGGTTTATCCGCAGGAGATGTCGCAGATGGTACGTCTGGCTCTGGACGGACAGTTTGATAAGGCACGTCAGTTGCATTATAAAGTCCTTCCTATGACTAATGCAATTTTTGAGGACGGAAATCCAGCGGGCATCAAAGCTGCGCTGAGTATCAAAGGAATGATTAAAAACGAACTGAGACTTCCGCTGGTGCCTGTTAATGAGGCTACTTACCAGAAAATAAAGGAATTGTTGAATTAATAGTTTTGTTAAAGTTTTTTGTTTTAATCCCGGCCGGATAATCCTGTCGGGATTTTTTGTTTATCAGAGTAAACAAAAAATGAATAATTTTGTTCATCGTAATAAACAATTTCTTGAAATTTTGTTTAATATAATAAACAATTTGCTATGTACCGCAAGGATGCGCAATATTACAAGTTTTGCCTGTACGGATTTCTGAAAAATTTGCGTTTTTTTGAGCCTTTTTTTATACTATTTCTGCGTTATAAAGGATTGAGTTTTACTCAGATTGGCATTTTATATGCCGCACGTGAGATAACAACTAACCTCTTTGAAATACCCTCAGGCTTGATGGCTGATGCTGTGGGCCGGAAAAAGTCCTTGATGTTTTCCTACATCCTGTATATTACCAGCTATCTGATTTTTGCTTTTGGTCAGGGTTTCTGGCTATTCCTGTTTGCTATTATTTTTTACGGAATGGCGGATGCTTTCCGCAGCGGAACCAACAAGGCAATGATTTATCATTATCTTGAAGTCAAAGGCTGGTCGGATTACAAGGTAGATTATTACGGACACACCCGATCCTGTTCCCAGCTTGGTTCTGCCATTTCCTCATTGGTAGCTGCTGCAATTGTGTTCCTGACAAATGATTACACGGCTATTTATCTTTATACTATTGTGCCTTATGTTCTGGGATTTTTCCTTATAGCCTCGTACCCAGGCTGGATTGACAAAGGTATTAAAAAGAAAAGCCGTAAAGCTTCTGCCCGTCAGGTATGGCAGGAGTTCTGGCAAACAGTTACAAACTTGCGCGCTCTTAGATATCTTACAAACCTGTCATTGCTGGAAGCTTACCACAAGGCATTGAAAGATTATATACAGCCTCTTATCAAGCAGATGGCTGTTGCTGTTCCGCTGGTCTGGTTAGCGTCTGTCTCTACTACCCAGCGGATTACTGTATGGATTGGTATTGTGTATTTTGTAATTTATTTGCTTACAGCTTTCGCTTCCAGACGCGCGTCTTTGCTAATCAAACGCCGTGACAATCTTGCCTTCTGGGTTAATACATTATTGATGGCTGCCCTGGTTATAGGTATGCTCTCCGGATGGTTCTCCCATCAAGGATTGCCAGTATGGGCGGTTGTGATGTTTATGTTGATTTATATTGTGCATAATTTGCGTAAACCTATTTCTGTGGCTTATTTGAATAATATTTTTAAGACAGAAGTTTTTGCTTCGGGCGTTTCTACTCAGAATCAGATAAAAACACTGCTGACTGCCGGAATTTCTTTGATCTTGGGTTGGTTGGCTGATGTAATGGGCGTGGGAATGGCAATAGTTGTTGTTAGTTTTATTTTATTGATAATTAGTTTGTTGTTGAGGGTGGATAAAAAATAAAGCAAAAATTTCACGAAAAAATTTGCATATTAAAATCAAAACATATACTTTTGCATTGCTTTTGTGATGACGGGATGTAGCTCAGCTGGTTAGAGCGCCACACTGATAATGTGGAGGTCGGAGGTTCAAGTCCTCCCATCCCGACGGCGGCGGCACCACAGGTGCCGCTATTTTTTTATTATCCCACCTCTAACGTTAAATACACAGGCTTTTTTTTGCGAGAATAAAAAAAATGCTAATTTTACCT
Organism: uncultured Bacteroidales bacterium; assembly: GCA_964649975.1. Taxonomy (GTDB): domain Bacteria; phylum Bacteroidota; class Bacteroidia; order Bacteroidales; family S143-33; genus S143-33. Next base: position 14,493 of record CAZYSM010000045.1, on the reverse strand, counting down.
TGCCTATAATTGGGCTTTAAACATTAATTTTTTGCCAATGAGTAATTGGTTTAAACGTATGACCAGGGGGATTATGACCCCTGCGTCCCAGCGTAGGGAAATGAAGGAAGGCTTATGGTTTAAGTGTCCGCAGTGCAAGACAGTGGTGACGATGATTGAGCATAAGGAAAACCTGGGCGTTTGTCAGAATTGTGGTTATCACGACCGTATCCCTACTGTGGATTATTTTAATTTTTTGTTTGATGAAGGAAAATATCAGCTGCTTTTTGAAAATCTTTTACCTGCTGACCCATTGAATTTTGTTGACCGTAAGAGATATACCGACCGTATCCAGGCTGCACAGAAAAAAACAGGGCTAAAAGAAGCCATTACCATTGCTACAGGTCCGCTGGATGGAATAAATGTGGTTATCGGCGGGATGAATTTTGAATATATTGGCGGGTCTATGGGGTCGGTGGTAGGAGAGAAAATAGCCCGTGCCATTGATTATTGTATTGAACATCGCTATCCATTGATAATTATAAGCCGTTCGGGCGGAGCCCGTATGATGGAAGCAGCTTTTTCCCTTATGCAGATGGCCAAAACAGCTGCTAAGCTCACACAACTGGCTGATGCCAAATTGCCCTATATTTCCGTTATGACCGACCCCACTACCGGGGGCGTTACAGCTTCGTTTGCAATGCTCGGAGATATTAACATTGCCGAGCCTGGATCTTTAATCGGATTTGCTGGTCCGCGTGTTATACGTCAGACCATAGGCAAGGATTTGCCCGAAGGTTTCCAGCGTTCTGAGTTCCTTCTGGAGCACGGGTTCCTGGATTATATTGTGCATCGTAAAGATTTGAAGAATACACTTGCAAAACAGCTGAGATTAATTCTTGAAATCCCGAAAAAATGAAAGAAGAAATAGAGAATAAAATCCGGAAAATTATCCGTTACGAAGCCAAAGCAATCCTCAATATTCCTGTTAGCGAGGATTACGAGAAAGCTATTGATATAATTTATGATCGCGTGCATACCCGTAAGGGTAAATTGGTAGCCAGTGGAATGGGCAAAGCCGGTCAGATAGCTCTTAATATTGCAACTACTTTTAGTTCTACCGGCACGCCTGCGGTTTTTCTGCATCCCAGCGATGCCCAGCACGGAGACCTTGGTGTTATACAGCCTGATGACGTGCTTTTGCTCGTGTCCAATTCCGGAAAGACTGTTGAGATTATTCAATTACTGGAGTTGGTTAACCGTCTGTATGACGGAAACAATATTCCTAAAATTGTTATCTCTGGCAATCCTAATAGTATACTGGCGCACAAGGCAGATGCATTTCTTTTCACGGGTGGTCCAAAGGAAGTTTGTCCCCTGGGGCTTACTCCAACTACTTCAACTACCACTATGACCGTTATTGGAGATATACTGGTAGCCCTTATGATGGAGCGTATTGGCTTTACTCCTGAGGATTATGCCAAGAGGCATCACGCAGGATACTTGGGTAAAAAATCAAGAGCTATACAGAAGCGCAATAGTAATAATTATCACGATGTTAATGTTAATGGCAAAAACGAAACAAAACAATAAACTATGTTTTTCCTTATAGCTGGTCCGTGTGTTATTGAAAACGAAAATATAACTTTTACTGTAGCCGAACATTTGAAGGAAGTTACTTCACGGCTCGGAATAAAGCTTATTTTTAAATCTTCATACAAAAAGGCCAACCGTACCAAACTCGGAAGTTTTACTGGACTGGATCGGTCTCAAGCGCTTGATATACTGCGTCGTGTGCGCGAGACTTTTGACGTACCTGTTATTACCGATATCCACGAAAGCTGGGAAGCTGAGGAAGTAGCTGCATACGTGGATTATTTGCAAATCCCTGCTTTTCTCTGCCGTCAGACCGATTTATTATTGGCTGCAGGACGGACAGGAAAACCTGTAAATATAAAAAAGGGACAATTTATGTCCCCCGAAGCAATGCGTTTTGCAGTAGAAAAAGTTTATTCCACAGGAAATAAAAAAGTCCTGCTTACCGAACGCGGCACCACCTTTGGCTATCACGATCTGGTCGTGGATTTCCGTTCTGTGCCTATTATGAAATCTATAGGGGTGCCTGTAGTGGTGGATTGTACGCATTCGGTACAGAAACCCAATCAAACAGTAGGGGTTACCGGTGGTGATCCGGATATGATAGAAACATTAGCTCTTGCAGCCATAGCTACAGGAGCCGACGGATTGTTTATGGAAGTACATCCCAACCCGGCTGAGGCTCTGAGTGATGCCGCCAGCCAGCTGCAGATGGAGAAAGTGGAAGCTATCCTCAAAAAGTGCGTTGATGTTTATAATGCCGTGCATAAATGATTATTTTCCGGCAATAACAAGGTAAATGTCTTCTTCATTGACATTAAGATCCATACGATTGTTAATCTCGTCACGGATTTTTTCAATCAATTCCTTATCGTAAACGTCCCTGATTTCAACGTTTTTGTCCTTGCCCATAACAATATGTACGTGAGGCTCATTGTCGGCATCATAACGGGAAACTCCAGAAAATGTCGGAATCTTTTTGATAATGCCTTTTTCAACAAGTGTTTCCAATGTGTTGTAAACAGTGCTTAATGTAATTGTCGGATATTCTTGCCGGATATGATCATAAATCATTTCGGCAGAAGGATGCGTTTTGGTATTCATCAAATATTTGAGGATAGCCACCCGCTGGATTGTCATTTTCAACCCTTTCTCCGCAAAAAGTTTTTTCAAATCTTTTTCCATAATTTGGTTTATTTAAATAGTTTTACACAAGCTATTTATACAAAAATACAATAATTTGTAGATTAAATAAATTGTAATTTGAAAAAAAATTTAAAATGATTCTAAAACATATTTCGGAGGCAGCAAAATTAATAAAAGATTCCAAATTTTTAACTGCTTTTACTGGTGCAGGTATATCTGTGGAGAGCGGTATTCCGCCTTTCCGTGGAGAAAATGGAATATGGAACAAATACGACCCTAAGCTTTTTGATCTGGACTTTTATCTGATCAATCCTACCGCATCATTGGAGCTACGCAATGTTTTCTATGACGTTATTTCCCGTGCCCGGCCTAATGCTGCACATCTGGCTCTGGCCGAGCTGGAAAGGATGGGGATACTGAAAGGGATTGTTACTCAGAATATTGATAACTTGCATTTTTTGGCGGGGAATAAAAATGTTGTGGAATTCCACGGAAATACCAGATATTTTGTCTGTCTTGGTTGTGGAAAAAAATATTCAGTGGAGGAAGTGGAAATAACAGATAAACCACCTATGTGTCCGGCTTGTGGAGGCTTGCTCAAGCCGGATTTTGTTTTTTTCGGCGAGCCAATTCCTGCACAGGCCTATGATCAGGCTATGGAATGGGCACGTGAGACAGACGTGATGTTAGTTATCGGCACAACAGGCGTGGTATATCCTGCTGCAAGGATACCACATCAGGCTAAAAAATATGGAGCAAAAATAATTGAAATAAATCTTGAACCTTCGGCTTATACTACCGAAGGAATAACTGATATTTTCCTTCAGGGAAAGGCTACAGAGGTGATGACCGAACTTTTAAACCAAATAAAAAACAGTCTATGAAACCGGATTTTGACAGGATTATTGATCGCAAGGATTCGTTGGCAATTAAGTATGCCAGACGAAAGCAAGTCTTTGGCAGGGAAGATATTTTACCTATGTGGGTGGCGGATATGGATTTTGCCACTCCTGATTTTGTGCTGGAGGCCTTGCGCAAAAGGCTGGAACATCCTATTTTGGGATATACTCATAGGCCTGACAGTTTTTTTGAGGCTTACAGGGATTGGGCTAATAAACGCTATGGATGGCAGGTCCGGACAGAGTGGATGAGTTTCAGCCCTGGTGTGGTAGCTGCCCTGGCCCTGGCTGTCTTGGCCTATACCAGGGAAGGAGATAAAGTGATTATCCAGCCCCCGGTCTATCCACCTTTTTTTGAGACCGTAAGAGGTCTTGGCAGGCAGCTGGTAAAGAATCCTCTTAAACGGCTTGATGATGGACGTTATGTGATGGATTTTGAGGATTTGATGCATAAAATTGACGATAAAACAAAGCTTATTCTTATTTCCAATCCACACAATCCCGTTGGTAGATCCTGGAGTAGCGAAGAGTTGGATCAACTGGCCCGTATATGTCTGGATAATGGTATTAAGATAATTTCTGATGACATCCACGCTGATTTTATTTTTTCTGGCAGCAGTTATACGCCTATTGCTTCCTTGTCCGATGAGGTGGCAAATATCTCCTTGATAGCTACTTCGCCCAGCAAAACTTTTAATATACCGGGCTTGAGCACGTCAGTTGTGATTATCCCAAATGAGAATATGCGAAAGGAATATAATGAAAAGCTCAAGGCTGCGCATTTATTCCTTGGCAATATTTTTGGCAACATTGCTTTTGAAGAGGTTTATCGCCGAGGAGAACAATGGCTGGAAGCTTTGCTTGAGTATCTGGAAGGTAATGTGGATATGGTAGTGGATTATCTCAAAGAAAATGTGCCTGCTATAAAGGTATGGCGTCCCGAGGCTACGTTTTTGTTATGGCTGGATTTTTCCGCAACAGGTTTGGAACATAATCAGATAAAAGACAAGTTGATAAATGAGGCTCGTCTGGGATTTAATGATGGTTTGACTTTTGGATGCAATGGTCGTGGATTTTTCAGGATGAATATTGCCAGTCCGCGTAGTGTGGTGCGTGATGCCCTGGAAAGATTGAAAAAAGTGTTTGGATAAAAACAGGAACGCCCGAGGCCTGGCCTCGGGCGTTCCTGTTTCTGGTTGGAGTAGTTTTTACTCTTCGGCAACAACTTCAAATTTCATTGTAGCGACAATGTCTTTATACAGACGAACTTTTGCTTCAAATTTGCCCAGTTCTTTGATATGGTCTATTTCAATCTGTTTGCGGTCAATGTTAATACCTGCTTTTTCCAGAGCGTCAGCCAGCTGGATATTAGAAACAGAACCAAAGATTTTTCCGCTCTCGCCGGCTTTAACTTTAATAGTATAACTCTGGCTTTCAATTTTTTCTTTGAGTGCCTGAGCCTCATTGCGGAGTTTTTCTTCCTTGCGGGCCTGCTGACGCAATTTGTCAGCAAGGTGTTTTTTTGCAGAAGGAGTTGCCAGAATAGCAAATCCCTTGGGTATAAGATAGTTGTTTGCGTATCCGTCTTTTACTTTAACAATCTGGTCTTTATGACCCAATCCTGGTATATCTTGTAACAAAATAATTTCCATAGTTACTTATTTTTTAGTGTTGAGAAGATTTGAACAAATCGGTAACGTAAGGTAACAGAGCTAACTGACGGGCACGTTTAATAGCGCGTGCCAGACGACGCTGGTTTTTCAGAGAAGTTCCTGTTACACGGCGTGGCAGAATTTTTCCCTGATCATTGAGGAAACGCTTGAGGAGTTCAACGTCTTTGTAATCAATGTGTTTGATGCCGTGTTTTTTGAAATAATCGTATTTTACTTTTTTAAATTCAATCTCCGGAGGAGTCAAATATCTGATATCGTCCTGAGAGTTTGTATTTTGTACAGCCATTGTTATTGATTTTTAAGTTTTGAGAAATGATAGTTTACGATTCCAGTTCAGCTTCTTTTTGCTGGTTCTGGATTTTTTTACGACGTTCTTCATTGTATTCAATAGCACGCTTGTCAAGCTTAACAGTCAGGAAACGCATAACGCGTTCGTCACGACGTAGCTGGGTCTCAAATTTAGCAATAAATTCGGGTGTAGCTTTGAACTCAAACAGGTGATAATAACCTGTTGTTTTGTGGCGAATAGGATAAGCCAGCTTTCTGATGCCCCAGCTTTCCTCCCATACAATTTCGCCTTCATTTTCCGTAATGAACTGGCGATACTTGTCAACCGTTTCCTTTATCTGATCATCAGATAAAACGGGAGTCAAAATGAAAACGGTTTCATACTGATTTTTCTGCATACTTTTAAATTTAGTTTTTAGTTTGAATTTGATTTCTAACGGCTTGCAAAGATATTTTTTTTCCTTGTTCTAAACAAATTTTTTAGGCTAAAATTAGATTTTTTTGAAAAATTCTAACCCAGGCCTTCACTGTTTCTTACACTGTCCAGGTATTGTTCGTTTATGATTGAGATAGTTTTGTATATCAATTTTTTTAGTCTGAGTTTTACCCAGAATGTGTGGAAAATAAATAACGACCATATAGCGACAAGATAGACGCTGCGTAAAAGTGGGTTTAATCCGGGGATAACCAGGGCCGGGATACTAAAAATAAAGCTGAAAAAGAGAAATTCCCAGAAAAATATCTGAAAATCAATTGTAATAAAAGATTTTCCATAATTTACTTCAAAAAGTCCGTGGCTTACTGGATTGAACAGATTCCAGCCATTCCATATAAATCTGAGAGGACTGCCAGAAAATTTAATAAAGTTATCTTGCTTATCAATAATTTTCATATAACCAAATTCTTTGAGGTAATACGAAATTTTTTCCAAAAATTTTTGTGCTGTGTAGTCGGCTGGAGCCAAAGAAGGTATGACCAGGCTATCGGATAATCCCACAAAATAATAGGACATAATTTTTTCTTTTTTCGGCAAATAGCTTTATTTTTATTATATCCAAAAATACTTTTTTACAAACAATTACAAAAATTTAAGTCTATGAAAAAACTTGCATTGTTCCTTTTATCCCTGTTTTTTCTTTTTTCCAGTTGTGATGTTTTGATGCAGGCTCTGGAAACAGCCAGTACTACTTCTTCGGCACCCTCGGAATCCGAAGTGGTGCAAGGATTGAAAAAAGCTCTGGAAATTGGTGCTCAGTATGCTGCCGAGCAGCTTCACAAAAAGGATGGATATTTCGGTAATGCTGCTGTAAAGATTTTACTTCCGCCCGAGGTACAGAATGTTGTTAATACTGCCATAAACAATCCTACAGTGAAACGTCTGGGCCTGGATAGAGTGTTGAAGAAAAAGGTGGATCAGGTGGTGCTGGCTGTTAACCGTTCGGCCGAAGCTGCTGCTATTGAAGCAAAACCTATTTTTGTTAATGCTATCCGATCTATGACTATTGTTGATGCTTATAATATCCTTAAAGGACAGGATATTTATCACAAAACTCAAGGCTTTGATTCCCTGGCTGCTACCCATTATCTGGAATATAAGACCAGACCTCAGCTTTTTAATCTCTATAAACCTAAGATTGAAGCAGCTTTGAATCGTGATTTGGGGCTGGGCTTTTCTGCCAATCAGGCCTGGAATACTGCCATTAAATATTACAATAATTATGTTGCAAGAATTCTGGGAAAACCCAGAATTAACTATACTCTTACTGATTATGCCACTAATAAGGCTCTGGATGGCTTGTTTTATATGGTAGGACAGCAGGAAAAGAAAATTCGTAAAGATCCTTACAAATGGGGTTCGGACATCATCAGCCGGGTATTCGGATACGTAAGAAATTCAATGAGGTAATGGTCAATCTCTTGAAGATCAGCGAAATAGATTCTACTAATGATTTTGCCAAAAAATTACTTTCTTTTTATCCTCTGGAAGAATTGAACAATACAGTGATTTGTGCCCAGGTACAGACCAAAGGCCGCGGTGTGGGTACAAATAAATGGATTTCGGAACCTTATAAAAATTTGACATTTTCCATTATTCATTGTCCGGATTATCTGCTGCTGGAACAGGTATTTTACTTATCAAAAGCCGTTTCAGTCGCTATTGCTGAATTTCTTTATTCCCAGGGGATAAAGGCCGAGATAAAATGGCCTAATGATATTTTGTGTTTAGCAAAGAAATGTGCCGGTATCTTGATTGAAAATTCAATATCGGCTATTCATAAAAAAATAAAATATTCAGTTATTGGTATTGGTCTGAATGTCAATCAAACTGATTTTCCGGAAAATATAAATGCTATTTCAATGAAAAATGTTACTGGAAAGGATTATGACTTGAACTATGTCCTTGAGAAATTACTTGAGAGTATTTTTTACTGGTTTGATCATTTGAAACAGCGGCGTTTTGATATTATTGACGCACAGTATTTTTCCAGGTTATATATGTTTGACAGGCCAGGTCTTTTCAGGTCAAATGGACATATTTTCCGAGGAAAAATTAAGGGGGTTGACCAATATGGACGACTTATTTTGGAGATTCCACAGGAAAATTCTTTAAAATTGTTCAGACAAAAGGAAATTGAATTTTTAAATGCTTAGCTTATGGGTGAGATAGAGAAACTTATTGATATTGAAAGTCTTATCAGACAGAGTAATAATAAATTTTTACGTAATTTACCTTCGTGGGCTGTTAGGTTGGTCAAAAACACAATCCGCGAGCAACAGCTTAATGAAATTTACAACAAATATAAGCATCTGGAAGGCATTGATTTTCTTAGGGCTGTATTGTATGATGAGCTACAGGTAAAGGTTAATTTTATGGGAGGCGAAGGCCTTGACCCGAATAAGAATTATGTTTATGCAGCTAATCATCCTCTGGGCGGCATTGATGCAATGGCTCATTTTGATTTGGTCTTCCGCAATCACGGACGAGGTGTCTCACCTTCCAATGAATTATTTGAATATATCCCTACATTACATTCCTTGATAATAGGAGTAAATGTTTTTGGGCGTAATGCTAAAGCCAAAGCTCGTGAGCTCAATGAATTGTTTGCTTCGGATATGCCTGTTATGATTTTTCCATCAGGCGAAGTGTCCCGTTTAATAAATTTTAAAATCAGGGATCCAAGATGGAAAAAGACTTTTGTGACTAAAGCCGTTCAATACCAGAGGGATATTGTGCCGAGTTTTATATCAGGACGGAATTCTTTCTGGTTTTATTTTATTGCGAAATTGCGTAAACTTTCCGGAATAAAATTGTATATTGAAACAATGTTATTGCCTCGTGAAATGCTTAAACAATACGGGTATGAGATAACGATTTATACACTCAAACCTATTAGCTGGCAGGAGATTAAGCAAAGTGGAAAGTCCGATCAATGGTGGGCTGATGAAATTTACAGAAGGGTTTACGAGGCTGGCAAACAATTGAAAAAACTAAAAAAATAAAAAAATAACTGTTATGAAAAAGACTTTTGTTCTGGACACAAATGTCCTGCTGCATGATTTCCGGGCTATATATAATTTTGAGGATAATGATGTGGTTCTTCCTATTACGGTGCTGGAAGAGCTGGATAAATTCAAGAAAGGGCACGACACCCTCAGTTTTCATGCCCGTCAGGTGATGCGTGAATTGGATAAACTCTCCCAGCAAGGCGATTTTCAGAAAGGTGTTCCACTTGGAGAGGGCAGAGGTAAACTTTATATCCTTTTTGATGAAGAGTTATCAGAAGACTACAAAGGTGCTTTTTCCGAGAAAGTGGCTGATAACCGTATACTGGCTGTGGCAGACCATCTGAGGAATATACTCAATGAGCCAGTTGTCCTGGTGAGCAAGGATATTAACCTGCGTCTTAAAGCCAAGGCTATTGGTATCCCTGCCGAAGACTACCGCACGGATAATGTTCAGCACTATGAGGATTTGTTCAAACAGACAAATACTTACGATAACTTTGACCCTGATCTGTTTGATCTGCTATATAAGCAAGGCTACCTGGATGTTGAAGCTTGCAAGTTTGACAATCCACCATTGCCCAATGATTATTTCATTTTGCGGGCTGACGGGAAACATGCTTTAGTTACTTACTACGCCAAGGATAAGGTCATACGTCTGGTAGAAAAACATTATGCTTATCATATTAAGCCGCGTAATGCGGAGCAGACTTTTGCCATGGATGCACTGTTGCGGGATGATATCCAGCTGATATCTCTCACTGGCCCCGCCGGTACCGGAAAAACGCTTCTGGCTCTGGCTGCTGCATTGGAGCAAAGTAATAAATTCCAGAAAATAATGCTGGCCCGTCCTATTGTGGCACTGGCCGACAGAGATCTGGGATATTTGCCAGGTAGTGCACAGGAGAAGGTTAGACCATATATGCAACCATTGTTTGATAATCTGGCAGTTATTAAACAGGCTGCCGGCCAGGGTAGTAAGGCTGCCGAGAAAATTGATAAAATGCTTAAGGAAGAACAGCTGGTAATTGAGCCTCTGGCATTTATCCGTGGGCGTAGTTTGCCTAATATCTTTTTTATTATTGATGAGGCTCAGAACCTTACCCCGCACGAAATAAAAACCATTATTACACGTGCAGGCGAAGGTGCTAAGCTGGTTTTTACTGGCGATGTGGAACAGATTGATACTCCCTATCTGGATGCCTCGTCAAATGGCCTTTCTTATATGACTGAAAAAATGAAAGGTCAGGAGATTTTCGCCCATATTCATCTATACAAGGGTGAGCGAAGTTTCCTGGCGGAGCTGGCAAGCAAACTGCTTTAATTTTTCCCCGGCCTGGCCGGGGTTTTTTGATGAATGGATATTTGTTTTAAATAAAAATTATTATTTTTCGTCAAATAAAAACGACTTATTGTCTATAATTCTATATTTTAGATTTCTTATAAAGTTAATAAGCCGCGTCAATGATGACCATACGGAATTATACCATAGTTTCTTTGCTTAAAGAAGATAAATTTTTTAATGTCTATTGGGCAAAAAATAACGATTCTGATAGTAATGTTATTCTAAAAGTTTTTGATAAATCTTTGATTAATAATGACTTTATTAACAGGTTCCGTCTGTGGGCGCCGAGGTTATTGGATTTAAAGCATCAAAACTTGGTGAAATATCTGGATTTTATAGAGGATGGAGATGTTTTTGCTTATGCTATTGAGGATTTTAATTTCTCGCCTTTGTGGGACGTGTTTAGTGAGATGGATCCTTCCTATGATTTGGTAAAAAAGATTTTTTCCCAGATACTTTCCGCTGTGGGGTATGCCCATTCGCTTGGAGTTATTAATGGTGAGTATGAATGCGAAAAGATACATTTTGACGGAGAGAAACTTTTGATTGAGGACTTTGGTATTAAAAATATTATTTTTCCTCAGGCCGGATTGGCCATTAGGAATATGGAGATAGATCATTACTGCTGTTTTAGTCCTGATCAGTTTGGCGACTATTGTCCTTTTTCTCCTCAAGTTGATATTTATTCTTTGGGGGCTATTTTGTTTGCTTTGTCCCAGGGGCAGGTTCCTTTTGAAGGAATATCTGGTTATGAGAGTCTAAAGAATGCTCTAAGCAGCACAGAGAGCCTCTCGCCTGATGAAGCAAATCCTTTTGCCAGATTTATTAATAAGGCCACGCAGAGAAATCCCCAAAATAGATATGCCACAATAAATGATTGGTTAGACGAATGGGAGGAACCGAAAGCTGCTGATGATGAGGTTGCTGCAGAGAAGCAACCTCAGTATGAGGAAGAGACGTTGTCTGATCAGCAAGATATTCTATCTAAATATAGTAAGATAGATGAAAAAAATGATGAGGTTGAATTGAAAAAAATAAGAAACAAACAGAGGTATGTTATATTAATTGCCCTGGTTGTTTTAATTCTTTTAGCAGCCGCTCGTATTTTCTTTAAAGATATGTTTTATAACCCAATCTCTTATAATGTTTACACAGGAAAACATATAAACCGCGTGTTGATAGTCCGGCATAACGGACAGTTTGTTAATCTTCTGGCTGCAGCACCGGGTGAATATCTTTTTGATTTAAAGTTAGATTTGGATTCAGGTGATATTATTCATTCCAATGTGATAGATTTTTATAATGAGAAATTTGCCTCTGCAAAATATATTGATGGCAGTATCTATATGGTAGGTACAAATAACTCGGACAAGGAATTTTATTTTCCGGCTTTATTTATCATTAAATCTTCATTTTATGAGCCTTTTTATAACACTGATGAGCTGGGCGGGTATATTGATTTAGCTTTTTCAGGAGATAAAATTTATTTTTTAAAACAGGTGGCACCGGATTTTATAAATAAGAATTTTTCTGTTTTTATTGAAAAAAGAGATTTTTATTTAAAGCTTGAGAAACAAATTAAAATTGAGGATATTATACCTGAGCGGATTACAGCCAAATCTCTGGCTATTTTAGATGATTTGTTTCTGGTAGAATTTTATGACAGTTATCATAAAAATATAAGATTGCTTGCAGTGGATACAGCAGGTAGAGTAGTGTGGCAGCATAATTTTTACTCGGACTCCCTTGCCCGGGCTGATAAATGGAATAATATGCTTGTAGAAGGTAATAATATCTTCCTGATTACTTTGCATCATAGGTCCTATTCTTCTCATATTGTAATTAATAAAATTTCGTCTGAGGGGCAATTGATAGATTCTGTGAAAATAAAGGTTCCTGCCTACATTACTGATATGGATAAATTTTCTTTCACTGGTGAAGGAAATATTTTGCTGGCCTTCTTTGTCAAAAAAGGTTATTCTTTGATTTATTTAGTTTCATCATCAGGAAAAGTATTGTATCACAGACGATTGGGCTATCTTGACAGGGTGCATATAACAGATGTCTCATTTATTGGAGATAATGATTTATTAGCAGTAGGCACCGTCAAACACCGTTTTATCACCGATACTTCTGCCGTCAGATATATTTATATCACTCGCATAGATATCAAGAAAGACCGTTGCCGTGATATTCCTTTTAAGTCCAGATTTATGATAGCTGATAACCAGCGCTAACTTTTTCTTTTTTATATTTAATTGTATTTTTGTAAAATAAACTTTGCCAAAATTTTTTAAAAATGGCTAAAATTTTAGTGGTTGATGACGAACAGGCTATACGGAAAACTCTCAAGGAAATCCTTGAGTATGAGAAACATAGCGTAGATTTAGCAAAGGATGGTTTTGAAGCTGTGGAAAAGGCTAAGAAAAATCAGTATGATCTGGTATTGCTGGATATCAAAATGCCAAAGATGGACGGCATTGAGGTATTGGAAGAATTACAAAAAATAAATCCCGAACTACCAGTTGTTATTATTACAGGGCATGGCACCGTTGACACTGCTGTGGAAGCTCTGAAAAAGGGTGCTTATGATTTTCTTGAAAAACCTCTGGATTTGAATAGGTTATTGGTTGCTGTGCGGAACGCCCTGGAAAAGAAAGATCTGGTTAAAGAAACAAAACGACTCCGCAGAAAAATACGTAAAACTTATGAATTAATAGGAGAATCTGAGGCTATCCGCCAGGTAAAGGAAATTATTGACCGTGTAGCGCCTACTGATGCCCGTGTTTTAATTATTGGTGAGAACGGTACAGGCAAGGAGATCGTAGCCAGAATGTTGCATGAGAAAAGTAAACGTGCCGAAGGTCCTTTTGTGGAGGTTAACTGTGCTGCTATACCTTCGGAACTTATTGAAAGCGAACTCTTTGGTCACGAAAAAGGTGCTTTTACTTCTGCTTACAAAAGCCGTAAAGGTAAGTTTGAACTTGCCAACGGAGGAACTATTTTCCTTGACGAGATAGGAGATATGAGTCTGGCGGCTCAGGCCAAGGTCCTCAGAGTCCTTGAGGAGCAGAAATTATCGCCTGTTGGCAGTAATAAGGAAGTTAAAATAGACGTGAGAGTCATTGCAGCAACAAATAAAAACCTTAAAGAAGAAATAAAAAAAGGCAATTTCCGCGAGGATTTATACCATCGTCTCAGCGTGATTATAATAGAAATGCCTACCTTGAACGAGCGCGTGGAAGACATCCCTTTGCTGGTGGATTATTTCCTGAAACTTTCGGCCGAAGAGTATAATATGCCTGTTAAGTCAATTACTGATGATGCAGTGAAGGAATTGCAGAAAATACACTGGACAGGCAATATCCGTGAGCTGAAGAATGTAGTAGAACGCCTGGTTATCCTGGGCGGAAATCCGATTTCCGCCCAGGATGTCCTGCAATATGCCAAGCCTTTGAGCAGGATAAATTTTGATAAAAATTCCAGTCAGGCGGATTAAGTTTAGCCTTTTGTTAGTATCAGTTTAAGCCCTGTGATGAGCATAATTATTCCGAAAATTTGTTTCAGGGTTTTGCCGGAAATATAGTAATTGGCTATGTATGACCCGGCAAAGCTGCCAATAGCAAAGGTAATCATAAGGATAAAAGCATAAGTCCAGTTTATATGTCCGGCTTTCCAGTAGTTATATGCCGAAAAAGCTGCCAGTGGCGGAATCATCATTGCCAGATAGGTTCCTTGTGCCTCGTGCTGTGTCATCCCAAGGATGAAAACAAGCATAGGTACCATTATAACTCCGCCTCCTACGCCCATTGCACCGCTGAGTATTCCGCCCAATAATCCTATAATAAGGAGCCACAAAAGAGTTGCTACATTCATTTTTCCTGGTTTGTTTTTTGCAAAAGTAAATGGATTTATAAATTATTTTAAAAAAATGTTCCGGGATTTGCAAAAAATAGTCTTAAAGTATATATTTGCAAACGCAAAACAAACGATGATCCCGTAGCTTAATTGGATAGAGCACCTGACTACGGATCAGGAGGTTGGGGGTTCGAGTCCCTCCGGG
>CAZYSM010000044.1:0-22356 GCA_964649975.1 uncultured Bacteroidales bacterium | reverse complement strand
ATAAATTCCGCATGATTATGGACTATGCCAGACAAAAAGGCTTCCACTTCTACACTCTCCAGGATTTACAAAAAATGGATAAACATGCCGCTAAAATAATCCTGAATACACAACAGTATTACAGAAAAAAAACAACTATGCATAAATTACACTTTGAATAAATATTTTTGCAAAAAATAAAAACATCCGAACTATGAAAAAAATAGCTATACTCTATTCAGTATTATTAGTCTTGCTTTTATCCTGTAAACCCACATTCAATATTGACGATTGGCAGAATACTGGGCGGGAAAGAAACGACAGCATACCTATCTACCACGAAGAAGCCCCTGATACAATACAAAAAGGTATTGTATTTTGCATTGACGATTATTACGTGGAAGACTTTTACCAACCCGAGCATTATAATTATATGCAAAAAATGGGTATAAAAATGACTTATTTTATATGCGACTATCACATTCTTGATTCTACACGCAAAGCTATTATAAGAAAATTTTATCAAGATGGCCATGAAATTGCCTTTCACGGGACACACCATATACGTGCTACAGACTACTTAAAAAACCATTCTATTGAGGAATATATAAATTATGAAATATTACCTGACTTAACACTTATGAAACAAGATGGATATGATATTACTGATTTTTCTTATCCTTATGGTAGTCATACTAAAGAGTTAGATTCTGTTTTATTTAGTAGATACTTTTATTTTATCAAACTTGGTTCCACAAGCTTCTGGTTCTATTCCAAGCCCAGCGATAAAAAAATAATCCACCCATTTCCTTTAGATCCTGGATATTGGGAAAGATATAATCTAAACATGGATATGGTAATTAACTTTATTGATAGTGCTAATAAAGCAAATAAAATAATTATGTTTTATGCACATCGGTGGCGCGACGACGACCCAATTGCTTTTGCAAGATTCCGTATGATTATGGACTATGCTAAGGAAAAAGGCTTCCGATTCTACACACTACAGGATTTGCAAAAGATGGACAAAGATGCTGCTAAAATCATACTCACCCCTGACGAGGTTTTCCCGGATAAAGACTGGAATGACATTGATACTCTGGAATAAAAAACAACCCCGTCTGTCATGCAGCAGACCAGGACAGACGGGGTTTATATATCATAATCTATAAAATTTTATAGCCCAAGCTTCTTACGTATATCCTTTGGAATAGCTTTTTTGTTTACCAGGATGCTCATTGTCTTATAAGCAACATAATTCTTTGAGGCATAGAAATATCCGCCAAAGTCATTGTAATTGCCCCAGGAATTTTTCACAATATAAAATATCTCACCTTTCTGGTCGTGGGCACGTCCGATTATATGCATTCCGTGGTCATCGGTAGTAGTGTAATGTTCAAAAGCCCACTGACGCAGATCCTGTGTGATAGGCATCTGATCATGATACTTTGAGAAATCAAAACTGCTACGATGACGGTAGGATTGTTCCTTGGGCACAACAACACCAGCAACGGTATCAAAAGCGCTCTTGGGAACAATAGCTACATCACGTCCAAAATAAGGCTCACTAACGTCAGCTCCCCATTCTACAGTATAACCGTGTTCCAGAGAATAATCAATAATACGCATCAAGTCATCCAGTGGAACATTATACATTGCCTGATGAGCCCAGTTATCCGGCATTTCCAGGATGAAAGTCTTGTAAAAAGGATGATGAGTAAATGAAGTGATAGCAACATAATCATCAGGATTGACTTTTACGACTTCCTTGAGGAATGATTTAGGTGTGTATTCCTTGCCGTTATATGTAAAAGTCTCAGGCAATTTTCCCATATAAGCGTCAACAATAGCATCAAAACCACGTTCCCAGGCAGTTGTCAAACGGCTCTCGTCAATCAATGGCTTGAGATAACCTTTGAGGACAGAATTAAGTTCCTGAGTATTATATTTCTTTGTTCCGTAGTTATTGCCTTTATAAACACTCATAGGCACTATTCCGTATTTTCTCAAAACACACATAACATCGTGAGGCTCACCACCTTCATCAAAATTAACTTTTCCGTGCCACAGGATATAATTCCTTGCCTTTTCTTTATAGCAATGATTGACAACAAACATAGGCGAGAGGTCAACAGCCTTGCTGGGGTCTTTGATGCCGTTAATGCGCATCATCTCCGACTCAATGAACGAAACAGTGGACCATGACCAGCAAGTGCCTGTCATATCCTGACTCTTAACCGAAGTAGCAGGCAGCCGGATATCATCCGTGAACTTATACCAGATTTTTTGTTGAGCCATCAGCGAGAGGCTCACCATCATAGCCAATAATAGGGCAAAACGTTTCATAGCAAAAAATTTTAATTTGGTTTAAAGCAAAAATAAAAATTTTGTATGTGTAGACAAGTTTTTATGATTTTTTGATTTTTATCCACTAATTACACTAATTAACACGAATAAATGTGTCGCAGTGCCCATCGGCACCATTCGTAACGGTAAAATTAATCCGAGGCTTACCACAAAAATTATCTCATTTTGTTAGCACAAGTGCTATCCACTCCGCGGATATACAGACATGTTCCACCTTTGATAGTGTCAATAATAGCCCTGACTTTATCCACTGGCAGAGCAGGACAGCCCCAGCTACGCCCCAGACGTCCGTAGCGACGGATAAAGTCCTCGCTGACATAACTGGCTCCGTGGATTACAATATCACGCTTACTGGCATTATCGTTCTTTCCCTTTTCCAGCCCTGTCAGCCGCAAGGAATATCCATGCTTACCTATGTATGTGTCCCCTGTCCGGAAAACACCAACACTGCTCTTTAGTGAACCAACCTCATTGGAAAAAGACACAGCATAATTTTCTCCGGAATTCTTTCCGTGTGCTACATACTCCTGAAATATCAGCTTGCCAGTGTGCAGATTAATCACAAAAAAACGTTTCTGTGTGGATGGCAATGTATAATCAATTATGGTCAAAATGTCGGAAGTAAAACCATAACGGTAATATCCTTCCATGGCCTGACGGAAAAGGTCGTAAGGCACAACCTGCTTGAACTCCGACCGCTCCCACAAAGCACGGATACTGTCCTGCTGCCTGGCTGGTATAAGCAGAAAAGCACCTATCAATAGCAGATAATTCATCATAGCCTTGTGTTTTTCCTTATTATGCAAAAACTCTGCTAAAAGAATCCTGATTTAGCCACTAATTACACTAATTAACACTAATATTCGTGACATATTGATATAATCAATCCTCCCGGCCTCCTTTTCAAAGGAGGAGTATTGGTGAGTTCGTGGCGTTTTTATTAGCCACTAATTACATCAATTAACACGAATAAATATGCCGGTGTGCCCGGCGGCACCATTCGTGGCGTTTCATTAGAATGTTGCCAGCATTATTTGGCAATAAGAAGAAATCATAATAATTTGGACATAAAATTTACCAAAACGGTTTTGATGCAGACAAAAAAGCTACAAACTGCAGCAGAGTATATCCGCAGTGCTGGGGCCTTACTCATAACCGCAGGGGCAGGCATGGGCGTGGATTCTGGCCTACCGGACTTCCGCGGACCTGAGGGGTTCTGGCGTGCTTATCCCTTTGCCAAAAAGCTGGGTGTATCCTTTGAACAAATGGCCAATCCGCGCTGGTTTGATACAAATCCACACCTGGCATGGGCTTTCTACGGACACCGTCTGAACCTTTACCGTCAAACTAACCCGCATCAAGGCTTCAAAATACTCCTCAACTGGGCTAAGCAGAAAAAAGACGGATATTTTGTTTTTACTTCCAATGTTGATGGGCAGTTCCAGAAAGCTGGATTTATGGAAAACAACATTGTAGAAATCCACGGATCAATACATCATTTACAGTGCACGCTTCCGTGTGGGGATGACATCTGGCCAGCGGAGGGAGTAGAAGTAAACATTGATGAGGAGAGCTTCCGTGCGCAGGAACCATTGCCCAAGTGTCCGTTTTGTGGACGCATAGCCCGTCCTAATATCCTGATGTTTGGCGACTGGTCGTGGATTTCCTTACGCACCGATGCCCAGGAAGCACGTTTCAGCGGCTGGCTGGAAAAAATCCGCAGAAATAAAACACCGGTTGCCATAATAGAGATAGGAGCTGGCACCTCTGTTCCGACGGTGCGAATGACCAGCGAGAGCTTAGCCCGTAACCTTTCCGCTCCGCTGATACGTATAAATCCGCGCGATCCACATATTCCGGGCGGAATAGAGGGCGTTCCCTTTGCTGCAGGAGCTCTGGAAACGCTCACACAGCTGGAAAAAATTCTTTCCGGAAAATAAAAATCCTTTGCGCGAGGGCGGAGGCGGAGGACGGAGGCAGGCTGAGGGCATAGTGCCACACCGCCGAGGAGGCGACCAGCGGAAGCCACCGCAGGCGGGAAAAGCCTAATCGTTTATTATCGCAAACGCTATGGCTACTGAGAAGGGTAAACTGCCAACCACGTAGCAAGAGAAGCTGATAGAAAAAGGATAATCGTTTACTATCACAAACGCTATGGCAAGGTAAAGGGGTTAAACCGTCTGGTGTGTTGCCACGTGGGAGAAAAAAATATTCCCTAAACCACCAGCCATATAACCTGCGCATAGCAAACATATTCCACTCAAGAGTGTCATGTGGCACTGGCCTCAGGCAAGGACGGCCGCAGCCGTAGACCGACCCGCAGCCTGCGCTGTCAATCATCCGTAGCAATGCTAATAAAATACTGCATTGTAAATACACGCTTTCTTTTTGCACCAGTCAAAGCGCAGGCAAGGGACGCGCCCAAAAGAAAAACCTGAATAAGACAAAAATCAGTAAACCATAAGACAAAAAAATTTTTGATTTATTATAAAAAATATTACCTTTTGGCGAATTTTCAAAGTAAAATGAGATGCACGGACAATTGTATAAAGTCAGAGAAGTTATAGAATTAATTGAAAATGGTGAACTTTTGGTCTTAGCAGGAGATAAGCGATTATTAGACGAACTTCCTTCGGGAAATTGGATTGGAGGAACCACACCATACTTTGCAGAGCCTGACGGATTGAGATTTAATGTTGACAAAATTTTTGTGAGACGGATAAATAATTTTATTAATTATAAGATAAAAACTTATGATGTCAATTCTATTAATGATATAGTTAATGACAGCTATAACAATGGTTATACAATTTTAGTTTTACCTCCGTTTACTGATATTCATTATAAATATGCATTAGAGGCTAAAAATATGGCAGGTATTACTAATAATCCCATTACAGGCTGGGTAGCAGCTTTCTTTCTTAATTCTGATGATATAGGTAAAGTTTATAATGGATTGAATAGCGAAAAACTTGATAATAAAGCGGTTGCTTTACACGTGGAATTACCTGATAATAAAAAAGCAGAAATTAGAATTACAAATATTTATAAAGAATTGCCTGATAGTCCTATTATAGAATTTGACCACGATGGTTTTGACACAGAATATTGTTTTATAAATGGTGAGAAGGTGAATTTTGTTGATTATATAAAGGAAAATAATATTAACACCAGATTCCCATTGGTCACAGAAACTTTTGGTATGAAAACAAATATAAGTTTTAAAAATGTTAAAGACGGACGGGTATTTTTTTATGCTCCTTTCTTTAAAAATAAAAAATACAAGTTTACTCATCGGATAGATAATTACATACATAAATTAGAATTAGATTTTACACAAATAAAAGCTAATATTGAGTTTTCCTGTAATTGTATTTTGAATTATGTTAATAATGATTTATTGCCAGAAAAACTCAGAAACGTGTATAATATCGTAACTTTTGGTGAAATTGCATATATTTTATTAAATCAAACTATGGTAAATTTAGTAGTAATTGATAAGTAATTTGATTTTCTGTAGTTAACTTTTCTCTATCTTTTACAGATTTCTATATTCTTTTTCTTTCCCTGAGATAACTCACCTATTTTTTTTACGTAATTTTTTTATTTTACTGCAAACATAATTTTAGACCAATGCCCCGGGAACGCACTCCACACATAGGCATTTACGGACGGCGCAACAAAGGCAAGAGCTCGCTCATCAACGCCCTGACAGGCCAGCAAATAGCCATTGTTTCAGACGTAGCAGGCACCACGACCGACCCTGTGCGCAAATCATACGAAATAACTGGTTTCGGGCCTGTGGTGCTTATTGACACTGCAGGCATTGACGACACAGGCTATCTGGGCCAAAAGCGCGTGGAAAAAGCCTATCAGACAATTGAATGGATAGACCTGGCAATCATCGTCATAGCGGAAAACGAGTTTGGCCAGCCCGAGCAGCAGCTTATTCAGCGGCTGCAAGAATATGAGACGCCATTTTTGATTGTGCATAACAAGTCTGATATTCAGCGGCTTTCGGAAGAATTGCGGCAGCAGGTATGGGAAAAATACGGCGTGGAAATCTTTGAGTTCTCGGCCCTTCATCCGCACAATCTATACGATCTGATACAAGAGATAAAACGCACCATACCAGAGGAGGCCTACCGTCAGCCCTCTCTGCTGGGTGATTTAATCTCCTATGGCGACATTGTGCTATTAATCGTGCCCATAGACCTGGAAGCACCGGAAGGGCGCCTGATACTGCCACAGGTGCAGGCTATCCGCGATATCCTGGATAACGATGCTGTGGCCATAGTGCTAAAAGAGCGGGAAGTGGATGCTTTTTTGCGTAAGACTGGCATACGGCCAAAGCTGGCTGTCACGGACAGCTCCATTTTCCTAAAAGCCGATGCCTCGGTGCCCCAGGATATACCACTGACAGGGTTCAGTGTGCTGCTGGCACGACTCAAAGGACCATTTGACAAATACCTGGAAGGCACTCCGCAGATAGGACGCCTCAAAGACGGAGACCGTGTGCTCATCCTGGAATCGTGCACTCATCACGTCTCGTGCGAAGATATTGGCCGGGTGAAAATCCCGCGCTGGATAGCCAACTATACAGGTAAGAAACTGGAATTTGACGTGGTGGCAGGGCTGGATAACCTCAAACGACCTATCACCGACTATGCTATTGTTATACAATGCGGAGGGTGTATGATAACGCCCAAGCAGCTGAAAAACCGTCTGCTGCCCGCAATAAAAGCCGGTGTGCCAGTGACAAATTATGGTATGGCTATTGCATATTTACAGGGTGTTTACAAACGTGCTATTGCACCATTTGTCAAAGAAAAACAGGATAAAACGCTTTATCTATGAAAAACAAAAAACAAATCAAAAAGGAACATTTCGCCAATCTGCTGATTGTAGCACATGCTGATGGTAAATGGAAAAAAGAAGAGCTGGATTTCCTGGCACGCCGGGCACAGGAATTCGGTATCCCAGACAAGGATATAAAAGAAATGCTTGACAACCTGGACCAGCTACAATTCAGTGTGCCTCTGAACATGCAGGAAAGAGAGGAACAGCTGACAGATGCCATCTATCTATCGCTCATAGATGGTGAGCTGGCAAAGGAAGAATATCAGATATGCCTGCTGCTGGCGCAACGTCTGGGGCTGGATCAGAAATATTTAGACAATCTCATCGGTCTTGTGCGCCAACTGTGGGAAAATGACAAAGAGGACTAAATACTGAAATTTTCCTTGGCAATATTCATTAAAAGCATACGGGCAGCTTCATTGATCCTGCTGATGGCTGAAAGGATCTGCCATTTTTCCCTGTCACGCTTTTCAATGAAATTGGACACAGCACGGATTTCGGCAAATCTGATATTATTATTCAACATCACATAGAAAAAAGCTGCACCTTCCATATTTTCCACCTGGGCGTCAAAAGTGCGACGACGTAAATTTATTTCTTTTTTCTCTGCGCTGACAGAATTAACAGTAATAGAAGTGATATTATCGTGATTGATAAACAAATCCAGGTCAGGGATACGGTAAGGATTAACAAGTTTCCCGTCAATAAAAGGCGGCTGTGACGGGTCTGCCAGCCCCATGTCAAAAACGGTTTTAAAAATCTTTCCTTCCTTAACGCCAAGGTCTCCGAATATTTCGGTAGTTATATTGACCAGATCTGTCAGCTTTATGCCTGTATCAGGGAAGGCTCCACACAGGCCTAAATTCAAGGCAAGGTCAAAAGATGTTTTTGCCAATAACTGTGTCAGACGGTAAACAGTGACTACACTGCCAACGCCTGTAATAAGCAAAATTATTTTAAGATGGAAATATTCAGCCTTAAAAGTATTATCATCCTGCTGGTGGGCATTGAGAAAAGATATTAAAGGCTCTATTTCCTTGAAAGTTGCTGCGGAAATTAAAATTTTCATTAAGTTTGTATTAAATTTTGGTCAAAAATATTTAAAAATGAACGAAAAACCATTAATAGCACCATCTTTTCTGTCTGCAAATTTTATGAACCTGGGCAGGGACATAGAAATGATAAATTCCAGTGTAGCGGACTGGTGCCACATGGACGTAATGGACGGGGTCTTTGTGCCCAATATATCTTTTGGCTTTTCCATAATTAAGATAATAAAGCAGCATGCCATATATCCTCTGGATGTGCATTTGATGATTATTGACCCGGACAGGTATCTGGAACGTTTCCGCGAAGCAGGAGCAGATATACTGACAGTGCATTATGAGGCCTGCACACATCTGCACCGCACAGTAAGCAAAATCCGCGACCTGGGTATGAAAGCCGGGGTGGCTATTAATCCGCACACGCCGGTGGAAGTGCTCACCGACATACTGCCCTACATTGACATGGTGCTCATTATGTCTGTTAATCCAGGGTTTGGTGGACAGAAATTCATTCCGCGTACATATAGCAAAATCCGCCGCCTGCGCCAGATGATTGACAGCGAAGGTTATGACGTGCTGATAGAAGTGGACGGCGGCGTTAACCTGGAAAATGCCAGGGACCTGGTCAGAGCTGGCGTGGACGTATTAGTCTCAGGCAGTGGAATATTCTCCACACCCAATCCTGTGGATACCATTGCCAGGATGAAACAAATTGTTTAATCCTTTTTCAGCGGATATTTACCCAGAGCAGTATAAACCGCACCAGAAGGACGCAGATCGCTCTGGAACAGGATAAACTCGTCAATATCAACGTTCTGGAAATAAGTGTCCTTATAACGGTCAACAAGACGGCGGAGTATACGCCTATCCCTGAGATATTTAATACGCCCCATAGTAATATGCGGAACAAAGGGGCGTTTTTCTTTTTCATAATCCAGCTGTGCCATCTGCTGGTCAATATCCTGAGCCAACAAGGTAAGCAAATCAGTATTATCCATACCAAACCATATTACACGTGGACGCTGCAAATCCGGAAAAACGCCCACTCCCTTAACCATAGCCTGCGAAGCAGTATATTTTTCGGCAATTTGTTGCAGATCTTCATCAATAAGCGGAATAATATCCTCATCGGTATCACCGAGGAACTTTAAAGTCAGATGTATTCCCTGTGGATTAACCCACTTGACAGCTTCGTAAGACAAAGCATCTTTGAAGGAATAAAAAGCATCCAGGGTAGGCTGTTCAAGCGGAATTTTTACTGCAATAAATAGACGTTTGGACATAGCATAAAGTTTTAGAATTGCAATTTTATCCGGGTTTGTTCAATTTCCTCGGGTGTGCCAAGGACAGTGACAATATCGTGCAGGCGCAGACGGGTATATCCGTGAGTGAGGATACTCTCTCCGCCACGTGTAACAGAGAGGACGAGCACCCCGAGTGGCAGATGAATCTCGCGCAGAGCTTTTCCGTGTATCTCGGTATTGAGCACTTCAATGTCCTCCACCACTTTATTTTCGTCCATACCAATAAGCAAGGAAGTGGCATAGGGTGAACGCACAAAGTGTTCCAGCAATGATACCATAGCAGTGCGCGGCTCTACCACCAGCACGCCAAGCTTTCGCAATCGTTCGGCCTCGGCAAAATCCTCCACCCGAGCAATAATTACTGGAATATCAAATTTTTCCTTCATTGCCCGCGCCACACGTAAATTATTGTAGTCGGACATAAGCAGCACCACTGCATCAGCAGTTTTAAAATCAACACCAGGCAGTACATCTTTGCATGGGTCGCTGGCCTGTATGATTTCAACAGATTTTAGCATCCTGGCATTTTGTTGCAGAAAAGCCTCGTCGGCATCACAGGTAATGATGCGCACTTTCCAGTTCTGGCGTTGCAACGAATGGGCCAGATGCACGGAAATATTTTCCAGACCAAAAATATAAGCATCCCTGACACCGTCAAAAGCGTGTTTTTCTTTAACATGGGCTTCCCCTGCCGAAATAATAGCCCACTTCATCAGTGGTGGACCAATAAACTGATTAATTATAATCACTGCTATTAATATTGTTTCAAATTCCACTCCGAACTGCGGAAAATATCCTGCCACAATGGTAATAAGACCAAGGCTGACGCCTGCCTGCGTGACATAGGGCGTCCAGCTCAAGAGGGTATTTTTCCAGTTATCCTTGATTGCAATGCTGCCTATAAACGAGGCAATCATCAATGCGCCCAGACGTATAAGAAACAGGAAAACAGCAATATCCCAATATCTGGCAAGGATTTTAAGTTCTATATCCGCACCGACCTTTGTAAAGAAAGCAACATAGACAAATGGTCCGAGACGGTGGATAAGACTTTCCAGATGCAAACGGTATTTGGTATTATTTGTCAGACGGAAGCTGGCAACTATTCCAGCCAGCAGGGCTTCTATATGAAAGCGGAAATGCAAATGTGTTTCAGTGTAATGTTCCACAAAATGGGATAAGCCAAAAAGCGACCAGCCAATAAAAAGAAAAAGCACGGCCTCAATAGTGGAATCCATCTTTAGCTCAAAAAACTTCTTAATAATCTGGCAGTAAATCAATCCCAGAACAATGGCAGTAGCCAGCTCTGCAATTACAATTAAAATTTTTGAATAACTAAACTCTATGCCATTAATCAAATTAGCTGATACAGAAAAAGTGATGGTAAAAAGAATAATAACCAGGATATCCTTGATAATGGTCACACCCAGGGCCACCTGTGTAAAAGGCCCTTTTGCCCTGAGCTCATTAATAATGGCAATGGCCGAAGCCGGGGAACGTGCAATAAAAATAGTGGAAATAAGCAGAGCCAATCCGATTTTATATTCCTGAGGCTGACGTGCCATAAAAGGTATTTTCTCAGAAATCAACATTAGCAGGAAAAAACTGACCAGAAAGGTTATGAAAAACTGGGCAGCAGTCATTATACCAATACTGCGCAGCTTTCCCTGCAGGTCCTTGAGGAACATCTCATTTCCTGCGGCAAAAGCAATAAAAGCCAGGGCTATGTCGTCTATAAAAGTGAGGCGCGAGAGGGACTCGCGCGGAATCATTTTTAATAAATCGGGGCCGGCAATGACACCAATGATGATAAAACCTGTTATAAGAGGTAATTTTAACTTCTGGAAACCTTTGGCAATCTCGTTAGAGGCCACAACAATTATCGTAAAAGTAAAAATAGCTGTCAATAAGGGCATTATATGTCCTTGAAAAAACATAAAAAATTAAATTTGTTTGTGGTAAATTTGCATAAAAATATAAAAACTATGGGACAAAGAAAACCCCTGCTACTGGCTGTCATTTTATTTCTCTTAATATCAGGCTGTCAGAAGGAACCATCATGGAATTTCACTGTGGAGGGCCGACTTATCAATGCACCTACCGGCACTTATGCAAGATTATACAGGGCATTGCCTACTGGCAACGTATTGACGGATTCTGTAGAACTGGACAAAAACGGAAAATTCAAAATCCACGGCACCACTCATGGAAAAGATTTTTTTGTTCTAAACTTCACCAATGGAAACTATAACATCTATCTGCTGGCCGATTCCGGTGATTACATATTCCTTACAGCAGACTACAAAGGCCTGCTGAGCAGCTATGAGATAAAAGGCGATAACGACAGCCGCCTGATACAATTGCTGGAACAACATCTGGATAGCACACGTCGGTCGGTAGACTCGCTGGACATGTTATATAAAGAACTGACAGAAAAAGGATTAACTGATTCTGCACGCAAAGTGGCTTTATCAATAAAACATATCCTTAAAAAACAAAAAGAATATTCAACTAACTTTGTTTACAAACATTATAAATCCCTGGTGGCATTACCTGCTCTGTCGCAGACCTATCATCCAGGCTTTCCTGTCTTTGACCCTGAGGATGACGCCCAACTGTTCTTTATGGTGGACAGTGCCTTGGGACGACTGTTCCCCAAAAATCCACATGTATTGCGCATGCACAGCTTTGTGCAAAATATAAAACTAAACCTGCAAAGAAAACAATCCTTTGGATCTATCATTGCACCAGGACAGAAAGCGCCTGAGTTTATGGCTTATGACATAAACCACAGTCCTGTAAAATTAAAAAATTTCAGAGGAAAATATATTTATCTGATTTTCACAGCCTCCTGGTGTAATAAATGCACAAAAATTATGGACAAAAGAGAAAATCTGAATACCAATAAAGTGGTAAAAATAGCTTTTTCTCTGGATATAGATTCAACCTCGCTGGCACAATTTGTAAAAAAATATGCTAACAGCTACATTATCCTGAACGACCACCGTTTTTGGAACTCGCCCATACTACGCAAATACAATGTAAGCCGGATACCAACGGAATTTCTCATAGGTCCGGATGGAAAAATACTGGCTATAAATACCCAGGTAAAAGATCATATAAACAAATTGAGACTATGAGCTATGTAGAGAGTCCTCGTATTCCAGTTTTTCTTTCCAGTGAGTAAGAAAAGCCAGCATATTATGAGTTTCGGCATTCATCTTTTCCACACATTCGGCAAACTCATGGATACGGGCTAATACCTGCTTTTGTTCTGCCTCTATCTCTTTTATTTTATGCGGATACTCACGACTTTTCAGACCTTTTTCAATAAAATATTGCTCTGCATAAAAAATCATTTTTTGCAGCAATGAGGTAAGCCTGTTATAATCCGAGGCTTCTGTGTTCCCGGCAATAATGGAATTAATCTGATTGATAAAATCAATTATTTTCCCTTTATAATCAAAAGATTGCATATAAACCACAATTAATTGTTTTGTGATAAAGATTATAAATTTTAACTTTAAAAAAACTGATATAAATCATAAAAATCAAATAAAAATGTTGTCTAAAACATTAAATAACGGACAAAAAATACCTGCTCTGGGCTTTGGCACTTATCGTCTGACCGACCCGCAGCAGGTCTCCCAGGCAATAAGAGTGGCCATAGAAACAGGCTACAGACATTTTGACACAGCCGATATATATGGTAACCACCGACAGCTGGCCAAAGCTTTTAAGCAAATTGACCTACCTCGTGAAGAACTTTTTATCACTTCAAAAATATGGAATAGTGACCATGGATATAATAACGTGTTCCGCGTTTATGATAGAATACTCAACGAGCTGGAAACCGATTATCTTGACCTTTTCCTGATACACTGGCCTGGAGTGTCGCGCACCTATCTGGAAACATGGCAGGCTATGATTGAACTATATCAGAAAGGCAAAGTCCGGTCAATAGGCGTTAGCAATTTCCTTGTTTCCCACCTGCAAAACCTTATAAAACATTTTGATATCCTGCCAGCAGTTAACCAAATAGAGCTACATCCATACATGATGGACGAACAGCTGATAAAATTTTGCTCGGATAACCAGATTGCTGTAGAAGCCTGGTCGCCTATTGCCAAAGGACAGGTTGCCACAGACCCGCTATTAACCAAAATAGGACAAAAATACAATAAGACACCCGTGCAGGTGACGCTAAGATGGCATATACAACACGGATTTATTGCTATTCCCAAAAGCGCTACTCCCGGACGTATCCGCGAAAATTTTGACATCTGGGATTTTGAACTTACAGAACACGAAATGAAACAAATAGATAATCTAAACCGCTTCAACCGTATAGGCCCAGACCCCAGACACTTTTTTTAGGCAAGCTGTTCGCACGCTGATAGCAAAAGCGCCACGGTTAGTGCGGACAATGGCCAGACTAAACGCCAAACTAAAAATAGACCAACGCCTCAAATTCTAAATGCCTCTGTGTCCAGACACCATGGGCAAGATGCTTTTTTGCCTTAATTAATTACAAAAGATTGAATTTATCTTTTAAATTTGTTGGACACCTAAAAACAATGTGACATGAAAATAGCAATCATCGGATATGGTAAAATGGGCAAAATAATTGAACAGGTTGCCATCAAACGGGGACATCAAATCCTGTTCAAATTTGATATTAACAACCAAGAGGAATTCACTGAAGAAAACTTAAAAAAAGTGGACGTAGCTATTGAGTTTACCACTCCCGAAGCTGCATATCACAATGTGAAAAAATGCCTGGAAGCTGATGTGCCTGTGGTCAGCGGCACAACCGGATGGCTGGAAAAAATGGAAGAACTCCGCACGATGGCTATTACACACAACAAAGCCTTTTTCTATTCTGCCAATTTCAGTATTGGTGTAAACGTTCTTTTCCATATTAACAGAATACTGGCCAGGATTATGAACCAATTTCCTCAATATGAAGTGTCCATCACCGAGACGCATCATATCCACAAAAAAGATGCACCCAGCGGAACAGCAATCAAACTGGCCAATGATATAATCTCTAATCTTGACAGGAAAAATGCCTGGACAATGGAACAGGCTACACCAGAACAGCTACATATCACAGCAATACGCGAGGATGAAATCCCTGGTATCCATAATATTGTCTATGAATCCGATTTTGACGTCCTGGAACTCAAACACTCGGCCAAAAGTCGCGAAGGCTTTGCCGTAGGTGCTGTTATGGCAGCAGAATTCCTCCTTGGTAAACGCGGATTTTTCACCATGGAAGATTTACTACAATTCTAAACATACAACATCATGTCCACACAAAGAGGATCAAATAAAATCCCAAAGAAAATCACCACAAAGGTACTACGGGAGATGAAACAACGTGGTGAGAAAATAGCTATGCTCACCGCCTATGACTACTCCATGGCAAAGCTGCTTGATGCTGCCGGTATAGAAGTTTTACTTGTAGGCGACTCGGCCGCCAACGTCATGGCCGGATACGAAACAACTGTGCCCATCACTCTGGAAGCAATGATCTATCATGCGCAATCAGTGGTCAGAGCTGTCAACAGGGCTATGGTCGTCGTGGACATGCCCTTTGGTACTTATCAAGGAAACCCCATGCGGGCACTGGAATCGGCCATCCGCATTATGAAAGAGTCCGAAGCTCACGCCGTAAAAATGGAAGGAGGACGGGAAGTAATAGAATCCGTCAAAGCAGTGTTGAGTGCAGGAATACCAGTAATGGGACATCTGGGCCTCACCCCGCAGTCAATATACAAATTCGGATCCTATGCCGTGCGTGCTACCGACCCCGAAGAAGCACAAAAATTAATTGAAGACGCTCATCTACTGGAAGATGCCGGAATATTCGCCCTGGTACTGGAAAAAATTCCCGCCGATCTGGGCAAAAAAGTAGCTTCCGAACTGAAAGTACCTGTTATAGGAATAGGCGCTGGCGGCGGAGTGGATGGCCAGGTGCTGGTCACACATGATATGTTGGGTATAAACATTGACTTTTCCCCACGCTTCCTGCGTAGATATCTTAACCTGCATGATGAGATCATTGATGCCGTCAGCCGTTATATAGAAGACGTCAAACGCCAGGATTTCCCCAACGAGGACGAACAATACTAAGCAGCTGCCCAGGAAAATTTCCTGGAATAAGTTAAGAAAAAAGTGTGATGTCCATAAATAACCACAGACAGGGAATTTTACTGGCTGCGCCCGTGCCTGCGCCTCTCCTCCTCACATAGTAGAGTATAAATCGCTAAGGCACGGGCGCAGCATATCCACTCCGCCGCCTTTTATCTTTCAATAACGCCCCATTCGGCCAACATCAAAGGTTTATCCGGAAAATCTGTTATCATCTCATTGTATATCACATCCATACGACTCTGAAAATCCAGCCAGTCCTCATCAGGCGTTTGTGCGCCGTAGAAACTGAAAGCCACCCAGTCAACATAATCATCGCCAGGATAATAAGCCGGAATAACATTCCATCCCTCAGCCGGGAAAGACTCATTATTAGGCTGAAAATACCAGACGGCGTTAGAGGCCCCATGACTACGGAAAATATCTACCACATGACGGAAAGCTGCTACGAAACGCTCCGGGCCGTCTGGCACATCCGGGTCTCCGAAAAGGCTTGTAGTACCAGCTCCCTGGAACACGCCGCTCCACGGAAACCAATTACCGTTCATTTCCACCCCAAAGGTTACCATAACAGGCTTTTTGTAGTTCCTGACTATCTCAGCTACAGAACTGAGGAAACCGTCAAACCTCCCACCGATAATGCTATCCAGAGAAAATTCTGGCTGGTACTGCGGCTGCCAGTATGGTTCTCCCCAGGGCATAAGCCGCATCATAGGCACAGCCCCATATACATTTCCTATCTGTGCCAGATTATAAGCAATTGGCAAGAGGTCTTTCCCTACATAACGCCCAAAATACACGGAAAAAGGCACAAAAGCCACGGACTTGCCTGCCATAGACTGGAAAGTATCAAGCCTGGCCGCATTCACCGAATCCTCGTATTCGCCCCAGCCAGGAAAACAGCCAACATAACATCCTTGCTGCGGAGGATGTATCACACCGCCGCTGGTATCAAGTGCTTCCTTACCAAGGAAATAATCCGAAGCTATGCCATTACGATAAGCTTCCAGAGCCGCTTGCGAAGAATTTATCCGCAAATCAGAAAAACTACCATCATCATTTTCCCATTTTTCCGACCACACCACAGCAATTTTTATCTGCGTGTATTTATGATCAATCAAATACAGAGCCGTATCATACCACCTGGCTTTCAAATCCTCGGTTTGCCTGTGACAGGAAAAAAACAGCAACGGAAGAAACGCCAGAAAAGCAAAAGGAAATTTTTTCATCAAACCACAGATTTAAAATTTGAAACAATTTAATCCATTAAACTGTATTTGTCAAAGACAAAACAAAAACAGCGGGGCACTGTTATATACCCCGCTGCAAAATCATCAAGCAATTAGTATCTAACACTTTTTACCGTCCATTATCTCGGAAAGGGTATTCATATAAACCTTACGGGCATCATATATAAATCCGAGGGAATGATCATCCACGCGCATTTCTCCTTTGGTGACATGTCCCAAGAGCAAAAACGGAAAATCCTGCTTGCGCATATAATCCACAAACCTATCTACTTTGCTCATTGTCACGCTAACCACTACCCTGCTCTGGGATTCACCGAAAAGGAAAGCATCCAGACGTATCTCATCATCCGTGCTTATATCAAAGCCAAGATTATTGACCATGGCAGATTCTACAAGGGTAATGAACAATCCACCGTCGGACACGTCATGGGCCGAACGGATGAGATGCTGCTTAATCAAATCACTGACTATCTGCTGCAAACGGTACTCCTCCTCTAAATCAAAATACGGCGGAGGACTATAACGTACCCCGTGATAAGAAACAAGGTATTCCGAAGAATTAATATCATTGCGGCTGCGGCCTATGAGGAAAATAACATCTCCCTTTTCCTTAAAGCCCATGGTCATGATATTATTCTTATCCTCCACAATGCCCAGCATACCGATAACCGGCGTGGGCATAATAGGATCAATAGTATCTCCTATCTGTGTCTGATTATAAAAACTGACATTACCACCAGTAACAGGTGTTCCGAATTTTTCACAGGCCTTACGCATGCCATTAATAGCACCGACAAACTGCCAGTAAACCTCCGGGTTATAAGGATTTCCGAAATTAAGGCAATTGGTAATAGCCACAGGCTTACCTCCTGAGCAGACAATATTGCGAGCTGCTTCGGCCACAGCTATTTGTGTACCAATCTCAGGGTCCGCAAAGACATAACGGGCATTGCAATCTGTGGTCAGGGCAAGAGCTTTATTAGTTCCTTTGACATTGACCAATCCAGCATCAGTAATAAAATTTGTGCTAATATTGTTAGTGCGCACCATTGTATCGTATTGCTCATAGACCCAGCGCTTGGACACCAGATTGGGATTTCGTAACATCCGCCATGCCACCTCTTTAATATCCATAGGTACTGGCAGGGAATTAATATCAAATTCCTTGATTTTTTTCAGATAAGCAGGCGCTTTGTATTCTCTATCATACACCGGTGCACCACCGCCCACAACAAGTGCCGATGCAGGTATGTCAGCCACCACTTCGCCGTGCCAGTAGAAAATCAATCTGTCCTGGTCAATAACCTCACCTATCTGTGCATAAGGCACATCCCATTTATCAAGGATTTTGTGCAAGACATCTTCTTTGCCTTTTTGCATCACCACGAGCATAC
Organism: uncultured Bacteroidales bacterium; assembly: GCA_964649975.1. Lineage (GTDB taxonomy): Bacteria > Bacteroidota > Bacteroidia > Bacteroidales > S143-33 > S143-33. The sequence continues at coordinate 4,000 of CAZYSM010000044.1, read as the reverse complement.
GTTCCTGGGATTCGGAAAGCAAAATTTCCCACGGTTCCATATCTTGCTGACGCAAAGGCACTTTATCCAGATAAATAATCATTCCGCTGTTACCCTTGGCGCTCATTTCGGAAGTAGAACAAATAATTCCGGCAGCGCCCATATCCTGCATGCCGACAACAGCACCTGTCTGAGCCAACTCCAGGGTAGCTTCCAGCAATAATTTTTCCATAAAAGGATCACCTATCTGGACAGAGGGCAAATCCTCATGGGAGTCCTCAGTCAAATCTGCCGAAGCAAAAGTTGCTCCATGTATTCCGTCCTTGCCTGTGGACGAACCTATTATATAAACAGGATTACCTTTTCCGCGGGCTACTGCTGATAAAATATGGTCTTTGTGGACAATACCCACGGACATTGCATTGACCAGAGGGTTCTGGTTATAAGATTTGTCAAAAAAAACTTCTCCACCCACTACAGGCACACCAAAGGCATTGCCATAGTCACCTATTCCTTTAACTACTCCACGCAACAGGCGTTTGGTATGGTCGGATTCTATCTCACCAAAACGCAATGAGTTCAATTGAGCCACAGGACGGGCTCCCATAGTGAAAATATCACGGTTTATTCCACCCACACCAGTTGCGGCTCCCTGATATGGTTCAATGGCAGAAGGATGATTATGAGATTCTATTTTAAAAGCCACTGCCAGACCATCGCCAATATCCACCAGACCAGCATTTTCCTCTCCGGCCTCTGCCAGAAGATAATCTCCTTTGCGCGGGAGGGTCTTGAGCCATTTAATAGAATTTTTATAAGAAGCATGCTCAGACCACATCACGGAAAAAGCACTCAGCTCAGTAAAATTTGGTTCACGCCCAAGCAGCTGTTTTATACGGTCATATTCCTGACGGGTCAAGCCCAGACGATCGGCTACTTCAGGATTAACCTCTTGATAATTAACTTTATTCATAAAAAAATTTTTAACCTATCTGCAATCAAACATACAAAAAAAATGCTACGTTCCAAGATTGAATTTTTAGTTTTTTAAAGATTGATATTAAACACACAAAAAATTTTGGAAAAATTAAAAAATTGTTATTTAACTTTGTGACAAATAATGAGCATTTGCTCAGTAAAAATCACAAACAAAAATGAGTGACAACCAAAAACCAATCGTAGAAGAACGAGACCATGTGGTGATCAAATTTGCCGGGGATTCCGGTGACGGAATGCAATTTACAGGTATTCGCTTTTCCGAGACCTCGGCAATGATGGGTAATGAAGTTTCCACCTTCCCGGATTATCCGGCGGAAATCAGGGCGCCTAAAGGGACTGTCGGCGGTGTATCAGGTTTTCAGATACACATAGGATCCGGCGAAGTCATTACACCGGGCGACGAAGCCGACGTACTGGTAGCCCTTAACCCTGCTGCTCTGAAAGCTAATCTGCGCTGGGTAAAAAAAGGCGGAACAATCATCGTTGACGTTGACACTTTCACCGACGCTAACCTGAAAAAAGCCGGATGTGTACCTGATCCTCTACACAACGGACTAACCCGCGAATATCAAGTTATTCCGGCTCCTATCACCAGCCTGACTAAAGAAGCTGTTAAAGACCTGAAAGTGGACCACTCCACTGCTATGCAGAGTAGAAATATGTTCGCTCTTGGAATTGTTTACTGGCTGTTCCACAGAGACTTAAAATACACAGAAAATTATCTGGATAATAAATTCAAAAACAAGCCGGAAGTTGCAGAGCTGAACAAACGTGTCCTCAATGCAGGATACAACTATGCAATGAACCTGCAACTCTCCCGTACCTATATTATAAAACCTGCAAAACTTGAAAAAGGTAAATACAGATACATCAACGGAAATACTGCCACAGCCTGGGGCTTAATTGCAGCTGCCGAAAAGGCAGGCTTACAGCTTTTCCTGGGTTCCTATCCCATCACTCCCGCCAGTGAGATTCTGCAGGAAATGGAAGCCCGCCGCGACCTAGATGTTATAGCTTTCCAGGCTGAAGATGAGATAGCTGGTATTGTCTCTACCATAGGTGCATCCTTTACTGGTAAACTTGCTGCAACATCTACATCTGGCCCGGGGCTGGCACTCAAATCCGAGGCATTGAACCTGGCCGTTATGCTGGAACTACCACTGGTCGTAATAGATGTACAACGTGGTGGCCCGTCTACTGGTCTCCCGACAAAACCAGAGCAGTCGGACCTGCTGCAAGCTCTGTGGGGCCGTAATGGTGAAAGTCCAGTAGTAGTTATCGCTGCCTCCACCCCGGATAACTGTTTCTACTATGCATATCTATCAGCCAAAATAGCTCTGGAACACATGACCCCGGTTGTGCTACTCACTGATGGTTATCTGGCAAATGGGTCCAAGCCATGGAAAATTCCGTCCTTAGATAGCCTGCCAGAAATTAAACCTCCGCTTGTAAAAGCCGGGGAACTGGAAGAATATCTTCCTTACGAACGTATCCCTGGTACTTATGTCCGTCGCTGGGCAATACCTGGCACACCAGGATATGAGCACGTAATTGGCGGTCTGGAAAAAGAGGCTGTCACGGGTCATGTGTCATACGACCCAGAGAACCACGAAAAAATGGTTATTGAACGCGAGAATAAAGTCAAAGAAGTACAAAAAGACATTCCTCCGCTGGAAGTGGATGGCGAACCCGAAGGCGACCTGCTCGTTGTTGGATGGGGCAGCAGCTATGGACATCTCTATACTGCTATACACGAGCTACGCCGCGAAGGTTACAAAGTAAGCCACGCACACTTCCATTTCATTAATCCATTGCCAGCAAATACTGCCGAAGTATTTGGCAAATTCAAACGTATCCTGGTAACAGAGATGAACCGCGGACAATTCTTCCGCTACCTGCGTTCTGAATTTCCGCAGTTTGACTATCGCCTGTACACCAAAGTACAGGGCATTCCTTTTACTGTTTCCGAACTCAAAGAAGCAATCAAAAAAAATCTGGAGGAATAAAAAATGGCTGCAACAGAAAATACACCCAAATATACATTTAAGGACTTCCACAGTGGCCAGCAAGTACGCTGGTGTCCGGGATGTGGGGATATTGGTATCTTGCGTGCGGTACAGACCGCTTTTGCCAAAATGGGAATCCCCAAGGAAAAATTTGTTGTTGTATCCGGTATCGGATGCTCCTCTCGTTTTCCTTATTATATGGCTACTTACGGTATCCACGGTATCCACGGTCGTGCAGGTGCTCTGGCAACAGGTATCAAAATAGCCAACCCAGACCTGTCGGTATGGCAAATAACTGGTGATGGCGACGCACTGGCTATTGGTGGTAACCACTTTATCCACGAAATACGCCGTAACGTTAATGTCAACATCCTGCTGTTTAACAACGAGATATATGGCTTGACAAAAGGACAGTATTCACCTACCACTCCAAAAGGGTTTAAGACCAAGACTTCTCCTTACGGAACAATAGAAGACCCATTTAACCCTGGTGAGCTGGCTATTGGTGCAGGTGCTACTTTCTTTGCTCGTAGCCTATATTCCAATATAAATCTCAGCGTGGACATATTGCTAGAAGCAGAAAAACATCAGGGCACATCGGTAGTGGAATTCCTGCAAACATGCGTGATTTTCAACAAACATGCTTATGATTTTCTGACTAAAGATCCGGACAAAGAAGAAAATTACATCATAGTTAAGCACGGAGAGCCAATGATATTTGGCAAGAATAAAGACAAAGGCCTTATCCTTGACGAACATTCCCGTATAAAAGTTGTGAAGATAGGCGAAAATGGAATTACGGAAAAAGACATTATGGTACACAATGCCGAAGATCCGGATCCAATGATACATTATCAACTGGCAGCTCTTAAGAAGCCCGTTGTATTCGGCGTTATCCGGAAAGTAAGAAAAGAAACATACGAAGAGGCTCTATACCGCCAGATGGCTGAGGTTAAATCTAAAAGTCCATATAAAAACCTCACAGACCTGCTCAACAGCGGTAATACCTGGGAGGT